>QNYK01000058.1 GCA_003973385.1 Bacillota bacterium | reverse complement strand
ATCTGATGCGCATCGGTGGTGCGGGGTTCCTTGGATTGACGCTGGGATCCGTGTTCGAGATGCAGGCCATCGCAAGAGAGGCAGTCAAGAGCGCTCCCGGTTGGGCCAAGGCCAATAGCATCATCATGCTCTACTTGCAGGGTGGGCCGAGTCATATCGATCTGTGGGATCCGAAGGAAAATGTTCCCGATAACGTCAAGAGCGTCTTCGATAGCATTCCGACCAAGATTCCTGGAGTTCATTTCACCGAGTTGTTACCGAAACTCGCTCAGGTCAACGACAAGATGACGATGATTCGCTCGATGAGTTACACGCCCCATGGGTTGTTCAACCATACCGCAGCGATCTATCAGATGATGACGGGTTACACGACCGACAAGGTCAGTCCTTCAGGCCAACTGGAGCCGCCCAGTCCCAAGGATTTTCCCAACTTCGGGTCGCAACTGGTGAGGATGCGTCCACCAGAAGTTCCGATGCTGCCATTCGTGATGTTGCCGAGGCCGCTGCAAGAGAGCAATGTGATTGGCAAGGGGGGGACCGCTGGATTTCTGGGCAAGTCCTATGATCCTTACTACCTTTTTCCACCCGGGGATGACCTGGACATGACCAAGATGGACAAGATCAAGGTCGATGACCTGTCGATGGCACCCGGGGTCTTCGCGCATCGCTTGCAGCGGAGAGCGAGAATTCGCGATGCCATCAACGAGGCAATGCCAGAGATCGACAAGGCAGTGGCGGACTATGAACTCAACGACTACTACAAGAAAGCGATCAACCTGATCGTCTCGGGCAAGGCTCGCGAAGCTTTCAATCTTGAGCAGGAGCCGTTCAAACTTCGCGAGCGCTATGGTCGCAATACCTTCGGTCAGAGTTGCCTGCTCGCCCGCCGATTGATCGAAGCGGGAACCCGCGTTGTCGAGGTGATCTGGCCGAAGGTCGCCAACTCTGACAATCACTCCTGGGATGTTCATGTCGATCTGTCGAAAAGGATGAAGACACAATCGGCTCCGATGCTCGACTCGGGTCTGGCAACACTGATCGAGGACCTCGATGAAAGGGGGATGCTCGATGATACGCTGGTGGTTGCGGTGGGTGAGTTTGGTCGCAGCCCTCAGCGCGGAGTCAGCACCTCCGGCAATGCCAATACCGACGATGGGCGAGATCACTGGCCATACTGCTACACGGCAATCCTGGCTGGAGCAGGCATCAAGCGAGGGTATGTGCACGGAGAATCGGATGAGACCGGCTCTGCACCGCTTCGCGATCCGGTGCATCCGAAGCAACTGCTCGCCTCGATCTACCATTCCTTCGGCATCGCACCCGATACGATGGTTCTCAATCACCTGAAGCAACCGCGTGAACTGGTCAAGGCCGAGGCGGTCGACGAGTTCTTCGGATAGTGAGATGACTGCTAGTCGATCCTGGTCATGTTGAAGGTGAGAGGTTCGCCCATCTCGCCATCCTGAAAGCTCCACCATCTAGTTTTCAGGTGGTTATCGTCGGTGAACACCCATCTTGCTTCACCCATGTACAAGGCGTCTGGATCTGCGTGATTGGTCACACGATCCGTAAAAAAGTGCACGCTGTCATCCGTGATCTCCTGGGCAATCAGGTGAGGTTGGTTGCGGGCGGCACAATAATGCGTCATCAGTAGTCGATCCTCATCCATGAAGATGACCGAGATCATCTCGTGGGGAGTGCCCGCAAAGACCGTTTCCACAACGGCGCTTCCATTCGCGATGGTGTGATAGGTCACGGTCGAAGGTGGCATTTCTGCTGAATCGGGAGTCGAGGTCCACGAGCCTTCCAGGCTGCGGAACCTGGAAAATAGATCCTCAGCCGTTTGCCCCGATGAAGTGACCACTTGCATGGGAGCACAACCCGAGAGTAACACGACGGCGACCATCATCAGCATTGGTATGTAGTTACTGTTCATATCGACAACACTCCTATTTCATCTTTGTTCATATTGCAAGGATTGGTTTGTGGACAGTGTGGATCCAGGTATCAGCATCTGCAAATCAATCGGCTACCTTTCGATCCTTGTTATTGCCAAATCGATGCAGGATCCACTCCGTCATCTTTTCCAGGACTTCGATGGAAAAGGTTTCCTCGATCTCTCCATACTCAGAGGGCGAGCCGGTGTCGCAATGCTGGAAGAGATGGTTCAGGCCAGCAAACTCGACCAGCTCGAAGTCGGGATTCTTGCCTCCTTCGAGTGCCGCACCGATCGCCTCGAGGTTGTCCTTGCAGGGGACCTGAAGGTCGAGGGTGCCGTTGACTGCCAGCACCGGACAGGTGACCTTTTCGATGGTGGGCGCTGGATCGTAACGGACAAACCAGTGGATCCAGGGCAATTCCAGCTCACCGATGACTCTGGCAACCTCTGCATCTCCATCTTCACCATCTGACAGATCGGGAGAAGCACGTACGATGGCCTCCATCCTGGAACGAGTTGTTTCTGCATCCAGGTCGTCTTCCAGCAGCAATGCGAACAGTTGTCTGGAGAGGTCCAATCCACGGGCGATTTCCTCCTTGTCGATACCGCTCGCCAGTGAGATCAGTTCATTTTGTTTGAGCAGCAGCTGGTCTCCGCGAATGCCGGTCCCTGCCATCATGATGATGAAGGCCACATCATCACTCGCCACCGCGGCCAGAGGTGCGATCACGCCACCTTCACTGTGTCCGATCAAACCGATGCGCTTGCTCTCGACCTCGGTTCGACCCTTGAGAAACTCGACCCCGCACAGTGCATCGCCGACAAAATCTACCGTCGTTTCCTTCTCGGGATCGGTTCCTCTTGTGGTCCCTCCGACTCCCCTGTCATCCACTCTCAGAACGGCGATTCCTCGTCGAGACAGATGATCGGCGATGACGAAAAATGGACGGTGCTGAAAGATGGATTCATCGCGGTCCTGGCCACCAGATCCGGTGATCAACAGCACCGACGGAAAGGGGCCATCGCCCTCTGGAATCGTCAAGGTCCCGGCGAATTTGATCCCCGCAGCCTCGTTCGGGTACGAGACCTCTTCAGACCGGTAGGGGAAGGGAGGTTTTGGCTCCTGGGGGCGGAGGACCTCGCTGACCTGTTCCTGTTTTGAAAGTGAGACGTCGAATTTGCCGCGCCCCTGGTGAAATGTGCCGTCGAGTTGATCTCCGGCTCCCGACAGAGCCAGTTCCATCCGGACGAAGACCTCACCGAGACAGACTCGAACCTTGCGATCATCGAGGCGGTCGATGCGGGTGATGGTAATCTCTGCTGGTGATTGGTCGGGGCTGACCATGAATCCTGAGAGTGTGTTGCCATCCGTGGCTTCGAATTTCAGGATGATCCTGAGCTTGATGGAACCTACAGGCAGCACACCTTCCCAGATTCCTGGCAGTGCGGTGACCACATCTGCTGGTACAGGCGGGGGCAGTGGCTCCCTCTTGCAGTCGAGGGTCAACTCAGCACCGCGTTGTTTCCAGCTGCCACGCAACCCTTTTTGGTCCGGTTCCAGTTTCGCTTGATAGATTCCACCGGTCGCTGCTACCTCGAAGGTCACTGAGCCATCGGCAGCCGAGGTGACCCCACTCAGAGGAAGTCCATATGAGTTCTGTGCCGGTGTGTCGACGGTCCCGCGCCAGCCATTCTCGCCACTCGGCTCGATATGAAACACCAGTTCGATATCACTGCCGTCGGGATCGATGACTCCCCGCCAGATGCCGGTGAGGTCGACCTCCGGAGAAGATTCGATGGATGATGCAAGAAGCGGCGATAGAAGTGCGAGAGACACGATCAGGATGAGATTCTGGAAGTTGGAGTACTTCATGGTGGCATGATAAAAGTCGATCTTGCGCGCTGTCAATCGGGATCATCGGATCGCAAAGTTGTTCCACTCCTGATCGATCCGATCTGCAGAGACCTCCCCATCGAAGACCAGTAACTGGTGGCGGAAAAAGAGGTCTTCACCTGAACCTATCACCAGATCGCCTGAGCCCGCCGGGCCCCGTTCGAAATCGTGCTGGCCGAAAGGATTGGCGGCGAAAAGGCCATATGTGCGAGCGTGCCACCATGTCGGATGCCTGGGATTATCCGGATGATCCAGCATGACGACGGTCACAGATTGGCCATCGACCGGGCCGCTGTATGCGACCCATCGAGAGCGCTTCCCCCAGATCTTGCCACCGCTTTGCGCATCCGCATTTAAACTGCTGCCGGCTGCTACCGGTCCATCGATTCGCAAGGTCGAAGCGAGTCGCAGGGCGAAGGTCCCTTCCTTGGTGTCCCCTATTCTGACACTCTCATCTCCCGGAGCCTTCCACAGGCTCCAGATCTCTGTGCGATGGAGACCCGGTTCGCTGCGAAAGTCATAGGTGCGAGTTTCCTCGATGATTCTCTTGTCTCCTGCGATCCAGTCCAGCTTTCCCGAGACGATCAGGATCTCGCCCCCGTCGAGAAGAAAAGCATCCCACTCCCTGGGGGACTGCCGTGTCTCGTCGCCGTGCCAGAAGTCATGCCCCCCGACGGAGCCGTGCGCGATCCAGCATCCGGCGTGGTGTGGATGGTCAGGTTGTTCTCCCTCCACGGCGTCCTCGATGGGATGCCTTCTGAGCACCATCTGGCCGCCAGGTGAATAGAGCGGAAAGAGACAGGGTCGAGAACGATCCAGACGCAGCGTTGTGAAGGAGCGGCAACCCGATCGAATGTCGAGCTGGTTTCTCTGCTCATTCCACTGCATCTCGAGCAGGAGACGAGATCCAACTGCGGATTCTTCTCCGGGGATTGCCGGGAATTTCGAAGAAGTGAGGGGATCACTGGCACAGGCCGCCAGAAGTAGTAATGGCAACATGAGAGCCAGTGACTTTCTGTTGGCGTGGTGGGGCATCACTCTGTGCTTTTCTTTTTCGTGCTCTTTTTCTTTGTAGTCTTCTTTTTTGCAGCCTTCTTCTTGGCTTTCTTTTTGGTGGTCTTCTTCTTGGTCTTCTTCTTGCCCTTCTTGGCATCTCTCTCGCGCTTATCGAGGATGCGCTGGGCGGCCTCGGAGGAGGAGACCTTTTCCGGGTCCATGTCCCTGGCCAGCGTTGCATTGGTCTCGCCATCCGTGGCGTAAGGCCCGAATCGACCGTCCTTGATCTGGATCGTTGCCCCTTCCAGTTCGACGACATTCTCGAAGACCTGGATGGGTGGCCTGGCGGCTGCCCTGCCGCGCTGCTTCGGTTGTGCAAGCAGGGCACGGCATCTCTCCTCGACGATGGCGAACGGGTCGTCTCCAGCCTCTAGACTACGAGTCTCGGCGCCCGCCTTGATGTAAAGGCCGTAGCGACCGTTGAAGACACGGATCTCCTCGCCATCGACGGAGGTGCCGCAGGGCCGCCCCTCCTTCAACTGGAGCAACCCGATGGCAACCTCGGCCGTGACCGTCTCCGGCTGCATATCCTTGAGAAGTGAAGCGAACTCCGGTTTCTCTTCGGAGTCGGAGTCTCCACGCTGGACATAGGGACCAAAGCGGCCGCTCTTGATGAAGAGAGGTTTCCCGGTGGCGCTGCAGTGACCGATCGGTTCGTCTTTTCGGGCTCCAGCTTCGAGGATCTCCTTCATCTTCACTGCATCGAGTTCGTCCGGGCAAAGTTCCTCAGGGATGTTGCCGCGGATTTCGCCTGCCTCCAGATAGGGGCCATAGCGGCCCACGCGCAAGATGACTTCCTGGTCGCGAAATTCCCATCGGTCACCACCTGCAAAGGGCAACGGAAAGCGACAGATCTGTGCCGGATCGATCTGTTCCAGACCCTTCTCGATGAGTCCTTCCAGCCCTTCTTCGCCGTTGCCGGACCAGAAATTCTTGAGGTACTTTTTGCTGTCCTTCTTGCCCTTTGCGATCTGATCGAGGTCGTCCTCCATCTGCTTGGTGAAACTGTACTCAACGATATGGGGGAAGTGCTCTTCCATCAGTCGAACCACTGCAAAGGCGGTCCAGGTCGGGACCAGCGCCTTGTTCTTGCGGAACGAATATGCGGCCGAGTGGATCCTCTCGATGATGTTCGCGTAGGTGCTGGGACGGCCAATACCCAGTTTTTCCATCTCCTTGATCAGCCCAGCTTCCGTGTAGCGTCCGATCGGTTGTGTGCGGTGTTCTTCTGGATTCAGGCCATCCACCTCGACCCGATCACCCACCGTGACCGGGGGCAGGATGGTTTCCTTGGTCCCTGCAGGGTCCACCCGCAAGAACCCCGGGTTATCGATCACGGTACCTCGAGCCTGATAGCGAGCCGCGTCGGCATGATCTTCCAGTACCTCGACGATGACCGTTCGTCCCGTCGCCGGTTTCATCTGGGTTGCAACGGTACGTTTCCAGATCAACTCGTACAGTCGGCTCTCATCCTCGCCCACCTTCTTTGCGACCTCTTCAGGGGCGACAAAGTCTGCCGGGCGGATCGGCTCATGTTCTCCACCGGCTTTTTCAGAGAGCGATCCGAAGTTGCGAGGAGCATGTTCATCTGCGCCGAATTGTTTTTTGATCAGATCTTCGATCGCCTTCATCGCCTCGGGTGCGAGCAAGTAATTATCTGTTCGCACATAGGTAACGAAACCCTTCTGGAACAGAGCATTGGCAGCACGCATCGTTCGAGAAGGCGCGAATCCGAGCCGATTACTCGCCTCCTGCTGGAGGCCACTGGTGATGAAGGGGACGGGAGGTTTTCGCGAGTACGGCTTTTCCTCGAGGGAGGAGACGGAAAATGAGGATGTGGAGAAGCGGTCGCGTAATGCATGGGCTTCGCCTGTATCGAGCACCCTGCAGTCCTTGGACTCCTTCTTCAACTGCCCGTCATCTCCGAAGTCCTTGCTCTGAGCCACGGACTTTCCGCCAAGATCGAGCAATTTGGATTCGAAGGTGTCCCCTGCGTCGGTGCGGAAGACGGCATCCAGATCCCAGAACACAGCCGGGATGAATACGAGTCGTATTTTTTCTCTCTCGACCAGCAGACGGATCGCTACCGTCTGCACCCTTCCAGCAGAGAGTCCCTGAGCGACCTTTCGCCACAGCAGACTGGAGACGGGGAATCCGTACAGGCGATCTACAAGCCGCCTCGCCTCCTGGGCCTCGACCAGCAGAGTGTCCAGTTCTTCGGGATCTGCGATCGCTTTTTCGAGGGCGCTCTTGGTGATCTGACCGAGACGCAGGCGCTTGACCGGCATCGATTTCTTCGGCTTCAGGACCTGGAGAAGGTGCCAGGAGATCGCCTCTCCCTCGCGGTCGGCGTCAGTGGCCAGGTACAGTTCATCTGCATCCTTCAACTGTTTTCGGATCGCGCTGATCGTCGACCGTTTGTCTTCGTCGAGGACATAGATCGCCTCGAACTCTTTGGTGATTCCGGTGACGACCTGGTTCTCCTTGAATTCCTCGGGAACCTGGCTGGCCTTGCGCGGGAGATCGCGGATGTGTCCGACACTGGCCTCCACGACATAGTCATCACCGCTCGCACCGAGGTATTTCTCGATGGTCTTGGCCTTGGTCGGTGATTCGACGATGACGAGCCGTTTCGGCATGATGTTTTCGGCCCTTCTCCCCGCTGCTGGCGCCGAAGCGGGGTGTGCTGCATCTACGGGTACCCGGCATGGGGTGCCTCTTTCAAGCCATCTTTTTGCCATTCGGAACAAATCTGGACCCTGGAAACGGCAGCAATCGGGGTCATGCTGGCAAATGGGCCCGCTCGGCGAGGAAAGTGGATTTTTTCCATCCAGCCCGGTCTCGGGGGGCAGAAAGGGGCGAATCCGGTGCCAGAACTGCCAGAGGTAGAGACCACTCGCCGCGGAATCTCGGACCGGATCCGAGGCTGCTGCATCGAGGAAGTCGTGGTCCGAAACTCCAGGTTGAGGCTGCCTGTTCCCGGCGATCTCGACGAGAAATTGCGCGGTGCCAGATTCGCTGAGACTCACAGGCGAGCCAAGTATCTGCTGCTGGAAACAACGGCGGGAGTGCTGCTCATTCACCTCGGAATGTCGGGGAGCCTGAGGATTGTCGAGAACAGGGAAGAACTGAGGACTCATGATCATGTCATCTGGTACCTGGACGATGGCAGGCAACTGCGATACCACGATCCTCGACGTTTTGGCATCGTGACCTGGGCTGGAGATCAGCCTGCAGAGCATGTGCTCCTTCGAGACCTTGGTCCGGAGCCACTGGAGCAAGAACACCTGGGCGAACTTCTCTACGACAGGTCGCGTGGGCGACGAGTCCGCTTGAGAGATTTCCTGCTCGATACTCGGGTGATTGCGGGTGTAGGAAATATCTATGCCAATGAAGCTGCCTGGCTTGCGGGTATCCGTCCCGATCGATCCTGTGGCCGCATCGCCAGGGAGCGATACCTGCGACTCGCATCGGCGATCCAGGATGTGCTGACCCGGGCCCTCGTTCAGGGGGGAACCACCTTGAGGGATTTTGTCGATCCAGACGGTGAGCCGGGCTACTTCCAGCACACATTCGAGGTCTATGGACGCGATGGAGAGCCCTGTAGCCGCTGTGAAGGGCAGATCCGCAGGGCGGTGAAAGGAAATCGATCGCTCTACTTCTGCTCTGGATGCCAGAAATAGCATCCCTACCGGGTCCGCTTCCCACCGCCGAGGTCAGATCCTAGAATCTCAGGGTCAGGACTGTGCAGTCAGTACTCTAGGGAGCATCCCGGACGTCAGGAGTGAATCGTGGACAAGATCAAGGTGGAGAATCCAGTCGTCGAACTCGATGGCGACGAGATGACCCGCATCATCTGGCAGTTCATCAAGGACCGCCTGATCCTTCCCTACGTGGATGTGGATCTGAAATACTTCGATCTCGGTGTCGAAAGCCGTGATGCCACCGAGGATCAGATCACCATCGACGCGGCAAATGCAATCCTCGAGCATGGCGTTGGAGTCAAGTGCGCCACCATCACACCCGATGAGCAGAGAGTGGAAGAGTTTGGCCTCAAGAAGATGTGGCGTTCTCCAAACGGAACCATTCGCAACATCATCGGCGGGACCGTCTTCCGTGAACCCATCATCTGCAAGAATGTTCCTCGCCTCGTGCCCGGCTGGACCGACTCGATCGTGATCGGTCGCCATGCTCACGGCGATCAGTACAGAGCTACCGACTTTCTGATTCCTGGTCCTGGAAAATTGACGATGACATTCACGCCCACTGAGGGTGGAGATGTTCAGACCTATGATGTGATGCAGTTCGAAGAACCCGGCATCGCCATGGGTATGTACAACCTGGATGAATCGATCCGTGGATTTGCTCGAGCCTGCTTGAACTATGGGTTGCAGCGAAAGTGGCCAGTTTACCTGTCGACCAAGAACACCATCCTCAAGGCCTATGACGGTCGCTTCAAGGATCTGTTCCAGGAAGTGTTCGATGGTGAGTTCGGGCCTGCGTTCGAAGATGCAGGAATCACCTACGAGCATCGGCTGATCGACGACATGGTAGCCTGTGCCATGAAATGGAGTGGTGGATTCGTGTGGGCGTGCAAGAACTACGACGGGGACGTGCAATCGGATACGGTCGCGCAGGGCTTCGGTTCGCTGGGGCTGATGACGAGTGTTCTGATGACACCTGACGGAAAGACGGTCGAGGCGGAAGCCGCACACGGCACCGTCACGCGCCACTACCGCGAGCATCAGAAGGGGAATCCCACCTCGACCAACCCCATCGCCAGTATCTTCGCCTGGACCCGCGGATTTGCCCATCGAGCATCACTCGATGGCAACGAGGCACTGGGTCAGTTTGCAGCCGATCTGGAAGCTGTTTGCATCGAGACGGTGGAAGCGGGCGACATGACCAAGGATCTGGCGATCCTCGTCGGTGCGGATACCCCCTTTCTCACTACAGAGCAGTTTCTGGAGAAACTTGACGAAAATCTGCAAGCGAAGCGGGGCATCTGACACCGAGAGGAGAAGAGATGGCGGACTCGATCGATGGAGGGATGTCCCAGCAGCGCTGGGAAAGAACTCACACCTACATCGACCATCTCTTCAGTGATGATGCCGACCGTTGGAGCCGCGAACATGAAGCGTCTCTCGATGCTGGGCTTCCCGCCATCTCAGTCGGCGCAACCGTCGGTCGCTGGCTCACCCTGCTCACTGCAGTCTGCCGCGACGGCGGATCGAAACTGGTGGTGGAAGTGGGAACCCTCGGGGGGGCGAGTGCCCTCGCTCTCGCCGGGGGACTGGCCGCCGATGGGAAGCTGATCACAATCGAGGCGAATCCAGACCATGTGGAGTTTGCGCGCGCCGCCATCCAGAGATCGGGTGAGACGCGCATCGACGTTCGACAGGGAGAGGGGCTGACACTGCTTCCCGAACTGGTCGAGGAGTTGGGCCAGGGTAGTTGCGATCTACTCTTTCTCGATGCCATCAAGACGGAGTATCCCGGGTACCTGGATGCGGGTCTGCCACTGTTGCGAAGCGGTGGATTGATCGTTGCAGACAATGTTCTGGGAGCAGGAGATGGTTGGATCCCAGATTCCATCGATGATGAGCCGAGTCGAGTTGCCATCGATCAGTTCAACCGAAGGGTCTCTGACCATCCACGCTTGCAGGGGACCATCCTTCCGATGCGCCAGGGCCTTCTGGTGGCGCGGGTTCTCTGAGGATGTCGCTTTCACCGATTCACTACATCGATACCCATACCGCAGGAGAGCCGACGCGAGTCATCACTGGCGGCTTCCCGGACCTCGGAATTGGTTCAGCATCCCAGCGATGCGCTGTGATGCTGAGTGACCATGACTCACTGAGAGCGGGGATCGTTCGCGAGCCTCGTGGTCACGAAGCGATGGTGGGAGCACTACTGCTCGAGAGTTCTCTGGCCGATTGCGAAGCCGCAGTGATCTTCTTCAATAATGTAGGAGTACTCGGAATGTGTGGCCATGGGGCGATGGGGGTGATCGAAGCGCTCAGGCACGCCGGCCGGGTCGATGTCGGGAAATGCAAACTGGAGACGAATGCTGGCGTTGTCGAGATGCAACTGCATGACGATGGAGAGATCTCTCTCGAAAATGTCCGTAGTTATCGTAGTGCGTCCAATTGCTCCGTCACGCTGGAAGGTGGTGACGAGGTGATCGGCGATATTGCCTGGGGAGGAAACTGGTTCTTCATCACGGAGTCTCCAGGGATGACCGTCGAGTTTACAAATGTGGATGCGCTGACTGATCATGCCTGTCGGATTCGTGATGCGCTGCGTGAGCAGGGAGTGACAGGGCCTGATGGCGAGGAGATCGATCACATCGACCTGCATCAGCCGTTGTCGGGTACAGAAGCCGCTGGAACCCGTTCCTTTGTCCTGTGTCCGGGCAAGCAGTGGGATCGCTCCCCCTGCGGCACTGGCACCAGTGCCACGATGGCGTGTCAGCATCAACGGGGTCAACTGGATGAGGGCGATCGTTGGACCCAGGTCGGGGTACTCGGAACGAGTTTCGTCGGTTCCTTCAGAGTGGTGGATGGAGGCATCATTCCGACGATTCGAGGCCGATCATCGATGTGTGGAGAGGGTACATTGTACTTTCCGCCGGATGATCCATTTCGGCATGGCATCGACTGAGCGTTGCGACTGACCTAGTCTACTAGGGGAGGTAATGTGCGGATCGCCATCGATGCCACTGCTGCTTGTACTCCCCGACCCACCGGGATCGGCAGATACACCGCCCAGTTGGCGCGGGCGCTCGACGACATCGGGTCGAAGATCTCGCTCGGTACACGGTGCTCTCACCTCCACCGCCATCGACATCGATTGTCAATTCCGACCGTGAATCGCTTCTGGATCCAGGAACCGTGGTGGCCACCACTTCGTCGGCCCGATGTGGTTCATGTCACCGATTCTAGAGTTCCGCGGTGGAACTCACCAAGGGTTGCCACGATTCATGATGTGGTTCATCTGTTGCCAGAAGATCGGATGAGCCGACAAATCTCTACAAGAGAATTCCGCGACAAGAAGATCGCTTCCTACCAGGCCATCGCCGCTGACTGTCAGAGGATCATCGCAGTCAGCGAGACGACACGCCGTGACTTTCTGGGCGGAGTCGAGTGTGATCCGGAAAAAGTGGTAGTGGTTCACCATGGTGTCGATCCGGTGTTTCAACCGATAGAGCAGTCAAAGGCCGCTGAAGTTCTCGCTGTCCGTGGCATCCCGACTGAAGCGATCATCTATGTTGGAGATCTTTCACATCGAAAGAACATTCCGGGAATCGTCAGGGGCTTCCTCGCCGCAGAACTCGGAGATGTTCCACTCGTCATCGCCGGAGAGGCTTCTTTTGGCGGCACAGGAATACAGGAGTTGATCGAGAGTGAAGGATGCGGGCGCGTCAGGCTCGTCGGTTGGCTCGGGGATGATGTGTTGCCCTCCCTGTATTCATCGGCGAAGGCTCTCCTCTACTGCACTCACTATGAGGGCTTTGGATTGCCCGTGCTGGAATCGATGGCTTGCGGTACTCCTGTTGTGGTCTCGTCCCGCGGTGCTGCTCCAGAGATCGGGGGAGATCTCGCAGAGTCCTGTGACCCGGATGATCCCGCATCCATCGCAGCAGCTCTGCATCGCGCCCTGGGACATGACCGCACCCATCGAGACCGAGCCAGGAACCATGCTCTGGCATTTGACTGGAAGAGTTGTGCACGCCAGACGGTCGAGGTTTACAGGCAGGCGATCGAACTCGCCGATGGACCTCACTGATGGCAATTCTCAAGGTAGTCATCGTCGGAGCCGGGGTGGTGGGCGCCAGCTGCGCCCGGTCGCTCGCCCGAGAAGGAGCAGACGTGGTGCTTCTCGAGCAGGGGGAGGCCCCAGGAGTCAGAGGCGCGACGGCAGCAGGAATGGGACATATCACCGTCAACGCCGCAGATGAAGCCAGTATTCAACTCTGTATTCTCGGCAGAAAGATCTGGCGAGAGGATGCTCCACCCAGCTCCGAAGAAGACGGCTTCGTCGAGATCGGCACGCTCTGGATGGCTGAAGACGATGCTTCCCTTGCTGACCTCGGTTTGGCTGCTTCACGACTGAATGAGGCTGGAGTTGCAGCCGATCTGCTCGAGGGGTCGTCATTGTTCGAGGTCGAGCCTGCGCTGGCGAGGGATCTCCGTGGCGGATTGAGATTGCCTGAGGACGGTGCGATTTACGCTCCCACTGCAGCCGCTTCGATGGTCGGGGAAGCCGTACAAATTGGAGCGACCATACGAACCTCGGTGAAGGTACTCGCCGTCGAACGGGGACAAGTACTTCTCGACGATGGAACCAGTATTTCAGCGGATGCGATCGTCATCGCTTCAGGTCTGGAGGCGCTCGAACTGTGCGAGGAGACCGGGGTCAGCATCCCCATTCTGCCCAGAGAGGGGCATCTCGCCATCACGAGTAGAGGCACCTGCGTGTTGAATCATCATGTCGTGGAAGCGGCGTACCAGCAGGGTGCCCTGGGGGAGGTGGAAGACACGGTGGCCTGTGCCATCCTGCCAAGGTCTACAGGGCAACTGTGCATCGGTTCGAGTCGTCGTCCTCGACGAGCCGGGGAAGTCGACAGCGAATTGATCGAGCGGATCATGGTACGCAGTGAACGCTTTGTGCCCGGAATCTCTGGCTTGCCAGTGGTTCGCACATGGAGTGGAACTCGTGCTGCGACCGGCGATGATAGGCCTCTCATCGGTGCTCTTCCTGGCATCGAGGGGGTGTGGATCGCTGCAGGCTTCGAGGGGCTGGGGATCACCCAGGCACCTGCTGCGGCGCAATTGATCACCTGTTCGATTCTCGGCCAGGAGAGCCCCATCGATCCCGGTCCGTGGGATCCTTCGAGGCAGATGGCCACTTCTTGATCCCCGCTGACGAGGCGGCACGATGCGGGCCACCGGAAGCCCGTTGTGGAGAGGGAGTCGCTTGCAGATCAAGGTGACAGGAATCGATCTCCAGCTTCAGGATTGCAATACCAGGATCCCGTTTCGTTTTGGAGTTCATACCCTCACCACTGCGCCGATGGCTGTGGCGACCATCTCTGCCGAGACATCCGATGGAACTCCGTTGGTAGGATATACCTCGGAGTTACTGGTTCCCCGTTGGTTCGAGAAGAATCTCGATCGCTCCGTCGAGGATGACATCCAATCTCTGATCGATAGCATCTCCAGGGCCGGTGATGTGCTGCTCGATGGGACCAAGGCGAGTGCCTTTGACCACTACTGGAGGATGCTCGAGGATCGGGTACTTGCCGTGCCGACCGATGCCGCGGATCGATTGACCCGTGGCCTGGGGTGTGCGATCTGGGAACGAGCGTTGATGGACGCATCCTGTCGAGGCGTGGGGCTATCTTTCCTCGATGCCCTCGATTGCAACCTGTTTTGCATCGACGCTGGCCGATTTCATTCAAACCTGGCCGATTGGAGTTTTCATCCAGCACCGTTGCCGGGAACCATCGCAGTGCGCCATACGGTCGGGCTGCTGGATGATCTGGAACAGAGGTCGGGGGACGCTCCAGAAGATGGGCTTCCGGTGAGCCTGGTCGAGGACATTCAGCGATACGGTCTGCGCTGGTTCAAGGTCAAGGTCGGTGGTGATCCCGATCAGGATCTCGAACGGCTCGGCGAAATAGCACAGATCCTCGATCGGGAAGCAGATCCGGGGTACCGGGTCACACTGGACGGCAATGAGCAGTATTCCGATCCGGATCAACTGGCTCAGGTTCTGGATGAGCTCTCCGGTGGCGTAAACCAGAACTTCGTCAAGTCGATCGTCAGCATCGAACAACCGGTACCGAGAGCAAATACCTTCGATGAGTCGGCAGCCCCCACAACCCTCGCCAGATATGCACCTGTCATCATCGACGAGGCAGATCACGGCCCGGAGGCCTTTCCCGCGGCTCTCCGATTAGGATATCGAGGGATTTCTGCCAAGAACTGCAAGGGAGTGTCCCGCTCCATCGCTCATCAAGGGCTGTGTGATCTGCACGGAAACGGCGCATTCATCAGCGGTGAAGACCTGACAAATCTGCCCCCCTGGGGCTTGCACCAGGATCTGCTCACTGCAGTGGCACTGGGACTGCGTCATGTAGAAAGAAATGGGCATCACTACTTTCGCGGACTCGACCACCTACCTGACGAAGAGGTGCTTGCTCTGGTTGCTCAGCATGAAGACCTGTATCGATCGGTAGGAGATGGGGCGGAACTTGTCATCCAGGATGGAGATCTTGCCATCGGCTCACTCGACTGCGAGGGGTACGGGTGCCGCATCGAACCCGCCGCAGATCATCGTCGGTCAGTACTGAGCCAGCGAATCGGGGAGCCATCATGAAGATCAAATCCCCACAACGATTCAAAGATGCCGACGCCTTTCGCAACCGCTGGCAAGAGATCGATCCACAACTCGACCTCGATGACACGGTGGATTCGCCAGGAATACTCGGTTCCTCGCTGGAGAAGGGGGGCTGGTCACTGTCGAATCGATTCGCAGTGCAGCCGATGGAAGGCTGGGATGCCCATCGCGATGGGACTCCATCGGAGGAGACTCTCAGAAGATGGCATCGTTTCGGAGAAAGCGGAGCGGCGCTGGTCTGGGGTGGTGAGGCGTTCGCTGTCGCCGAGGAAGGACGCGCAAACCCTCATCAACTGTTTCACCGCGACTCCGCGCAAAGCTGCCGCACACTCGAATCATTGCGTGAAGCTCTCCTGGCCGGGAAACGGATGATCGGTGATGAGGCACCGAGCCGATCGGTGGTGGGATTACAGTTGACTCACTCGGGTCGGTGGTCTCGCCCGACAACATCGGGGCCATCACCGAGAACTGCATTCGAGCATCCGATACTCGATGCTCGAGTCGGGGCCTCAGCAGATCAGCTGCTGAGCGATGAAGAGCTGGAATTGATAGGCGAGCGTTACATCGAGGCAGCGATTTGCGCTCAGATGGCCGGCTTTGATTTTATCGATATCAAGGCGTGTCACGGCTACTTGCTCCATGAACTGCTGTCTGCGAGAACCCGCCCCGGCAGATACGGTGGTGACCTGGAGGGTCGCAGCCGGATGCTCAGGGACCTGATCTCAGGAGTTCGCGAGGCTGCCCCCGGGCTTGGCATAGCGGTACGACTGTCAGTTACGGATGTGATCCCGTTTCGTCGATCGGATGATGGTGAGGGAGTTCCGGATTGGCCAGCCGATGAGAATTACGACCACGGATTCGGTGTCGACCCTGCGAATCCGTTGAAACCGCACTGGGACGAACCGTTGCAGTTGATCTCGATGCTTCAACAGCAGGGCATCGAATGGATCAATCTGACGATCGGGTCGCCCTACTGGTGTCCTCACAGGCAGCGTCCTGCCCAGTACCCGCCCAGCGATGGGTATGAACCTCCTGAGGATCCGCTGGTCGGGGTCGCCAGCCACATCCAGGCCGCGCGAACGGTGCGAAGCCACTTTCCCCAGCTGGGAATCGTTGGCACCGGCTGGACTTACCTGCAGGAGTGGTTGCCGGCAGTTGCCCAGCACGAGGTGAGAAAAGGCTTTCAGGATGTGGTCGGTCTAGGCAGATCGATGCTTTCCTACCCTGAGTTGCCGAGGGACATCATCCATGGCAGAACGATGCCAAAGAAACGGGTCTGTCGAACCTTCAGCGACTGTACAACCGCTCCTCGAAACGGATTGATCAGCGGGTGCTTTCCACTCGATGAGCATTACAAATCGCACCCTGCCGCAGCGGAACTGAAGTCCGTCAAGGCGAGTGCCCGGCAGATCGCCAGAGAAGGGGAGAACCATTGAGTGAACCCGAAGCCGATTCCCAGGATTCCATCGACCTTCCGATGGCGGCTCCACCCGATCCGGTGGCTCTGGCCGAGGAAAAGAAGTGGCTCACTTCGCTAGAATCTGCACCCATCACGAAGCGCTGGGCCGCGTTCCTCAAGCGAGGCGGACCGGGCTATCTGCAGAGTTCACTGACCCTCGGTGGTGGCACCGCAGCCGCAACTCTGATGGCAGGTGGTGCGTTCGGCTATCGACTGTTGTGGGTGGCGCCACTCTCGATGCTACTGGGAGTCGCGGTGCTGTCGGCGGTCGCGCACCAGACCCTTTCGACGGGAAAGCGGCCACTGCCGGCGATCCGGGAGCACGCCGGGCCTTTCTTCGCCTTCGCCTTCATCGCAGGAGCGGTGCTGTCGAGTGTCATCTGGCATTTCGCCCAGTACGCCCTCGCCTCGGCAGCGATCGAGGATATCGGTAATGTCAGTGGAACGGGAATCTCGCGCTGGATGGGGGGACTGCTGGTGCTGGCGTGGGCCATCAGCTGGTCCTTCACCTATGGCCGTTCGCCGGCGTTGTTGAAACTGTTCGAGCGTAGCATGCAGGTGATGGTGTGGTTGATCGTGCTCTGTTTCGCCGCCGTCGTGGTCAAGACGGGGATCAGTGATCCCGGAGCCTTCCTGTCCGGTTTCATTCCCGGTGGTGTCGGCGAAGTCTATACGCCTGGAGGGGATGAGTCGAAGTCGATCGGTGCTCTCAGCATCGTGGTGGCGGGATTGGCCGCGGCCATCGGTGCCAACATGGTTTTTCTCTATCCGTACTCGTTGTTGGCGAGAGGCTGGGGCAAGGAGCACCGATCACTGGCGAGGTTCGATCTGTTCGCGGGCATGTTCGTTCCTTATCTGTTGACGACGACCCTCATCGTGGTGGCGGCAGCGAGCACCTTCGGTGCCGATGGGATCCCCTTTCCCGGCAAGGGTTTTGCGCCCGTCGATGCCGCAAAGATCCTCGGCAGCACCTTCGGCACCAGCACCTCACGAATTCTGTTCGACCTGGGGTTACTGGGAATGGTCACCAGCAGCATCACGATGCACATGGTCTGCTGCGGCTTCGCAGCCTGTGAAACACTGGGCTGGAAGGTCGGATCGGCCAAGTTTCGTCTCGCCTGTCTGTTGCCGACCCCTGGAGTGCTGGGTGCCTTCTTCTGGGGTGACATCAAGATCTGGATCGCGGTCCCGACCACCATCCTGACCGGTTTCCTGCTGCCTGCGGTCTACATCGGAATCCTCAAGATGCAGCGCTCCAGGGCGTACCTCGGTGCAGATCTACCGCAGGGCAGGAAGGCGATGCTGTGGCAGGGATTGATCTTGCTGGCGACGCTGGTGCTGAGTGTGTTCCTGATCTGGATTACGGTCACCGCGATACCTGGATGGTGGAGGACTCTCACCGGATGAGAATCGAACTGCCGAATCCTGGAGGAGAGCCGATCTGGCTCGAAGACGGTGTGCTGGCGATGGAGCCGGAACCGGAAACCGCTGCTCCGGTTCGCATCGCCTATGCGGCTGCACATATCATCCTGAAGGAGTCGTACCGAGAGTGTTCGACATCATCTGATGCCAGTGAACATGTCGACTGGAAGCAGACGATGGCATTTCGTCAGCATCTGGCGAGCCACGGTTTCGGCATCGCCGAGGCGATGGACACCGCCCAGCGATTCGAACTGGGTTGGCCAGCGGCACGGCGTCTCATCGAGGAGTGCGGATCTCTACAGCTGGAGACGGGCTTCATCGCAGGAGCCGGTGCGGATCAGTGCGATGAGGTTTCCGACATGACGACCTTGATCGACGCGGTGGTCGAACAGGTCGGCATCATCCAGCAAGCAGGAGGCATCGCGATCATCTTGCCGATGCCGTGGCTGTGCCACTGGGGGTGTGACGAGGAGCAGTACATCTCGACCTATCGTTCCATCATCAGTCAGAGTGACGGGCCACTGATTGTCCACTGGCTCGGTCCGATGTTCCTGGCTGAACTGGAGGGCTATTTTCCCGGAGGATCACTGCAGAGGATCCTGGAGATCGATCCGGACAAGGTGCGCGGGGTCAAGATGTCGATGCTCGATCACGAACTGGAACTGGATGTGAGACGAGGCTGCAGGGATCGGGGTCAAATTGTCCTCTCCGGCGACGATTTCCATTTCAGCGGCCTCATCGAGGGTGATGGGCAGGCACCGACGGGAACGGTTCCACTCGGAGAGCGTCAGATCTCTGACGGAGATTTCAGCCACGCCCTGCTCGGTGTCTTCGATGGTGTTGCGGTGCCTGCAGGCCGTGCCCTTCGACATCTTGCAGCAGGAGATCTGGACGGCTATCGCCGCTGGATGCAGCCTTGTGAGTTGTACGGCCAGAAGGTGTTCGAGGCTCCCACACACCTCTACAAGGCAGGACTTGCTTTCACGGCGTGGCTCAATGGCCACCAATCTCAACCGATGCTGCTGAATCGGATGGATCTTCAGCGTGATCTCGCACACTTGCTGGAGGTTGCGGCACTCGCATCGAACGCAGGAGCGATCGTCGACGCCGGCAGAGCTGCCGAGAGAATCGAACTGCTGATGGCCGGTGTCCATCGATGAGAGACAAGCAGCGGGTCGGTATCTCGATCGATGGTATTTCCATCGACGCCGTCGATGGAAGCCAACTCACAGCAGCGTTACTGGAAGCGGGATATGTCTCACTGAGACAATCTCCGACGGGTCAGCCCAGGGGTGTGCTATGTGCCATGGGCAGTTGCCATGAGTGCCGTGCCACGGTCGATGGTCACCGCGGAGTCCGGACCTGCCTCGTTTCGGTCAGAGATGGGATGAAGATCGAGACCGAAACAGACCTGAAGCCTGGTCCTCTCGATGCAGTGAAGATTCTCCCACCACGGGAACAGAGTGCAGAAGTGGTCGTCATCGGTGCAGGACCTGCGGGTCTCGCTGCTGCTTGCACCGCAGCAGAACACGGCTGTGATGTGTTGATGGTGGACGAGTCTCCGGCAGCCGGCGGCAGGATCTGGGCGCATCGAGAGACGGTCCCGCAAGCTGCGAGGCAATGGATCGATCGGGCCCGTCGCGTCGGGGTCGGGCGATTACAGGGATATTGTGTCGTCGATGGCGAGCCGGGGCGGCTCACGGCAGCCTCCGTGACCACCGGGGAGCGGGTCGATATTCGCTGCCAGAAGATCGTCATCGCGACCGGTGCTCGGGAGAGATTCTTGCCATTTTCGGGCTGGACCTTGCCCGGAGTCGTCGGAGCCGGTGCCCTGCAATCGCTGATCAAGGGTGGGTTCGATGTGAAGGGGAAGCGACTGATCGTGGCGGGGTCCGGGCCATTACTGCTGGCAGTGGCTCGATTGGCGCATGAACAGGGGGCGTCAGTACTTCTGGTGGAGCAGGCATCCATCTTTGATCGGTTATCGCTTCTGTTGCCACTCATCACTTCTCGTACGCGTCTCGGTCAGGCATTCGAGATGTGGAAATCGTTGCGTGACGTCGAGAAACTATCCTCGAGCTGGCCCATCAAGGCAGAGGGGGATGGCCAGGTGAAGCGAGTGCATCTTCGAACCGAGCAGGGAGTTCGGGTCGAGGAGGTCGATGGGCTGGCGGTCGGTTTCGGCTTGCTTCCGGAGACGCGGCTGGCACAGGGGTTGGGTTGTCCCCTCGATGGGAATGGAAATGTGCTCGTCAACTTGCACCAGGCGACATCGGTGGAAGGGGTCTACTGCGCCGGTGAGCCGACCGGCATCGTCGGCTGTGAAGGGGCAGTCGACGGTGGAATGGTGGCAGGGATCAGTGTCGCGGGTGGGATTCCACGGGCGCACCTTCTGGCGAGGGTGAGAAAGAATGCCTACTGGGGACTCGCACTGGAGAGAGCTCACCCGATTCGTCCTGAGCTTCTGGAGTCGATCCGGGGCGATGTGGTGCTGTGCCGCTGTGAAGATGTCTGCGCTGCGACGGCGCTTCGGTCCGGCTCGTTGCGTGAGGCGAGGATGCTGTTCCGGGTCGGGATGGGACCATGCCAGGGGAGGGTCTGTATGTCGATCCTGGAGCAGAAAGGCGCCCATCCGCGAGATTCAGTGCGTCCCCCCTGGACCACAACTCCCGCTCCCCGGAAGGATCTCCAGGCGACCGATTGATGCCGGAGCCGCAAGATCGGTTATCTTTTCCCGAATCACCCCAGTTCGGAGCAAGACCTTGGACCGTGGTTCCATCTTCATCCTCATGGCGCTGGCGCTTCTGGCGATCTGCATCGCCGGGCTTGTCGCACCCGATGCAATTCAGGAAGGGGATGCCGGAGCGATCATCACTGATCGCGAGGGACCGGTGGTGTCGCTGGCTCCTTGCATCACCGGAACCTTGCTGGCCATCGGTGCAGAGCGATCAATTGCGCTGGTCAGTGACTTCTGCCCCGAACTCGAGGGCGTTTCGAGAGCGGGAACGGCGCTGGCTCCGGACCTCGAACGAATCCTGCGCAGTGGATCTCGGACTTTGCTCGTGAGAAGGGCGGCAGGAGTGCCCATCGATGAACTGAGGCGAGTCGGAGATCCTGTCGAATTGTCGTGGGCTTCTGCTGATCAGGTCGCCGATAGCATCCGCATCATCGGTAGGTTGGTCGGTCGAGAGTCCGCAGCCATGCAACTGGCAACTCGCTTCGAACAACTTGCGGTTGCCCAGGTCGCGGCAGATGCGCCGCGGGTGCTGCTCGTGATCGGCGCAGATCTGGAGGCATCCGGGGGGCCGTGGGTCATCAAGCCGAATTCGATGCATGGCGCCGTGCTGAAGGCTGCGGGTTTTCGCAATGCCATCGAGAATCCGATGGCCGGTACACCACAAATTTCTTTCGAGCGGCTGCTCGCCATCGATCCAGACATCATCCTTCACCTGAGTACGGGTTCTCGGCCGGGAGATCTGCGGCCGGTGCTCGAGCGTTACAAGCACCTCGATGGGCTCAGCGCAGTGGCTTCCGGTGCAGTGGGCGAGGTGATCGGGTCTCGGATTCTCGATGAAGGTCCGGAACTGCTCGATCTGGTCGATTCTATCGGATCAGAAGTGCAACGGCTCTTCGCTGGAGGTGCCAGGTGGTAGCGCTGATGGCACTGGAGAATGCGACGGTTCTTGCAGGGGGGACCCCGATCCTCGACCAGATGTCGCTGCAGGTGAGCGAGGGTCAGATGGTCGCTGTGATCGGCCCCAACGGTTCGGGAAAGAGCACCCTGCTGAAGGCGATGCTGGGACTGGTGCCGCTCGATTCAGGCAGCGTCACTGTCGATGGTCTGCCACTGATTTCGATGACAGCGAGGCAACGAGCGGCCTCGATGGCATGGTTGCCACAGGATGGAATGATCGCAGATCGATTGAGGGTCGAAGATGTGGTCGCCTCGTCACGCTTCCGGTTCAACGAATCGCGTCACGCCTGTCTCGCTCAAGCACAACTGGCCCTTGAGGAAGCGGGCGCCGCTTCCCTCGCCGCAAGGTGGCTCAACGAACTCTCCGGTGGTGAACGCCAGCGAGTGGAACTGGCTTCGATGCTCGCCCAGGAATCGAGGTGTTGGCTCCTCGATGAGCCTGCCAACCATCTGGACCCGGTGTGGAGAGCCAGGACTCTGCGATTCCTGTCGAGGAGGCTGGAACAGGGCAACACCGTGATTGTGGTACTCCACGATGTCCATCTTCTCGGACACATCGATGCCGCAAAGACGCGGGTGGTCGGTCTGCGACAGGGGAAGATTGCCTGGCAAGGTCATCTCGGCGATGACGACCTCGGTGAGGGGCTGGAACAGATCCACGGGATGACCTTTGATCGCGCCGTCGCGGGTGATCGAGAGTACTGGATCCCTGGCGAGGAGCAGATCGAATGATGGCACTGATTCGCTGGCTGCCCTGGCTCCTGATGGCGATCACCTGTGCCGTGGCGACCGCCTGGATAGGTCCATCTCTGCCCGAAGAGGGCGGGCAGTGGATACTGAGGGAATTACGCTGGCCGCGCGCGCTGGCCGGCGCGATGGTCGGAGCGGTGCTCTCGGCTGCCGGCGCGGTGGTGCAGATCCTGCTGCGCAATCCACTGGCAACGCCCAGTACCATCGGAACCACTGCCGGCGCGACACTGGGTGTACTGGCGGCACTGGTACTGGGGAGTGGAAGTTCTCTGATGGGACTGCCCATCCTCCCGGCTGCGGCATTCATCGGTGCACTGGTAGTGACGCTGGTCATCGCCTCCGTGGCTGCACGCGACAGTGCTCGTACCGAGGATGTGTTGCTGGCGGGAATCGCACTGACGCTGGCGACAGGAGCGATCGCATCGGGGCTTCGCCTTGGCATCGACCAGGTCACTTCGCTCAGCGCGCTGCGCTGGTCCCTCGGTAGTTTGACCATCATCGGCCCCGATCGCATCTCGATGCTGACTCCATTTGTTGTCATCTCGCTGGCCGGCATGCTGTGGTTGATCAGGCCTCTCGAGGTGCTTGTATCCGGTATCGAGCGGGCGAGGACACGCGGTGTCGAGGTGACCAGGGTCCGGACACTGGGGCTGGGACTGGCATCTCTCGGGGTTGCGGCTTGTGTGGCCACCTGTGGTCCCATCGCATTTGTCGGATTGATCTGTCCGCACATCGTGAGAAGGTTGGTGGGGTCGGCGCCGAGAATCCTGCTTCCAGCCTCGATCTTGCTAGGCATGGTCTTCCTGCCGCTTTGCGATTCGATCGGTCGGATACTCTGGGAGCAGCGGGAGATTCCTGTCGGGGTCGTCACTGCTGCGCTGGGTGCGCCGGTCCTGTTTTTTCTCGTGGTTCGTCGATCTCGAACGGTCTGAGCGATCGCTGGTTCACCAGATGGTGGCTTCCCCGGGGGCATTGGATGGGTCACGATCCGGGGCGATTCCTACTCTTCTGCTGGAGGCTGTGATGAATTCCGATGTGTCAGTTCCGATGACCTGGGCAGGGGTGATGCCCGCGATCACGACTCCCTTTGATGATCTGGGCCAGGTTGACTTTGCTTTTCTTTCGGAACATTGCCGATGGATGGTCGATCAAGGAGTCAGCGGGATCGTCCCCTGCGGATCCCTCGGTGAGGGAGCGACCCTCTCCTTCGAGGAGAAGCAAAGAATCTTCGATACCGTGGTTCGAGCGGTGGATGAAAGGGTGCCGGTGGTGCCAGGAATCGCCGCTGCATCGACACGGGAAGCAGGCAAACTCGCTGCCACCGCGAAGGTGATGGGTGCGCGCGGACTGATGGTGTTGCCACCCTACCTCCACAAGGGGCCCTTCTTCGAGGTGGCTGCTCATGTCGAGGCGGTGATCTCGGCCACCGATCTTCCCTGCATGCTCTACAACAATCCGATTGCATACGGCGTAGATTTTCCGCCGGGCTGGATCGCGGATCTCGCAGAAAAGGCTCCGAACTTGATGGCGGTGAAGGATTCCAGCGGGGATTCGAGAAGGATCACAGCGTTGCATTCGCTGGTTGGAGATCGACTTGCGCTGTTTGCTGGACTCGATGACATGGTCGTCGAGGCGGTTCGTCAGGGTGCTGTGGGCTGGGTTGCAGGTCTCGTCAACGCCTTGCCGATGGAGTCGGTGGTGCTGTTCGATAAGGCACTGAGGGGGAAGGACGATCCGGCTGCAGCTCGTGAAGCGGACCAGTTGTATCGCTGGTTCTTGCCCTTGTTGAGGCTCGACTGTGTGCCCGAGTTCGTGCAACTGATCAAACTTGTCCAGCAAGAAGTGGGGAAAGGAAACGAGAGGGTTCGCTCTCCCCGCTTCCCCGCGGTCGGCGCACTTCGTGAGGGGGTGCTGGAAGTGATCCGCACATCGCTGGCCTCGAATCCGCTACAAGATGTGAAGGAGAACAGATGAGCGTCGAGCCGATGAGCATCGAGGGCGGGCATCTCATCGCAGGAGAATCGGTCTCTGGCGAGGGAACGCTTTTCGGACAAAATCCTGATAGTGGTGACTGGCTGGATCCTCACTTCGCAGAGGCGACCTCGGCAGACATCGATCTTGCGGTCGATGCAGCGCAAAAGGTCCATCAATCGAGAGCAGCGGGGGAGGCCGATGATCGTGCTCGTCTGCTGGAAGCTGCGGCGGCCAGGATCGATGAGATCGGTGCTGCCATCACTGAACGCGGTGTGAAGGAGACAGGACTTCCCGAGGGGCGTTTCGAGGCGGAAAGGGGACGCACCTGTAACCAGATGCGACTCTTCGCATCGGTATTGCGCGATGGCATCTTCCGAGAGCCCATCATCGAGACTGCCCTTCCCGATCGTGCTCCCGTGCCCCGTCCAGATCTGCGCCGCCGTATGCGGGCGCTCGGGCCTGTCGCGGTTTTTGGTGCCAGCAACTTCCCTCTCGCCTTCGGTATCGCCGGTGGGGATACCGCCAGCGCCTGGGCTGCAGGCTGCCCGGTGATTGCGAAGGGGCACCCTGCGCATCCGGGAGTGTGTGAACTGATCGGCCGGGCCCTGCAGGAGGCGGTCAGAGATTCGGGGCTTCCTGACGGAATGTTCAGCCTGCTTCAGGGCGAGTCCCATTCCGTGGGCCAGCAACTTGTCATGCATCCGGGGATTGCCGCCGTCGCCTTCACAGGATCAAGATCGGGCGGGATGTCGCTGTGGAAGATGGCCACCGAGCGTGAGGTTCCGGTGCCGGTCTTCGCAGAGATGGGAAGTTTGAATCCGGTCTTCGTGCTTCCGGATGCGATGGCAAAACGATGCGATCAGATCGCCACTGCCATCGCTGCCAGCGTGAGACTGGGAGTCGGACAGTTCTGCACCTGTCCAGGCCTTGTTGTCACCGTATCGGATGCGAACAGCGCCGAGTTCCGGGGGCTTCTCTCCGAAGCTCTGTGTTCAGATCCGGCAGGGACGATGCTGAACCAGGGGATACACGGTGGCTATGCAAAGATGCTGGAGAAACTGGAGTCTCGTGACGGCGTGCAACTCGTCAGGCGTGGCCCTGTCACCGAAGGATTCTGCGACGCGAGAGCAGCGCTCTTTTCCGTGGCAGGAAGCCGATTCATCGCTGATCCGGAGCTGCAAGCCGAGGTCTTCGGCCCCAGTACCTTGCTGGTGGAGTGCTCGAATACCGATGAGATGGTCGAAGTAGCCGGATGCCTCGAGGGACAGTTGACCGCCACCGTCCAGGCAACAGCGGATGAACTGCAACAGCTGCCAGGGTTGCTCGATTTGCTGGAGGATTGCGCCGGCCGGATGCTCTTCACCGGGATGCCAACAGGGGGCGAGGTCGGGGAGGCGATGCACCACGGAGGTCCATGGCCGGCGACCACCGATTCCCGGTGGACATCGGTGGGCTCCGGGGCCATCGCGCGCTTCATCCGTCCCGTGTGCTGGCAGGACTTCCCGGATGCGTTACTACCCGCTGAACTGCGCTCCGATGCAGATGGTTCACGCCGACTCGATGGATGCTGGCAAGATTCCGGTTTTCGTTGATCCTCGATGAGGCGCAGCCGAAGGGACACGGGCCACGCATCTGGTGGCTGCTGGTCATGGGAATCCTCGGCGTCTCCACATCTACACTGTGGATTCGACTCTCGGACAGTGACGAACTGCAACTGGCGTTTCGTCGTCTTGCGCTGGCTTCCGTGGTGCTCTGGTGGTTGGCATGGCGAGGTCGGGGTGACCATCCACTTGCTCGAAGCGGGCGTGCCATCTGGATCTCGGGAGCGTGTCTGGCGATCCATTTTGGATCGTGGATGGCTTCGCTTCACCACCTCTCCGTGGCGACATCGGTGGTGCTGGTCTACGTTCATCCGGCGGTGGTCTATGCCATCGAGGTGATACGAAAGCAGGCGCGAGCAGATGGAATACGGCTGGCGGGAGTGCTGGTCACCCTGGTCGGTACCGGCATCTTCGCGGCAGCCGCGGGAGAAGGGCAACTGGGGGTGGGGGCGGGAGATCCAACCCGGAACCCGACCCTCGGAGTGTTGCTCGCATTGATCGGTTCCTTCTCGTTCGTCGGCTACATCTTTGCCGGCCGCACTGCCATCCGGGAACTTCCCGTGTCGGTCTACACCAGCAGATCCTACTCGGTGGCAGCGCTGCTGCTGGCGGTGTACCTGATCGGGCGGGGGGCGCTCTCCGATGGTGTAGGGGTGGTCTGGCCCGAAGATGGTCAGGAATGGCTGCTCGCTGGTTGTCTGGCGCTGTTTCCGACCCTGCTGGGACACACTCCGCTCAACGCCGCGCTGCGGCATTTTCCCGCGTCCGTGGTATCGACTGCTTTTCTGGGCGAGGTGGCGGTGGCGCCGTTACTGGTCTGGCTCTACCCGGGGCTGGGGGAGACGCCACCGGCAGCCTTCTGGACCGGGGGGCCGTTGGTGGTGCTCGGAATCGCGACGGTGGCGTGGCGAGGAACCCTGGAAAAATCGAACAGCAGCGATTGAATGAGTGACGGCACTGCACAGGAAGTGGTTCACCCTTCCTGTTGAACCATGCGCAAGTACAAGCCGATGACGAGCCATATCAAGAGCGCCTCCGTAGGCAGAAAATTGGCCGCCACCAGCCCGCCCACCGCTAATCCGCCGAGAAGCGCCAACCCGGTTCTTCTGCGGCGATTCCGTGCAACTTCCAATGGCTGAACTGGGTTCGAGTCTTCCTCGGGCAGTGCGATCGACTGGTAATCAATATCGGCAGGATCTCCCCAGCCGGTCTCGACATCGCTTCCGCAAGCCTTGCAGCAGATGCTGCTGGATTCGACCGGGGATCCGCAGTGGGGGCAATCTTGAAGTTCCATCGCTACCTCTACCTCCATCGAACCCGCTGAATCCTAGCAAAAACAGCCCGGGGTCCTCCTGGCTGGAGGACCCACGGGCCAGGCGGGCTCTGCCTCAAATCAGCAGTTCGATCTCAGTTGACGACATTTTTCTGTTCGACCAGTACGGAGATCTGGTCTTCTTCGTTGATGGTCACCTTGACGAGGCCGCCACCGATGAGCTTCCCGTCCAGGATCAGATCGGCGATTCGATCCTGGAGATGATCTTCGAGCACACGACGTAGACCTCGAGCGCCGGATCCGGGGGCCGATCCTTCTCTGACCATTCGGATCTTCGCAGCCTCATCGATGTTGATGACCAGGGAGAGACCGGCGATGCGGTTTTCCAGCTTGGCAACCTCGAGATCGAGGATCTTCACGAGGTCCTGTTCGGTGAACTCGTTGAAGAAAACAACTTCATCGACGCGGTTGAGGAATTCGGGGCGGAAGAAATCTTTCACCGCTTCCATCACCGCCTGATTGGAAGCATCCTTGTCCTCCTGAGCATCCCCGAAACCGAGAGAAGAACGACTCTCTGCTTCTCTCACACCAAGATTCGAGGTGAACACGACGATGGTGTTTCTGAAGTCGACCTTGCGGCCAAAGGCGTCCGTGAGACGGCCTTCCTCGAGTACCTGAAGAAGTGTGTTCGAGATGTCGGTGTGAGCTTTTTCGATCTCGTCGAAGAGTACCACCATGTATGGTTTCCGGCGCACTTTCTCGGTCAACAGACCACCTTCATCGTATCCCACATAGCCAGGAGGGGAGCCGATCAGGCGCGATACGGAGTGCTTCTCCGAGTATTCAGACATGTCGATGCAAAGCAGGGCGTCCTCGGTTCCGAACAGGAACTTGGCGAGCGACTTCGCGACAAGAGTTTTACCGACACCGGTGGGGCCAACGAAGACGAAGGAACCCATCGGGCGCTGTGGATCACGAAGTCCGGCTCTGGCCCTGCGAGTTGCGCGACTGATGGAGTTGATCGCATGATCCTGACTCACCACATCGAGGTGGATGGTTTCTTCCATCTTCTTGAGCCTTGTGGCTTCTTCCTCCTGGAGGTTCTGAATCGGAACTCCGGTCATCTCGGCGACGGTGTGTGAGATATTTGCTGCATCCACTTTTCCGTCGACTTCCTTGGTGCTGGCTTTCCAGTCCTGGATCATCTGCTCCTTGAAGTTCTTTCGGTTTTCGAGGTGATCACGGATTTCTGCAGCAAGTTCGAAATCTTGCGAGAAGACGGCCTCGTTCTTTTCGCGTTGCAGCTGATCGATCTGCGCCTCGACCTCTGTCACATCGGGCGGACGGGTGGTCCGGCGCAGTCGCTCGCAGGAACAGGCTTCATCGAGGACATCGATGGCCTTGTCGGGAAGAAAGCGGTTCGAGATGTAACGAATCGACAGATCCACGGATGCCTCCAGAGCGCAATCCGTGATCTGGACCCGGTGGTGGGCTTCAAAGGTGTCGCGGAGCCCGGTGAGAATCTCCAGTGCATCCATTCGATTCGGGGGGTCGACGATGATCGGCTGGAAACGGCGCTCCATGGCGCCATCTTTCTCAATGTGTTTGCGGTACTCGTCGAGGGTAGTGGCTCCGATGCACTGGATCTCGCCACGCGACAGCGCTGGCTTGAGGATGTTCGAGGCATCGAGGCTGGACTCCGATGCTCCTGCTCCCATGATCGTGTGCAGTTCGTCAACGAACAGGATGACATTTCCTGATTCTGAAATCTCTTTGATGATCGCCTTGATGCGTTTCTCGAATTCACCACGGTACTTGGTCCCCGCAAGAAGCGAGGCAAGGTCGAGGGAAACAACTCTTTTGCGAGCCAGTACATCCGGAATCGAGTTGTCCGCGATGCGTTGGGCGAGTCCCTCAACGATGGCAGTTTTTCCGACGCCGGGTTCACCAATGACGACCGGATTGTTCTTTGTCTTCCTTGAAAGAATCTGGATGATACGTTCGATTTCCTTGTGACGACCAATGACTGGATCGAGCCTGTTCTGTGCTGCCATGGCGGTCAAATCCACGCCGTTTGAATCTAGTGTTGGAGTCGCGACACCGCTTCTCTTGACGGCGCTTCCTTGGGCTTGATCCACATCACCTCCCAGCATTCTCTGGATGACATTTTGAAGTCTGTCTTTTCCGAGATCTCTCTCGGCCAATATTCGGGAGGCTTCCCCCTCTTCTTCTCGACCCAGTCCGATCAACAGGTGTTCGGTACCGATGTAGTACTGGTCAAGAAGTACCGCTTGCTCTCTGGCGAGTTCGAGGCATCGCTTTGCATGCGGTGTGTATGTGGTCTCCGATGAGAGGCCGCTGGAACTGCTAGGAATCCTCCCCAGGCTTTCCCGGAGCGCAGCGAGCAATTCTTCCACGGTTCTGTCGCATCTCAGGATGGCCTGCACGGCCACTGAATCGGGTTGGTGGAGCAGCGCCCACAGGATGTGCTCTGTTCCGACATAGCCATGACCGAGCCGTCTCGCCTCGCTTCGGGCGATCTGCAGCACCTTTTCGGCTTTTTCTGTGAACTTCACGGCCACGACGGGCTCCCTCCTGCTAGTCACTCCCGGAACGGCTGATGCCGTCATATGAGTCTAGGATGGTGAGGCGGATAACGACAAATCAGTGCAGCCAGGGAGCCAGGGAGCAGGGGTTAGAGGCGTGATACTGCCCTTGAGGGGCACCTGGTGTAGGATGCTTCGATCTGGAGCCAGGCAACCCCGTGACCAGGAGTAGAAAATCTGATGCTGTTTCGATCCACCATCACGCTCGTCGTATTACTGACCGGAAGCTCGCCAGCTGTCTCATCGGATATCGATGAACGAGAAGAACTCAGGCACCTGATAGAAACGGGGCAGTATCAGGAAGCGACCGACTGGGTGGATGAAGAAGCGGGAGTGTTCCCGTTACTCGAAGCTCGTCTATTTCGCGAGACGGGTAAGCCTGATCAGGCCATGAAGTCGGTACTGACTCATCCTCGCTTCAAGGAGGATGATCCTGATCTGCTGGCCGTGGCGGCGGAGCTGGAACGAGATCGTGGAAATGACGATGCGGCAGAACGTCATCTGAAGAAGGCCTTGGCAGTTTCGTCGGAGCACATCAAAGCGAATTGCATGCTCGGATTGGTGAAGATTGACCAGGGAAAGCGATCGGAAGGTGAAAAACGACTTCGCATCGCCATCGATATATACAAGGCGATGTCACTCGAAGATGCACAAAGGCTGATGCCTGAGCAATTCGTCTGGTTCGGCAAAGCATGTGAGGGCCTCAATAAATTTCGTGACGCATACGAAGTGATGTACGACAGCGCTCTGGATATCAACAAGACATCGGTGGCGGCTCATGTCGCCAGCGGCAAGGCACTCCACAGCAAGTACAACTACCCCGATTCCCGTAGCCACTTCCGCGATGCCATCGAGACCAATCCCCGAAGTGTCGAGGCGCTGGTCGGTCTGGCTCGTTCGACATGGTCCGATTTTAGATTCCCTGGAGACCGAGGTAAGGAGGTGGCAGAGCTGATCGATCGGGCTCGCGCAGTCTCGAAGCAATACCCGGAGTTGCTCGTGTTGCAGGGGGATATCGCGTTTGCAGCGGAAAACTGGCAACAGGCGGAGTCCCGTTATCGCGAGGTCCTCGAGGTCGATCCTGGCCACCAGGTGGCACAGGGGTTGCTCGCATCGGTGATGTGGTCGACTGCCCGGATCGAGGAGTTCGAGCAACTCAAGGACAGCGTGGAAGAGGGGCACCCGGCCGCTGCAGTTTTTCATGTGACTCTTGCCGAGAGGCTGGTCGATCGATTTTTCTACAGAGAATCCGCAGATCATGCACGGAAGGCGATGGAACTGGATCCTGGATTACCAAAGGGTTACGCAATCTTCGCCATCAATGCACTTCGTAGCGGACTCGAGGAAGAGGGAAGAGCTGCGCTTCAGGATGCGTGGCTTCGAGACAAGTTCAACGTCTGGGTGAAGAACACGCGAACTCTGATGTCGCACATCGATGAGAAGTTTGCGACCAGGGAAGAGGATGGCCTTGTCATCCGGATGCCACTCGACGAAGAACCATGGTTGATGCCTTACATGTTGCCGCTCTTGCTCGAAACACGCGCAATGCTGGATAGAGATTACGAGACAGCCATCGTCAGGCCACTGACGGTCGAGGATTTCTCGGATCATGCATACTTTTCAGCTCGTTCCATCGGCTTGCCTGGTCTCGCTGCCAGCGGTGTTTGCTTCGGGCGGCTGGTGACACTGACCACTCCACATGCGATTCCTGGAAACTGGGGTGCAGTTGCTGTCCATGAGTTTGCTCATGTGGCGACACTTCAGAAGGCGTTACATCGCATCCCCCGCTGGTTTGGCGAAGGGATCTCGGTTCTTGAAGAGGGTCGCACTCAATCAAGATGGAGACGCTATGAACCACTGTTGATGTCGTCAGAGTTTCACGGCGGAGCATTGCGAGGAATCGATGATCTTCAGGGTGCGTTCATGAATCCGAGCTGGCGCGGGGAGATCATGGTCGGATATGTGCAAAGTGGGCTGATCTGCGAGATGATCGCCGAAAAGCACGGCCTCGGGGCGATCCGGCAGATGCTGGTCGCCTATTCCACAGGGAAAACAACGCCTCAGGTGATCGAGCAGGTGATGGGTCAATCCACCGCTGCGTTCAATTCTGACATGACCAGTTGGCTCGAGGAGTGGGTCAAGGCCAGTGGTGTCGGCCCCAGTTTTCAGGCGCGCCATATCGATCATCTGAGAGAATTAGCCGAGCAGAAAGAGGATGACGCAGGCGCCTGGGCCTGGCTGGCAGCTGCATACTTCGGTGCCGGTCGTCAGGCGGATGCAGATCTTTCGATGGGGAAGGCGAGCAGGATCGATGATCAGCATGCGGACCTGTTGGCTCTGAAGAGCTGGATCCAGTTGAAGGATGGCAAGATCGATAGCGCCATCGATTCGCTCAGGAAAGCGATCGCTGGAGGATCCATCTGGATTTATCGGTGTCATATCTTGCTGGCGCAGCAACTGCGGCAGCGCGGCGATAGCCAGGAGGCGATGGAGCATTACCTGGCAGCCACGAGCATCTCTTCAGGATCGACAGAATCGCCAGTCGGGGGTCGGAGTCCCTGGCTCGAACTGGCGACGATCCAGGAGGATCTTGGATTCGAGGAGGAGGCGTTGGTTTCACTCAAGTCCCAGGTCAAGAATGATCGAGACGATGCCCCGACACGACTCGCCCTGGCACAAAGGCTCGAGAAAGTAAGTGACTGGGAAGGCGTGGTGGATGCTGCATGGGACCTTCCCTTCATCTATCCCTATGGCGATGAAGGGCACGCCATTCTCGGCCGGGCCTACATGCACATCGAAGCGTGGGGCAAGGCGAAGAGGGAACTGAAGGCACGGTTAGCAGCACAAAAGCCTCCACTGGAGGATATTTATCCCGATCTTTCCTGGGCGTTATGGAAGCTGGGAGAGGAGCAAGAGGCGGTCAAGATTGCACGCCGTGCCCTTCGTCTGGTGCCAGCAGCAGTGCGACCGCGACAGGTCCTGGATGCACTCGGTGAAGAACGCTGACATCGATGGTGGAAAACGCTTCTGATAGCCTCCTGGAGCCCGTTTCTGCCGTTTCGACCTTGCCCGATTTCCTTGACCTGATTCTGGGGCGTTGCTACATTCCGCACTTGCTGCGAGGTCGATCACTGGATTCCAGATCATCCCCAAGGAGCCGATCGGGAGTGGTGTGATGAGAAGCAGCTCGGATTCTGAACCCGAAGAAGACCCGGCGAAAAGAGCGGCTTATGTCCGTTTTTCGACTCTGGGGTTCCAGGTTGTCATCATGTTCGCCGTGCTCGCCATGGGCGGGGCGTGGCTAGATGACCAGATCGGAATCTCACCCTGGGGAACACTGGGTGGGGTTGGGCTGGGACTTGTTGCGATGGTGAAGATCATGTTGCGTGAAGGCACGGATCATCGGCCCTCGGAAAACAGGTCGGAGTCAAGTGAGCCGTCCGCATCGGATAAGGACGATTCAGAAGAGGCGATCGAATGAGCCTTTTTCAGACGTTTTTTTCTCGAAGTTGTGGCGTGGTTCTGATTGCCGGTGGCATCGCAATGTTCTTTGTTCGTGAGCAGTGGGGCCAGGATGGGCTACTGTGCCTGGCCTGGGGAGTCCTCTGGTCTGTAGGACTGGGTGTCCTCGGGTTTCGAAGCATGCGAACGATCTTGACGTGCGATCCCCAGAAGATGACGGTTCATTTACTGATGGGTGTGTTGCAAAGAGCGCTGGTGCTATTCGCGAGCATGGGCCTTGTCCATGGCCTTGCTGGAGCCGAGTGGAGTCGGAGAGCGTTGTTGACCACGACGGTCCTGTACATGTTCGTGCTGGCTGTGGAAGTATTCACACTGAGTCAGGCACTGAAGACGGGACAACTGGCAAGGGTTGTACAGCCGGTACAGCCATCGGATTCGACGATCAACGAGTCCCTGGCCAAGGGGAACTCCGAAGAAGCGCAGAAAGAGGCAGGTAGATGACCGGGTTCCTGGTGACTCTCGCTAGCAGTGATCCTCTCTCGCATGTTCTCAATAGCGATCTGGCCTGGCTCACCGAAAATCTGCTGATCACCAAACATGTCCTGTACCTGCTGCTTGCTGCTTCTCTGTGCGTGATCGTGTTTCCGATGGTGGCGGGGAGAATGGCTGGCGGCGTTCCCAGCGGTCGATTTGCCGGGTTTTTTGAAGTCGTGCTGATCTACATCCGGGACGAGATGGTCGAGCCGTTTCTTGGTAAGGACACTCGCAAGTTCATCCCGCTGATCTGGACCTTCTTCTTCTTTGTTCTGTTTTGCAACCTGTTGGGGCTGATCCCCGGTGCAGCAACGGCCACTGGTAATGTCAATGTTACTGCGGGTCTGGCCGTGATCGCGCTGGTCACCTACCACTCTGTAGGGATCAAGCGGAATGGCCTGATCAAGTACATCAAGTCCAGTTTACTGGTGGGACCCTGGTGGTTGTGGTGGATGATGATTCCGATCGAAATTCTCGGTCAGATCATCAAGCCGTGTGCGTTGGCCATCCGACTATTCGCCAACATGGTAGGCGGTCACATGATGCTCGCCGTGATTCTGGGCTTCACCGGGATCCTGTCTGCCGAGAGTCTTATCCTGGGTACGACCATCACCGTGATCTCAGTCGTCAGCTGTGTACTGCTGATGTTCCTGGAATTGCTGGTGGCCGTCATCCAGGCTTACATTTTTGCGTTTTTGACGACGGTTTTCCTGTCGTTAGCGATACATCCAGAACACTAGGCCCTGCAGGGGCGTGGAAACGGAGACCCGCTTGAAAGCGGGCATTTGAAAGGAAATGCAATGGAAATGCTCATGGAACTCCTGACGTTGGCGGCTGTTGATAGCAGTTTTGTATCCAACGGCATCATGGGAGCCGGGATCGGCGCAGGATTGGCTGCAGTCGGGGCAGGAATCGGAATCGGCGGTATCGGCGGTTCGGCTTGCGAGGCGATTGCTCGTCAACCGGAAGCTGCTGGCGATGTTCGAGGAACGATGCTTTTGACCGCTGCGCTTGTCGAGGGAGTCGCCTTGTTCGTCGTGGTGATCTGCTTCCTGATCTACAACACCATCAGTGGAATGGCGACCAGTGGCTAGGATGTTCAGCATTTCAAGACTGGCAATCGCATTGCTTGTCCTGACCTCCTCTACCGTGCTGATGCCATCAGGTCAGTTGTTGGCGGCTGACGAAGCTGCTGGATCTGGCAGGGGATTGCTCACTCAGGAGACCGAGATCTTCATCTATACGGTGGTGGTGTTCCTTCTCGCGTTCCTGATTCTGAAGAAAAAGGCATGGGGTCCGATCGTCACTGCACTCGATGAGCGGGAAAGTAAGATCCGCGAGTCTCTTGGGGCAGCCGACCGAATGCGTCAGGAGCAGCAGGCGTTCCAGGTGGAGCAAGAAAAGGTACTCGCCGAGGCGCGTAAAGAAGCGAGTGCCATCGTTGCTGAGGGCAAGCGGGATGCTGAAGTCGTACGAGATCAGGTCGTCTCCGATGCGCGGACGCAGGCGGAAGCGATCAAGACCAAGGCTCTGGCGGAGATCGATCAGGCCAAGGAAAAGGCAGTCGATGAGATCCATCATCGTGCTGTCGATATTTCGATCTCGATTTCCGAGAAACTGATCGGGCATTCGGTGACCAGCGACGATCACGATCGAATTGCCAGGGAGACCATCTCCGAGTACGAGAAGATCGGTTAGGGGGCCCGGTGGGAGTTGGAATCAAACAGCGGCATCCGGTAGCGCAGGCATATGCTCATGCGCTTCTCGAGGTCGGCTCTGCAAGAGACGAGGCTGACCTGTACGGTCAGCAACTGGAGGCGTTGTCGGGTGTGATCGAGTCAGACGCGCAATTCAAGGTGTTCCTCGAGAGCCCGAAGATTCGAGGCAGTGACAAGAAAGAAGTGCTCGAGAAGGCCCTCAAGGGACAAGTTGCCGATCCGGTGCTGAACCTGATTCGAGTGCTGATCGATCGAAATCGCCAGGATCTGGTTGACGATATAGCACAAGCGTACAGGGATCAGATCGATGAGGCAGCGGGAAGGGTAAATGCGGAGATCACATCTGCTGCAAAGTTACCCGTGGATATTCGCGATGCATTGATTGAAGCGATGACGAAGAAGTTGAACAAGGAGGTTATCGCGACCCAAAAAGTCGACGCTGGCCTCCTGGCTGGATTGACGATCCAGATCGGTGATTTGGTTGTCGACGGTAGCCTTCGCACCCAATTGCGGAAGGTCCGTCAAGTAATGTCACTAACTCGATTCGGGAAAGACCTGATCGATGAAAATTAATGCCGACGAAATCTCCTCTGTTCTCAAGAAGGAGATCGAAAACTACCAGTCTGACCTCGCAGTAGATGAGGTCGGAACCATCCTCGAGGTGGGAGACGGTATCGCCAGGATCTACGGCATCTCGAACTGCATGGCAGGAGAGATGCTGGCCTTTTCCAACGGTGCAAATGGTCTCGCATTCAATCTGGAGGAAAATTCCATCGGAGCCGTGATTCTCGGAGAGTTCACCACCCTCAAGGAGGGGGATGAAGTCAAGAGGACCGGAACCGTCATGCAGGTTCCCTGCGGCGAGGCGTTGCTCGGACGGGTCGTGGACCCGCTGGGTAATCCTCTCGACGGGAAAGGCCCGATCAAGACCGATCATTTCCGTCCAGTGGAATCCCCGGCACCGGGGATCGCGGACAGAAAGTCGGTACACGAGCCGCTACAGAGCGGTATCAAGGCGATCGACTCGACGATTCCCATCGGTCGAGGTCAGCGGGAGCTGATCATCGGTGACCGCGGAATCGGCAAGACTGCCATCGCCATCGATACCATCATCAACCAGCGTGGTGGTGATGTGATCTGCGTCTACGTGGCGGTGGGGCAGAAGGGTTCTACCGTCGCAGGAGTGGTGGACAGGCTCGAGCGTGAGGGGGCGATGGATTACACCATCGTCGTCAACGCGCCGGCATCCTGCCCCGCTCCGGTTCAGTACATCGCACCATATTCGGGTGCAGCGATGGCCGAGTACTTCATGTACAAGGGGCAGCACACTCTCTGCGTATACGATGACCTTTCCAAGCAAGCTGCTGCATACCGACAACTGTCTCTGCTGCTTCGCCGTCCTCCTGGGCGTGAGGCATACCCTGGAGATGTCTTCTACCTGCACTCTCGATTGCTTGAGAGATCTGCGAAACTGTCCGACGACCTCGGTGGCGGATCGATGACGGCACTGCCCGTGATCGAGACGCAAGAGGGTGAGGTATCAGCCTACATCCCGACCAATGTGATCTCGATCACCGATGGTCAGATCTACCTGGAGCCAAACCTGTTCTTCGCCGGTCAACGGCCTGCGGTGAATGTCGGGATTTCGGTATCTCGAGTCGGAGGAAATGCGCAGATCAAGGCGATGAAGAAGATCGCAGGATCGCTGCGCCTGGACCTCTCCGCATTCAGGGAACTGGAAGCGTTTGCCCAGCTCGGTACCGATCTGGACAAGGCAACTCAGGCGCAACTCGACCGAGGTTTCCGCATGGTGGAGATTCTCAAGCAGCCCCAGTACAAGCCGATGCCCATCGCCGAACAGGTAGTGATCATCTGGTGCGGATCAAAAGGGCATCTGGACAACCTGCCGATCAGCAGTCTCGCCGAATTCGAGGACAAGTTGCTCACTCATGTTCGTGACGAGTTCCCCGAGATTCTCGAGGGGATCACAACCTCAGGAGAGATGAGTGAAGAGCAGGAAGCAGAACTGGAGTCGGTTGTTTCTGACTTCAACAAGGATTTCAGTGCCAATCTGCCGCAAGGCTAGCGAGGCGATATAAACTGTGGCTACCTCGAGAGAGTTGAAGAACAAGATCCGATCGGTGAATAACACCAAGAAGATCACGCGGACGATGGAGATGATCTCCACCGCCAAGGCTGTGGTCTGTCAGAGGCGGATCGAGGCGACACAACCATACGGGGACAAACTCGCCGAGATCCGGCGAGACCTCGGTAGTTGTGGTGATGGTCTTGCCGGTGGCTTTCCGCTGCTGAGGCAGGTCGAATCGCCGAGCCGCGAGGCTGTCTTCATCGTCACTGCGAATCGAGGACTCTGCGGCGGTTACAACGCCAATACTCTCAAGGTGGCCGAGAATTACATCCGGAAACGAAATGCCGATGGTGTTCAGACGGATGTTTACATCCTGGGTAAGAAGGGCATCAGCCGCTTCAAGTACCTGGGTATGGAATCAGTCGAACAGTACATTCACTTTGATGACCGTCCGACCTTTGAAGAGGCAGAGGAAGTCATCTCGCCAGTGATGGAGAGTTTCGAGAAGGGCGAGGTCGACGCCCTTTCGGTGGTGTTCACGCACTACATCAATGCGGCAAAGCAGGAGCCGGTGCTCAGGAAACTGCTGCCGATCACGGTCGATCAGGCCGATGGAGACAGTTCCAGATCGGTGGGAGAGTTCATTCTCGAGCCCAGCCCGGAACTGATCCTTGGGCGGCTTCTGCCGCTTTCCTTGAAGATGCAATTTTTCCAGGCGTTGGTGGAGGCTGCAGCCAGCGAGCAGATCGCTCGCAGGATGGCGATGAAGAATGCCACTGACAACGCAGAAGAAATGGCCACGAAATACACTCAGCTCTACAACCGTACGCGTCAGGCTGCGATCACACAGGAGATCCTGGAAGTGATCGGTGGCGCCGAGGTGTTGAACTGATTCAAACTGGATTTTCCGGCGAGCAGTTGCTGTCGGATAAGAGACTGGAGCGATACCCGTGAGCGAAACTGCAGTCAAAGGCAAGGTCGTACAGGTGATCGGTGCCACCATCGACGCCGAATTCCCGGAAGGGCGCCTGCCTCCCATTTACAACGCCCTGAAGATCGCCGAGGGCGACATCAATTTGATCCTCGAGGTGCAGCAGCACCTCGGTGGCAACAGGGTACGAGCCATTGCCATGGCTTCTACCGATGGAGTGGTCCGGAAAATGGACATCATCGATACCGGAGCGCCCATCATGGTGCCTGTCGGTGAGGAGGTCCTGGGTCGTGTGTTCAACCTGCTCGGAGAACCTGTCGACAAGTTGCCACCTGTGAAGGTGACTGAGTACCGTCCGATTCATGCAGATCCTGTCAGGTTCGAGGATCTGGAAGCGTCGACGCAGGTATTCGAGACAGGCATCAAGGTCGTCGATCTGCTGACCCCCTACTCAAAGGGGGGCAAGACGGGTCTCTTCGGAGGAGCGGGTCTTGGAAAGACGGTGCTCATCCAGGAACTGATCAACAATGTCGCAACGAAGCACGGTGGTTATTCCTGCTTCGCTGGTGTCGGAGAGAGAACCCGTGAGGGGAACGATCTCTGGAACGAGATGAAAGAAGCTGTGATCAAGGGAGAGGACGGCAAGGAAATAAGCGTACTGGATCGCACGGTGCTAGTATTCGGGCAGATGAACGAGCCCCCGGGCGCTCGACTGCGAGTGGCGCTTTCGGCGCTGACGATGGCCGAGCACTTCCGCGATACATCTGGCTCAGATGTGCTGGTCTTCGTCGATAATATCTTCCGCTTCTCCCAGGCGGGATCGGAAGTGTCCGCTTTGCTCGGAAGAATGCCCAGTGCCGTGGGATACCAGCCAACACTGGCGACCGAGATGGGGCAGCTGCAAGAGAGAATCACATCTACAAAAACCGGCTCGATCACCTCGGTGCAGGCGATCTATGTTCCCGCAGACGACCTGACAGACCCTGCGCCTGCGACAGCATTCGCACACCTCGATGCGACCACGGTGCTCGACCGCGGAATTTCAGGAAAAGGTATCTATCCTGCCATCGATCCGCTCGCTTCGACCTCGAGGATTCTCGATCCTCAGATCATCGGTGAAGAGCATTACTCGGTGGCACGGGAAGTGCAGCGAATCCTTCAGAGATATCGAGATCTTCAGGACATCATCGCGATCCTTGGAATGGACGAATTGTCCGAGGAGGACAAGATCCTGGTAGGGCGCGCACGACGGATCGAGCGATTCTTCTCGCAACCCTTCAGTGTTGCCGAAGTGTTCACTGGACTCCCCGGAAAGTACGTTGAAGTGGCGGAGACGGTTCGCTCTTGCAAGGAGTTGATCGAGGGCAAATGGGACCATCTTCCTGAACAGGCATTCATGTATGTCGGAACCATCGAAGAAGCGGTAGAGAAAGCGGACAAACTGAAAGAAGTGGGGTAGCCGATGGCTGGCTCTTTACTCTGTTCGGTGCTCTCTCCGGAGGGAACGATCTTCGAGGGAGAGGCATCCTTCGTCGAGGCCCATGCGCTCGATGGACGACTCGGGATCCTTCCCGGGCATGCGCCACTCATCACTGCCCTGGGAGAGGGTCCGCTGCGGATTTCCATCTCCGACTCGGATGAGAGGAGATGGCAGATCTCCGGCGGTTTCATGGAGGTGCTCAAGAATAAGGTCTCGATCGTTGCCGAAGGACTGGAGCAAACCTCCTGACGCAAACTGGGTTTAATAAATGACTTATGGCGGTATTCGGAGTCCGAATACCGCCATTTTCTTGATCAAAATCGTACCCTGGCCTGGAATTTGTGACTATCGGGAGTGCTTCTCATGCGGGAAGATTGAAGATCACACGGAACACGAAATAATTATCGTTAATACTCCTGAGGAGGTTTCATGAGTCTGCGTACCCTGGGTGCTCTTGCCGCCCTTTCGGTCACTTTTTCCTTACTGCTTCCAGCGACTCTCATCGCACAGACGACATCCAGGCCTGGATTCGTAGCCACCTCTGAGGTCGTGACCGGAGGTATCCTCGGGTCGAATCCCACCATCGCTGCAGGTTTGAATGACTTGCTTGCGGCTCGTTTGCTCACTTCTCCTTTTCTTCTGGAGGTGGCAGACCTCGATGATCCGACATACCAAAATGATGACAACATCACACTCAACGCATTTGGTGGCTTCGATGTCGATGGCGACTCTTCCAATAATGGATCGGGAATCAATCTGTTCGTGATTGATCCCACCTCTTTCGATTCCAGCACCGGGGAGCCCATTTCCAGTTTTCCTGACGGTACCCTCGTAGATGGGCACCTGGTCGCAGGGCCAGGAACCATCGTGGTCGGTGGAATTCCGCTCAATGGCCTGACGGTAGAGGCTGATTTCACTCCGACGGGTCTGACAGGGATTTACGAGTTCCAGAGCACCCCGACATTGGCGTTCCTGACCCAGGCCTTCCTGGCGACCCAGCCGGCCCCTGCACCATTTGCGGGCACCCTGGTGGATCTGCTCAATACCTTCAATATCTTCCCCGATACCGATGCGGACAATGACGGAGTCAACGAGTCCTACTCTGCAGTCTTCGAGTTCGGCGGCATCTCTTGCCAGCTCAACTACTCCTTCCATCCGGGAGTCAATGGACTTGTTGCGACCTCTCAGGTGGTGACCGGAGGTATCCTGGGGTCAAACCCGACCATCCAGGCGGGTCTCAATGACCTGCTGGCATCGAATCTCGTGAACTTCCCCTTCCTGCTGGAGGTGGCCGACCTCGATGACCCGACATACCAAAATGATGACAACATCACCCTGAATGCCTTTGGTGGCTTCGATATGGATGAAGACGCCACCAATAATGGCGATGGGTACAACGAGTTTGTCATCGACCCTCTCGACTATGATCAGAGTACGGGAGTTCCGATCTCCAGTTTCCCCGACGGAACCCTCGTTGATGGTCACCTGATTGCGGGACCCGGCACCATCTATGTGTCAGGAATTCCGCTCAATGGTTTGACGGTCGAGGCGGATTTCACTGCGACTGGACTGACAGGCGTCTATGAGTTCCAGAGCACCCCGACATCGGCGTTCCTGACCCAGGCCTTCCTGGCGACCCAGCCGGCCCCTGCACCATTTGCGGGCACCCTGGTGGATCTACTCAACACCTTCAACATCTTCCCCGATATCGATGCGGATAATGACGGAGTCAACGAGTCCTACTCTGCGATCTTCGAGTTCGGCGGGATTTCCTGTGTGCTCTATCACAGCGGACTTCCTCCTGTGACGGGTCCAGTCGAGGATTGCACCAACGGCGTCGATGACGATGGCGACATGCTGGTGGACTGCGCCGATCCTGACTGCGCTTCCGATCCCGCTTGCAATGTCGGTGGGATTCAGTTCCGTCGTGGAGATGTCAATGCGGATGGTTCCATCAACATCGGTGACGCCGTGAGCCTGCTCGGGTTCCTCTTCTCCGGTGGTGCGGCTCCTGTCTGTGATGATTCCGCAGACGTCAACGATGATGGATCGATGAACATCGGAGATGCGGTCTACGAACTCGGATTCCTCTTCTCGGGAGGACCTCCACCTCCGCCACCTGGAGACACCTGCGGAAACGATCCGACAGACACGGATCCTCTCGAGTGTGCGACGCCGACGGGTGGTTGCTGATCAGACACTGGGTCTGACTGCCCGACGGGTACGATCAACTCCCTGCCAGGAACTTCGGGTTCCTGGCAGGGAGTTTTCTCATCCTGCTCTGGCGGTGGACTTGCCGAGACGGCGATGACGGTCGATGATGTCGGTCACCCCACGAGAGGAAACAGAGTTGGCTCGAACCGAGGGAGTGGATACCGCCGAGCTTCTGGCTGCCGGTATCCGGGAGCAGATCGCCTCCGAAATCGACAAGGCAGGCCAGAACGAGGTCTTCTTCCTGGGTCGCTTCGATCCTGTGGGGCTATTGCATGATGTCGAGGTGGTCGCGCGAGGCACAAACTCTGCGGTGCCAGTATTTCTCTCCCGTACCGATGAGGGATTCCAGGTATTGATCCACAATCACCCCGGTGGCGATCTCACACCCAGTCCTGCAGATCTCTCCATCGCTTCCGAGGCGGGTGCGCGTCGGCTCGGATTCTTCATCGTCAATAACGATGGCAGCCGAGTGAATCGTGTCGTCGAGCCGTTTCCAGAACAACAGGAAGTTGCGGTGGAAGCAGCGGAAATCGAAGACATCTTCTCTTCGGGTGGAGTGTTCGATAAAGCCTTTCCCGACTACGAGCAACGAACGGGTCAGGTGGAGATGGCGAAGTCGGTGGCGCTGGCCCTCAACCAGGGAGATGTTGCAGCGCTGGAAGCGGGAACCGGCATCGGGAAGTCCTACGCATACCTGGTTCCATCGATCCTCTGGGCGGTAAAAAACCGTGGCAGAGTGGTGATCTCAACGGCGACGATTCCGCTGGGTGAACAACTTGTTCACCGCGATCTTCCGGCACTACAGAGAGTGCTGGGAATCGACTTCCGTTTTTCGCTCATTCAGGGAAGACGCAATTACGCCTGTCGAAGGAAAACAAAGCAGGTCGCTTCGGAACCAGAGATCTTCTCCGATGACGATGATCGAAGCAGTTGGGTCGCAGACATCATCGATCGTCTCAACCAGGCGAAACAGGGTACCAGACAGGAGATGCCTGGAGAGGTTCCCGATGATGTCTGGGTCGACTTCCAGTCGACTTCCGATCAGTCTCTGAAGACACGCTGCCCCCACTACAGGGAGTGTTTCTACTACGAGGCGCGCAGAAAGGCGTTCGGGGCACACATCGTGGTGGTCAATCACCATCTGCTATTCGCTGATCTGAGATTGCGGCGATCGACGGGAGACTTCGACAGCGATCTGGTGATACCTGGCTATCAGAAGGTCGTATTCGATGAAGGACATCACCTGGAGGAAGTCGCTTGTCACCACCTGGGGGCAGAGGTCTCCAGAAGGGGGTTACTTCAGGTGCTCGGAAGGCTCGTATCTGCTCGAGGTGCGCGTAGGGGAAAAGAAAATGGTCGCCTCCCATGGTTGCGAAATCACCTCTCCAGGCACCATCAAGGGCGAGCTCTCGAGTTGTTATCGATGGATGTGATGACAAGAGTGAGAACGGTTCGAGGCGAGATCGAGGCTGCTCTGGACCGGCTCGAACTCCGGGTTCTCGATGCTACCCAGCTGCTCGGAGTTGCCGCTGGCAGGGATGGTGGCCTGATGGCGAGGATCGGAGAAAAGGAAGGTTTGCTGCCGATGACGGTGGTTTCACCTCAACTGGTGGAGGTTCGCGACAGCCTCGATGGACTCAGAGGTGTGCTGCATCACTGCCTGGAGTTGCTGGAAGATGAGCCTTTCGAGCCGGAGATCGAGTTTCAGACTGCAGTGGTGGAGATGAGGGCTGCAATGAGATCTGTAGTGGAGCAGATCTCCTCCATCGACTTCGTTCTGGGAGCTACAGGTGGTATCCAACCATGGATCGAACTGGCATCGAAACCCCAGAAAAATCTGCTGGTGAGGGCAGCGCCATTACGCGTCGACGAATTGCTCGCCGAGCACCTGTATGGCCCGGTATCAACGGTAATCCTGACCAGCGCAACCTTGCGTGTCGGAGAGTCCTGGAACTTCCTCAGTGATCGGCTTGGTTGGGATCATGTGGAGAGAGAACGCCTGCGTCGGGAGGACTTCTCATCTCCATTTGATTGGAAACGGCAGGTGTTGCTGGCGCTTCCGGGTGACATTCCTGAACCGGATCGTCCGGGGTATGACCAGCGCATCGGGGAGTTGATTCTGGATACGGTTCGAGCGGCAGACGGTCGCACTTTCGTGTTATTCACATCCCACAAGGCTTTGAGGAAAACTGCCGAACGAGTGAGAGCCAGCTTGCAAGCCCTCGGGATGCCAATGCTGGTTCAAGGAGAAGCACCCAGAAGTGAACTGATACGAAAATTCATCGAATCTGGCAGGGCGGTGCTACTGGGAAACCAGTCCTACTGGGAAGGGATAGACGTCCCGGGAGCGGCACTATCTTGCGTGATCATCACACGACTTCCCTTTCGAGTACCGCATCACCCACTGGAGCAAGGGAGGGCAGAGGAACTGGAGGCGAGAGGGAAGAGTCCTTTCGCACATCTGGCCCTGCCTCGAGCGGTTCTGGGATTGCGGCAAGGATTTGGTCGGCTGATCCGGACCCTCGATGACCGTGGTTCGGTGGTCATCGGAGACACTCGCATCGTCAACAAGCCCTACGGCAAGCGGTTCATCGACAGCTTACCAGAATGCCGTCAAGTCACTGGACCGTGGAATGATGTACGCGCTGCGCTGGAAGCGTTTTTTCTGGAGGCGGATGTGAAGGAGAGTATCGAGTGAAGATCCGGGGGATCATCCTGGCGGCGGGCGAGTCGAGCCGTATCGGATCACCGAAGGCCCTGCTGGCGCTTCACGGTCAGACTGTTCTGCAGAGGCTGGTCGGCGTGTTGCGTGAAGGAGGGTGTGAGGAGGTGATGGTGATCTGTGGTGGTAGCCATCGGCTAGCTGTTGAAAAGGAAGGCGAAAGGGTCGGGGTCAGGGTGATCCACAATGAAGACCCATCCGATGGTCCTGTCAGCAGTATTCGCGTTGCACTGACGGTGGAGGGTGACTGGGATGCGTTACTGATTCATCCTGTCGATGTCATCGGGATCAGAGGCGAGGATGTATCGCTTCTCATCGATGCCGTACGCGATGAGTCGGTAACTGCAGACGCCTGGGCAATCTCCCACAGCATGCGAAGGGGCCATCCAGTGGTCGTCAATAGAGATCGGATCAAGTTACTACGCGATGAGGATGGACCGCAGCACCTTCGAGCACTACTAGAGCAACCTGATCTCGTGGTTCATCATGTCGTCAGCGATAACGCGCTGGTACTGGAAGATGTGGACGACAGGGATGACTGGGTGCGAATTTCAGGCCTGATGGATTGCTGATCAGCGACCCGGTACGAACTTCTTGACCCATTCAAGCAGTTGGATCCAGGTGTCGGGTCGGGTTCCCTTCTGTTCAGCAATCCTGAAGTTCTCCGCTGCCACATCATCGAGGCCTCTGTAGATGCTGAGGACACCCAGTGGGATTCGATACTCTGTGCTGTTTCTACCATGCCTCTGGGCCACCTGGTCAAACAGGAATACATCGGTGATCTCCACGATCTTGAACGGCATCACTGCGCGCTCCGCAGAGAGCCGCAGCCAGACATGGTCCGTATCGATGCGGTCCACGACTCCGCGGTCTTTCCTGGTTCGGGAACTTCCTTCGAGTGGTTTCCGCTCGAGAAGCACCTCTTTGCCATCCTCACCCTTCTCCGCCAGTTCAAGCATCGCTTCCTTGATGAATTGATCGAGCAGCTGAAAGGCGAGCAGGTCGGTTTCGACCCTGGCCTTCACTTCCTCGACCACCAGTTCAACGTCGAGCTCCACTGCGATGCTGACCATTCCCTTGATGTCCCGGTCGAGTGCTTTTACGCGGTATTCGGGCCACAGCTGCAGATATCTGTTGCTCTCTTCGCTGAGCCTGCGTTTGGCCTCTTCGTTGGCCAGAGTTTCCCTGGCCAGGATGATAGCGTCGCGCAGATTCGCAGCCTCCCTGGCGTTGTCAGGGTCAGCGTAGAGTTCTATCTCATCGATCCGAGCCAGCGCCTCGGCAAATTCGCGCCGGTCGCGATGGAATCCAATTTTCTGAAAATCGGCCTCGAAGCGGGAATCGATCTCCTCTTCCCAGTTGGAGAGCGATTTCTCGATCTCATCGTTGAGATCCTGATCTTGTCTGGCTGAAGCGGGTCGGTCATCCAGAAGCATGATGGCTGTCCACAACTTACCTTCGATGGCGAGAGTTCGGGCTTGCTCGAGGAAACTCCTGCCATCGGCCTGACGTGCTTCCACGATGGAGCCCTTGACAGCATCTATCGCCACGCTCATCTGTGCCGATGCTCTGGTACCACTGTGAGATTCAAGAGCATGTTTGAGGGCACGGACCTGGATATCCTGGTCCTGAGCCATGATCGACTTCAGAAGATTCCCGGCCGCCTCTTCACGTCTCTCATGGTCTCTACGATCGTCGTTCATCCGACTCTTGATCTTCTTGATCGAGATGACAGATCGTTCAGTTGCGAGTACCTCTTCGAACCCCGGTTGCTCTTCATTGGCTTTCGATGCGGCTGAGATGAACATGAGTGCAGAGATGGCGAGCCCGACTCCGATGCCGATCTTTGTCATCAGTGTATTTCTGCTGTGGAAAGATGCCTGAGGAACTCCTGCAATCATGCGTTTGCCAGCTGCTCTGGTTCCAGAGGATCTCTTGCGGCCCATGGGGGCAGACCTGCCCTCGATCTCCGGCACATCGAGAGCCACGTGGAGAGCCTGGATCACCTGATCTGCATCGCGATACCGCTGATCTGGATCTTTCGAGAGTAACTTCTCGATCACGGCATCGAGTTTGGATTCCTTGCCGGTCAAGGTCGCTACAGGGATGACTTCTTCCTGGACATGCTTCATCAGGATTTCTCGGTTGGTCGCGCCCTGAAAGGGTGGTCTACCGGTCATGCAGTGATAGAGCGTTGCACCGAGGGAATAGAGATCGCTTCGGCCATCGACATCATCACCGCGAGCCTGTTCCGGCGAGATGTAATGCGGGGTTCCTTTTCGTATTTCCGAGGAGTCGATATTTCCTATCTCATCTTCTGCGAGAGCCAGTCCAAGATCGGTGATCTTCGGAACGCCATCTCCGGATATCAGGATGTTGTCGGGCTTCATGTCACGATGAAGAAGGCCAGCGGAATGGGCGTGGGCAAGTCCCTGGGTGATGGATAGAGCCAGTTCTCCCATCTCTCTTTCTGAGAGAGCGCCCCGCCGTTTCAATTTCTGGTGGAGAGTTTCACCTTCCACCAGTTCCATGGCGAACCAACACCTTCCATCGGATATGCCTGCATCGATGGCGTGTACGATGTGGGGATGGTTCAACCTGGCAGCGTTTCTCGCTTCTGCTATCAACTGTTCTGGACTGGTGTTGTTCGTCATCGACGAGGAGAACACCTTCAAGGCGACGATCTTGCCGAGTGATTCCTGTCGAGCTTTCCAGACCGTGCTGGTGGCACCGCGACCGATCCGGGTCAGCACCTCGTAGCCGGGGATTCCCTCGGGAGGAATCTTTGACTCGATGGCGCTCATGATCCTGTTGGCCTGTTCCTGTGTCAGAATCGAGGCCTGAACAGCGATGATCGCAGCGTCATCCCCACCCTTCTCGATGGAAGCGGCGATTCTGTTCAGGTCGGCCTCTTCGATGAAATTCATCTTGAGTGCAGTCTTCAGGAACAACTGGTCTATCTGGGTCATTCTGTGCTCTCCGTAGGCAGCGCAATTTCTTCCCCGGCGCTGCACCCCCCGATGAGAAGGCCAATTGGTGTCAGAGTCAACATGGACCGGCAAGAGTCCGCGGGATAACATCTCGAGGAAACATGAAAGGGCCACCATTGTCCATCATCGTGTTACTGGCAAGCCTGTTCTTTTGTTCCCCGGTTCAGGTGGACTCTGCACAACACCCCCAGATTCATGCGGATGTGATCCTCGATCCGTCGGCCGGCTCCATCTCCTGGAAACTCTCTCTCCATCAGATGGGGAAGCAATTCGAGTTTTCGCTTCACTCGGGCCTCACGCCTCAACTCGATTCTGCCGGGAGCATCACTCTCGTTGGCCAGAGTGAGCAGCATGGGGCATCAGGGATCGACCCCCAGAGGCCCGTGGATAAAAAAATCTGGCGGGTGACGGTGCCGGAAAACCTGGCAAGTGATTTGCCGGTGTTCATCTCTGCTGTCGGTGTGATCCGTGAGGATCTGCAGCAGGTCGGTTCCGGAGCAGGAAGATCATTTTCAGCAACACCTGGAACCATCGACGAGCAGGGCGTGTATCTCTCAGGAGCCACCGCCTGGTACCCGCATCCAGAAGGGAAGCTGGTCACCTTCTCGATGTCCGTGACTCTACCCGCCGGCTGGGATGCGGTGAGTCAGGGGACTCGACTGAGTAAGGAGTCCGCCCCTGACGGAACAACCGTGCACTGGGAATGTACAATTCCCCAGGAAGAGGTTTTCCTGGTTGCGGCCAGATTTCACGAGTACACGAGGGCAACTCCGCTTCTCGAAGCGCAGGTCTTTCTTCGTGAAGAAGATTCGAACCTGGCAGCAAGGTATCTGGAAGCAACAATTCAGTATGTCGACATGTACACCCAGTTGCTCGGGCCTTATCCCTATTCAAAGTTTGCGCTGGTCGAGAACTTCTGGGAGAGCGGCTACGGCATGCCATCTTTCACCTTGCTCGGTCCGCAGGTGATCCGGCTACCCTTCATCATCAGATCATCCTATCCGCACGAGGTGCTTCACAACTGGTGGGGGAACTCGGTGTATGTCGATTATCCGAACGGCAACTGGTGTGAAGGGCTCACCGCCTATCTTGCCGATCACCTGATGAAAGAAGGTGAGGGCAGAGGGGCAGAGTACCGGCGAGATGTTTTGAAAAAGTTCGGATCCTATGTACAGGAGGGCCTCGATTTCCCCTTGAGTGAATTTCGTAGCCGCCATTCGGGGGCCACCGAAGCAGTCGGCTACGGCAAGTGTCTGATGCTGTGGCACATGATTCGCCAGAGTGTCGGGGACGAAGCATTCAAGAAGGGTCTTCAGGCTTTCTACTCCGATTTCTTGCATCGACGCGCTTCCTTCGATGACATCGTCGCTTGTATCGGTGAGGAGGCAGGAACCGATCTGGGTGATTGGGCGAGATCGTGGATCGAGGGGACCGGAGCCCCGGAGTTTCGGCTGGCAGTAGATCCGGGCGAGGAGATGTCGAAGATCACCATCGAACAGGTGCAGGAGCAGGATCCGTATCGAGTCTGGATACCGGTTCATTATCAACTGTCGACTTCATCCTGGTGGTTGCAACAGATTGTGGAGTTTACTCCAGGAGCCGATGGAACCGTTCCCCGACAGCAGTCCTTCGAAGTGGCAGGGTCTCTGGTCGAGGTGAAGGTCGATCCATTTTTTGATGTGTTCCGACGACTCGATCGATCGGAGACTCCACCGACCATCGGAGATATCTTCGGCGCTACTTCTCAGTTGATCGTATTGCCTTCTCTGAGTCCGAGACTGGATGCCTGGCGTCAGCTGGCACGGTCCTGGGCCAACGATGGAGATGTTCGCATCGTCCTCGACGCCGAACTGGAGCAGATCCCGCCCGATAGAGCGGTGTGGATCCTGGGGGAGTCGACTGTGGGTGTGGCTAACGAACATTTGCGGGGGGCGGTTCTCAGGACGGGATCAGAGAGAAAGTTCGAGCTTTCTCATACCACATGGAAACTCCCTACGATGAAGCCGCCATACTTGGAGCCCATCCTGTCCCAGTTCGATCACTCCGGGATCCAGGTGGCGCGTCACCCCGACGACGAAGATCTCACCGTGGGATTGATCCGTTGTTACAAGGAGGCGGCGATTCCCGGTCTGGCACGAAAACTGCCGCACTATGGCAAGTATTCCTATCTGCTGTTCGAGGGCGAGGAACCGACCAACATCGCCAAGGGAGAATGGAAGACTGACACTTCCCCCCTCTCCTGGGCGGCGAAGGGGATTTCGATCGCCGGACCGGAAGATGCGCGAGAGCCTCTCGCACGACCTGGCCCCGTCCTCGATGCGGATCGAATGATCTCGGATGTGCGTTGGCTTGCCGATCCACAACGAGAGGGGCGTGGAAATGGTTCAGAAGGACTGCATCAGTCGACCCAGTGGGTGGCGGATCGGTTTTCCGAGATCGGAGTGAAGCCTGGGGCACCGGACGGAAGTTACTTCGATTCCTGGAGCGAAGATGAACTCGACGATCCGTTGAAGAAGGGTGTGAGGCTTCGAAATGTCATCGGAGTCATTCCCGGAACTGATCCATCCCTGTCGGGTCAATCTGTCGTGGTACTCGCTCACGTCGATCACCTCGGGCGCGGTTGGCCCGATGTCAGGGCAGGAAATGAAGGCAAGATCCACCCGGGAGCTGACGACAACGCCTCCGGAGTGGCGGTGATGCTAGAGACGGCGCGGATGATCGCCGGAACCCATCGTCCAGCACGGACCGTGATCTTTGTCGCCACCAGTGCCGAGGAGTGGGGGTTGCGAGGGGCTCGTCGCTACATCCAGTCGATGCAACAGTGGCCAGCCAAAGGTGCCATCTCTGTGGTCAGCATCGATGCAGTCGGGCGCCTGTCGCAGGGGCGGTTGCTGGCTCTCGGAACCGGCACTGCCACCGAGTGGATTCACATCGCTCGCGGGATCGGTTTCACCACCGGTGTCTCGGCTACTGCGGTCAAGGAAGATCCAGGCGGATCGGATCAGGTTCCTTTTCATGAGTTAGGCGTCCCGGGGATTCAACTGACCACGGGTCCACACGAAGACTACCACCGTCCGGGTGATTCGGCGGACAAGGTCGATGCCGACGGGATGGTGCAGGTCGCGACATGGTTGCGGGAAGCTCTGATGTATCTGTCCGATCGACCCGACCCGTTGACCTCGACCCTGGATGCAGCATCCGGATCGGGCAGCGGGTCTTCCCCTGCGGCTTCCGGGCGAAGGGTGTTCCTCGGAACCATTCCTGATTTCGCAGACCCGGGTCCCGGGGTCAGGATCGAGGGAGTGGTGGACGACTCCCCGGCACAACTCGCCGGACTGAAGGCTGGAGACAGGCTGATTTCCCTCGATGGCCATGTCGTCAAGGACCTGAGGGGATACTCGAACCTGTTGAAGGAACTGGAACCTGGAGATACTGTCATGCTGATGATTCAACGTGAGGAGATGACAGTGGAGATCAAGGTCACCCTCAGAGCACGTTGATCTACTCTTCGTGTTGAATGTGCCAGGATCCGCTTTCAGGTGCCTCTGTGAGCACCATTGAGGGAGTTTCGGTGGTCAGTGTTTATGACATCAAGCCGGGATTCCAGAACCTGTTGCGCCCCATCGTGGTTATTCTTGCGAGAAGAGGAGCCACCGCCAATCAGGTCACTGTTGCAGCGATGCTGCTCTCGATCGCCACTGGGATCTGGATACTGAACGACCTGCATCCTCTGCCCTTCTTCGCGTCGGGAGAGGTCGATCATGCACCGGAACCTCGTTTACTTCTCGCTGTCCCGGCGGTCCTGTTGATTCGAATGGCCTTGAACGCCATCGATGGAATGCTGGCCAGAGAGCACGACATGAAATCGAATCTCGGTGCCATCCTCAATGAACTCGGGGATGTCATCTCCGATGCAGCTCTCTATCTGCCTCTGGCCTATGTGGCAGGATTTGATCCAGTATTGGTCGTGGGACTGGTGATCGTGGGAATCATCGCAGAGATGACGGGGGTAGTTGCGGTACAGATTGGAGCCAGTCGCAGATACGATGGGCCGATGGGAAAAAGTGACCGCGCTCTCGTTATCGGTCTCCTGTGCGCCATCATCGGACTTGGATACGATCTGTCTGAATGGATCAACTCGATCCTCGCCTTGATGATCGGGTTGGGCGTGGTGACCGTCATGAATAGATCTCGAAAGAGCCTTCAGGAGTGTCAGTGAACTGGTTCATCCGTCTGCACCAACGGTCGAGTACTCCATTCTCTGGGTCTTCATCGTGCTGGCCGTTTCGACCATCCTTGCGAAAGTGTTCGCGTGGTTGAAACCAGAGAGGGCCCTCGCTGATCTTTTGCCGAGACTGTACTCCTGGTGGGCCATCGTAACCCTGGTGACTGTCGCTCTGGTCCTGCAACAGCCTTACTCGCTGTACTTCTTCGGGCTAGTCAGCTTTCTTGCGCTCAAGGAGTTCTATTCGATGATTCCCACGCGCAGGGTGGATCGGAGCATACTCTTCTGGGCATACCTGGCGATTCCCATCCAGTACTACTGGATTCACATCAAATGGTACGATGTGTTCATCATCTTCATTCCCATCTACATGTTCCTGCTTCTACCGATGCGGATGGCCCTCATGGGGGCCACCTATGGATTCTTGCGGGCTGCGAGTACGACCCAGTGGGGCCTGATGACCTGCGTACTCTGCATCAGCCACATCGCCTACCTCGGGATACTGGATGTGGAACATGTGGGGCCTTCCGGGGGTGCGGGTCTGATCATGCTGCTCTTGCTCCTCACCGAGGGGAATGACATCGCTCAGTATGTCTGGGGAAAGACACTGGGGAGGACGAAGATCCTTCCAAAGGTCAGTCCCACCAAGACCTGGGAGGGCTTTCTCGGCGGCTTGGCGACGACGGTGGGGATGTCTTACTTGCTCGCTCCCTACCTGTCACTCTTCACCAGCGGGCAAGCGATCCTGGCCGGAGTGCTGATCGGCGTAAGCGGATTCATCGGTGATGTGGTGATGTCTGCGATCAAGCGGGATCTTGGAATCAAGGATACAGGGACTACTTTGCCTGGCCATGGAGGGGTTCTCGATCGTGTCGATAGCCTCATTTACACCGCGCCGATCTTCTTTCACTTCTGTTTCTACCTGTATTACTGATATGTTGACCCGGGTATTGAAGATTCTGTTTCAGTGCTTATTTGTCAGACCTCTGGTTCTGGTCCTGATCGGCCTGAATGTGAGGTTTCAGGAACGGATTCCCTCCGAAGGACCAGCCATCATCGCCGCCAATCACAATAGCCATCTCGATTCATTGGTATTGCAGTCCTTATTTCCCCTGAGATTGTTGGACAGGGTTCGACCGGTGGCAGCAGCGGATTACTTCCTCAGGAACAAACTGATCGCGTGGTTCTCGTTGAATATCATCGGAATCATCCCGGTGCCCCGAACTTTCCGGCACAGCGAGGGAGATCCACTGGCTGGATGCAGTGAAGCACTGGAATCTGGCAACATACTCATCATTTTCCCTGAAGGCAGCCGCGGGGAAGCCGAGACGATGGACGAGTTCAAGGCAGGAGTGGCACACCTGGCTCAGCGACATCCTGATGTGCCGGTATACCCGCTGTTCCTGCACGGGTGCGGGAAAGCTCTGCCTCGAGGCGAAGGGATCTTTGTGCCCTTCTTCGTCGATGTGGTGGCCGGTGAACCGATGCGATGGGGTGGCGACCGCAATGAGTTCATCCAGCAACTCAGATTGGAAATCGAGAATCTCGCTGAGTATTGCCAAAGACCTGCCTGGGATTGACCCCAGGTGACTCCTAGAAGTCTTCTCTGCCACCCACTCCGAAGTAACTCGCATCCGGGTGATGAAAAGCGAGCGCAGAGACGCTCGCCTCGGGATCCATCATGAATCCATCCGTCAGTTCGACTCCAAGATGTTCCAGCGGCTGAAGCAGTCTCCAGAGCATCTCCTGGCAGGAGAGATCGGGGCAGGCCGGATACCCGAAGGAATAGCGTTTGCCGGGGTACTTTGCCTGGAACAGTTGCATGGGGGTCATCGTATCGGGATCAGGACGCCCCCAGCTGGCGCGAATCTGTCGGTGGGTTCGCTCTGCGAGTCCTTCAGCCATCTCCACGGCCAGAGCCTGCAACGAATGCGATTTGAGGTACTCCCCGGCGTGCATCCAGGCACGAGATTGGTTCCGGACGCCTGCGCCTGCAGTCGTCACCATCATCGCCAGATGATCCCGGGGGCGACCGTCATCGTCTGCAGGAAGGATGTAGTCACAGATGGAGCGGTGAGGCGCCTTCCTCTGTCGAGGAAATGAGATTCTCTCGAGCGGTTCCAACGATGTTGGATCGTGGATGACGATCTCTTTCGAGGTAGCACTGGCCGGAAAGTGTCTCCACATCGCCTTTGGAATCAGCAGTTCTCGCTGGATGATTTCCTCGAGTAGTTCATGTATCAGGGTCTGTAATTCAAGAGCCTTGCTCTCGCCGGCCTTGATCTTCTTCTCGAAGTTACCTCTGAGCCCCATGTGCCTTCCGTACAACATCTGAGGATTGATGAGGGAGAAAATTTCCCTCGGATCTACCTGGGTTTCGATATGAAGTTCCGAATCCGGCATGGCAGGGACAGATTCGAGGATGGAGATGGCAGGAGACCTGTCGGGGAGTGTGATCTGGGCGACGGAACTGCTTGTTGCGGTGGATCCACCGCTGAGGATCCGGTCCTGATCGCGCCTGACCTCCAACAAGAAGTCATCGCGTCGTGCCTCGTCGAGGATCTCATTGACGATCCGCAACCCATCCATGGCATCTCGAGAATAGATCACGGTCGAGTTGATCGCCTTCTGGATCTTGAGTGCAGTGAATTTCTCGGAAAGGGCGGCGCCTCCGACCAGGATCGGCAACTCGATGTCCGCAGCCTGTAGATCTTCGGCGGTCACGACCATCTGATGGGCAGATTTCACGAGCAGCCCCGAGAGGCCTATGGCATCGGGTTGATGCTCTTTGACCGCCTCGATCAACTGAGCTGGCGGGACCTTGATTCCCAGATCGATCACCTCGAACCCGTTGTTGGATAGAATGATCTGTACCAGGTTTTTTCCTATGTCGTGGACATCACCCTTGACGGTAGCCAGAAGGATCTTTCCACGGGAAGCGGAATCGCTCTTTTCCATGTGGGGTTCAAGGAAAGCTACCGCGGCTTTCATCGCTTCGGCGCTTTGTAGCACCTCTGCGACGATCAACTCGTTGTTATTGAAGAGGCGACCTACTTCCGCCATTCCGTTCATCAGTGGACCGTTGATGACATCGAGAGGGGCGTCGTAGATTTCGAGTGCTTCTGCGAGAGCCTCCTCTATCCCTTCCTTGGTCCCCTCGATGATGTTCCGTGCGAGTCGCTCGGGAATCGGAAGATCGAGCAGCGGAGATTGTCCTTCACTGGCTATCTTCCTGCCGCGGAAATGCTCCGTGAACCTCGCGATCGGATCTGATGTCCGTTGCCAGATCAGATCCTCACATAGTTGCCGTTCCTGTTCAGGAATGCTCGCATAGCGTTCCATTCGCTCGGAATTGACGATGGCCATCGTCAATCCCGCCTGGACGCAATGATAGAGGAAGACGGAGTTCAGGACCTCGCGCCCGGCCGGGGGGAGTCCGAAGGAGACATTGCTGATGCCGAGCACGGTACTGCAGCGGGGGAACCGCTGCTGGATCGCCTTGACCCCATCGATGGTTGCCGCTGCAGAGGCGGAGTACTTCTGGTCACCGGTGCCAACCGGGAAGACCAGAGGGTCGAAGATCAGGTTCGTTTCAGGGATGCCATACTTTTCAGTGAGTAACTTGTATGACATCTCAGCGACTTCTAATTTCCGCTCAACCGTGACAGCCATTCCATCTTCCGGGTCCTCGTCGATACATCCGACAACGAGAGAGGCACCGTAGCGTCTTGCCAGGGGAACAACGGATTCAAACCTCTCCTCACCATCTTCCAGGTTAATCGAGTTTATGATCGATTTTCCCTGACACAGTTTCAGAGATTCTTCGATCACCTCTGAATCAGTCGAGTCGATCATCAAAGGCGCCTTCGTCATCCGATTCAGCAGCGGAAGAAGCCGAAGCATGTCTTCCAGCTCCTCCCGATCAGGATCTGCCATGCAAACATCGATGATGTGCGCGCCACCGCGATCCTGGCGCCTGCCAATCTCTGCAGCCTTCTCGAACTCATCTCTGGCGATCATCTTCTTGAATCGGCGACTTCCGATGACATTGGTTCTTTCACCGACCACGAGCGGCTGATTGTCCTCATTGATCTCGACCAGTTCGATACCGGAGATCAGAGCATGTTGAGGGGTTTGCCATGGGCGTGGCTTTGCACCGTCGATCCGTTGCACCATGGTTCGGATGTGGTCAGGAGTCGTTCCGCAGCAGCCTCCAACGAGATTGACCCAGCCCTGGTCGATGAAGGGTTGCAGATGGTCCGCGAGGATTTCCGGGGTCTCTTCATACTTCCCATCGGAATCTGGCAGGCCAGCATTTGGATAGACTGAAACGGGGAATGCCGAGATGTTCGAGAGGGTTCTGAGGTGATCGGTCATGAATCGGGGGCCGGTGGCGCAATTCATTCCGATGAAGATCGGCTGGAAGTGTTCGACGCTGGCATAAAAGGCCTCGATGGACTGTCCTGCGAGCATCGTTCCCATCGGTTCGATGGTGCATGAGATCGCGACGGGTCGCGAAAATCCGACATCGTCGGAAGCAGCCTCGATTCCGAATTGCGCCGCTTTCAGGTTGAGGGTGTCCTGAATCGTCTCGAGCAGCAGGATGTCGCAGCCTCCTCGAAGCAAGCCGCGAGCCTGAACCCTGAAGTGTTCACGCATTTCATCGAAGGTGATGCCACCGGTCACGGAAAGAGTTTTTGTCGTGGGTCCCATCGATCCGAGAACCCAGCGAGGTCTCTCCTCGGTGCCATACTGATCCGCTGCCTCTCGCGCCAGTTCGCTGGCGACGACATTGATCTGCTCAGCGAGATCAGCCAGGCCGTATTCAGCGAGTACCAGGGGAGTGGCACCGAATGTATCGGTCTCGATGCCATCGGCGCCTGCCTCGAGGTATTGCCTGTGCACCGAGCGGATCACATCCGGTCGTGTGAGCACCAGATTTTCATTACATCCTGCGAGGTCTTCACCACCGAAGTCTGCCGCCGAGAGGTCTAGATCCTGCAGGGCGGTCCCCATGGCTCCATCGATGACCAGGATTCTCTCCCGCAGATGGGTGAGAAACTGGCTTCGAATCTGCTCCTGACTGGTGATTGACGGGTCAAAGGACATCCCCTGGGCCTCCGTAAGTGAGTCGTTGGAGCCCGGAGTATAGGACTCCATTACCCCGGGGGATAGCGCAACAGGTACGGTTGAGTTCACCTTCTGGGGTCGGGGGGATCTCTTCGTTGCTGTTCCAGCCGTAACAGAGCCTCTTGCATCTGTAGTTGGATCGACATCAGATCGTCGATTCTCAGAGCCGTCTGCTGCTGTCGCCGGACCAGTTCCAGGTGGCTTCTGTGGGTGACTGCCAGTTGATCCTCAAGTTGCTGGATCTTCTGGAGCAACGCCTGTTTATCCTCGGAGGAGTTGCCGAGTTCCTCCTGCAGGCGTTGCAACTCCACAGTCTGGCTGTTTTTCAGATTCTCCAGCTGGGTGGTCAGCGATTGCCCAAGATCCTCGCTGCTCCGGGCGATGTCCTCCACCTGCTCATCCAGTTGATCTGTTCTGGTGTTCAGCCTCTCATCGAGTTCTGCAACCCCCGTTTGAATTCCCTGGAGATCGGTCCGGAGGCTGCCGACTGATTCTTCGATACGCTCCACATCGCCATCGAGCCGCTGCACCTCCCCGCGAAGTAGTGAATCCTCGAGTTGAAGGTCGACCTGTTGTTGTTCAAGGAGATCGATCTGGCGTTGCTGTCTGGATCCTGTCCACAGGAAAGTGATGGTCAGAGTGGCGATGGCGACCACGATGATGATCAAGATTTTCATCGGTTTCTCCTCTGTGCCGGATCCAGGGTGTTGGCGGTGGGGGTGGGATTCGAACCCACGAGGGCTGTTACACCCTGCCGGTTTTCAAAACCGGTGCATTAGACCACTCTGCCACCCCACCATCGCCTGCAACTGCATCGCGACCCTGTCCAGTGACCATGACCGCTTCAGATTACTAGTTTGACACCGTTCCATCACCATCATCGGCAGATGAGTGGTAGGAGCGAGACTCCTTCAGCCGCTTGAGCCGCTTCTCTCTCAAGCTCTGCGCCCGCTCGCGAAGATCGACGACATCATCGTGTTCGTCGACCACCTCGATGCCGAGAATCGTCTCGAACAGGTCCTCAGTGGTGATGATACCGCACGTACCGCCGTGTTCGTCCGCCACCATTGCGATGGGATCCTTGCCGCTGGTGAGATCAGAAAGCGCCTGGCGCAGGGTCGCCACCTCGGGTACGAATCGAATATCTCTACGAAACTGTGAGAGGGGAGCAGTGCCGGGAGTTCCCTCGATGCTGGCCGACAGCACTTCTCGAAGCAGGATATATCCTGTGACCTCATCCCGGGACTTGCCGTGAATTGGGATCCGGCTTGGCAGATGGCTTCTCTTGTTCTCGGCCAGAAGATCACCGACGGTGGCTTCTTGCCACAGGTCCCACACCACGGTTCGCGGTGTCATCATATCTCCGACGCGAATCTCGTCGAGCCTGAGGATGTTGCGATAGAGTTCTCGTTCGTGTTCGGCAAGAGTCCCGTCAACTCCCGCCATGTCAATCATCGCCTCGACCTCACCCCGTGAAACATGTTCTGTTGATTTGCT
>QNYK01000010.1 GCA_003973385.1 Bacillota bacterium | reverse complement strand
CAGCGAGGGATTGAGAGCCACTGCGGTGGGCATCGCTGCGCAGCGTGCCATCGTCGAGGGAGGGGTCGTCGAGATCTCCCCCGATGATCTGAAAGAGGCCTAATTCGATGGCTGGGAGCCACACCGTGGGCAACGGGCTTCACACTCAACCGATCGGGATTCGCCTCGGATTGACCGGGCTGGTACTGGTGTTACTGGGGGGATTGGCGGCGAGCGCATCTCACCTCGTGAATCACTACGCGAACCGCGACGAGCGACCGGAGTTTACTCTCGATGACATCAAGGGTGCTTACCACGGCATCAACACTCCCTCGCTGCTCAATTCGGCGCTCGAGCGAGGGCATCCTGCGGAACTTCCTGCTGCCGAGAAACAGATCCTGCTCGACTGGCTCGCGGGCACCCGGATCGTCGAGGATTACGACAGTCTCGATCTGGAGATCCCGCCTGCCGAGATCATCGCAAGCCGCTGCCTGGATTGCCATACACGTCAGACGGGAGCGGAGACGGGGACGCCCCTGCCACCCCTCGAGTACTTTGACGACATCAAATCGATCGCATTTTCGCGCGAGATTCGCGCCACTCCCGACACTGTTCTGACGATGTCGACCCATGCTCACGCCCTCAGCATGTCGATTCAGGGCATCGTGGTAGTGGCTCTGGCGTTGCTGACGCGCTGGCCTGTTCGAACCATCTCGCTGCTGGTAGCGGTGATGGGGCTCGGATTGCTGGGGGATATAGGGGGTTGGTGGCTGGCCCGTTTCAGTCCATCCTGGGCGCTGTGCATCGTGATCTCCGGGGTCGGCTACAGCATCGGCCAGGCGATCTTGCTGGCGCTGGTACTGGCCGATCTCTGGTGGCCCAGCAGAGCCGAATCGAAACCGAACTCTAAAGGACAGTCTAACAAGGAGGACCGATGAGCGAGCAGGATCCTGGTGCGACCCGTAGAGACTTCTTGAAGGGAGCGGCCGCCGCTTCTGCAGCCACCCTGCTGACATCCTTGCCCGGTTCGGTTCATGCCGGTGGCTCGGATATCATCCGCGTCGGACTGATCGGCTGTGGTGGCCGTGGTTCGGGCGCTGCCAACAACTGCGTGAATTCCTCCCCGGGTGTCAAGATCACCGCCATGGCGGATCTGTTCCGGGACCGTCTCGACTCGAGTCGCAATAACCTCAAGAAACTCGGCGACGGCTTCGATGTTCCTGAAGAACGCTGCTTCGTCGGCTTCGATGCCTACCAGCAACTGCTCACCTCCGATGTCGACATGGTGATCCTGGCCACCCCCCCTGGCTTCCGTCCGATCCACTTCGAGGCCGCTGTGGCTGCTGGCAAGAATGTCTTCATGGAGAAACCGGTCGCCACCGATGGGCCCGGGATTCGCAAGGTGCTGGAAGCAGCCAAGGTTGCCAAGCACAAGGGGCTCGCAGTCGTTGCGGGCACCCAGCGCCGGCATCAGAAGGGTTACATCGAGACGATGCAGCAGATTCACGATGGCGCCATCGGAGATCTGGTCGCAGCACAGGTGTACTGGAATCAGGGTGGACTGTGGGTGGCTCGCAAGACGCCCCAGATGTCGGACATGGAGTGGCAGGTCAGGAACTGGCTCTACTTCGCCTGGGCCAGTGGAGACCACATCGTCGAACAACACATCCACAACATCGATGTCATGAACTGGGCCTTCGGAGGTCCGCCTGAAAAGGCCAATGCGATGGGGGGGCGTCAGGTCCGAACCGGAGCTGAATACGGTCACGTCTTCGACCATTTTGCGGTCGAGTATGTCTATCCCGGTGGCGTCCGAACCCTCAGTGAATGCCGTCAGATCGACGGCTGCTGGAACCGGGTCTCGGAGAAGATCATCGGAACCAAGGGAGTGGCCAACCCATCGGGCCGGATCACCGGTGAGACCAACTGGAGCGCCCCCGGTGGCGGTAAGAATCCATATGTCCAGGAACACGCTGACCTGATCGCAAGCATCCGCGCCAACGATCCCCTCAACGAGGCGGAGCGAGTCGCGATGAGTACGCTGACCGCCATCATGGGTCGCATGAGTGCCTACACCGGTAAGGAGGTCACCCTCGACTTCGCCCTCAACTCGCAGTTGGACCTGCTGCCGGAGAGGTGGGAGTTTGGAGATCTTGCCATGCCCGAGGTGGCGGTTCCCGGACGGACTGCACTGGTCTAGGCAGGAGTGCCGAGATGGACCGCAGGACATTTATCACGGCGACTTCGCTGGCTGTGATCGGGAGTTCGCTGGGAAAGGCGATGGAGATGTCGATTCCAGGGTTTCATGGTCGAGCACCCAGGCTCAAGAAATCCCTCAAGATCGGCATGGCGAAGGTGGGAGACACGCTGCTGGAGAAGTTCCAGATTCTCAAGGGTCTCGGTTTCGACGGCATCGAACTCGATTCTCCATCGGGCCTCGATTGGCGAGAGGTGCTGAGAGCGAAGGCGGAGAGTGGTCTGGAGATCCCGGGAGTGGTCTGTTCCACACACTGGGGCAAGCCGCTTTCTGCCGCTGACGAAGCGACCCGGCGTGCCGGGATCGATGGAGTCGAGACCGCCTTACGAGACTGTCGTCTCTTCGGTGGTACCACCGTCCTGCTGGTCCCGGGAACCTGTACCAATGGAGCGGCGACCTACGAAGATGCCTGGCAACGTTCGACCGAGGCGATCAAGGAACTGATTCCCCTCGCCGCAGAGTTGAAGGTTCGCATCGCCTTCGAAAATGTCTGGAACGATTTCATCACCGACGCGGATGAAGCGGTCAAGTATGTCGATCAGTTCGAGAGCCCCTGGGTCGGGTGGTATTTCGATACCGGAAACATCGTGCGCTATGGAAGTCCTCCGGAATGGGTCCGCAAACTCGGAAGTCGTACCATCAAGGTCGATATCAAGGATTACTCTCGCGCTCTGATGGAAAAGGACGGTCCCTGGGCAGGGTTCAAGTGCAAGATCGGCGATCCCGAGTCCTCGGTCGAGTGGGCCGAGACGATGAAGGCTCTCGACGAGGTTGGCTACCGCGGATGGGGATCTGCAGAGGTCTCTGGAGGCGGCAAAGAGCGTCTTGCAGAGATTTCTCGACGCATGGATGAGGTATCTTCGCGCTAGTGACTCAGGGCCTCATCCCCTATCATCGATGGTGTACAGCGGATTGCGTGCTCCCCCCCCCCAAGACCGAAGGGCTCTTGATGAGAACGACTACAATGATGGCAGTATTGGTATCCTTGCTGATCTTCTGTTCAGCACTTTCAGCACAGGTCACCAGTGAATCCTGGATCAACTGGGAAAGCCCCCCGGTACATCCGCTTGAACTGGTTTCGGGCAGTGACCTGTTGCTGGCGACCAACACTGCAGATTCCCACCTGGAAATCTACGACATCAGTTCCGGTGTCCCGGTGCCGTTGCTGTCGGTGCCGGTAGGGCTGGATCCTGTATCGGTGCGAGCTCGCAATGCGACCGAGGCGTGGGTGGTGAATCGAATTTCCGACACCATCAGCATCGTCGATCTACAAAATGGCTATGTGCGATGGACATTGATGACAGCGGATGAACCTGCGGATGTGATCTTTGCAGGTACTCCGGAACGGGCTTATGTTTCCTGCTCGGGGACCGATGAGATCATGGTGTTCGATCCATCCGATGTGACAGCCTCCCCCGAGATCATAGCTTTGATCGGTGAGGAGCCTCGGGCACTTGCAAAAAGCCCCGACGGATCGACCGTCTACTGCGCCATCTTTGAATCCGGCAATGGCACCACCGTGCTCGGTGGAGGATTTGACGGCGGACTCAATGTCATCGCTTTCCCTCCCAACATCGTCAGTGATCCAGCGGGGCCTTATGGTGGCGTCAATCCTCCGCCCAATGCCAATGGCGACTTTGAGCCACCACTGAACCCCAGCATAGGTACACCTCCACCCGTGGCACTGATCGTGAAGAAGATCGACCAGGATGTGTGGGTCGATGACAATGGAAGCGACTGGGGAGATTTCGTCAGCGGGCCACAGGCAGACCTTTCGGGTCGTCAGGTCGGCTGGGATCTGGCAGATCATGATGTCGCGGTCATCGATACTGCGGACAACTCGGTCACATACATCCAGTCCCTGATGAACATCTGCATGGCGATCGGTGTTCGTCCGACCGATGGAGCCATCTCGGTGGTCGGAACAGAGGCATTCAATCACATCCGCTACGAACACAATCTCAACGGGCACTTCATCGATGTGCTGCATGCGATGATCACCCCGGGAGGTACGGCCAGCGCACAGATCGAGGATCTCAATCCTCATCTACCCGCCGGTGGTGTCAGTGTTCCCCCCGATCAGCAGTTACTGAGCATCGGAGATCCGCGTGCCATCGTCTGGAATGCCGCGGGTACCGAGGCTTTTGTCGCCGGTAAGGGATCAGGAAATGTCGTCAGGCTGCAGGCCGACGGAACCCGAAACCTTGTTGCGGACCCCATCGACGTGGGCGCGGGAGCGACCGGTCTCGCCCTCGATGAATCGAGGGGGAAGCTCTATGTACACGAGCACTTCGATGCATCGGTGGCTTCCATCGATATACAGACCGGCACCATCAGTGGTCGAGACACATATCACGATCCGACCGGTGAAGTGGTGCGCGCGGGCCGAAAGTTCCTCTACGACACACACCTCACCTCCGGAATGGGCCAGGTCTCCTGTGCTTCTTGCCATGTCGATGCCAGGACCGACCGCCTGGCATGGGATCTGGGAGATCCTGCCGGGGAGGTGGCTCCATTTGTGGATGTCTGCAACATGGGTTTGCCGCTGCCGGGAGTACCTCCGTGTGATGATTTCCATCCGATGAAGGGACCGATGTTGACGCAGACATTGCAGGACATCATCGGCAAGGAACCTCATCACTGGCGTGGAGATAAATTTGGTATCGAGGCCTTTGGTGGCGCATTCATGTCGATCAATGGAGATGATCTCCCGCTTGGAGGCAATTCGATGCAGGATTTCGAGGCGTTCCTCGCCAGCATCTATTTTCCTCCCAATCCGTTCCGCGGCCTCAGGAATGAACTGCCGACGGCATTGCCACTCGATGGGCATTACACGACCGGTCGCTTCGGGTCTGAAGGTGAATCACTGGGACCAGGAAACGCAGTGACTGGGCTGGATCTCTACCGCAATGCTGGCCTCGATGGAGGTCTGCAGTGTGTGACCTGCCACGCGTTGCCCATCGGAATCGGACCCAACTCGGTATTCAGTGCTGGCTTTGTCATGGAAGAGATTCCGGACGGTCCGATGGGGGAAAAGCACCACGGCATGGTCAGTGTCGACGGTTCCGCCCAGAGGAACATTAAGATTCCTCAGTTGCGAAACGTCTACAAGCGCTCCGGCTTCAATACGACTCAACTGCTCAACACCACCGGATTTGGATTCCTGCACGACGGGTCGGTGGATTCTGTCGAGCGCTTCATCAGTGAACCTGCCTTCTCGGTGATCAATGATCAGCAGATTGCCGATCTGACCGCCTTCATGCTCGCGTTCTCTGGATCCGACCTCCCTGATGGAAGCAACCAGACACCGTTCGAACCTCTCGGATCGCCAAGCCAGGATTCGCACGCTGCAGTGGGTATGCAGATCACCTTCGACGAGACCAATAGAGATGACCCGCAAGTGCTCGCAGTTGCGCAGATCATCCTCGAGGAGGCGAGCCTGGGCAGGGTCGGTGTGATCGCCAAGGCATGGCAAGGCGGTTTCCTTCGTGGCTGGGTACTGGTGGGTGCCGGCACCGGCATATTCCAGTCCGACATCCTCACCGAAGGCACCACCTTCACCGAACTTCTCAACTCGGCGGTAGCGGGTGCGGAAGTGACCTTCACCGTGGTCCCCACCGAATCGGCCCTACGGATGGGCATCGATCGTGATCTCGACGGCCACTTTGATGGGGACGAGCGTCTTGCATGTTCCGATCCTGCTGACGCACTGTCTCAACCTGGATCCTGCTCTGGCGTCTTCTTCGTCCGTGGCGATGGAAATGGAGACGGTTCGCTCGATATCTCGGATGCGATCTCGACGCTGCAACTTCTGTTCGGAGGAGGCACTTCTCTCACCAGCTGTGAAGATGGTCACGACAGTAACGACGATGGCAGCATCGATGTTGCGGATCCCATCACAGTACTGACATATCTCTTCTCCGGTGGCGCAGAATTGCCGGCCCCGGGAGCGACGTGTGGGGAGGATCTGACCGGCGACACCTTGCAGTGCATGGAGACGGTTTGTCCCTGAGATCGGTGCAGATTGAGCCAGTCAGCGGCCAGAAGTCAGCCAGTCAGCGGCCAGAAGTAGGGGATCAATAGACCTGCCACGGTCCAGATGATCACCACCAAGGGGGCTCCGACCCGGGCAAAGTCGCCAAAGCGATAGCCTCCGGCGCCATAGACGAGGGTGTTGGTCTGATACCCTATCGGCGTCAAGAACGACAGAGAGGCACCAAAGGCCACCGCCATGACAAATGGGTAGGGGGAGGCCTGCACCTCGGTAGCGATCTTCAGAGCCACCGGCACCAGCACTGCAGCGACCGCTGCATTGGAAACCATCTCGGTCAACAGGGCGGCGACGATCAGGGTGACCACGACCAGGCCGTGTGCGCCTAGAAATGGTTTCAGATCCACGACCAGGAGTGCCAGCCAGTCGGCGGTACCGCTCGATTCCATCGCTTTTCCCAGGGCGAGGGTGCCTGCGATCAACACCAGGATCTTCCACTGCACCGCCTCGTAGATCTTCGTGCCACTGATACAGCCGGTCACAACCATCGCGACGGCTCCCGCAAGCGCCACCGTGGCCATCGGGAGCATCTGGGTTGCCAGCAAACCGATCACGGCGATCAGCACGAAGATCGCCAGAGGCGCCTTTTCTTTTCGTACCACGACATCGTCGACACCCGACATCAGCACTACTCCCTCTTCACCGCGAATGCGGTCGAGGCCCTCCGGAGTGCCCTGGATCAGCAACACGTCACCGGTCCTCAGGGGGTGCTCGCTGATCTTGCTACGCATGTGCATGCCGTGACGCTGGAGTCCGATGACATTGAGCCCGAAGCGGCGGCGCAACTCGACCGACCCGAGCAGCTGGCCGACATAAGGACTACTCGGCAGAACCAGTAACTCTGCGAGTTGAGACTCTCGCTGAGATGCGCTTCCCTCGGTCTCGGAAACGATCTCGGAGAGACTCGCAACTCCTTGTTCCTCTTGAACTTCCATCAGGTCCTCGATGGACCCTGAGATCACCAGAGCGTCTCCGAGCTGAAGTTTCTCATCTTCCAGGGGTGGCCAGATGATCTCCTCGCCACGGATGATCTGGAGTATTCGTACCTTGCCCGGGATGGCGAGCATCGTGTCGCCAAATCGCTGGCCGATCAGATCGCCACCGCGAACCTCGATCTCGGTGATGTACTCCCGGTGTCTCCGGTCGCCGCCCAGGCTGGCGAGCGATGTGATCGTTTGCCTTTCCGGCAACAACCTGGGCGCCACGGTCAGCAGATAGACGAATCCGATCGCTGCCAGGATGAAGCCCAGTTTCGTGAACTCGAACATTCCCAGCTGGATGTCAGGATTGCTTTCTCGTGCGATGGATGCGACCAGGATGTTGGTCGAGGTTCCGATGAGAGTACAGGTCCCGCCAAGAATCGCTGCATACGAGAGAGGGATCAGAATCGAAGATGGATTCATACCGCTGCGAAGGCACGCTCCCAGGGCCACCGGGATGAACATCGCAACGACAGGCGTGTTGTTGAGGAAGGCACTGGAGACCAGCACGATCAGGAGCATCAAGGCGGTCAGCAGCCGGTTACTGCCGCGGCTCCACTCATGCAGGTGGTTAGAGAGGAAACCGAGGGCCCCTGTTCGTAGCAGTCCCTCACTGACGATGAACAGAGCACCCACTCCGATCACCGCAGGGTGCCCGAATCCCAGCAGAGCATCTTCGAGGGGGAGCAAGGGAAGGTCTCGCCAGGGCACGGGAACTACCAGGTAGATAAGAACGAGCACGGCGATGACATCGACCGCCAGGATTTCACTGGCAAAAAAGATCAATGTGATTGCGAGCACGATCAGGACCTCGATGATTTCCGGTGTCACTCTGCCTTCCCTTCGCTCTCTTCGAACGCCTCGCCAAGGAGCCCACTCCGATTTCATCGGCGCTCTTCATTGCGAGCCCTCGGTCCCTGCGTGTAGGGTGAGAGGATAACGGGGGAGATATCGAACACTCCAGTTGATTTATCGACTCGGGTGCCGGGGTCGGGCTTCGAAGCCCTTCAGTGGCGGCGGAAAGCGATATCCAGCAGGGCAGTTCTCGCCGAGAAGTGGCGGCTGATGCCTTGAGAAGTGGCATGAAGAGCCGATGATCTGCAGATCATACGGACAGGTTGATCACCAGAGAACAGAACTGATTAGGGGGCCATTGGTGGCCGGGGCGAAGAAGAACAAGAAGAAGAAACCGGATCGACAGGCATTTCTGGCCAACAAACATGACCTTTACCAGCGGGCGGTGCAGGAGCCGGAGGCGGATATCGAGTTCATGGAAGAGATATTCCGTAGCAAGTTCAAGCGTGATCCAATCCTGTTACGTGAAGATTTTTGCGGTACGGGGTTTCTCTCTGCGACATGGGCTCAGCACAATCCGACTTACAGGGCCATCGGCTACGACCTTGATTCCGATACAGTCAACTGGGGTGTCGAACACAACCTGACCAAACTCGACAGCGAGCAACGCTCTCGAGTTGATCTCCGCATCGCCAATGTTCTCGACGCACCCAATGACCCCGTGGATATCGTATGTGCCATGAACTTTTCATGGTGGATCTTCAAGCAGCGCAGGCAACTCATCGAGTACTTCAGTTCGGTTCGCGAAAGCCTCGCTGGAAGTGGCCTCTTCGTCCTCGACATCTACGGTGGCAAGGAAGCCTACGAGGAGATGGAGGAGGAGCACGAGAAGGACGGCTTCGATTATATCTGGGACCAGGACAAGGTCTGTGGGATCAGCGATGAGATTCTCTGCCACATCTCTTTCCACTTTCCGGACGGATCCAAGATGAAGCGCGCCTTCACCTACGACTGGCGTCGCTACGGCATGAAGGAGAGTCAGGACATCTTGATCGATGCCGGTTTCTCCTCGGTCGAGGTCTACTGGGAGGGGACCGATGAGGATGGGGAAGGCGATGGTGAGTTCACACTCGAACATCAAGCCGAAAATACCGATGCCTGGATCGCCTATCTGGTCGCCATCCCGTAATCCCGACCCGGATCTGATCCTGGACTGACGCTGGCGACAATCCACAACTGGACCTCCAGACCCGAGGCTTCGAGGGCACGGGTCGCCGCTCGAAGTGTGGCGCCGGTGGTGTAGACATCGTCGATCAAGACCACCTTGTTGGGCCGAGCCAGCGCGAGATGCCGAGGGCTCCTGGGTTGAAACGCGCCTGCTGCGAGGCTTTTTCTGCGGCCCACGCTCAAACTCACCTGGGTCGGCCCGCGGCGTCTTCGCAGCAGGTGTCGACATCTGAGTTCGAGCTTGCTGGCCAGCGGAATCGCAAGTCTCTCGGCAAAGGAGACTCCCTGAGTGCAACGCCGCAGCCAGTGCCTCGGCACGGGGACCACTGCGGATGCGTGCCGGATGCCTGGCCATCGAAACGGAATGATCGCCGACAACGCCGTCGAGAGCAGTTCTGCAACATCGTCACGGTGCTGGCGCTTTCCGAGCAGGATCAACTCCCGCAAGGCTCCCTCGTGTGTCGAGAGGTGAATCATCGGTCGAAGAGGAGCGCCTGCACGGCAGCCGCGACAGCCGCCGGCACGATCGGGGCCGCTGTGCAGGCAGCGGCAGCAGTCTGGCGAGAGGGGTGGGAGCCGCGTCTGGCAGTCGCCACAGAGCGATCTTCCTGGCCGGGGCGGACAGGCACAGAGTCTACAGGATTCGGGCCACAGTAACGCCACCAGGGAAGCGAGTACCGAATCCGGTCGATGGACGTCCACGGGAGCGGAACTGGACCGTCGATCTGGACAGCCCGAGGCAATACCGCTATCGTCGGTGCCCATGCCGGTGTAGCTCAGTTGGTAGAGCAAAGGAATCATAATCCTTGGGTCCGGGGTTCGAGTCCCTGCGCCGGTACCATTTTTGAAAAGAGACTCCCGGTCGGCCAGGTCGATCGGGAGTTTTTCATCGATCTACGACCGCATCCGATGCACGATCTCTTGCGGCACAGCGGAGTTGAGTGCAACTGAAGGGCCAACTTCGAGGTCGGGAAGGGGGACCGTATCAATTCTGAAGAGCCAACTCCCACCGATCCAGATCGGCCTGTCATCGACGAGGCCCTGGTCCGATCCACCGCGCATCTGGCAAGGCTCGAAGTCTCTGACGAGGAGGTCGCGGGGCTGGTAGATCACATGGAGAAGATCCTCGATCTGGTCGATGTGCTGAGATCAGTCGAGATCCCTGAAGATCACCAGACCGATGCCACGGTCGGTTCGGTCCGCATATCGGACGCTCGCCCCGATCTACCGGCCAAGCAGAACGACCCCGGAGGACCGAGAGATGCCACTTCGATCGGCGAAAATGCTCCGGACTGGCGCGATGGCACATTTGTGACGCCGCGAGTCGTCGGGTAGGAGGCCACCGATGTCGAGTCCTCCTTCACTGCCTCCTCGCGACGCCACCGTCGGTGAGGTGACCCGATGGCTTGGAGAGCATCGATGCAGTGCGCGGCAGTTGATCGATGGATACCTCGATTTTCTCGAGCACCTGGGGCGGGAAATCGGTGCAGTGGTGGAGACCTTTCCCGAACAGGCGCGTGCGGCCGCAGATCAGAGTGATCAAAGAAGAGCGGCAGGAGAGATTCTGGGACCGCTCGATGGCATCCCATTCACTGCCAAGATGAACATCACTACCGAACAGGGCACCAGCGATGCCTCCAGTTCGATCTTGAAGGGATTTCGAGCCCACGAGGACGCTACAGCAGTTCGTCGGCTACGGGCGGCAGGGGCCGTTCTCACCGGCAAGAGCAATTGCGATGAGTTCGCCATGGGCGCTTCCAACGAGACATCATGCCATGGAGTGGTGTCGAACCCGTGGGATCGAAGTCGGGTGCCCGGCGGTTCGAGTGGTGGGGCGGCGGCGCTGGCAGGAAGCCATGGCTGGGCATTTCACCTCGGCAGCGACACCGGTGGCTCGATCCGCCAGCCGGCAGCATTCTGCAGTGCGACTGGCTTCAAGCCGACCTGGGGCCGGGTTTCAAGACGAGGTCTGATCGCCTTCGGGTCGAGCCTCGACCAGATATGTCCGGTGGCACGCGACTCTGAAGACTGTCGCCAGGTGCTGCAGGTGATGGAAGGACACGACCCCCTCGATGCCACCAGCCTGACCCTGGATGACGAAACTGTGCAGCCCATCTCGAGGGTGGCGCTGGTTTCCGAGGGTTTCGGCCCCGCTATCGATGAGCAAATCGCGACCGCCGTACAGGCTGCAGCCGGCCAGATGGCGGACCAGGGCATCGAGATCATCGAGCGATCGCTCCCTCACATCGAGGCGGCAAATGCCTGCTACCAGGTGATCGCCACTGCCGAGGCCTCTTCGAATCTGGCTCGTTACGACGGCGTTCATGTCGGGGCCAGAGAATCCTCCAAGGACCTCCAATCACTGTACGAGACCAGTCGTCATCGAGGCTTCGGCAGTGAGGTGAGAAGACGCATCTTGCTGGGAACCTTCGTGCTGTCGGCAGGGTACCGGGAAGCCTACTACACCAGAGCTCAAGCGGTGCGCGATCTGATCAGGGAAGGCATCGACCAGGTGCTCGAGGAGTGTGATGCGCTGCTGTTACCTGTATCTCCCTTCGCCCCCTTCCCGATCGGCGAAAGAATCGATGACCCGATCGCACTGTACGCCTGCGATATCCTGACGGTGATTGCCAATCTCGCTGGTGTTCCGGCGCTGGCACTTCCATGCGGGTTTGACGCCTCCGGATTGCCGATCGGCATGCAACTGATGGGGGCCAGAGGCAGCGATCATCGACTCCTTGAACTGGGATCACGCTGGCAACAGTGGACCGATCATCATCGGGCGCTTCCGGATGGAGGGGCGGCATGACTTGGCAAACAGTTGTCGGGCTGGAGATTCATGCCCAGATGTCGACCGAAACCAAGATGTTCTGCGCCTGCGTCCGTGAAACGGGTGCCGAGGCCAATCACAATATCTGCCCCGTTTGCACCGGCTGGCCTGGAGCGTTGCCGGTGCTCAACGCGGAAGCGGTCCGACGCGCGATCCGGGCCGCCATCAGTCTCGGGTGTCAGATCCAGCCAGAAAGCAGGTTCGATCGCAAGAATTACTTCTATCCCGATCTGCCGAAGGGATACCAGATCAGCCAGTTTTACCGCCCGTATGCACTGGGAGGCGAGATTCACTTCCCACGCGAGGACGGTACCGATGCAGTACTTCCGCTGGTGCGCATCCACATGGAAGAGGATGCAGGGAAATCCATCCACGCAGACGATCAGACCAGCAGGATCGATCTGAATCGTTGTAGCAGTCCACTGCTCGAGATCGTCACCGAGCCTTTACCGATGAGCGGAGTCGAGGCAGCGAACTGTGTCAGATCGACCCGCGAGATCTTGCGCTGGATCGGGGTCAGTGATGCAGACATGGAAAAGGGCAACCTCAGGGCCGACGTCAACGTCTCTGTCCGACCGACAGGATCCGATCCACTCGGCACCAGAACCGAACTGAAAAATCTGAACTCCTTCGTGTCGATCCAGCGATCTGTCGAGGTGGAATCCGCACGCCAGATCCAGGTTCTGGAAGCGGGAGGCGTCATCCGGCAGGAGACGCGCCTGTGGCATCAAGAGGATGAGGTGACCGAAGAGATGAGGGGCAAGGAAGATTCTCCAGATTACCGCTACTTCCCCGATCCGGACCTTCCGGTGGTGATCATCGAGTTGACTGACATCGAGCGTGAACGCTCGTCCTTACCCGAGACTCCAGCGAGCAGACGAGTGCGACTCGTCGAGCAGTTGCAGATCGCTCCGCGCGAGGCCGAGTCAATTCTCGCCAGGAGAGAGTTCGGCGATTTCTTCGATGCGATGATGGCTGCCGGGTTATCCGCGGCTTCCGCATCCAATTGGTTTCGTGGGGAGGTGCTGAGACACCTCAATGAGCTGGAATTGAATCTGGATGATTACCCGTTGACGGCGGAGTCGATTGCGGCAGTGGTGAAGTCGGTGGAGGAGGATCGAATCAGTGTCGCGAAGGGGCGCGAGATTCTTCAGCAGTCCATCGCCGATGGAAGATCTCCGACCGAGATCCTGGCCGGGACCAGTGAGCAGGTCAGCGACGAGTCGACACTGATGGCGTGGGTTCAGGGTGTGCTCGAGTCACATCCGGATGTTGTGGACAAGATCCGTGCGGGAGATGCCAGGTTGATGGGATTTCTTACCGGGCAGGTGATGCAGGCAAGTAAAGGAGCGGCCAATCCCCGCAAGGTGCAGCAGATCCTGCAGCGCTTGATTCAGCAGTCCTGATGATCTCAAGGCCTCGGCAGCACGATCGATTCGGGCCCCTGGGCGGTGATCACAAATTCACTGAGCCTTCCACCCAGATCGAGCGTCACCTTTCTGGATCCGAAGGGTGGGATCTCGATCCATGTCGGGAGGTCGATCCGTTCACCGGATTCCAGGACCATCCTGGTCTGCGCACCTGAATCGATGCGAACGGGGATGGTCAATCCCATCGTCGCATCATTGGAAGGAAATTGTTCCAGGAGCAGTAAACTCCAGCGACGAGCTGCCGGTAGATCTGTCACGTCTCGCGCCTTTTCAACCAGAATGCGCAGATCTGCTGCGGCACGATCTTGCTGTCGCCAGCTGGCGAGCAGTTGCTTGGCCTGAGTGGCTGCTCCGAACTTCATGGCGGTCTCCAGCTGCTGTCTCGCCTGAAGGTGGTTGCCGAGGAGCCGTGCTCCGCGTGCGTCCTGGAGTGCATCCTGTGCAGCGCTGGCGTAATTGCGTCGGCTGTCCTTGGTTCGTTCATCGACGAGCAAGGCCGCGCTTTCGATGCCCTCCTTCCAGGGTCCGGGAGGAAGCCATTGCAACCAGGGTTGAGCTTCCTGCCGCCACTGATCGGGAGGCAAGGTGTCTGCGCTGGCAATCACTCCCTGGAGCGAGAACTCCGCTACCGAGATGATGATGGCGATGGCGATGAAGGGCGCGACCATGCAGAACAGGCGAATTCTCCTGAGTGCGATCCGCCCCTTTTTTGACTGCTGATCCTCGACCCCGCGCTTTCTGCGCAGTTTTCTGACGCTGTCAGCGATCTGTCTTGCGCGCTGGATGTTTCCTTCTGCTGCATGGCGTGCTGCGAGCCGCTCAAGTGCGGCTTCCGATGCTTGTTCCTCGCCGTGATCGAGCAGGAAGTCAATCCTGGCCCGTTGCATCTGGTCATTCTCCGGGTGAAGAGCCTCGAGGCTGTCCACCAACCTCAGAGATCTCTCTCGATGTGAGTTTCTGTGCAACAGAGATGCGATGCGGATCCCTTCGCGGATCTGCATCGGGGGAGTGTCGTGCGATGCGATCAGTTGTAATCTCAACTGGTCATCGTCGGAGACTTCAATCGCTCTTCGAAGATAACGACGACCCTCTTCAGGCTGGCTTCCAGCGAGCAGTTGCTCTGCTCGTTCCACGAGGATCTCGATGCGGATCCCGGACGCTTCCTCGTCCCCTGGTTTTCCCGCAAGCAGGTGGTCGAGAATGGCAATGGCAGATTCTGGTTCTCTGGCAGATCGGTGAGCTTCGACGAGGCGTATCTCGACGGAGCGTTTGGCCTCCTGATCCCCGGAGATGCGGTGAAGTTGACGCAATCGGTCGAGGATCTTCACGGGCTCGACCGCCATCGGTGTTGCCTGCTCCAGTTGGTGGAGCATCTCGGATCGGGCACTGGCATCGAGTTGATCGAGTTGAACTCGAGACAGCTCAGGGAACTTCTTCTTGAGGACCCACCCGGATCTGGCGGCTTCTGCGAGGTGATGACGGGTCCAGGTCCAGCAGAAGGGGGAGTCCGATTCGATCTCGCGGATGGTTCTGAATCCATCGATCAGCATCCCTATGCGAGAGAAGAACCAGCAATGGTGTTCGTCTCTGGCATGCACTCCCATCGGGGAGAGCAGCAACAATTCCTTTTCTGACGGCAAGATGCTGAGGGCTGTATCCACCATCTTGAGTTGCTGAGTGAGTTCAGACAACAGCGACTTCGTGTGGATTCCCTTGCTGATCTCGATCGGTTCTGCGGCTACTTCTTCAAACAGGAATATTTCTCCGCATGAAAGAAACGCATCGACCAGCACCCAGCAATCCTGGCTCAGGCAAAGTTCTGTACATATCGCTGGATCCAGCTCCTCGACCGTCGCAAGCAGCAATTCGATGTCTCGTGTCTCTGAATACCAGCGCGCCAGCAAGGAATCGAGCTGGGCCGGTTCCAGATGCTCTTGCCAGAGGTCGGATACTGGAAAGTGGAGCGGGGTCTGGTCACTGGCGAACTGGAAGAACTCTCCATCGAAGAGGACTTTCCGTGCCCATCGGCCAGTTCCCAGATGAAAGGTACCTGGAGTCTTCAGGTGTATCTTCTGGTCGAGGATTCTCTTCAGTTCGGTGTTCACGGTCAGTGTGTTCCTCTCGTGTTGAGGACCTTCCACGGGTGCTTTCGAAGAGCGGTAGCGAGTGGAAGCAGGGGATCTGACCCGGACAGATTCGAAATGGTGATGTCGAGCAACTGCCATGCCCAGGGGTTTCTGCTGCGCGCAAGTCCGTAGAGCGCTGCTGTTCGAATTTCATCGGATGTGGAGTGCAACAGCGAATGGATGGCACTGCGGCAGGGTGCAGTATCCGAGATGCCCAGCGACTCCATGCAATGGCGACGCAATGACGGATCATCCGCGGTGATCCCCTGGAGCAGCCAGGGGCTCGCTTCTTCGATGCCAAGATCTCGATAGGCGGTTGCAAGGCGTATTTTTGCTGCTGAATCGGCAGCGGGCCAGGCACTGACCAATCTTGCGAAATGGCGGGGCGTACCGTGCGTTTTCAGATATTGCAGCGTCAACATCGAGACTGCAGGATCCTTTGAGTGGGGAACCAGATCAGCAAGACCCGTTGGCTCGAATTTCCAACCGTGTTGCAGGAATAATTCCAGCCAGGATCTTTGTGTTGCAGCGTCGGTCTCGTGGCCAAAGGCATTCGAGATGAACTTGAACTGTCTGACGTCAGGTTCGGGGCCGCGAACTCGCCACCAGCCGATGGCGATCCGGCGTACCGTGGCATCCGTCGCTTCAAGAAGTGCGAGAGGGATTGCTGGATCCACATCGGGTTCCAGGAGTTGCTGTAGTGCTGGAAAAACGGACGGATCCTGGATGGAAAAAAGACCGCCGGGCAGGAGCGTGGCGTCTGCAGCAGGAAATTCACCTCCTGCATAGTCAGCCACGAGCCATGCCCCGCGGTGTCCAGGGAGTGCTCCGATTCCCTCGGTGCCCTCACCTTCCGGCTCTCTCAGCCACCAACTCTCCGGTCCGGCGCTTCCGGTACCTGGATCGATGGCGATCCTGTAGAGGCGGTCCCTCTCTCCTTCGATGATCTCGACCACGGTGCCATGAAGGACGTGATCGGAGTGGCTAAACAGTGGCCATGGATCTTCCGCGGCCACTGATGGAAGTCCGTGCAGGCAACAGCCTGCGATGACCAGAAGGATCTTGAACTGTTTCATGTTGTCATGCATCTAGGGCTCCAGCGTGGTCCACTCGGCGATGTATGCCTCGTTCAATGGGTTGAGGTGATACCCGACATCTCCCTCGACGAGTGCGGAGGTCAGGCCTAGCGCAGATGACATCACATTCAAACCTGGTGTATCGATGTGAAATGAAGTGGTGTAGGGGCCGGCGAAATCAGCGCTGGAGACACCCCCGAACAGTCCCGTCGGAGGGGCGCCGTTGGCGCACAGTCCGACAGCATGTCCCACCTCATGGGCTGCCACTACTGCATTGATTCGGCTCCAGGCATCCACCGCGTCCCAGACGCCGTCGTATCTCAGATTCTGTGCAGCGGAGTTGGTCGGATCGAGTCTCTCGAAACCGAAACCGAGGACGAGGGAATCGAGGGAATGCTCTCCCACCGGTACACCCAGGTGCGGGAGAACCTCCTGAAACCGATTCCTGAAGGTCCATGAGTTCCAGTAGAACTGCACCATGTTGCTGGAGAAAACGCCACGGTTGGAGGCGCGTTCATCATTGGCTCTACTGTTGCGGTGGTCGAAGGCTGCTCGCCCCAGTGCGTAACTGTACGGATCCACATCATCGCCGCCGATGCCGATGGCGCTGGTCGCACCGACGGCACTGGTCTGAATCTGCAATTGAGATTGTAGGCCTTCTCCACCAGTTTGAGGTGATTCACCAAAAATGAACTTCATCCGGTCGATGATGGCCTGCTCGACCCACATGCGAACCCGCATGTCGGTACCTGCAGCCACTGCTGCCGATGTCGGCTGATCAGACTGCAGTCCGACGGTCAACAGATCCTGTCTGTGGTCAGCCTCACCATCAGCACCTGGAGTTGCGAAGGGACTGAAATTGCCGAACTGGTCCAATTGCAATCCGACGCTGTAATTGTCGCGCTGGAAATCGACATGCCAACGGTCCTGCCAGTCGAAGGGTCGTGCCGAGGCAGCTCCGGGAGTGACCAGTACCTCGAACAACCGATCCTCGGCAGGGTTGCCGCGGATGTCGTCGATGTTGGCGGTCAATGTCAGTAAGCCCAATGGCAGAGGGTGCAGTTCCGAAACTCTCCAGGAGGCGGTCGATCCTTCGATGACGAACAGGTCCTCAAGTGGTTCGCCGCTTCCTCGCCCTGCGATGGGTCGGTCTGCGGAGATGGCAACTGTCGCGGAGTCGGGGGCAGCACCGCCGACTCCGGCACTCCATGCGATCTTGATCTGCGTGCCGACAGTCGGAACCGACAGCCGGAATGGCACAGCTTCGGCAGATCCATCGTTGTATGGCTCGCTTCCATTGAGGTAATCGGGGACCTCACCGATGGTGACGGCGTCAATTCTCGGTCGGATGGTATTGAGAGCGAGGTAGTTGCTGGTGGCCTGGGATGATCCCACTGCGTCGGTGGCGACAATGCGGACCCTGGCGAACGGACTGAAAACTCCCGGCGTATCGATGTGGGAGAGCCATATCAGTTCGATGGAAGTAACCCCGTTATCGCACGCAACGATGACATCTCCCGGAGCATCAAGAGTAGACAGATTCCAGGGCTCATTTCCATCGAGGGACCACTCCATGTGAACCATCACGAAATCATCATCCGCATCGGAGATGAGACAACCGATGGAGATGGGGCCACCCACGGGGCCAGATGGAATCGTCACGGAGTCGACCGATGGCGTGGTGGGGTCACCGATGGCTAATGGTTCACTTCTACTGGAGGCGTGCAACACTCCTTCGAGATCGTACAGGCGCACTTCCACGAGGATGTCAGCCTGAGGCAAGGTGATCAGATCACCTCGAAAAGACCATTCGGTGACGACCGGTTCGAAGGGTGGGATCAACTCGATATATCCCTGACTGCCAGCGATTGGCGTGGCAGGTTGCCATTGTTGACCCAGGTCGTCGCTGAAGAAGATCTGTGCATCCCAGGTGCGTTCGATTGGATCGATGACATCGAAGTGTACGAAAGCAGAGTTTGTTTCGATCAGGACCGACAGGTTCTCGATGAGTGGACTGGTGGCTGCTGCAGTGGCGCCCTTGCGGTGGCAGCCGGACCAGGTGCTGAGGATGAGCAGCAGCAGCAGCGATCGTAAGAAGAGGGAGCGAACCACTGTATCCTCATCCTCACGCTCCAATCCCCCCCTCTCAAAACGGGAATGGCGCGCAATAGTCAGCTCGGCAACGCCGAAAAACAGGATCGGGCCACGAGGTCGCCCGAGAGACCATCACCACGGGTCGTGGCCACTGGGGCACTCCGACAGGAAAGAATACGACAATCCACTGGAAGCGCCCAATCGACCAGCATGTTGGGTGCTATCCTTCGATGGGGCAGGCGTTTACAATGCCATCGGGTCGGCATCGTTTCGATCCGATCACCGGAAGGAAGCTGGCGATGTCCCACGCCATACGCTCTCTACCGGCCTCCAGCCTGTGTACGCCCCTCGAGTGGGGAATTGGTGCACGGGCTGCGGCCGTCGTGAAACTTTCGCTGCAGAAACAGGCATCTCTCCTGTGCCTGGTGTCCATTTTTCTGCTGTGTGGAGTCTCGGACGCCGGCGAAGCGCCGTTGCTCAGCGATATCTCCCGTGCAAAAGTTCAACTCGCCTCGGCCATCCAGCAGGACCGCTTTGACGAGGCCTCACGGGCGGTAGATGCGCTGATCCTCGATGGAAGCAAGAAGGCCATCGAAGCGGTCGTCCAGATCGGTCTCGGTGGCAACTCATATGCCATCGAGCGCTACATCGGATCCAAACTGGTCGGATTGAAGCCAGGTGCTGGATTCGAGCGGGTCTGTCAACTCGCGACAAGGGACAAGCGAATCTCGGCGCGAGTCATCCTGACCCTGGTGCTTTCCTCTCGCCCTGAACGAGACGCCTATACCGCAGTCCTGACCAACCTCTACGATTCCGAGGACGCGGTGGCCTTGACCGCCATCGAGGCACTCGCCAAGAAAGATGATCTCGGCGCAGTCGACCACCTGATCGAGGCGTTGGCGAGGCAGGAGAAGGTGGGTCGCAGTGGCACCCTACTCGCGTACGAGATTCGCAAGTGTCTGCTGAAACTGGTCGGCGAGGATTTCAGAGTGGCTGCTGACTGGAGGAATTTCTGGGCTCCCCGAAAGAAGGACTATGTAAGGCCTGATCCGAGTGAGCGAAAGGAAGGCATGACATCGGTTCGGCGCGATCCGCCGGCGTTCTTCGGCATGGAGGTGGCGGCAAAGAACGTCCTGTTCCTGCTGGATGTTTCCGGAAGCATGGAAGTGGTCGATGATCTGCCCGAGGATCCAGGTGACGCTCCCGGAGGTGGCGGAGGTACCGACGTCGGTAATCCTGATGGTTCTCCAAAACCAACGCCAACGCCAGCACAGCAGGAGTCGAGGCAGCGGATCCGGCGCGTTCAGAATGAGCTGATCCGGACCATCGAGAAGTTGCCAGGTGATGTTCGGTTCAATATCATCACCTTCAACCACGAGGTTCATGCCATGTCAAAAAATCTTGTCTTGGCATCGGCCAGGCGCAAGAGGGAGGCGATCCAGTACGTGCGCAAGTTCAATGCCCAGGGAGAAACCTGGACCGATCACGCCCTCCGAGAAGCTTTTGGCGCTGCTAATCTGAAGGCGATCTTTCTGCTCTCGGACGGAGCGCCGCGTCGCGACAACAAGCTCCTCGATACCGTCCCCATCCTCAGGTGGGTGCGTGAGGCGAATCGGTTTCGGCGAATTCGTGTCAACACCGTTGGATTCGAGCAGGCGGGGAGGAAACTGCGGGTATTCATGAGATCCCTGGCAGTCCAGAACAACGGCCAGTACATCGAACTGCGCTGAAAACAACGCATTTACACACAAGTCCTTATCACTAAACGGTTTGTCTCCATCGCGGCGACTCGGTTCTGGTTGCTGCGCATCTCGGTTTCTGGTAGAAGCACCCATTCCTGAAGAGGGGCGCGGCCACCGGTCAAGCGCAGTTCAGTCGGTGCCCGGCACAGGGCATCAGCAATGACCATCGTGATGGAGGAAAACCAACATGGATCTGATCGTCAGTTACCTGACCAGCGAGAAGGGTGCCATGCTCGGCATCGGCATCTCAGTTGTTTCATTGATCTACGCCTTTTACCTCAATGGCTGGATCAAGAAGCAATCTCCAGGAACGGAGCGGATGCAGGAACTGGCTGGATTCGTCCAGCAGGGAGCGATGGCATTCCTCAAGACGGAATACAAGATGCTGGGAATGTTCGCCGGGTGCGTGGCGATCGCCCTCTACTTCGGTGTCGAAGATGAAGGAGCCACCGCCATCTCGTACGTCGTGGGTGCCCTCGCCAGTGGTGTCGCGGGCTGGATCGGCATGAGGACCGCAACCATGAGTGCGGTCAGGACCACCGAGGCTGCCAAGAAAAGTCTCACCGGCGCACTCACCGTGGCCTTCAGATCGGGTGCTGTGATGGGATTGACGGTTGTGGGCCTGGGTCTCATGGGAGTCTCGATCCTGTTCAACTACTGGCATGGCAATACCGCAATCGGTGAAAACTTCATCAAGCCGCTGTTCGGATTCTCCTTCGGTGCTTCCAGCATCGCGCTCTTTGCCCGGGTGGGCGGAGGCATCTTCACCAAGGCTGCCGATGTGGGCGCCGACCTGGTCGGCAAGGTGGAGGCGGGAATCCCCGAGGATGACCCGCGCAACCCTGCGACCATCGCGGACAACGTTGGTGATAACGTTGGCGATGTTGCCGGCATGGGTGCCGACCTGTTCGAGTCCTATGTCGGTTCGATCATCGCATGCATGGCTCTCGGGATCGCGGCTTTCGCGACGGTCGAGGGTGCAGACATGCTCGCGGATGTGATGCCGTGGGTGGCTCTTCCGATCGTGCTGTGCGCGCTCGGAACCATTTCCTCGATCATCGGAATCTCCGTGGTCAAGACCAATGATGAGAGCAAGATTCATTCGGCGCTCTTCAATGGTCTTCTGACTGCCAGCGTGATCTTTGCCGCTCTCGCCGCCTTCGTGTTCACCAAGTTGCCCGCGGACAGCCTTCCGTTTGCCGATGGAGCGACCAAGTGGGGTGTCTACGGCACCCTTGTCGGAGGACTCGTTCTGGGAATCATCATCGGAAAGATCACCGAGCATTACACCTCCGAGCAGGGGCCTCATGCGCGCAAGATTGCCGCAGATTCGGAGCAGGGAACAGCAACCAACATCATCAGTGGTCTTGCCATCGGCATGCAGTCGACGGTGTGGCCGGTGTTGTGGATCTGTGTTGCGATCTACTTCGCACATCACTTTGGTGGTCTCTATGGAATCGCACTCAGTGCCGTCGGCATGCTCTCGACGCTGGGCATCTCGCTTGGCATCGACGCCTACGGACCGGTCGCCGACAATGCCGGCGGGATCGCCGAGATGGCGGGCTGCGATCCAGAAGTTCGTCAACGTACCGATGCACTCGATGCGGTCGGAAATACCACTGCAGCGATCGGCAAGGGATTCGCCATCGGTTCTGCAGCGCTCACTGCACTGGCACTGTTCAACACCTATTCCAACGAGGTGAAGGCAGGGCTCCAAGACCTCGGACTCGATGCTTCGATTTTCGAGAATCTCGACATCCTCGATGTCAACGTGACCATCGGACTGTTCCTCGGGGCTGCCATGACCTTCCTCTTCTCCGCATTGACGATGAAGGCGGTAGGAAAGGCGGCGGGCTCGATGATCGAAGAGGTGCGTCGTCAGTTCCGTGAAATTCCGGGAATCCTCGAGGGCACCGGAAAACCTGACTATGCCGCCTGCGTCGAGATCTCGACCAAGGGATCGCTGCGGGAAATGGTGTTGCCCGGCTTCCTCGCCATCGTGGTTCCTGTTGCGGTCGGCTGCTGGTCGATGCAGGTACTCGGTGGTCTTCTGGCGGGAGCTCTCGTCACCGGTGTGCTGTTCGCCATCTTCATGGCAAATGCCGGTGGTGCCTGGGACAACGCAAAGAAATACATCGAAACGGGACAGCATGGAGGCAAGGGATCAGATGCTCACAAGGCTTCTGTTGTCGGTGATACCGTTGGCGATCCATTCAAGGACACCAGCGGTCCTTCACTGAACATCCTGATCAAGTTGATGACCATCGTCAGTCTTGTATTCGTGCCTCTGTTCCTGAAGGTGGCTGAAAAGATGGCTGATTAGGCAGCGCTGACAACGATCCATCCTCGAGGGGCCGCCCGCCGGTTTCCGGTGGGCGGCCTCTCTTCATCTTGTCTTGTAGCCCGCCAGAAGACTGCTACCCTCGATCGGATCGAAAGGTACGGAATGGACTATTTTGCTGATCAGGTCCCGAATCGGGGCATTGAAGAACTGGAACAACTCGCCATAGATGTTGCGCGCCATCTCGACGAACTGAAGGCGGACAGAATCGTGGTTCTTCGAGTCAGGGAGATGATTCATATCTCCTCATTTTTCATCCTCGCGTCGGGCCGATCTTCTCGGCAGGTTCGTATGATGGGGGACTCTGCCGAGCGATTCCTGAAACCGATGCATCTGCCCAGACTCGGCTTTCACGGTCGCGATGATGCGCGCTGGTTCTGTCTCGATCACGGTGAGATCGTGTTGCATCTCTTCGAGCAAGAGGCACGCGAGTACTATGATCTGGAAAATCTATGGGCGAGGGCACCTCGTGTGGAGATCGAATTTCGGAGTTCAACCATCAGCTCTGAGCCAGAAGACGCGGCCTAATCTTTTTGCGGTTCAGGTTGTTGCGGTTCAGGTTTCTTGATCTCATCTGTTGCGGTGGGCCGGATCACCTCGATCACGCTGCTGGAGGGAAGTGCGCTATCTGCGCGTCGAGCCAGCAACAGTTCGCCCCCTGGAAGCGGTAGCGGAGTGCCACCTCTGGATCCTTCAGGCCAGGGAAGCAGGCCGATCCGGCTGCCGTCCTCCAGCGATACGACCTCGATTCCCCTTGCTGCAGGGAACCAGATGCGTCCGGGAAAAATCCTCGGTTGCCCTCTGAGCAACGGTGCGTGTCGCTGGTATTCAGCGCTCCCCTCGGAATCATCCTCCGTCTCCAGTGGAATGGTCCAGGGTCCCGCCACGATGCTGCCGCTGCGCGGATCCAGACCCACCAGCTGAACATTCCGGGTTCCCGGAGGTGTCGCCAGATCTACCAGCCAGGCGACACCATCGACGATGCCCAGCAGCGACATCTGGCGGCTGGTCGGATAACTCCAGCGGATCTGCCACGACTCCTTGTCGAGTGCGATCAGCAGGCGGCCATCGGGAGGAAGTAACAGCCACGGGGTTTCGGCATCGGCGGGCCGCTGGATCGGTGCCATCGATCGTGGTCTCAGTCCTGGATAAGCGAGGAACCGGTAGTGACCCCAGCGGATGTCGCTGAGACTCGGTAATTCCTCGAACCGCCATCGTGGTAGGTACAGAGCTGCCTGATGCTCCCCGGTGATCGCTGACAGGCTATCGATGGCACCGCCGGAGCGACACACGAGCAGATCGTCCCCATCTCGCACCAGCGACGCGTGCAGTATCTTGTCGCGCAGGTCATTGAGTGCGTGGGCTTCCAGATCCCGCACCTCGACCTGGCGACGCCACAACTCCTTGCCAGCGGCCAGGTCAAACGCGAACACCCATGTCTCCAGCTGGGCCCAACCGCGAGTGGCCAGCAGCCACATCCGGTCGCCTTCGATCAACGGAGTCGGGCAGGCGGTGAAGCCCTCGGTTGCGATGGGCGCAACCCAGGAGGAAACCGGCGGTCTGGTCGGATCGGGGATCTCGAGAACCACCGCTTCCAGCCATCCCTTGTCCTTCCAGGGTCCGCTTTCCATGATGAGATTGGTCGATGGGCGGTGGTATTTGCGCGGTGTTCGGAGCAAGAATACGCACCGGTCACCGCTACTGACGGGGATCTCGGGAACACTGATCAGAGGCAATGGCCTCTCGGGGGCCTTGCTGGCGTGATCGATCTCGGGTCGATGGATCGACCATTGCCACGCTTCCAGCGTCGGATCATCGATGTCGATGGCGATGACCCTGTCGCCGTTACCGAGCAACGCCATCCGATCGCCGATCAGCGGAAACAGATCAGACAGCGGATGGCGCCGGGTCAGCTGGACCCTGGAATTGATTCTTCTCTTTCGTTCGGGTCCGGTCCTGGGCATCGGGATCGTCAACGCTCCCTCGACCGAGCCTCCCGCTGTTTGTTCTGGCTCCTCGGTGAGGGGGCCATCGCTCCGGTGCCACGGCCCACGAGGCAATTCCTGGCCATCGAGCCATCGGAGTAATTCGGGATCGATCCCGACCGCGATCCCCGGTCGCTCCAGCAGTGCCCAGGCCGCTGCTCGATCGGCGCGCTCGAGTGCCTCGTGCAAGGCGTGGTTGGCCTGCGGAAGTTGTTCCGGATGCCATACCCATGGGTGGACTCCATCGATGGGGATCGGGGCCAACCGTTCCAGGGCGAGGTCGAGGAACCCATCGGGGAGCGACCTGGCGAAGCGCGCCAACTGTCGATGAGCGGGCTCGATGCGGACGGTTCCGCGGCTGCCCACCGATACTCCCGCGGGGGGCAGCACCAGCAGCCCATCGCGTGTTTCGAGCCACTTCCGCAACAACATGGCTGCCGATGAACGGTTCTCTCTGGAGAGTTCGGAGATGCCGGAGAGAGATTCGATGGCGCCGTGGTGATGGGGAATGCGACCTGGCCCCGCGGCTGGAGGGCCGGGCAGTTCAAATTCCTTGGGATCTGCGCCGAAGAGCGTCAGCGACAGCAGCAGAAGTGTGACCAGGATCGGCAGTGGGCGTCTCAATTTTGATACCTGAACTTTCAGAAGGTGCCCTGGATCTGGCGGGGAGTGGTCAGACCGGCACCGTGTACTCCATCTTTGCGTCTAGATGGTCCCATCGCCAGCAGGGTTGTACCCCTTCAAGGTGCCCGATAGGCTCGCCTGTTCGGAAAGGTGTACCGAAGTGTCAGGATCGAAACCGACCTCTGCTGCCCTGAAACTGGCCTCCGTGGACGAAACGGAAGCCCTGGGGGAGCGCATCGGGGCCGCCGCGATGGCGGGTCTTGTGATCGGTCTGTGCGGTGAACTGGGCGCTGGAAAAACCGCACTGGTCCGTGGACTGGCCCGAGGAATGGGTGTCGAGGGCAGGGTACGCAGTCCCACATTCACCGTCGCGTCCCTGCATCCTGGAGTACTGCCATTGATCCATGTCGATGCCTATCGTCTCGACGATCCGACCGAACTGGAACTGCACGGCTGGCACGAGTGGCACCAGGAGGGGGTGATCGCGGTCGAATGGGCTGATCGTGTCGAGGCGATCCTGCCGGATCGGTGCCTGCGAATCGATCTGGCCCATGAAGCAGATGGAGTGCGGTTGGGCCAGATCCAGGCGATAGGCATCGGCTCAGATGACCCGGTCCATCGTGCCTTTCGCGCCGCGATCGTTTCTTGAAGCAACTTGAAAGCGATCCCGTGGGCTTCACAATCATGAGGCCCGGTTGCCGCTGGATCGATGACCCGGGCTGGATCGAGTCAACATGAACAGAGACCGCCAAGGCGGAGACAACAGTGCTCCCTCGCCAGAGTCCGATGAGGACGGTTGGCTCCTCGATGGTTTAGCCATCCGGCCGCCCCTGGAGGAGTTCCGTCGCCTCTTCGAGATGAAGAAACGCGCCTTCGAGGGCAAGGTGGATGCAGAGAGTCTGCGCAAGTATGAGATGGCTCGTCGTCTCGGCGAGCAGTTCATCTCCGATGAAAAGTTCGAACAGGGCAGCCCGCAAGGGGGGGACCCTTGCTGATCCGTAGCCTCCGAGCCGAGGGATTTCTGAAGTTCAGGAAACTCCGCATCGAGAACTTTCCGCGCCGGGCCCTGATCGGCATCGTCGGGCCCAATGAGAGTGGCAAGTCGAGTATCGGCCAGCTGTTCCAGTTCGCCCTGTTTGGATCCACCCAGCACATGGTGCGTGGTTCCATCACCGATCTGATCCACTGGGATGATGACCACTGCGTCGTGGAACTCGATTTTGAACACGCCGGTGAGGGATATCGAATCTGGCGCGAGATGGACCGGTTCGGCACCTCCTTCGCACGGATGGTTCGAATCGAGAAGTCAGGCGCACCACCCGGGGAGGAGATCGCATCCGGGGCATTGCAGGTGCAACGTGAGGTTCAGAGGCGCTTCCACCTCGGCGCAAGCGAAACGATGCACTCCTTCTATCTCGCCGAGCGGGAGTCGGTGACGACCCCGGAACAGTTCCGCACATTCCTGGACAGGGTGGCCGGAATCGATGTGTTGCAAGGGGCGAGACGAACCGCGAATAAGGCACTCGATGCCCTGGAGATCGATTTCACCGGGGTACAGGAAGAGATCCAGCGCAACGACCTGCACATCGCTCGGCTTCAGCCCAATATCGATAAGATTCCGGACCTCGAGGAAGAACTGAAGAATCGGGACAACAAGGTCGATGAGGCGCGGTCGCGCGATCGCCAGATGCAGCGTCAGGTGGAACTTGAGCAGAAGAAGCGTGACGAGGTGCAGAAGATTCAGCATGAACTTCGGTCGATCGATTCCAGCGACGCTGCCGAAGCGATGCGTACATGCAATGGACTGATTGGATTGCTCCAGGCGGATCTGAGCCCCGAGCCGTTGCGTGACCAGGATTCCATCACCACGCCTATTCAAGACGGTCTCGATCAGGTCTCCCAGGCGTGCAAGATCCGCCTCTCTCTCGAAGAGAGTGCGCGGGAGGCGAAGGAACAGTTGAAGCGACGCATCGAGAGCGACGGCGAGGGCTCGATTCAATCGGAGGTGAGTGAACAGGAACTGATCATCCATACCATCAGCGCGTCCAGGGTGAGAAACCGAGCCGGCGCACTGGTGATCTTCCTGGTCGGGCTGGCGGGCATCGTGCTGGGAATCGATCACGAACAGGGCTGGGGAATCGGAGAGCAAATTCCGCTGCTGGTGCGGATTTCTCCGGTACCGGGAGTCGGATACCTGGTTGCAGCCTCTGGAGCGTTGTTATTCGGGCTCGGCTGCTGGCTTTCGTCACGCGCCTCGCACTGTCGACAGCAGATCTTCGATGCCGAGGGAATCCTGTCGAGACTGCAGATGGAGAAGGATGTCGGGACCAGTTCTCTGGAAGCGACGATCGCCCACCTGTCTCGCTCCTCGGGGGGACTCGATCCTGGTGACGACATCGGAGAATGTCGAGTTCGTGGCGTCCAGGAGAAACTGGAGGCGCTACGAAAGGCTCGACGGGAGATTCACACGAAACTGGGCGACAAGCCCGGTGACTTCCTGGCCCAGAAGTTGAAGAGCCCGCTCGACCGTGTTCGCCAGACGATGAAAGAACGCCGAAAATCGCTCGATGAGGCCAAGGATTCGGTCAAGCGACTTCGCTCCAAGCGGGAACGTATCCAGTCCGAGATTCGTGAGTACCAGAATCAGGAGGGCCGTCGCAGAGCTCTCGAGGAAGTTTCCGATGGTCGGCGAAAGAAGTCCCTGGCGATCCGCGACGAGATGGATATTCACCGACTACTACTGGAACTGCTCGATGAAACCATCGAGTCGGTGCGAATGCGTGCCGGCCCCAGTCTCGGAAAAGGGCTCTGTCGCCTGCTTCCGCATCTGACCGGTGGTCGCTATCGGGATGCGCAGGTGACCCCGGACTTCGAGATTCGCCTCTTCACGGGAGAGAAGAGTGATTTTCTTCAGACGCATGAGTTGTCGGGTGGAACCTTGCAGGGATTGTCCTTCGGTTTTCGCCTCGCCTTCGCTCAGGCCTTTGTCAGGGCCGTCACGGGAGCTCCTCAGTTCCTGTTCCTCGACGAACCATTCCCTGCCATGGATCGGGGGAGGGTGTTGCGCACCCTGCAAGCGCTACCTCGATTGAGCCGGGAACTTTCGCAGGTGATCGTTACGCATCCTGACCTCGACCCGGCTGCTCGCAAATGTTTTGATCTGTTGATAGAGACCGATCAGGATGCGGATCGTCTCGAGATCGACCTCGAGGACATGTCGTTGCCCGAGGTCTCGGCACCCAGTCGTGAGCCTTCTCAGGAGTTGTCACCTCCGCTTCGAAAATCCCCGAAAAAAGATGGGCCGGCTCCGTCTCCACGCCGTCCGCGACGGCAGGAAGCTCGCAGATCTGAGTCACCGGAGCGGCGCAGATCACAGGCGCCAGCACCGCATCAGCCGACGCCGCCGGTCAAGAGCAAGGCGCCGCGACCGCAACCTCCAGAGTCCCCGCCACGGCAAAAGGAAGAGTCCAGACCTCGACCGCCACGGCAGAAGGAAGAGTCCAGACCTCGCCCGCCACGGCAGCAGGAAGAATCCAGACCTCGCCCGCCACGGCAGAAGGAAGAGTCGAGACCTTCCCCGCCACCGCAGAAGGAAGAGTCGAGACCTTCCCCGCCACCGCAGAAGGAAGAGTCCAGACCTCGCCCACCGGCAGTCAAGGAGCGGCCCGCAGAGAGGGAGCGATCTGAAAAATCTGTTCCCCCGCGCGAGAAGAAGTCCTCCGAAACCCATTTCGATCCGGACGACTGGACGATTCCGGAAGCATGAGCCAGCCAGGCACTGCTGATGTGGGGAGCGTATCGACATCGCAACGGTGCATCATAGCCGCCGACCTGCACTGCGATGGATCTGCTCGCCGGCTTGCGATGCTGGAGGAGTTGCTTCGCAGTTGCCAGGAGAATGGCGCCGACTGCTATCTGCTCGGCGATCTGTTCGATGTCTGGCTCGGCCCTGGCCAGATCTCCCTGTCCCAGACTCGTCGTGAACTCGACGCGCTACGTCACGCCTGCGAATCAGAAATCGATGTGGTGGTGATTCCTGGCAATCGCGATTTTCTTCTCGATTCAAGTTTCGAACGGGCTACAGGCGTGGCGGTCGGTGGAGATCATCTGTTGCTGGAGACAGGCGGCCAGAGGTGGCACCTTTCTCACGGCGATCTATTTGGAACTGCAGACCGCGGCTACCAGCGCTTGCGCACGGTTCTCCGAAGTAACTTGTTCCGGTTCGTGGTCAGACACCTGCCGATGTTCATGTGCAAGGGGTTGGCCCGTATTCTACGGCGTAGTTCAAGACGATCTCTGGAGGGAAAGGCACAGATTCTGATGGAGCCGGACCGGAGAGTTGTCGGAGACCTGCTGAAGGATGGTTTCGATAGAGTCGTCTGCGGTCACTACCATCGACCCTTCGAGGAGAAACTGGATCAGTCGGAGGGAGCCGGTACCTTCACGGTTCTGGAAGCGTTTGAGGACCGAGGTGCTCACCTCTTCATCGAGGACGGTGAGATGGAAGTGCGTTACCTGGAGTAGAGATGACATCAATTGCTGCGCCGCCACTGGCGGTGGTCATCGCAGGACCAACCTGCGGTGGGAAATCCCAGCTGGCGACCAGGATCGCCGAGCAGATGGACTGGCCCATTCAGGTGATGGATTCGATGAAGGTCTATCGCCAGATGAGCATCGGGACCGCCAAGCCGGCACCAGAACTCCGACGAGGAAATCCGTTCTCGCTGGTCGATCTCGTCGATCCATGGCAGGAGTTCACGGTGGTCGACTGGCTCGCAGCGCTCTCCGAGTCGACATCCTCCCGTCAACCTTGGCTTCTGAGTGGCGGCACCAGTTTCTACCTCCATGCCCTGCTGGAGGGGATCTTCGCCGGACCGGGTGCCGATCCGCAAATTCGTCAGCGACTCTCCGCACTCGCCAGCGAGTTGCCAGAGGGAGCGCTTCATCGTCGCCTGGCGAAGGTCGATCCGCGCGCAGCAGCGGAAATTCATCCAAATAACGCCAAGCGCATCATCCGAGCCCTGGAGGTGTTCGAGATCAGTGGCGAGCCCATCACACTCTGGCATCGAAGAAGAGTTCCGATCCTCGATCCCCGGCGCACCGTGTTGCTCGGTGTTTTTCGGCCGCGCGATGAGATGCACCAGAGGATCGAGGATCGGGTGCTGCGAATGTTCGAGGCGGGTTGGGTGGATGAAGTGAAACAACTTCTCGCGGATCACGATCCTCCCTGGAGTGTCACGGCCAGACAGTCGATCGGCTACCAGCAGATTTCGCAGGCGCTGGTCGACGGGACCGACCCTGCCGATCAGATCGAGACGATCCAGGCCCGAACTCGAGCGCTGGTTCGTTCGCAACTGGCGTGGGCACGCAAACTGCCGATCGAATGGTATTCTCCCGACCAGCAGCACCTTGCACTCGATCGAGTTCGGAAGGCGCACGCGGCGGTCGTCGCTGGAGACGCGATCGCTGATGCAGAGGATTCGAGACTGGCACTTCAGCAGCAGCTCTGATCACAGAACAACCTCGATCAAGCAAGATCTGAACCGGATGAAAAGCAGGTCCGACCGCCGTTGGCAGCCGGACCCGGATGGACCTTCCCCCTTGGTACGAGGACTGACCGACGAAATGTTCGAGACTAGTACTGCTCGATGGGACGGTCGTCGAGATCCCAGACGATGCGATCGATGTCGGTGCGAGCCGCACGAAGATCATTGCCCATCTGACGGAAGACGCGCTTCCAGTAGAGGCTCGATGCAACGGTGCTCTTGGGTCCAGTGGCGCAGCCAGACATCGCAAGTGCCAGACTCAGACAAAGAAGCATGGCAAATGTACGAATGGTACGACGTTTGGAGTTCGGACTCATGGCCCCTCCCTCTTTCTCTCTGGTTGCCGGAGACAGGATCTGATCGAAGTTCCTGGCTGCGGTGGGTTTCCTTCCGAGGCTCCTCTGGCGCCAATTCAGGCGTCTGGAGGCAGGAAGAAGGGTAAATCCCTGCAGCGTCCAAGTCAACGAACCCGCTCAGGTCTCTTTGACCGCCGACCCGGTGCGGGCTAGGATCCCGGCGAGCCTGGCAGTCGGCGCCCCCCTTCCGGTGGCACCGACGCCAGGATACGAGTACGCAGAAGCACAGCAACGGCTTACCTGCGCCGGAGTGGGGGGAATCGTGGCCGAGGACCGGATCCGCGAGATCAAGATCGAGAAGATCCAGAAATTGCGTGACAAGGGCCTCCAGCCCTATCCGGAGCGGTGGCAGCGTACGCATACACCGGGGCAGGCTTCACAGCTGGAAGCGGGAGTCGGTGGCGTTCGAGTTTGTGGTCGGATCGTCAGCCGTCGCGACTTCGGCAAGTTGACCTTCTTCGATGTGCAGGATGTCGGTGGGCGCATGCAGTGCTCACTGCAGCGCGATGATCTTGGCAAGGAGTCGTACACCGATTTCATAAAATTGGTCGATGTCGGCGATTTCGTCGGGATCGAGGGCGAGACCTATCACACCAAGATCGGTCAACTGACGGTGCGTGGGTCGAACTGGCAAATTCTTGGCAAGATGTTGCGCCCCATGCCTGAGAAGTTTCATGCCATCGCCGATCGTGAGATTCGATACCGACGACGCTATCTCGACCTGATCACAGATGCAGACTCGCGCGCACGATTTCGATTGCGCCACGATTTTATTCGTGCGTTGCGCAAGGGGCTGGATGAGGCGGGATTTGATGAGGTCGAAACTCCGGTACTGCAGACCAAGCCTTCGGGTGCACTCGCGCGACCCTTCGAGACGCATCATGCGGCACTCGATATTCCGGTCTACCTCCGGATCGCTCCCGAGACCTACCTGAAACGCTGTGTTGTGGCCGGTTTTGATCGTGTCTACGAGTTTGCTCGCGTCTTCCGCAACGAGGGTATGGATCCTTCACACCTGCAGGATTTCACCATGCTCGAGTACTATGCTTCGTACTGGAACTACATCGACAACATGGACTTCACCGAGAGATTGCTTCGCCAGGCGATAGAAGCATCAACCGGCTCATTGCAGGTGACTCATGCCGCTGGCGAGATCGATTTCTCGGGGGAGTGGCCTCGCCGACCCTTGCTCGATCTGATCCAGGAGCATTCCGGGATCGATGTCAATGCTTGTCCCGATGCAGATTCACTCCGGAGCGCGCTCGGAGCCGCAGAGATTACCATCGATGGTGCAGAGAAGTTTGGCCGTGGAACCCTCATCGACCAGTTGTACAAGAAGACGGTTCGCCCCCGCATCACATCTCCCACATTCGTCACCTCTCACCCGGTCGATCTGTCACCTCTGGCGCGTCGAAACGATGATGAAGCAAACATCTCTGATCGGTTTCAACTGGTGATCCACGGCTGGGAAGTGATCAACGCTTACTCCGAACTGGTCGACCCCATCGATCAGCGCGGTCGCCTTGAAGAGCAGGCGGCATTGAATGCCGAAGGTGACAGCGAAGCGATGGTGATGGACGAGGATTATCTGATGGCGATGGAGCATGGCATGCCACCCATCTCTGGCTGGGGGATGGGGATCGATCGGATGGTGGCACTCCTGTGTGGTGCCGAAAATCTTCGTGATGTGGTGCTGTTTCCCCTGTTGAAACCAGAAGAGGGCAGCGCCGTCGAGGATGCCATCCTGGAAGCGGGTGAAGAGGCTCCCGCCATCGAGGGCGCGGACGCCTGAGATTTACACCGTCAGTGCTGCTGGTCGAATGGATCCCACCCTCCGGAGATCTGTGCACCGAGTTCATCCGATGCCAGCGATTGTCCGCCGATCTTCACGGCGACCTCGCCAGCGGTGCCATCCTCGGTGGTCCCGAGCAGATGCCAATCCGTTCCCTGTTCGCTGGCAATCTCCTCGAAGTGCGTCATCGATGCTGCGTCGATGGCGAGCAGTAACTCGTAATCTTCACCCCCTGCCAGGACCATCTGCTTCGAAATTTCCTCCGTTACCAGGGCATCGATATCGATGTTTGCCGCACAGCCACTGGCCTTGCAGAGCCGGCGAAGATCGAGCAGTAACCCGTCACTGATGTCGATGGCGGCGGTGACGATGCTGTCCTTCGGCGCCACCGCAGCGAGCGCAACCGCAAGATCGACTCTGGGGATGGGTTCGCTCCAGCGGTCATGGGCGGCAGGCAGCAGCCCCCATGAGATCTCCTGCATCGCTCTCGAGGCGTGGCCCGGATCTCCCGTCACTACCAGTAGATCTCCCACTCGGGCACCGCTCCGGCGCCACTCTCGACCGGCGGAGACCCTGCCGAGAAAGGTGCAGTGGATCGAGAGGGGGCCGTCGCTGCGAGTCACATTGCCGCCGAGCAACTGAACATCCAGGGCCCGGCATTCTTCATCGATGGCGAGCCAGAACTGATCGCCGAGTCGCCCGGGCAACTTCGCGCTCTCGACAGAGAGAAGAAAACCGACCGGCGTGGCGCCCATCGCTGCCAGGTCGCTGACGCTCGATCGAATCACTCGCCTCGCCAGTGTCTGATCATCTAGCCAGTGGTCGAGGAAGTGCTGTCCCTCGACCAGAGCATCGACGGTGAGCACGGCACGGTCGCCACCGAGTGAAGGAGAGAGTGCCGCATCATCCCCTGGACCCAGCTGTCCAGCCTCGTGACGGCCACTTCGAGGAGATATGAAGGTCTCGATCCACTCCAGTTCGGTCAAGGGGTCGACTCCTCGCCGTGGGCTCCAGGTACCGGATCAGGAAATTCTTCCAGCAGCAAGATGTCAATCTCCGCCTGAACATCCTGCAGCGCTTCATCCGACAGGATCCCCTCGCGGTATGCGTCCTCGACGGCGCTGCGTTGACGGTGCAGCAGACGGATCACCACATCTCGAACCTGTTCGGCAGCAAACTCGGGATGATCTTGCAGCACCTGGTTGAGGTCCTCGTGGATCGTCCCCCGGATCGTCAGCAGCCTCTCACGTAACGATGCAACCCGGTCAGGGGCGATCTCGGTGCTGGAAACTGCATCTGCGAGTTCTTCAAGTGCGGTCTCGACCGCGATGGAGCGGGCCTGATGCCGTTCCCAGCGCCGTCTCGCTTCGCGCGGCCTGACGATATTGAGGCGTCTCAGCAGAGGTTTGACTGTGGTGCCCTGGATCAACATCGAGAGCATCACAACACCTGCGACGATCGCCTGGATCCTCGGCGCAATCTCGAACAGGGTTGTCGATTCAGCGATACCGAGGGCGAGGGCGACGGGCACCGTGCCCTTGAGACCTCCCCAGTGGATGATGTGCAGCCATGAGCGAGGATAGGCGCCGCGAATCGCCTGATCTGCGCCTGCGATGGCGTATGTCATCAATGCCCTGGCCGCCGTGCTGGCGAGCCAGACCAGTACCACCGTGGGGAAATTCTCGACCACCAGCATCGGATCGACGGCGAATCCGAGGGCGATGAAAGCGAGTGAGTTGGCGACGAAGGCGATCACCTCCCAGGTCAGACCCAGGCTCAGGATGGCAGTCGCACTCATCGAGGAACGTCGACCGATATTTCCCACCATCAATCCGGCAAAGACCACGGCGATCACTCCTGAAGCTTCCAGATGTTCTGCCAGTTGATAGGAGCCGTACGCCAGCAGTATCGAGAAGAGTACCTCGACCAGGTGCTCATTGATTCGCTCGATCAGCCAGTTGACGAGAGCTCCCAGTGACAGACCGATGAACGCCCCGACGCCGATCATGCGCAGGAAGGTCAGAACTCCTTCACTGGCAGTGATTCCATCCCAGCCCTGTTCCATGCCACGCATCAGCAGGATGTACATCACGACCACGAGGCCGTCGTTGAAGAGCGATTCACCCTCGACGATGGTGGAGAGTCGCTTCTCTACCCCCTGCTCACGAAAGATGGCGATCACGCTGACCGGATCGGTGGGACTCACTATCACGCCCAGCAACAGCGAGACATCCCAGTCCCAGCCGGTCAGTGAACGGATCGCTGCGGTGGTGATCAGGATGCAGCCGAATGTGCCGAGAATCGCCATCGTGCCGATCAGGGCGGCATTTTCTCGTAGTTTGGCGAAGGACGTGTTCATCGCGCCGTCGAAGAGCAGCGGCGGTAACAGGATCAGCAGGATGACCTCTTTGGTCAGTTCAAAGTGCCCGGCACCACTCGGCAGGATACCCTGGTGGCGCAGGAACCCGATCGCGGTTCCGGCGACGACGAGACCGACGGTATACGGGATACGAAGTCTGCGGGTGACCAGCGCGACCAGCATCGCTCCCAGCAACAGTAGCAGCAGGTCATCGAGTAGTGGCAGCGATTGTGCCGCCAGCAGCAGGGACGGATTCATCCGTACTCCTTCCGGCAAGAGAGTGCCCCGTGACCGGGGTGCGGGCAAGGATCCTTGCCCCATCGATCTCGATACGATCTGATGCCAGCACAAGGGAGGCGCGACTTGGCGGCACCATCTCGATCCCCATCAGAGGACCTGACGCCGCAGAGGCGGCCTGGGCTTTACTGCGGTGTAACGCTGCTGATGCTGTTGATCGGCTGTACTTCAGTGATCCCTGTGCAACCGGAAGCGGTTTTCTCGGCGCGGATTCTTGACGCTGGTCTCGCCAGTTCCGATCCATGGGCCGGGGCTCACCTGATGCTGGCGTTTCCCGCTGCCCAGCGCCTCTCCAGCCTGAGGTCAAGATGGGTCGACCTGATCCAGGACGACAAGGCCCGGATCCCACTCCATGGCGATGACGGCCATCGAGGAGAGCAACACCCGCATCTGATGCTTCGCACCGCAGCCTGGGTGCTTCCATCGACTCACACACCGCACCTGAAGCATCGAATCGAGCGAGCCCTCGCCCGCAAGGGTACGCCAACAAGCTGGCAGCAGATCAATGATCTCGCATGGCTGATCGAAGCCGCTGCGGTGCTGAAACTTGCCGCCACGACCCCGACTGTGGATGGAGATCTGGCATCCCTGGCGAGGATCCTGGTGGCGGCGGTCGAGGAATCGGATCAGGTCGTCAAGCGTTGCCTCGAACAGGGCGACCAGCGTCCCGATGGAATGCAGGGTCCTGCGATTGCCGGCACCTGGGCCTACACCTGCGGTGGCATGCACCTCCTGTCAGCACTGGCGGAGTCGGTCGATGCGGGATATCTGCAGGAGGCGGATCAAGATCGCGTGATCAGGAGCCTGTTGCTGATGACAAGGCGCCTCTCCTGGGAGTTGCAGTTTCGACTCGACGAGGAGCAGAGAGCTCTGGCGGCGGGGATCTCGCCGCGTCGTGCGGCGCGGCATGCCGTGCTCGCGCGCATGAAACTGGCGGGCCATGGCCTCGATCTGCTGGGACGTTGCCGGGCACTCGATCTGCTGACGAAGAAGCAGGTCGCCGAGGCCGCTGACAGTTGCCTCGCTGCGGCGAGCCAGGTCAAGAAAAGGCTGGTCGAGGAGGTGGACCCCTCCGGGATTCTGCTCTCTGGCGACACGCAGGAGAGCGATACCGAGACGTGGGAACGGGCCTTCGGAGATGGCTGCCACCTGTTGCGCGGGCTGGTCGTGTGGCATTCGAATTCGCTTAAAGACTGAACCGACCCAGAGGTGAGAGTTGTTGCTGAGCCTCTTGCCAGCGAACTGCTTCGAGATGACGATGGATGGCGCCAGTAGCGAGGCGATGGCACGAACCTGAAAGGATGCGAGCGTGGTCGGATCGAACAGAATCGCACAGATCGGCACCTATGCCATGGCCGCCGTGCGCGAGCGCACCGAGCAGTTGCGAGCCAGAGGCCTCACTCCCGTCGACTTTGGCATGGGGGATCCTTCCGCCCCGACACCCGAGTTCATCCGCAGAGCCTGTGCCGAGGGGATCGAGCGCCACGCTGCCAGCGGCTATCCACCTTTCGCAGGAAGTGCTCCTTTTCGTCAGGCGGTCGTCGACTGGGTCGAGGGTCGCTTCGGGGTGGCCATCGACCCCGAGACCGAAATCGTCTCTTCGGTCGGTTCGAAGGAATCGATCTTTCACCTGCCGGAGGCGTTGATCGATCCGGGGGACGTGGTGATCTGTCCCGACCCTGGCTATCCGCCCTACGGCGGAGGAACCATCTTTGCCGAGGGGGAACCGTATTATGTGCCCATCCAGAATCGCACCGACTTCCTTCCCGACCTCGATTCGATTCCAGATTCCATCGCTGAGCGGGCTCGTATCTTCTGGCTCACGACACCGTCGAGCCCGTCGGGTCGCATCGCATCATCGGAGTTCCTCGAGAGCTGGGTCCAGTGGTGCCGAGACCGGGACATCGTCGCCTGTAGCGACGAGGCGTACTCCGAGATCTACTTTGACCAGCCACCGCCATCGGCGCTGGAACAGGGCAAGCAGGGGGTGCTGGTCTTCAACTCTCTCTCCAAGCGGTCTGCCATGACCGGCTATCGAGTCGGCTGGGTGGCAGGAGATGCACGGATCATCGCGCTGTATCGAAAGTTGAAGGCCAACATCGATACCGGTACACCCTGGTTCATCCAGGAGGCGGCGATCGCAGCATATTCGGATGAGAGTCATGTCGCCGAGATGAGGGATGGCTACAGAAAACGACGCGATCTGTTCGTATCTGCATTTGAAGCCGCGGGGCTGCCTCGCAGTGACCCGGAGGCGAGCCTGTATGTGTGGCAGCGGGCACCTGAGGGGGTGACCAGCACGGCGCTGGCCGAGGCACTGCTCGACGAGAAGATCCTCGCCGTGACGATCCCATCGGCGGCGCTGGTGGGGGATGCTTCGCGACATGGACCCGACGAGCAGTACGTTCGACTCTCGATGGTCGCTACCTGGGAAGAGAGTGAACGGATCGCTGGCGCCATAGCCGAGCATCTGCGCCTTGACTAGTCGCTGGAGCACTCTCGTTCGAGCATCTTGGCGGCAGCGCGAAGCACCTTCGGATCGGCCACCTTTTGCAGCGAATCGAGCAGCAGCGTCAACGATTTCCTGGTGTGCCCGGTTCTCAGTGCGCCGCGCAGGTGAGAATGCAGCGGTCGCAGTCGTGCCTGGCCGATCAGCGATGAAACCGCCAGCGCCTCGATGGCATCAGGGGACAGCCACGAGGATTCCATCACCGTGCCGTAGGCGAACTCGATGATCCAACGCTCCAGATCCCCGTGGCGATCTCGCAGGGAGGCTCGGACTTTTTCTTGCCCGTCGCCGTAGATCTGCTCGAAGAAACTCTCGGGCTGGCTCGTTTCGTTCCGAGGGAAGGGATCTGCCTCGGGGTGCAGTTCGCGTAACCAACCGAGGGACTCCACTGCGGCCGGGAAGCCGCTGTAGGGGATCGATTGCAGGATCGTCTCTTCCACCTCGGCGAGCGGGCACCTGCCGAGGGCTCTCTCCAGGGCGATCCGGGGGTCGAGCCGTTCGGGAGCGGCGAGCGCGAAGGAGAGTTGGCAGCAGGGGAGAATCTCCATGACCGGAGGGTAGAGATTCAGGTCCCCTCCATCCAGTCATCGCTGATTTGAAAGGGCACCGGTCGAAAGGTTGCACGCTGGACTTGGGGAAGTCAGGCAGCGATGATCGGACTGCTGCTCGATGATGGCAGGGGAGGAGTGATCGATGCTGAAGATGCTACTGTGGTTGCCGCTGATTCTCGTCGCCTGCCAGCCGATCCAGGACCGCTGGCAGCAAAATAGCACCGTCCAGGTTCGCAGATCGCTTCCCCACGAGCAGGTGCAGCAACTGATCTTCTTTGGCGTCCTCGAGGGACTTTACAGGGATGGTGTCGAGACCCGCGTCGCCAGCGCCATCGCCAACATCGATGAACCGGCAGGGATTCCTCACAACTTCGTCTACGGCTGTCCCATCTGCATGCCCGCCCTCGATGCGATGCGCGTCTATGCGGCGCGTCCCGGTTTTTATCGAGACAAGATCGGTCGCGATACCTTCGGCTCCGGGCTCGATCCTGCAGTTCAGGCCAGGCTCCTCTCCGATGACAACCTGCAGCGTCGCGACGCACTCCAGCAGTTGATCGATCGGTGGGTCGCCGAGAGGACCACCAGCTCGGGATTCGATGATCAGCAGCGAGAAGCTCTGGCGATGGCGTTGAAGGAGATGAGAAAAAAGGGCATGGGATTGCTGTATCAGTTCCAGTCGGAAGAGGGCCCGGATATCTATCTCGATTTCTATCGTGATTGGCAGGCCTGTCCCAGTTGTGATGGAGCCAACGGCGACGCACTTTGAACTGCGCTTCTTGCACCTTGCTGCTTGTACCGTGCTGAAGGGGGAAAGTTTTCTTGAATGATCGCAGCGATGTCCGGATCGCGTTCATCAACCAGAAGGGGGGTGTCGGCAAGACGACGCTGACCCTCAACTGTGCGGTGGGGTGGGCGAGACTCGGCTTTCGCGTGCTGATGGTCGACCTCGATCCGCAGGCGCACCTGACTCTCTCCCTGGGCGATTCGTTGACCGACGCCAGCCTCGAGCGGATCGAGAACAGCACCATCGAAGCTGCCTTGCGACGCGAGAAGCCGCTGATGGAGTGTATCTTCGAGGTTCCTGCCGAGGCGGTGTCGCTGGTGCCGTCCCATATCGACCTCTCCGGTGCCGAGGGGGAACTCTCGCAGGAACTGGGTCGTGAATTGTTGCTGCGCGATGCTCTCGATACCCTCGATGACAGCTTCGATCTGGTACTTCTCGATTGCCCTCCCTCGCTCGGCCTGCTGTCGCTCAACGCCCTCGCTGCCGCAGACGAGGTGGTCGTGCCGGTGCAGGCGGAGTACCTGGCATTGCAGGGCATGGCTCAGTTGATGAAGGTCATCACGCTGGTTCAGCAGCGACTCCATCCCGGCCTGAAGTGGAACGCGGTGGTGCCGACGATGGTCGATCCTCGCACGCGACTGTCACGTGAGGTGGTCGAGGAACTCAGGCGTCATTTCCCCGATCAGTTGACCCGTACGCAGATCCCGTCGCGGGTCAAGGTGGCGGAGGCGCCATCTTTTGGCCTCTCCATCTTCGGCCATGATCCGACCGGTCCGGCGGCGGGGGAGATCGAGGATCTGTGCCAGGAACTGATCGAGCGTCTCTCGCTGTCGATTCCCGAGCCGGATACTGCCATTTGACCCTTCAGTTTTTTCTCCTGAGTGCCGAAGAGGAAGGTGTAGAGAAGAACCACCTCAGATGATCAGTCAGGAGACCCAGTGGCCAAGTCGCTCAATCAGGAAGAACTCGAGTTCGTGCGTGCCATCGAGCAGTACAAGAAGAAGAACGACAAACTGTTCCTGTCCTGGACGGAAGTACTCGGCATCGTCAAGAAACTGGGCTACAGCCGCCCGGTTCAGTCTCGTACAGGGTCTGCCCGTTGTGCAGCCGCCCCGACCAGGCCCGCCAGGAAGACCGCGACCGCAGCCGCCAAGAAGGCCGTCTCCGGCAAGGCCGCCCCCAAGCAGGTGGCTTCCTAGCCCCTCAACCAGCATCCTTCCCCCGCCTCCCCTCTGGGTCGTGGCTGCCAAATGGCACCCTTTCGGCTCAGAGGGGTGGTTTTTTGATAATCCTGCGTGGAATCGGTAAGTCCTGTCCTTGGAAGGGGAAAGGGCAAATGGGGCAGTTGCAGCACCCGGCTCCCCGTGATAGCCTCGATTGTCACAAACCCGTGTGGCACCGGGATCTACAGGCGGATCCTCGATTCCGGTGACGCTTGATCGAAAGATCGAGAAAACGGCAGTTATATCGGGAAGGAGCGCGCCCCATGAACACCGTGACCAAGCGCGATCTTGTACAGCGGATCTCGGAGAACACCAAGGTTCAGCAGCAGAAGGCGAAGGAAGTCATCCAGGGTTTCCTCGACGAGATCATCGCCGAACTCGCCTCGGGCAATCGCCTCGAGTTTCGTGATTTCGGGGTCTTCGAGCCGAAGGCGAAGGCACCTCGCACCGCCCGCAATCCACGCACCGGTGCTCGCATCCAGGTTCCTGAAAAAATCACCGTCAAGTTCAAGGCGGGCCGCATGATGAAGGAAAAAATGCAGCGGACTCCAAAGCCTGAAGCCACTCCACCAGATCCTGGCCTCCCGCAGACTGGATCTCCAGATGCCCCCTCGGCTCCGGCACCGTAGCCGGTGATGCCGGTCGAGGATCCCACCTCGATTCCCATCGATCCCACGGCTGTGGGATCCGCCCGCGATGGCGTTGTAGACAACTGGCGCATCTCTCTTTCATCTCCTGACATCGATCACGACGACCGTGCGGCGGTCGATCGAGTGCTGTGTAGCGGCCGACTCGCTGGTGGTCCGGCAACCGAGCAACTGGAACAACTCGCCTCTGACACCTTCGGCCGACCCACCGTCGCCTGCAGCAGTGGTACCGCAGGTCTGATCCTGGCACTGCGTGCTCTCGGTGTTTCCGGCGGCGAGGTGATCACGCCGGCGCTCGGATTCATCGCCACGGCCCACGCCATCCGCGCCGTCGGTGCCACGCCTCGCTTCTGCGATGTCGACCCCGAGACCCTCTGTGCTGGCGTCGAGCAGCTGGATGCGGCGTGGAGTGACGATGTCAGCGCCGTGATCCCGGTCGATCTGCTCGGAGTCCAGGTTCCCATCGACGCCATCGTCGAGTGGGCGAAGCATCACGATGTTCCCGTCATAGAAGATGCCTGCGAGGCGCTCGGTTCTCGCCACGGCGACAGCCCCTGCGGCGCCGCCGCCGATGCCGCCGTGTTCGGCTTTTACCCCAACAAGATCATCACGATGGGCGAGGGGGGGCTGGTCAGCTGTCGCGATCCGTCTCTCGCCGATCGCGTGCGGCAACTGGCCAATCAGGGTCGCACCGCTGCCGGCTTCAGTTTCGAGGGGGAGGGCTACAACTTCCGCCTGACAGAGATGCAGGCGGCGCTCGGTGCCAGCCAGTGGCTTCGACTCGACGCTCTGATCGAACGACGTCAGCATCTGGCTGATCTGTACCTGGAGCGGATCGAGGCGATCCCGGGAGTCGTTGCTGCGCCGACGCCGACCATCTCCGGCGAGGGAGACCGTCGCAGCTGGTTTGCCTTCGTCGTGCTGCTCGAAGATGGCCGCTGGCGAGATCCGTTGCGCGAGGCGATGGCCGAGCACGGCATCGAGACCGGTCTCTACTTCCCCTCCATCGCCACCTTTGCTCCCTACGACGAGGCCCCATCGGCAGCGCTTCCCGTCACCGATCAGATCTCGCCGAGGATGCTCGCTTTGCCGCTGCATCCCCGATTGAAGCCGGCCCAGATCGACGACGTGGTGGCGACGCTGGAGGAATCGCTGGGGCGCATCCGGCTCGAGGCCTGACATCTGAGGGACCGATACGGGAGTGGCCAACCTGCCCTTGTTCCGCCGCCGTCAAAACGCCATCCTGTGCTGCTGGCCGCATCGAGGTGGCGGCACTGGATCATGATGGAACTGGAACGATGAAGGATCGGTGGGTCCTTAGCTCAGCTGGTTAGAGCGACGGACTCATAATCCGTTGGTCGCAGGTTCGAGTCCTGCAGGACCCACACTTTTTTTCCTCAACCCCATCCGGGGAGTGACAAACATCCTACGTCGCCCGCAGAGCGATCCTGCAGGACCCACACTTTATTCCCCACCCCATCAGGGGAGCGACAAACATCCTGCGTCGTCCGCAGAGCGATCCTTCCCGGTGGGTCGGGTCGGGGCAATTCCTGTTGGCGAGGGGTGGGTGAGAGGGCAGGATGCTTCGCTCGTACTGGCGGAAGGATCTCACCATGCGCGGTATCTACCTGGAGCAGGGAACGGTCACCCTACGCGATGATCTGCCCGCGGGTGATGTCTGCGATGATGAGGTGCGCATCCGTCCGACGCTGCTGGGGGTCTGTGGTACCGATCTGGAACTGAAGGCGGGCTACTATCCCTTCACCGGGGTGCTCGGTCATGAGTTCGTCGGCGTCGTCGAGGAGGGACCGGATCGATGGCTCGGCAAGAAGGTGGTGGGCGAGATCAATGCCCCCTGTGGTCACTGTCTGCCGTGCCAGGCGGGGCGTGGCCACCACTGCCCGGAGCGGACCGTGCTCGGCATCGTCGGCCGTGACGGCTGCTTCGCCGACTCCTTCTTGCTTCCGGCTCGCAATCTGCACGAGGTTCCCGATGGCGTGCCCGATGAGTGCAGCGTCTTCACCGAGCCGCTGGCGGCGGCGATGCGAATCCCCGAGCAGATCGACCTGACGCCGGCAGTGCGCTGCCTGGTGGTGGGCGATGGAAGACTGGGGCAACTGGTGGCGCGGGTGCTGTCGAGGCACGGCGTGTCACTGACGGTACTGGGACGTCACGAGCGCAAACTGGCCCTGCTGACCCGGCTCGGTATCGAGACCACGACCGATTCCCGGGCCGTCGTTGGGGGCCAGTACGATGTGGCGATCGAGTGCAGCGGCAACTCGACGGGATTCGAGGCCGCCCGTCAGGCACTTCGACCGCTGGGGACGCTGGTGATGAAGAGCACCTATGCCGGCCAGTTGCAGTGCGACGCGTCGGCACTGGTGGTCGATGAGATCGAACTGGTCGGTTCTCGCTGTGGGCCCTTCGCTCCGGCGCTGGCGGCACTGGCCGGGGGTAGCATCGACCCGCGCGATCTGATCGACGCCGTGTACGACCTGGGAGAGGGTCCGGCAGCGCTCTCGCGGGCGGCAGAGGTTGGAGTGCTGAAGGTCCTCATGAGGCCTTCCTGAGGCGATTGGGATCGATCCCGGATTCGCAGATCAGACTGCGGTGGCTCGGGAGTGGACCTCAGGGGCGATTTCATCGGATTCTTCTTCGGAGAGATTCTCCGGAGGGAGTACACCATGAAGATTCGACCCTGGAAGCGCCTGGACGACCCCAACGCCACCTCCCCGAGCCGTATCCTGGAACTGTGGGAAGTGACACTTCAGCACGGAGAGAGCACGCCGCTGTTCGAGCACGCTGCCCAGGAGGAGATGGTGATCTCGCTCGAGGGCCATGGACTGGTCCAATTGCGCGAGCAACGGGTCGATCTGCTGCCTGGCAATGCCGTGATGGTGCCCGCCGGCACCCCCCACTCCATCCTCAATCGCTCAGGACTGCCGCTGCGAGGTCTGACGGTGGCGATCCATCGACCCGGGCTCGCTGCCAACGCCGCCGCCGAGAAGGTCACGGCTGGGGATCTGGAGCAGTTGATCGAATGCATCCCCGATCAGATCGATCGCCCGACCAGTCTCCAGTTCATCATCCAGCTCTTTGATACAGCAGGCCAGCTCTCCGAGCAGATCGACGATGCGATCGGCCTCGATACCGAGACGGGCCTGCGTACCCTCGAATCCATCGAGGAGCAGGTGATGGACGCGATTCTCCGCATCGCTCACGCCTATGGCGGTGGATCGAACCTGTTTCCGAGACGCTTCTAGCCGCCGCCGGCGACTCTCCCTGGTTCCCACCTGTTACCGGGGGTATGGCCGTTTCCGGGCCCATCGGTCTCTGGCGGTCACGAATCGCCTCGATACGCTGCTTTGACAGCGACCCCAAGGCAGTGCAAAATGGGGCTGGAGCCGGTGTCCCCTGGATCCACCCGAGAGCCTCGATCGCTCCCTGTAGGTACATCTGATGCCGGTGGTTTGGTCGTGAGATCGAGCCTCCTGATCAGTGATGAATCAGCGCCCTCACGGCGCTGGGTTGGTACTGCGTGGCGATGGCAAGGCGCGAGGATGGTGCTGCGTGATCGGGTTTCGATCGCGTCTGCTTGTGGTCATCGAATCGGCGGGTCCAGTTTTTCCAGGAATGGAGTGGATACAGCGTGAAGCGTCTGACATCCGATCCGTGGTCAAACTGGAGGGCTAGCTCGACATGGGTATCGTTGGCATGTGGCGTGGCGCTGCTGTTGCTGCCGATATTCACGAGCGGCTGTGCCGGCGGACGTCAGCAGTCGACTTACCGTGCCGCTCCCCAACCGAACGGGAGTACACCCGCCCAGCACGCTCGGTCACAGTTGCAGTGGCTTCGTGCACGGGGTGGCGGTCTGACTCCGGAACAACTGCATCTGCTCCAGCAGATTCCCTGGAACTCCGGATTCGAGGTGGATCTGGCACGACAGCGGCTGCTCGAGCGAGGAGATCTCTACCGAGACGGAACCGAGGAGTTCCAGAGACATCGCGTACTCGGCCGTCCGCGAGTGATGGACGCAGCACGTGAGGCGTTGCAACAAGAAATCGATGCGTTGCAACAAGAAGCAAGCGGGGAGGATGGCTCCCACTGAGTCAGCCCCGTGGAATCGATGAAGATGATGATGCGAACAACAGGCGAGAACAATTCCAGGGGGAATGAAGGCCACCGGCGAGAGCCGGAATCTCGGGCCAGGATGGAGGAGTGAGATGGTAGACAGACAACGCAAGACGCGCGCTTCAGCGAGCAAGAAATCGACCGAGGCTGCTGAGCCTTCGCTGACCGATTCAATCAAGGGACTCGACGCACAGCGCAAGCAAGCGCTCGACTTCGCCCTGCAGCAGATCCACAAGAAATGCGGCCAGGGTGCGATCATGATGCTGGGGGACAAGGAGTCGAGAAAGGTCGATGTGATCAGGACCGGATCACTTTCCCTCGACAAAGCACTGGGGATCGGTGGCTTGCCTCGTGCGAGAGTGGTCGAGGTGTATGGACCGGAGGCCTCCGGAAAGACGACCCTGACCCTGCACGCCATCGCCAATGCTCAGAAGAATGGTGGCGTTGCGGCCTTCATCGATGCCGAGCATGCACTCGATCCCACCTATGCAGAGAAACTCGGCGTCGATCTGGATAATCTGCTCGTCTCACAGCCCGACAGTGGTGAGCAGGCACTCGAGATCTGCGAGATGCTGGTGGCCTCGAGCGCCGTGGATATCGTCGTCATCGATTCGGTGGCAGCGCTGGTTCCGCGAGCTGAACTGGAAGGATCGATGGGGGATTCGCATATGGGCTTGCAGGCCCGACTGATGAGTCAGGCGTTGCGAAAGTTGACTGGCGTCATCCATCGTTCCAAGACCACCGTGGTCTTCATCAATCAGATCCGCGAGAAGATCGGTGTCATGTTTGGCAGTCCTGAGACCACTTCCGGTGGACGAGCGCTGAAGTTCTATGCGTCGATTCGTCTCGACATCCGCCGTATCGGCTCCATCAAGACCGATGGCGATGTGAGTGGGAACCGTACCGTCGTCAAGGTCGTCAAGAACAAGATGGCCCCGCCATTTCGAAAGGCCGAGTTCGACATCATATTCAATGTCGGGATCTCCTATCACGGAGACATACTCGACCTCGGTGTGGAGGAGGGACTGGTGAGCAGGGCGGGAACCTGGTACTCGCTCGGCAAGGAGCGGATCGGACAGGGGCGTGAGCGCGCTGTCCAGTTCCTGAGGGATCATCCAGAACTCTCCGGCCGTCTCGATACCGAACTACGCCAGCGCTTCTTCGGAGATGGTAACGAGACCGGTGATAAGACCGGTGATACGACCGGTGATACGACCGGTGATACGAAAACTGCGCCGGCAGAGGTGGAAGCCTAGGTCGATCGCAGTGGCCTTGTGAAGCGTCATCGGTGCTTCACGGGGATTGCCCGAGGAGAGGGAAAGGGAAACCATGTTTCCAGAGACGCCTGAGGTGAATGGCCCCGCCTGTCGCGAGCGCGGGTCGATGTTGCTCATCGCACTGGCTGTGCTGACACTGATCTCGATCATCGCGGTCACTTTCGTGGCTCTGATGCGCCTTGAACTGAAAGCAACCGAGAATTTCCGGGATCATAACAAGGCCCAGTTGCTGTCCGCTTCAGCCGAGTCCGAGGTGATCTCGATGCTCAGGAGTCGCCCCTTCTGGGAAGGATACGTCGTTTCCAGCCGAGCTCGGGCTCCGTGGATCTACGGCATCACAGGAGGCGATGGCGAGTCGAGGATCGGAGGAATCCTCGATCTGCGTCATGCGCCCCCGGATGAGACCTCGCTCGGAGACAACCTGACACGGGGTTCTTACCCGGGTATCGCCGGGGGAGCGGATGGCAAGGACCGCTACCGCGTCAAGTTGATCGACACCTCGGCGCAACTCTACATCAATGGCAGACAGGATACGCTGGCCCAGATGCTGACCAATCTGGCGGCTGCCCTGGAGAAAGATACTCGCTACGGAACAAATCCACTGTGGAGCGGACCGAGAGAAACGGGTCGGCAGCTTTTTGGCGAAGATGTGATCGCATTTCGAAATCGCCTTCCCGGGGGGCTGTTCAGTTCAAAGTCCGAGCTGGCAGCCCTGATCGGGCGCGAGAACCTGGCCCTTCTCGCAGATTTCATCACTGCTCATGCCTGGGTCAACCCATACACTCAACGATCGGGTGCCGGCCGAGAGGTCAACAACCGTGTCGGGGGCCAGGCGAATCAGGGTCAGGGTGCGGGAGCCACGGGGATCTCTCGAAATTTACCTCAGGATCCGCGCAATCAGACCGTCATCGGTGCGGCTCAGGTCGTCGGGGAGCCGCGAGCTCCCATCAACATCAATACCGCCCCTGAACCGTTGTTGATCGCCGCTTTGCAGGGAGTGGGTGGTCGTCGAGCATTTCCCTACATGAGTATCAACTCGCAATCGCTGGAGAGTGGCAATGTCGGAGCCATCGATTTTGGTGGCGGTACATTGGCTCCAGTGCGGGAGGAACTGAGCATTCAACAGACTCCGGTCTGGGTCTACTCTCAGCCTCTCACCTACGATGTCGCCAGAAATATCGCTCGCGGGATCGTCGGGCAGCGCAAGCAACGAGCCTTCAAGTTCTGGACCGCGCCGGTCGGCAGCGGAGAAATCGGCTTCGAGGACTTCATCAATAGACTGCCGCCGGACATATTCCCCTTCCCCAACGCCGAAAATGCCTGGGTGATCAACCCTCAATCGACCAATACAGACAACAACTACTCGAAGATCGTCAATGATGTGGGTTCTCGCGAGTTGTGGACGCGGGGAGTTCCGCAGGTGGAGCAGGGACTGCGCTCGGATGTGGGTTTGCCTGCAGATCGAAATAACGCCTGGTACTACGAAATGATGCGTTCGATCTTGATCGCCAATTTCAATCCCAATACTCGAATCAACAAGGTCAATCCAAACTTTCCTGCTTACCGTGCGGTCGACAAATCGAACCTCGTCAAGTTTCCCCCTGGTCGCGACCGGAGTGATGTCAGGATGGGGCACACGACCGAGTTCTGCTTCGACAGCAAGGGGATCTTCGAGATCACCAGCCTTGCGGAGATCACCGGTGCAGGGAACTCGAGTAACGAGGTCTTCTCGGAATCGAAACAGCGCAGCATCGTGAAGGTGTTTGAAGTTTATCATCATACCACCCAGGAGCAGTTCGAGGAGCCGTTCAGGGCAGTCGGGCGCACCAGTAATGCCAGAGGCGGGTCGCGGGAGTACATCACCACGTGGCCCGATCCGATGGACGCGCTGCATCCTGACTTCTTCACCGGATCGAGGCAGGACGGCCGAGTGGAACTCTCCGGAGCGATCGATGCGGTGATGCAGGTATCGGATCCGAGTGCGAGACTTGCGCGATGGTCGGGGGAAGCGACGCTTCGGCTAGCGCACACCTTTCGTTTCCGCGACGAGGAATCACTTCGCGTGCTGGGTAACCTGATGCGGACCAATTCCAATCCGACAGCCAAGATCAAGGAACTGGGCAAGGTGCTGGATGCCACATACAGCCAGAAGGGCACCATCTACCGCCAGCGATACTCCCAATCAGTCTGGGGAGCCGCTGATAGTGCCGTGGAGGAGGAGAACATCGGCGAGCCTTTCGTCGATGAGGCGTCCCAGAATTCAGATCTGATGCCGGATGGCATCAATAGCAGCATGTTCCGGACTTCGGCTCTCGGAGGTCGGTTTCTGCGCCTGCCCGCCCAGCGCTATCGCCAGAATCCCAGCGATCAGGGGGCGGTCAACCGCAACTACAACAATGACATCGGAAATCTTCCCTACTACAACGGAGCCGTCTCTTTCTGGGTCAAGATGGAGTTCAACGGCGACGATCCTACTTTTTCTGGACTCATCGGTGCCACCCAGGTTCAGACCAATGTGGGTCAGCAACTCACCGATTCCGAGGGTTCCCAGTTCTGGATCTGGAAGAACACGGAGGGGCAACTTCGAGTATCTCGCCTCTACTATCACCAGGCTTTTGCCAAGGGATACACCGCCCAGGCCATCCCTCTGATCGGCAATCAGGATGAGGTCGAGGAGGGCAACGAAGCTGAAACTGATCCTCAGAAGTTCTGGGCTCGCACTGATGTGGCGGTGGATATCTCGAATTGGCGGGCGCATGAGTGGCACCATCTGGCGGTGGCTTATGATGACAATTCTCCCACCAATGGAATCCGTGTCTGGGTCGATCATACAACGGTCGATGCCGTCAATCACAATATCGGCGAGGGGATGTTCTGCGCTCTCAATGAGGAGGCGCCAAAGGACCAGATCCAGATCGCTGGATTTCACCGCGATCAGGCAGTGGCCACCGAGGGGCTGTTCAAGTTTGGAACCAACTACACGACAACGGGATTGCTCAAGGGAGCCTCGGTCAAGCGCGTACTGGCGAATGCGACCATCGATGAGTTTCGCGTTTACCTTGGACAGTACACCCAGGATGACAGCCGGCAGAAGGGTTATTACACCGACCAGGAAGGGATCTACACCGGAGCATTCATGGTGCCCTTCCCCGATGGGATCCAGCGTATGCGACTGAGAAACATGACCTGGACGATGTACTCGCCCAAGATGTACGCACAACAGCGGGTCGATTGGAATGACGAAACGATGAGCGTCATCAACGTCAATGGCCAGCAGAGTGCCCGCCAACTGGGAGATTCCGGAGGCGGTATCCGTGGCGATGGCGGCCGTAATAACCAGTTGATCGCCGGGGGGTGGCTGTACCCGACGGGAAGCCCTGATTTTATTGGCCGCTTCAACATCGGATTTCTGGCGTACGAACTCAGGATGCGTGCAGGAACCGGAATTGGTACCTTTGCGGGCAAGGCTCTGGTAACACCTGCTCTCGACGATGTGACCCTGTCGGTTTATCTTCCGTCTGCTGAGTATCTGCTGACGGAGGTGATGGACTGATGAACCCTGCAGGGAGATCTGCGATGACTCCGAGCGAGAACTTCATTCCGGGACCGGTTCTCAGGAGTTCCCTGTGGATCGGTTTGATACTGGGTGTGATGTTCTCGTGGCTGCCAGCCGTGATTCTCGCACAAGGCGAAGGCAGGGGGCCGGGGGGAACAGATCTGCGACTGGTCGAGTTCACAGCTATCGAAGCGACCAAGGATGAGAAGACGGGCCGCTATACGCTGATCGTTCTGGGGAAGACCCCACAGATCCCGGCAGGTACGAAAATTGACCTGCTTTTGACCTGGCGCAGTCAGTTGATCCAGACCTTCACCATGACAGTGCCTGGCAACAAACGATTTCGCGAACAGCTTGCCGTGAAACCTCTTGAACCGACTGCGGACAAGTACATGTTCCGAACCGTGATCGATCCCAAGAAGCAGACAAAAAAGGTGATGACTGCCATCGAGAAGGAAAAAGAACTGTTTCCTGCAGTCGCCGCACCATGGACCGAATTCCACTTCAATCACCAGTTCTTACTCGGGACCAAGGAAGAGATCGAGGCGTCGCTCAATACCACCAGAGAGTGGTTCACAAGCAGGTATACGGAGATGGCCACGATCGACGGCACGGTCCGAAAAGGTGTCAAGGCGGTCGAGTTGGCGACCGAATACGTCAACTCCAAGGGTGAGTTCGACGAGAAGAAGTGGCGCGAATTCATGGATAAGAAGGTCATCAAGAGACTCGTGACCTATCAGGAGGAGATTCGAAAGGGTTTCAACGAGCCCCGATTTGTCGCTCACAGATTGGCGCTCTCCTACTTGCTCGAGTTGTCGGTCGCAGTGGGCAAGAGGACTACCAACGAATCGAAGAAACTCTATATCTCGCAGGGTCTGCCCGCTTCTGCCAGGGATGTGAAACCTGAAAAACTCGAGATCAAGGTTCGTTCCGGTCGCCGAGTCCCGCGAAGTACAGACCTCAACGACCTCGTCGTGAAAATCAACAAGTTGATCGGGATTGCACCCGAGAATGAGGAGAACCAGGGATGAAGGTCCTAGTATCGCCACATCTGATGATCTCATCGCTGCTGAGTGTCCTCCTGTGCGCAGCTCCGCTGCCAGCTCAGGACGATTCTGGCCCACCCAAGCCGCCACCTACATTTGTCGAGTTGACCTCGATACAGACGACAAAGAAGAAGGATGACTGGCACATGCGATTGGTCGGAAAAGCTCCAGACCTTCCGGCAAAGACCATCATCGGATTCGAGATTCGTTGGCGGACCAACATCGTCTATTCCTTCAATGTTGAACTCGATGGCACCCGTCGTATCGACCAGGTCGTGGAGTTGAAAGGGTTGCACGGATCGATTTCTGGTCTGCAATTACGATCCGAGATCAGGCCCCGAAGCCAGCCGCGCGAGGTTCAAATTGCCATGGAGAAGGACCCGGCCAAGTACCCGGTCGACACCGCTCCCTGGAAGCAATCCTTCTGGAAGAACAAGTTTGACCTCGGTAGTGCCAAGGACATCGAGCGTGTGCGTGGAGAGGCGCAGGAGTTTTTTCTGGCGAAGATCCGCGATAGTTTGAAACATCAGCGGGCATTCGAGGATGGTCGCACTGCGTCCATCGATGGGGCCCGGTTTCAGAAGGGCGGCAAGTTCGATCCGAAGAGCTGGCAAGCCTTCTGTAAGAAAGATGTGAGAGATCCGATCAGGAAGTTGCAGGGCGAGATCAAGGAAGCCAGAAAAACGCTGACCATGTTGCCTCACTCGCGCGACATGAAGTACCTGGTAGAGATCATCAATGCAGTGGCAAAGCGGTCGTTTGACAGGTCGAGAAGCCTCTACGGAGAACTGGGTCTGAGTCCAGATCCTGATGATCTGAGTCCAGCCAAGATCGACATCAATTGCCGGTCTACCAGGCTCACCAATCTCCAGAAAACCGTGGAACGATTGTGCGAGAGTCAGAAGATTGAAATGTCGAAATTATCCACATGACTGATTTCGGTTCCGAGGCCTCTACCGGTGATCAGGCGCGTGCTCGCATCGTCGCGAACCGGTCTGTTCTGGTGCAGGTTCAGAGACCGCAGGCGGAGGATCAGGATGGGCTGTTGCTGACTCCCGTGTTCGGGGAAAAAACTGGCCACGATGATTCCCTGGGGCTGGTCCCGCGTATCGATGCCGGACTGGATTCCGGGCACCGTTATGCGATGCTGGGGGCGGTCTTTCGCCCGGTGCGGCAGTTTCTTCGCAGGACCTTTGATGCCGATGAAGACACTGAAATATCCTCGGATCTGGGAGCCGGAGAATCCTCCTCGATCGGCCAGGATTGACCAGCCGAGCAGCAAGAATTCCGCGTGAGCTGGCTGGATGGCACGGTGGGGGGATCTCTCAAGCACCAGAGAGACGCGGATAATTGACGCTCTCGAGTCGATGCCAGCAGGCTACTGTTGCTCCAGCGTCTCGCTTTTGTCGTGAATCTCTTGATAGGTTCCAATATCTCCTCGACAGAATTTTCCATCGAACTGGATCCTGGATGCTCTTTCGTAGGCCTGCTTCCTCGCTTCTTCCAGGGAATCCGCCAGTGCAGTGACTCCGAGGACCCGTCCTCCCGACACGAGACAACTTCCTGCATCTCCATCCGCGGTTCCAGCATGGAATACCTGGATGTCGTCATCGACGGAACTGTAGATCTCGCCTTCGATGACCTGGCCCTTGGCCGGAGACGTCGGGTAACCGTCGGAAGCCAGCACCAGGCACAAAGCAGTGCGAGAATCCCATTCGACTGAAACAGCGGAGGGACCGTCTCCCGCCGTGGCTTCGAGAATCTCCACGAAATCGCTCTTCATTCGCATCAGGACCGGCTGCGTTTCCGGGTCGCCCAGACGGCAGTTGTATTCCAGTACCCTGGGACCGGAATCTGTCATCATCAGGCCGACATACAGGATTCCGGAGTACTCGACGCCATCGGCGACAAGACCTTCGAGTGTGGGTTCGATGATCTGGGTCTGGATTTCCTTCAATTCGCCCGGTCCGACGATGGTGCCCGGGCAAAATGCTCCCATGCCTCCCGTGTTGGGCCCATGGTTGCCATCGAGCAATGGCTTGTGGTCCTGTGCTGTAGGAAGCAACAGGTAGTCGGTACCTTTCACCACGATCAGGACGGAGACCTCGGGACCGAAGATGCGCTGCTCGATCACCACCGTCTTGCCACTATCACCGAAGGCAGCCCCGGACAGCATTTCACTGGCGGCTCGGTGCGCCTGGGAGCGATCGTCGCAGACGATGACACCTTTACCTGCAGCGAGACCACTGGCCTTGACGACCACCTGCTGTGGCAGTGCGTCGAGGGCAGCATCGAGGTCTTCGACGCCATCGATCGTTCGATAGGCACTGGTCGGGATCTGATGCCTGTGCATGAAGTCCTTCGAGTGAGCCTTCGAGCCCTCGAGCTGGGCCGCTGCAGCTCCGGGTCCGAAGCATGGGATGCCCGCTTCCCGGATGCGATCGGCGACACCTGCCACCAGCGGTGCTTCCGGCCCGACGACGACATGGTCGATCCGTGCATCGATGCAGCGCTGGATGAAGCCAGCGGGTTCACGGATCGGATCGATGTCCTGCCAGCGTGGACCCAGAGGTGCCGTTCCAGGATTTCCAGGGCAACAGATGACCTGTTGCACTCTGGCAGAGCGGGCGAGTTGAAGACAGATGGCGTGTTCACGACCTCCGGAACCGATGACCACGATCTTCATCCAGACCTCCTTGGTGGTGTCATGGCGGCAGCGCCCGATCGAAAGATGGTCCAGGGACAGAGCGAGAGCCACGCCAGCACAACGAGCACGGGGACCATCGCCTGAGGGTAGGTAATGGTGGCTCGCAGATCAAGCAAGGGCAGTGCCAGCAACATCGAGAAAGTGGTGTGGCTCGCTGGTTTTCCAGGCCTGGGCGAAGCCACTCCGAATAGCCAGCACAGCAGCAGAAACGTCATCGCCAGTGGCATCGGTGAGGGGGCGTCGATGATCGTGTAGGAAGCGAAAGCGACGATGCAGGTGAGCAAGAAGCGCAATCTGAGTACTCCTGGCCGGCCCCTCTCTTCCTCCTGCGAGTAGTAGGTGACCGCAGTGGTGAAAAACAAGACATCGAGCGCGAGTGGAAGAGCGTTCATGGCTGGGCCAGCAAAACTGGCACCGACCATCACGATACAGAATCGAACAGTGCCCATCACAGCAGCCCCTAGAACCGGAACTTCCTTGAAAGCGAGATTGTAGAGAAGCACGCAAACGATGGCGGCGACTGCGTACAGGCGAGCATCGGTGGGCATCCCGATCAATAGCAACACCACGGGGACCGCCAGCAGGATCAGGGAAATGTGCGCCTTGGCGACCGAAATCTCACCCGCGGGAAGCGGTCGATGCGGAGCGTTGCGGGCATCCTTGTCCCGATCGACGACATCGTTGAATGCCATCCCCACCATGTAGAGTGCCAGGGTCCAGCCGAGCAGGATCAGCCACTCGGTGGTGTTCAGTCGCCACCCTCCGAGTGCCGCACCAGCGATGACATTTGAGAGCGCAGTGGGAGCGAGTCGGAGCCTGAAAAAACGCAGCCAGGGGTTCACCTGAGCCGCAACAGATCGTTGTAGGTGACAAACAGGGCCAGTGAAATCAGCAGCAGAAAGGCCACCATGTGGACGGACTGCTGGATGCGCTCCGGAACCGGCCGACCCCGGATCCCTTCGATGGTGAGGAAGAAAATGTGCCCACCATCGAGGATCGGAAAGGGCAGCAGATTGAAGACGCCCAGATTGATACTGATCAGGGCGAGCAGGAAAAACAGGTTACCGAGACCCACCTCCGAGACCTTTCGACCCAGGTCTACGATGCCGACGGGCCCATTGAGGTTCTTGCTATGAACATCACCTGAGAAGAGTGCCTTGAGGGTGAGGAAGATTCGACCGCCCCAGATCCATGATTGGCGAGCGCCCTGAACCACTGCCTCGGTAATGGCGTGCTTCTCCGTGAATTGAAGTGCTGACATCATGATGCCCAGCGGTTCCATCAATGTCCTTGCGGTCAAGCTCATCTGACGCTGCTGACCGGATGGATCGGTGAAGGTGATTTCCGAAGACTTGTCGTCAGAGTCTATGGCGCCGACCAGGTCACTCCAGTGATCGATTCGGATGCCGTTGACATCATCGATGGTGCAACCGCCCGTGAGACCTGCTTCCTGCGCAGGAGATCCGAACAAAACTCGACCGATTCGAGCAGGGGTCCCCAGTACAAGTCCGAGAGGGGGAGAGTTCTTCCTGAAAAGAGCGCTCTCATGAACGGCGGGATTATTGGCTGCATCGATCCAGCGGATCTCTGTTCCCTCGGTGAATTCCTCGTCGATATAATCTCCGGCACCGACGGGTTGGCCACCGATGGCGAGTATCTCTGCACCGACATCGATGCCAAGTTGGCGAGCCTCATCTCCGACCTGTACCACTGTGCGTGTCCCGGAGCCGATCAGCAGTTCTTCGTCGAGCCATCTACGAAGTTGTTCGGCATTCACCCTGGCTGTGTTTTTCATATCGCGAGAGGTCAGCAACAGTTCAGCATCCGAGTCGCCGGCAACCATTCCGATGGTGAGGAGATCGAAGATCTCGACCGACTGGGTCTCCTGGGTCTCCAGATTTCGTATCGAGACGATCTCTTCGCCGACCCGGAACAGATCCGCGGCTGCGGATCCTGGCTGGATCGCCATCACCGTTCGAGATCGGGGTAGCACCCCTATTCCTCGACTGGATTGTGGTGAAACAGACTCATCGGTGGTTGCAGGTGGGGTGAGGTCGATGGTGGCCACCAGCGATTCATCCCCTCTGAGAATATCCAGGCTCAGCTTGCCGCTGACAGTGGCGTTTCTGAGGGTCCAGAGACTGTAGAGGGTTCGATCAGGGGAAAGTCCTGAAGCGATGGAAGCGGTGACATTCAATTCTGGTATCGAAAGGCGAGCGCCCCGTAACCGATCCCCGGCTTGCAATCCGACTCCTTCTGCGAGGCTGTCAGGAGCGACGGATACGATCAGGTCCGAGATGGCAGGGACGATACCGATGCGATAACGGCCCGCATCTGAATCCCAGCTCGGGTCGATGGAAAACTGGCGAATGTATTCGTCGCGTTTGATGGTCAAGGTGACCGGCTTCGACCCACCCGAAAGAGCAATGGCGGTGGCGACATTGGAATAGTCGTTCCAGGCTTCACCATTGACCTTCTTGATCAGGTCTCCGGATTGGACGCCTGCAGTCCATGCTGGACCCTGCGCAGTTGCAGATCCGACCACTGGAGCTTGCTGTTTGACTCCCACTGTGAATGCGAGGATGAAGAGCAAGAAGCCGAAGATCAGGTTCATGGTCGCTCCGGCGACAAGGATCAGCAGTCGACCGGGAATCGGCTTTTTATGGAACTCGTCGTCGGAGTCCGTTCGCTCCCCGCCAGGTTCTTCGCCAGCCATCTTGACATAGCCACCGAGTGGCACCAGGCCGATGACATATTCTGTTTCGCCATACTTGAAGGCGAGCAACCGGGCCTTCCAACCAAAGATGGTCGGTTGAAATCCAACGGCGAAAGTATCGACACGGACTCCCACGAACTTGGCGGCAAGAAAGTGCCCCAGTTCATGGACAAAGATGAGAAAGCCGATGCCTAGGATGGCCAGCAAGAGATTCAAGGGTTCCAGCTCCTGACCTGTTCGCGGGTGACGTGGTCCGCTTCGATGACTTGTTCGAGATTTTCTACCCGGTGTGGCTGGTGCTCTCCGAGCGCCCTCTCCACGAGTTCGTAGATCTGCAGGAATCCTACACTACCCGATAGGAATGCTGCGACCGCTTCCTCGTCCGCGGCGTTGAGAACTGCCCCCAGGGTGGTTCCCGGGTTGTCCAGGACCACCTTGCCGATCTCCAGTGCCGGAAATGTAGCCCCATCGATCGCCTCGAAACTCAACGTCCCGTGGCCGATCAGATCGAGAGGCTGGAATCTCCCTGGCGCTCGCTGCCCCCGGTGCAGGGCATCGCGGATCGGCACCTTCATGTCAGGCTCGCCAAGATGTGCGATGCTACTCCCATCCTGGAATTCGACGATGGCGTGGACAATCGACTGAGGATGGATCACGACTTCGATGCCCCCTCGAGGCATCCCGAACAACTCCTGAGCTTCCACGACTTCGAGCAGTTTGTTGAACAGGGTGGCACTGTCGATGCTGATCCGTGGCCCCATCTTCCAGGTAGGATGTTGCAGTGCCTCCGCTGGTGTGACAGTCGCGAGCTGGTCACGGGTCATTCCTCGAAAGGGCCCGCCTGAAGCGGTCAGGATGATGCGATGGATCGAATCTCTATTCGAACCCGTGATGCACTGACTGATGGCACCATGTTCCGAATCCACAGGGATGATACGAGCGCCGGACTTCTTCGCCGCGCTCCGGAGCAGTACACCGGCCGTGACCAGCGATTCCTTGTTGGCCAGTGCAAGATCGATTCCAGCTTCGAGGGTGGCGAGGCTGGCGCGCAGTCCCGCAGCGCCGGTGATTCCGTTGAGGACCAGGTCGAGGTCCATCTCGGCGATCGATTCCAGTTGTGCAAGTTCCCCTGCCATGACACTGATCTCAGCGGTTCCGGCGCCTTCGAGAAGGTGTGTTTCATCGGGATCGATCACGACCAGACGTTCAGGTCGGAACTCCTTCGCCAGTTCGAGTATCGGAGCCACTCTGCGCCCGGAAGTCAGAAGCACCGGGACAAGGACGCCCCCTGACTCTGCAATGACCTCGAGAGCCTGGCTGCCTATCGAGCCTGTGCTGCCGAGGATGGCGATCCGGCGTCGCGGTGTACTGGAGTCGCTGAACATCTACGACCGTCTCCTCTCAGATGACAGGGTAACGGAAGTCCGTGGTCGTTGGCATGGAAGATCCAGCACGACTCTTCTCCGGCGTGTGCCGATCGAGTCGGTCAGTCCCTGTGCGTTCCATCGGATGGGGACCATCCTGCAGAACTCGCTCTTGATGGTGCCGTGTCGCTCGGTTAGGCAGGGGGGAAAGGAGGAGCACCTGCTTCGAGAACTGTTTCGCATCCCGACCCCCTTTGGTGACTTCCCCGTATTTGGATACGGAGCGATGGTGCTGCTCGGAGTCCTGTCCGGCCTGTGGATTCTTCGTCGCGGAGCCAGGCGCCGAGATCTGAACCCCGATTCCCTTTCCGATCTGACCGTGGTGCTGGTCTTGTTCGGAATCATCGGGGGAAGAGCCTGGTACCTGATACAGTTCCGCGAGCAGGTCTACGCCAGTGGCGATTGGTTCGAGACGTTTCGTCTGTGGCGAGGTGGGCTGGTTCTCTATGGAGCCATCGGCGGAGGACTGCTCGGCTTCGCCCTGATGCAGAGGTGGCGAAACTACGGACCCTGGCGCGACCTGCTTGACCTGATCGCGCCGGCGCTGGCGATCGGCATCGCCTTCGGGCGACTCGGTTGTTTTCTCAACGGCTGTTGCTGGGGTGCTGTTTGCCCCGAGGACTGGCCGGTGGGGGCTATTTTCCCCCCTGGCAGCCCCCCTTCCCTCGACCACGGCGATGGCAGTCTGCCGAGTCCGACACTGCATCCGACACAGATCTATTCCTCTCTGATGGGGGCGGCCCTCGCCATCTTGCTGTGGCACGCTGGATCGAGGCTGGCGGCGCGGCCGGGGCGTACCTTCAGCGTCTTTCTGTGCCTGTATGCCGTCGGAAGAGCCCTCATCGAGACGATTCGGTCCGATCACGGCACGGCCCCGGGAGAATGGACGGTGGCCCAGATAGCCTCTATCCCGGCACTGCTACTGGGGGCCTGGTTATGGCTCTCGGCCCCGAATCGGAAGGCCGCCGCCCCGGATCAGAACGCCGCCTCAGCGCCCACCTCCGGCTGAGCCTTCAATTGATCCAACTCCCCAATTGCAGCGGGGTTGTATTTGATAGAAAATGACAATTCGCTGTTGATGTTACCGATCCGATATGTAGGATCCCGGTCTGCTCGTGGTTCGCCCTTCGGGACACTCCCAGGCAACTCCAGACCAGACCGGAGCGAGAGCTTCTCGACCGGCGCATGGATTTGTGTTGTTTGATGGGTCGCCTGAGGACTTTCGTCCCGTAACGAACTACGAGATTGCTCTTTGAAATTTCGGGCCCGTGACGCGAAGAAGGTCGCATGCCATGCCTCCCCGGGTGTGGTGTGCAACTGACCTGAACGCGAGTTCAGTGAATTGACAATAGTGTAATTAACTAGTGACGCGACACGCCGGCTGGGTGTCCCTTGTTCTCGCCTTTGTGCGGGTTCACTGGATGAACTGTCGGTATGCCAGAATAAAACTGAAGGGTTTGATACTGGCTCAGAACGTACGCTGACGGAATGGATTAGGCATGCAAGTCGAACGAGCGAACTCTTCGGAGTGAGCGAGTGGCGAACGGGTGAGTAATGCGTGGATGACCTACCCTGATGAGGGGGATAACCATTCGAAAGGATGGCTAATACCGCATACGGTCCTTCGGGATCAAAGCTGGCTTCGGCTGGCGCTTCAGGAGGGGTCCACGTGCTATTAGTTTGTTGGTGGGGTAACGGCCTACCAAGACGATGATGGCTAGCCGGCCTGAGAGGGTGTCCGGCCACACTGGGACTGAGACACTGCCCAGACTCCTACGGGAGGCTGCAGTCGAGAATCTTCCACTAATGCGCGAAAGCGTGATGGAGCAATTCCGTGTGAGCGATGAAGGCCTTAGGGTTGTAAAGCTCTGTTGGAGGGGCGTAATCCCCGGGAGAGAATATCTTTCCGGGTTGAACTCCCCTCGGAGGAAGCAGCGGCTAAATTCGTGCCAGCAGCCGCGGTAATACGAATGCTGCAAGCGTAGTTCGGAATCACTGGGCATAAAGAGCACGTAGGCGGCCCTTCAAGTCAGTTGTGAAATCCCCCGGCTTAACCGAGGAACTGCAACTGATACTGTCGGGCTTGAGTACGGGAGGGGAGAGCGGAATTCCTGGTGGAGCGGTGATATGCGTAGAGATCAGGAGGAACGCCGGTGGCGAAAGCGGCTCTCTGGACCGTTACTGACGCTGAGGTGCGAAAGCTAGGGGAGCAAACAGGATTAGATACCCTGGTAGTCCTAGCCGTAAACGATGGGTACTAAGTGGGGGGGCTCCCAAGGCCTCCCTGCCGGAGCTAATGTGTTAAGTACCCCGCCTGGGGAGTATGGTCGCAAGGCTAAAACTCAAAGTAATTGACGGGGGCTCACACAAGCGGTGGAGCATGTTGTTTAATTCGATGCAACGCGAAGAACCTTACCTGGGCTTGACATTCATGTGGTACCAAACCGAAAGGGGCGGGACCGTCTTTTGGCGGAGCATGAACAGGTATTGCATGGCTGTCGTCAGCTCGTGTCGTGAGATGTTGGGTTAAGTCCCGTAACGAGCGCAACCCTTATCCTTAGTTGCCAGCGAGTAAAGTCGGGGACTCTAAGGAGACTGCCGGTGTCAAACCGGAGGAAGGCGGGGACGACGTCAAGTCATCATGGTCCTTACGCCCAGGGCCACAAACGTGCTACAATGGTCGGTACAAAGGGCAGCAAACCCGTGAGGGTAAGCAAATCCCAAAAAGCCGGCCCCAGTTCGGATTGAAGGCTGCAATTCGCCTTCATGAAGTCGGAATCGCTAGTAATCGCAGATCAGCCATGCTGCGGTGAATGTGTTCCTGAGCCTTGTACACACCGCCCGTCAAGCCACCCAAATGGTCCGCACCCGAAGTCGCTACCTTAACCAGCTTGCTGGAGAGGGGCGCCGAAGGTGAGGGTCGTGAGGGGGACTAAGTCGTAACAAGGTAGCCGTAGGGGAACCTGCGGCTGGATCACCTCCTTTCTAAGGGATAACTTGGACCGCTGTGATGGGTGACCATCCAGTGGAACGCTTGGGGACTTTCTTTCAGTTGCGGGCCCATCTTTAGATCCGGTTACCATTCACGGGTCCATTCAGGACATCTGTCGTGCGTGATTCCAGGGGCTTATAGCTCAGCTGGTTAGAGCGCATCCCTGATAAGGATGAGGTCGGTGGTTCGAGTCCACCTAAGCCCATTCGCTCGACCCTCTCGTGAATCTGGACTGCCTGGCAGTTCTGTTCATGTCGTGATGGTGACCTGAAATAGGGGATGTAGCTCAATCGGGAGAGCGCTGCCTTTGCAAGGCAGAGGTTAGGGGTTCGATCCCCCTCATCTCCATTTTGAGGTCTGTTCTTTGAAAATTCGGTGGTTGGTCAATAATTAATGTGAGCGACATGCTCTGCAATTCGATTCAACTCGAGAGCGCATAAACAATCTCCGGATCACAGGAGACCCGTGCGCGCCGTTCGATTGTGCCATGTGCCGGCTTCCCCGGTGCAGGGCGTGATTGATTTGCGGTGCAAACGAGAAATAGTGGTCAAGCTACGAAGAGTGCATGGTGGATGCTCTGGTGCCAAGAAGCGATGAAGGACGTTGCAAGGCTGCGATAAGCCTCGGTGAGCCGCCCAGCAGGCTATGACCCGGGGATTTCCGAATGGGGAAACCCCTTGCGTTGAAGGCGCAAGACTCAGTTCTGAATTCATAGGGGCTGAGAGCGAACGAGGGGAACTGAAACATCTAAGTACCCTCAGGAAAAGAAAGAAACCTCTACTTCCTTAGTAGCGGCGAGCGAAAAGGAACCAGCCTAAACCGGTGCGATGTATAAGCCTGGAGGCGTTGTCGTATCGGGGTTGTAGGAGCACCTGGCTCGTTCTCCAGAATGAGCAGAAGGTTACAAAAGCTTTGTCTAGTCGAAGGATCTGGAAAGGTCCACCGCAGATGGTGATAGTCCAGTAGACGAAAGATGAAGCCCCTTCGGGTGTTTTCCTGAGTAGCGCCAGTCCCGTGGAACCTGGCGTGAATCTGGGGGGCCCACCCCCCAAGGCTAAGTATTACTTGGCATCCGATAGCGAATAGTAGCGTAAGTGAAAAGTGAAAAGTACCCCTGCTAGGGGAGTGAAATAGTACCTGAAACCATGCATTTACAAGCTGTGGAAGCCCTATGGCGTTTACGCAACGGGCGACCGCGTACCTTTTGTATAATGGGCCGGCGAGTTACAGTCTGATGCGAGGTTAAGTTCTTCTGGGACGTATCCGAAGCGAAAGCGAGTCTGAACAGGGCGTTCAGTATCAGGCTGTAGACCCGAAAGTGAGTGATCTATCCATGGCCAGGTTGAAGCGGGTGTAAAAACTCGTGGAGGACCGAACCCACTTGCGTTGAAAAGCGAGGGGATGAGTTGTGGATAGGAGTAAAAGGCTAATCAAACTCACAGATATCTGGTTCTCTCCGAAATAGCTTTAGGGCTAGCCTCGGGTGATAGCCGTTGGGGGTAGAGAGACTGATTGGGGTCGTGGGGGCTTCCCGCCTACCCGCCCTAGCCAAACTCCGAATACCAACGGTCGTATCCCGGGAGTCAGACCTTGGGGGATAAGCTCCATGGTCGAGAGGGAAACAACCCAGACCGCCAGCTAAGGTCCCAAATGTAGACTCAGTGATGAAGGAAGTGTCGGTGCTAAGACAGCCAGGATGTTGGCTTAGAAGCAGCCATCATTTAAAAAGTGCGTAATAGCTTACTGGTCGAGCACCTTCGCGCCGAAAATTTACGGGGCTAAGTCTACAACCGAAGCTGCGGGATGTTTTTGACATCAGTAGGAGAGCGTTCCATACAGGCTGAAGGGATACCGTGAGGAGTCCTGGACAGTATGGAAGTGAGAATGCCGGCATGAGTAGCGATAAAATGAGTGAGAATCTCATTCGCCGAAAACCTAAGGTTTCCTGGGCAAGGCAAATCCGCCCAGGGTTAGGCGGCACCTAAGGCGAGGCCGAAAGGCGTAGTCGATGGACAGCAGGTTAATATTCCTGCCCCACTCGCGTGGACGGACAGGGGTGACGAAGGCCGAAAGATGATCGCCCGATTGATAGTGGGCGTTTCTGATCCAAGATCTGCCGTAGGCAAATCCGCGGCGACAAGATCAAGGTCCCGGATGGAGCTCTTTTTTGAGCGAACTCATTGGAAGGACTTCCAAGAAAACCCTCGGTTCGGTTGAAGCGTGAGTGACCGTACTAAAACTGACACAGGTAGGTGGGGTGAGAATCCTAAGGCGCTCGAGAGAACCCTCGTTAAGGAACTCGGCAAAATGACTCCGTAACTTCGGGAGAAGGAGTGCCCCCTGGGGTGAAAGCTTCGGGGGGTCGCAGTGAAGAGGCGGTAGCGACTGTTTACTAAAAACACAGGTCTCTGCTAAGACGACTAAGTCGACGTATAGAGACTGACGCGTGCTCGGTGCCGGAAGGTTAAAGGGAAGGGTTATCCTTCGGGAGAAGCTCAGAACTGAAGCCCCGGTAAACGGCGGCCCTAACTATGAGGGTCCTAAGGTAGCGAAGTTCCTTGTCGGGTAAGTTCCGACCCGCACGAATCGCGTAACGACTTCCGCGCTGTCTCAACGAGGGACTCGGCGAAATTGCAGCAGCGGTGAAGATGCCGCTTACCCGCGACTAGACGGAAAGACCCCGTGAACCTTTACTGCAGCCTAGTATTGGGCTTCGGTTCAGCATGTGTAGGATAGGTGGGAGACGTTGATGCAGCAGCGCTAGCTGTTGTGGAGTCAACCTTGAAATACCACCCTTGTTGTTCTGGAGTTCTAACCCTTGCCCGTGAATCCGGGTGGGGAACAGTGCTAGGTGGGTAGTTTGACTGGGGCGGTCTCCTCCTAAAAGGTAACGGAGGAGTCCAAAGGCATCCTCAGTGCGGTCGGTAATCGCACGTAGAGTGTAAAGGTATAAGGATGCTTGACTGCGAGACTTACAAGTCGAGCAGGTGTGAAAGCAGGGCTTAGTGATCCGGCGGTCCCGTGTGGAAGGGCCGTCGCTCAACGGATAAAAGGTACTCCGGGGATAACAGGCTGATCTCCCCCAAGAGTTCGTATCGACGGGGAGGTTTGGCACCTCGATGTCGGCTCATCGCATCCTGGGGCTGGAGAAGGTCCCAAGGGTTTGGCTGTTCGCCAATTAAAGCGGTACGCGAGCTGGGTTTAGACCGTCGTGAGACAGGTCGGTCCCTATCTGTCGTGGGTGTACGAGATTTGAGGAGATCTTCCCCTAGTACGAGAGGATTGGGGAGGACGGACCTCTGGTGTTCCTGTTGTCGTGTCAACGGCATCGCAGGGTAGCTACGTCCGGGAAGGATAAGCGCTGAAGGCATATAAGCGCGAAGCCCCCTTCAAAACTAGATCTCGCATGAGACTCCTGGAAGACCACCAGGTTGATAGGCCGGGTGTGTAAGCATGGCAACATGTTCAGCTGACCGGTACTAATAAGTCGATCGGCTTGACCGCTATTTCTCTTTTGCACAAGTACGGGCTAACTGCCCGATTCAGAGAGTGAGAATGTACGCTCGAGAAGAGTCGGTTCTCAGCATGGTCCTCACATATGAGGCCAACCACCACTTTGAAATCAAACCACGTGTTGTCGTTGGACGCCTCCGCGTCTGATGTTCGAACACGAGTAGAATTTCTGGGTGACCATAGTGGAGGGGGCACACCCGTTCCCATTCCGAACACGGAAGTTAAGTCCTTTACGCCGATGGTAGTGGGTAAAACCGCGAGAGTAGGTCGTTGCCCAGTTTTGAATATTTCGGGTTGTCGCGTCTTCGGACGAGGCAGCCCGATTTTTTTGTATATTTTGTCGTGGTTCCGGGCCACTGCCGAGGAAACCTACCAGGGCTCAATCTTGCCAGGGTGTGATGACGATCTTGCCGAAGGAATTTCTCGACTCCATGCGCTGGTGCGCTGCATGGAGTTCTTGCAAGGGGTATTCAGAATCGATGACGGCGTGGATCTTGCCCTGCTGTTGCAGGGAAAGTAACCGGGTCAGGTCTTCTCTGCGTCCCATCGTTGATCCGATGATCTGCTGGTTCTTGAAGAAGAGCCGCTTCAGTTCAACGGTGACCTGCGAGCCTGTCGTGGCTCCGCAGGTGACCAGTCGCCCGGCTTTCGCCAGTGCCAGAAGACTGTTCTCGAAGGTGGCCTCGCCGACATTTTCAAAGACAACATCTGCACCTTCACCGGCGGTCAGTTCCTTCACCTGCCTGGCCCACTGTGGGTCTGAAGGATCGATGGCGTGTTCTGCGCCCAGATCGAGTGCCCGGCTCCGTTTCTCCGCGGTACTTCCGGTGGCCAGTACTCTGGCTCCCATCAGCAATCCCAGCTGGATCGCCATCGTGCCGACTCCGCTGCCGGCGGCGATCACCAGCAGCGTCTCACCGGGATTCAATTGTGCCTTGACCAGCATCGAGTAGGCGGTCAGGGAAGAGAGGGGCAGGGCTGCAGCCTGTTGCCACGACACTGCATCGGGCTTCTCGAGCAACTGACACTCCGGGACCACGATGGTCTCGGCACAGGTTCCATCTCGAGTCTCGCCAAGGATGCCATAGTCAGGGCAAAGCATGTCGTCGCCGGCGAGACAACGCGGGCACTCTCCGCAGGAGATCCCTGGTATCAGAACCACCTCGCGTCCCTGCCACCGGGGAGCGACTCCATCACCGCAGGCCTCGACGATTCCCGCTCCATCGCAGCCAGGAATCAATGGCAGTGGAAATCGGTGGCCAGCAACGCCCTTACGCACCCAGAGGTCGAGGTGATTGAGCGCAGAAGCCATCAATCTGACCCTGACCTCACCGGAAGCGGGTTCAGGCACCGGCGTCTGCTCGAGAAGCAGTTGATCTGCGTCACCATGATCACGGACCCTGGCGCAGTGCATCATCATGATCAGTGCCTCCTACAATGCCAGGTCGTCGGGGCCGACCAGTCCGGGACGGGACGCCCAACGAGGTGCTCGTTTTTCGAGGAATGCTTTGATCCCCTCGGTGCAATCGGGGTGGGGCAAGATTTCCAGCAGGTAGTCTCTTTCGATTTCCAGCAGTTCAGCATTCGTTGTTTTTCGACCGAGCCTGTGAAATTGCCGCGCCGTGATCGCCAGAATCGAGGGGCTGATGCTGGAGTAAGGCTCTATTTCATCGTCGAGGGCGGTATTCAGTGTGCCTTCGCTGGCGATGACATCGATGAGGCCCATCTGCTTGAATTCCACCGCGGAAGCACTCTGGCCCGAAAACACCAGTCGAATCGCATCGCCGTAACAGCGCCTGGTCAACAGTTGCACGATTCCAGCGGGTGGATAGCAGCCGAGCAGGATCTCTGGAAGTCCCAGTACGCTCGTCTGATCCGCGACGATGCGGTCACAGGCGAGTGCCAGTTCCAGCCCACCGCCGAGACAACGCCCTTCGATACCAGCGATGACGATGGCGTCGAGCTGGTAGATCAGGCGCAGGCAGTCGTGAAAAGCCGGTAGCAGCAGCGGCATCTGGTCTGGCGTGTGCTGCGCAATGTCGGTTCCGCTGCAGAACTCCCCTCCGGAGCCGCGGATCACGACAATCCTCGCTTCGTCATCATCCCGAATCGACTGCAGCGTTTCGTGAAAAAGACGACACATCTGTAGATCGAGAACATTGAGCGGGGACGACTCGAGAGTGATCGTGGCGACGACCACTTCCCCCTTCCGCCTGGTATCAACTTTGACCGGCACTGGCTATTCCTCGTCACTTCCCATCGGACTCCGGGGTGTGAATGTGGTCTCGGTGCTACTCTCGGGCTCGATCATGTCAACTCCGTCCGGATCTGCTCCAGTGGCGAGGAACTCTCGTGTATCCTGTCCGGTCGGGAGGGTCGCACCTCCTGTGGTTCGAGGCAACCGCACATCGGTGTGGTGGTGAACTGCCCGATCACATCGGGCGAAAGGGGGAGTCGATGGCGCACCGAATCACCGTGATCGGAGCGGGAACGATGGGGCTTGGAATCGCCCAGGTTACGGCGATTCACGGCATCCAGACGGTGCTCTGTGACCTGTCTCCCGAGCAACTAACAACTGCCTGCCGCCAAATTGAAGCCAGCGTCGAGAAGGGCATCGAGAAGGGCAAGAACCCCGTCGAGGCTCGCGATCTGTTGAAGAGTTGCCTCTCCACCTCGACCGAGGTGGCAGAAGCGTGTCAGGGGAGCGATTTCATCATCGAAGCAGTCCCCGAGGTGATGCAGATCAAGACGAAGATATTTGAAGAGGTAGAGCAGGTCATTTCCGAGCATGCCATCCTGGCGACCAACACCTCTTCACTCCCCATCACGAAACTCTCATCTGGATTGACCCACCCGCAGCGCTTCGTGGGTATGCACTTTTTCAACCCGGTGCCGATCATGGCTTTGGTCGAGGTGGTGCGTGGTGATCAGAGTTCAGAAGCCACCATCGATGCCGCGGTGGAGCTGGCCACGAAACTCGGTAAAGAGCCGATAGTGGTCAAGGACTCGCCTGGATTCGCAACCAGCAGACTGGGCCTCGTACTCGGCCTGGAAGCGATCCGGATGCTGGAAACTGGAGTTGCTTCAGCGCAGGAGATCGACAAGGCGATGGAACTTGGCTACCGTCATCCGATGGGTCCTTTGCGGCTCACCGATCTGGTCGGCCTCGATGTTCGCCTGGCCATCGCCGAGTACCTGCATTCGATGATCGGAGAGCAGTTCAGGCCTCCAGAATTGTTGCGCCAGCTGGTCAGCGAGGGTCACCTCGGGAAAAAAACGGGGCGCGGATTCCACGACTGGAGTTGAACCTCTTCACCTTTTCCGCATCTCCTGCCTACTGGAACCATTCTCTGGTCCCAATACACCCCGGGTAGGCACGCCGTGATTGACTTCATCTGTCCATTCAGTAACTTTGGTGGATGAGGTGACCCCGCCCGGGTGGTGCGGGCAGTTGCTGTCATCGGAGCTATCCAGTCGGTAGCCAAAGCTGTAGGTGAAGACATGGGACCGGCTGCCCGGCTCGCCCACGGTCAGCGAGATCACATCGCCGTAGGTGCTGTCGATGTCG
>QNYK01000023.1 GCA_003973385.1 Bacillota bacterium | reverse complement strand
GCGCCACCGCGCCATTGATGGCGAGTTCGGTGCCCAGGCCGATCCCCACGACCATGAAACCGATCTGGTTGATCATGCTGTAACTGAGAACCTTGCGAAGATCGTTTTCGATCACGGCGTAGAAGATGGGGAAGAAGGTCATCACGGCACCGATGGTGATCAGTTCCTCGGTGCCGGGGAAGAAGCGCGCCAGCGCATAGACGGCGGTCTTGGTCGTGAAGACGCACAGGAACACGGTGCCGGTCGCCGTGGCGCGAGGGTAGGTATCGACGATCCAGGTGTGGAGCAGCGGAAATCCTGCCTTGATGCCGAACGCGATCAGGATCCACAGTGCCCCGGGTGAGGCCAGATCGAGCACCCCGAGCTCCTCGATGATCAGGCTTCCGCCAGCCTGTTGGTGCAGCAGGACACCGATCAGCAGACAGAAGCCGGACGCAATCTGGAAGCCGAAATATCGCAGCCCCGATGAGATGGACTCTCGATCGCCGCGCGCCCAGACGATGAAAGCAGAGGTCACGGCGAGCATCTCCCAGGCGATGAACAGGGTGATCAGATCGCCGGCGAGCACGGCGCCGATGGCACTTCCGGCGTAGAGCAATGCCGAGGTCAACTCGAGGCGGCTGCGATGGTGAAGCGAGTAGATGACACCGATGGTGGCAGCGACCAGAAACAGCAGCGCAAACAGGAACGAGAGCCGATCGATGTGCGCGAAGATCAGCGTCTGGCCCATCAGTTCGAAGGAGAAGGAAGATCCATCGGGAAGGCCCAGTAACGCCAGCGCCGCGATGAGGGGGGTCGCCAGCGAGACGCCCTGCCTCGCCTTGCCCCGTGTCGCTGCGACCAGCACAGCCCCGATCAGAAATACCAGCACCGGGTGGAGACCTTCAATCGCCATAGAAGTCCTCCTGCCGCGAAACGATCCGGCGAAGGATCTTCGAGAGCAGAATCAGCACCACGATGGCGACAGATCCAAACACGGGATAGAAGCCAGTCCACCCCTCGAGTTCAGCATCTGCGTGGCGGTCGATGACGAAGTCGAGCAGCAGCACGACCACGCAACCGATCGTCATCAGCAGCACCCAGAAGCGATTCCCGGACCGATGAGAGTCGTTCATCGGGTGCTCCTCATCGGACCATCCCGGCCAGCTGGGCGAATATGCCGGGCCACCAGAACAACAGCAGGCAAGCAGCCGCGCTGATGAGCAGAGGAATCCGGCAGGCCCAGGGGGCCTCGCCATGAGGGGACGCATCGTCCGGCTCGCTGGCAAAGAAAGCTTGCACGGAGATCGGGATCAGATACGCGATGGAGAGCAGACTCGAGACGATCAGGGCACCGAGGAACGCCCACTGGTGTGCCGCGATCATTCCCTCGGCCAGCAGCCACTTGCTCCACATGCCGCACAGTGGCGGCAGGCCGAGCACACTCAGGGTGCCGATCAGGAACGCACTCATCGTCCAGGGCATCCGCTTGCCAATCCCTGCCAGTTGATCGATCCGGGTCTTGCCACTGGCGACGAAGATCGCTCCCGCAGCGAAGAAGAGCGTGATCTTGCCGAAGGCGTGCATCGCGATGTGCAACGCCGCGCCCTCGATGGCCGCAGGAAATGCGACCACGGCACCGAGCACGATGTAATTGAGTTGACCGATGGTCGAGTAGGCGAGGCGAGCCTTCAACTGTTGACGCGTCAGTGCCACCAGTGACGCGAACAGGATCGTCGCTGCTGCGGTCCAGGCGACCACCTCGGCACCCCAGCTCGACATCATCAGGTCGGCTCCGATGACACTGGTGCTGATCTTGAGTACGGTGAACACTCCCGCCTTGACCACCGCCACGGCGTGAAGCAGCGCACTGACCGGTGTCGGGGCGACCATCGCATTTGGCAGCCACTGATGCAGCGGAAAGATGGCACACTTGGCACTGCCGAAGCAAAACAGCAGGATCAGTATCGAAACCTGACCGGAGGTCGCCGAGCCGGCGAGGAAGCCACCCGCCTCGAACTCGAGAGTTCCGGTGAGGACCCAGGTCCAGATGATCGCGCTCAGCAGAAACAGCGTCGAGGAGCCGAGCAGAATCCCCAGGTAAATGCGCCCAGATCTCTTCGCCTCGTCACTCCTGGAGTGGGTGACGAGCGGCCAGGTGCTGAAGGTCATCAACTCGTAAAAGAGGAACAGTGTCAGCAAATTGGCACTGAATGCGATGCCGATGGCAGCGACGATCGCCAGTGAGAAGCAGGACCAGTACCTCTGTTCGCCCTCGAAGCGGGGGCCGTAAACGCCGTGCATGTATCCGAGGGAATAGATGCTATTGAGGATCCACAGACCGGATGCGACCAGCGCAAACAGTAGCCCCAGTGAGTCGACCTGCAGTGCGAACTCGAGGGTTGGAGTGATGGAACCCAGTGTGATCCTGGAGGTTTCACCGGCCAGTACCAGTTGGATGACCGTGATCAGCAGCAGCACCGTGATGATCAATGTCGATGCGGCCTGTAACTTCGGATCACGACGAAATAGCCACGGCAGCAGTGCGCCGACTGCGGGCAAGATCAGCGCCAGCACTTCGAGGGGAATCATCCTGCTGCCCCCAACAATGCCTGCGCCGCTTCCGTGGCGAGTTTGACCACCGGCGCCGGGTGAAGGCCAAACAGGACGCTCGATCCGATCAGCAGCCACACCGGCCACAGCATTCCCGGTGGCTCATCAACGGGCACCGAGTCCTCGTCTGCAACGGGTTTGAGGTAGGCGACCTCGACGAATCTCCAGGTGTAGACCGCGGCCAGCACCGACCCCACCAGCACCAGCATCGCCAGCAGCGGCTGGCCCGCGACGAAGAGACCCTTCAACAGGTGCAACTTGCTGATGAATCCGGCGGTGCCGGGGATCCCGATCATGCCGAGGCCGCCGACCACGATGGCGGCGCTGGTCCATGGCATCCTGCGCCCGAGGCCGGCGAGACGATGGAACTCGTTTCCACCCAGCCGGTAGATGATGATGCCGGCACAGAGAAACAATCCGCCCTTCATCAGGGCGTGAAAGACGATGTGAAGGATCGAGCCGGTCATGGCATCGATCTGTCCGACCGCCAACCCGAGCACGATGTAGCCAACCTGGGCTACGCTGGAATAGGCGAGCAATAACGAAAGTGATGGTTGCCTGGCGGCACTGGCCGATCCGAACAGGATCGCACCGCCGGCGCAGGCGCAGAGGACCCAGGCGTTGGCACCGGTGAGTGCACCCTGGTCGGTGGGGAAGACACTGTAGAGAAATCGCATCGCCATGTAGATCCCGACCTTGGTTGCGGTCGCAGAGAGCAATCCAGCGACCGCAGAAGGAGCCGTGGAGTAGGCGGCAGGCATCCAGAAGTGAAGGGGGAAGAGTGCCATCTTCAAGCCCAGTCCTGCGAGCAGGAACGCCCGGGCGGTATTGACGGTGGCCTCGGACCCACCTTCGAGCAGGCGCGATCGGAGGTCTGCCATGTTCAGGGTGCCGGTCTGCGCGTAGAGCAATCCGATGGCGATCAGGATGAAGGCGGCACCGATCGATCCGAGGATCAGATAATTGAATGCGGAGACCAATGCCTTGCGATCGCGTGACCTGCCCATGGCGATCAGGCCGTAGATCGTCAGTGACGAGATCTCGAGGAGTACATAGACATTGAAGGCGTCGCCGCTGATGAGGATGCCGAGCAGCCCGGTGATCGCCAGCAGCCACACTGCCCAGAAGGCACCGAGGCGGTCGCCGGGGATTTCGACACGGATACTGGCACGGGCGTAGATGGTGACGACCCAGCCCACCGCTGCCACGACCAGCGCGATCATGGCACTGAGCAGGTCGACATAGAGTTCTATTCCGAAGGGCGCCTGCCAGCCACCGAGGGGGTAAGAGACGGCACCCACTTCTCGAATTCGAAGCAACAGCGCCATGGCGACGACGGTGGTGGCTCCCATCGTCATCACAGCCCACGCCCAGCCCCGGTCACCGCGACCGATCAACGGTGACAGCACTGCCCCCAGCAGCGGCAGCAACACCAGCAGGATCGGAAAGTGGGGCGCCCACGGCGACAGGAAACTCAGCATCCTGGCTCCCGTTGCTGGCGATCGAGATGAGCCACCTCGTCCGCCTCGATGCTGTCGTATTCCTCGCGGATCCCGATGACGATGGCGAGGGCCACTGCCATCGTGCTCAGCGACACGACGATGGCGGTCAGGATCAGCACCTGGGGCAGCGGATTGGTGTAACTGGTGCTCGGATCGTGCTGGAGAATCGGCGAAGCGGCGCCCTCCTTGAATCCGAGCGTGATGTACATCAAGAAGATACCGGTCTGGAACAGTGCCAGTCCGAGAATCTTCTTGATCATGTTGTTGCGGGCGATGATCGCATACAGGCCCAGCATCATGATGATCACGAACGCCCAGTGATTGAAGAGTCCGAGGATGCTCATGGCGACACCCCCTGGACCTTGCGCACGATGGTCAGGATCACCGAGGCCACGGTCAGGCCAACACCCGCCTCGACGAGCGTGATCCCGAGCGCCTCCGCGGCGGCGGGATCGGTTCTATCGAGCACCGAGTACTCGAGGAAGTACCCACCCTGGAGCAGGCACACCACGCCGGTTCCGATGTAGAGCAGCACGCCCAGACTCATCGAAAGATCGATGAACCAGCGGGGAAGCAGCCGCATCGTCCCGGTGGGGCCAAACAGCAGCGAGTGCAGAATGAATGCTGCCGCCACCAGGACGCCAGCCTGGAAACCACCTCCGGGTCCGATCTCACCGTGCATCTGCACGTAGAGGCCGTAGACAAGGATGTAGGGGATCAGCATCCCGCCGATGGTTCGAAGCACGACGCTTTCACTCATCGATCGACTCCTCCTGCTTTCGAGGGAGGGGGCGAAGCAGCAGCAGCAGACACATACCCGCCGAGAAGATGACGACCGTCTCGAACATGGTGTCGTAGCCGCGGTAGGCCGCGAGTACGGCCGTGACGGTATTGGGCACGTGGTGACCGAAGTTGCCGGGTGCATCCTCGCCGACGGGGGCAGGCTGTGGCGCCGGGCCCATCGCCTCCGAGGGAGGGGCGACCTTGGGCACCTGCTGTGCCAGGTACTGCGGTGCGACATGGCGATGGGCAGGAGCCTCGGGATCGCCGAAGCGCGGCAACTCGGATGTACCCTGGATCAATACCAGGCCGGTGAGGACCACCACGATCAAGGCAGGTAGTGAGTGATCTCCTGACTTGCGCTCGCGAGTTCCGGTGCGAGTCAGCGCCATCAGAAGCAGGATGGTCGAGGCACCGGCTCCGATACTGGCCTCGGTGATCGAGACATCCATGGCGAACAGATCTGCCCAGATCACTGCCAGCAGCAAGCTGTAGATGCCCATCATCATGACAGACCCGAGCAGATTGCGCAGCGTGATGGCGGTGAAGGCAGCAGCCACCGCCAGCAGCAGCAGGATCACATCGAGCAGCAGTACCGGATCCATCACGACTCCTCCTGTTCGGAAGAACCGGAGGAGGTCGCCTCTTCTGTTTCAGCATCGGGGGAACTCCACGGTTGAAGCCCACTCAGGTAGGCAGCTCTCGAGATGGCATGGGTCGCGGCAGGAGTGGTGACCAGCAGCAGCAGCGAGATGACGATCAACTTACCCGTGACCAGCAGTGAGGTCGTGTCGGTGTCGAAGTGACCCAGCACGAGTCCTGCGATCAGCAGCAACTGTGCGAGGGTGTCGGTGGTTCCTGCCGGATGCAGACGAGAGTAAAAGTCGGGCATTCGAAGCACCCCGAGTGCGCCGCTGAATGCGACGAATGCTCCCAGCAGCAGCAGGATATTTCCGAGGATCTCCATCAACCCCCGAGCCGTTTCGATTCCACGAAGCGCAGCAGCGCGACGGTGGCGATGAAGTTGATCAGTGCGTACAGGATCGCGATATCGATGAACCCAGCGCGACTTCCTATGAATCCGATGATGGCCAGCAACATCACGGCCTTGGTGCCGAACACATTGACCGCCAGCACACGGTCGTAAAGGGTCGGTCCCCGCACCGCCCTGATCCCCGTCAGCGCCGCGCCTGCCAGCACCAGCAGTGCGGCGAGCAGTTCAACCGTCATCTGGAGTCCTCCATCTCCACCGGATCGTCGGTGGGGGGAACCATCTGCAGGATGCGTCGCTCCATCTCTTTGCCCAGCACGCCCCTTACCGCCTCCGGGCTGAGAGCATGGACCAGCAACGATCCATCCTGGACATCGACGGTCACCGTTCCCGGCGTCAGGGTGATGGAGTTTGCCAGCAGCGTGACCGCCAGCGGATGCCGCAGATCGGTACTGACCTTCACGAGCCGAGGAGCGATGTTGACTCGAGGCGACCACGCCTTGCCGATGACGACGAGGCTCGATGCAGTGATCTGGAACAGCAGCCATGGCAGGTAGAGCAGGAATCGAGGCAGCGATTTCACTGGCTGGTACTGGGCGCCGATCAGATCGAGGCGCTGGCAGATCCACACCGTCAGCGCGCTCGCAAGGACGCCCGAGACGATCAGAAACCGGGATTCAAACCGTCCGGAGAGGAGCAGCCAGAAACCGAACAAGGCCATGAAAAGCAAGATAGAGCGCAACGGAGTCCCCCGGTTTCCCATCCGTGTTCCTGATTCCGCCGTCAGAAGATGGCATGTGCAGGTCCGGGTGTCCACTGTTGGGCGAGGCGAGCAGTTCATCCGCTGCTGCTCTTTTCAGTCGGATCTGCCACTCCCGCTCGCCCCCCTGCCTCGCTACAGGTAGCCTTGCCCCGGAATCGGAGGCGTCTGGATGCAATGGCAAGAGGTGGCCGGGTTGGCCGCGGCGGTGTGCTGGGCCAGCGGTAGTTTCATCTACAGCCGTCTCGACGCCTCGGCCGCAGCATTGAACCTGGGGAAAAACGCCGTCGCCGGGGTGCTGCTGTGTCTGAGTTTGCCGTTCTTCGGCTCAGGAATGCTGGTGTGGCAGCAGGCGCCGTGGACAGACATCTCGTTGCTGGTGCTCAGTGGGGTGGTCGGGATCCAGATCGGCGACTCCGCCTATTTCCGAAGCATCCAGATCCTGGGACCGCGCAAGGCGCTGGTGCTGACCACGCTCACTCCTCCCTTCTCCGCCATCTTTGGCTGGTTCCTGCTGGCAGAGGCGCTGCAATTGGTGCACCTGCTGGCGATGGCACTGACGCTGGCAGGGATCAGCATGGTGATCCGCGATCGAACCCTGGCCAGCGATCGGTCGGGCCTCCATGAGGGTCGGATACGCGATGGAATCTGGCTCGGCATCTTTGCCGCTTTTTGCCAGTCGACCGGAATCGCCATCTCGAAAGTGGTGATGATCTCATCTCTGCCACCGCTGGAGGTGTCGGCGGCGCGGATCTCCGTGGCGATGATCGGAGGGGGGCTTGTCGCACTGCTGGCCGGCTCGTTACCGGAGTGGAAGCAGCAACTGCTGAAAAAAGGCGTGCCAGGACGCATCTTCGTCGCCAGTTTCATCGGCACCTACATCGGAATCTGGCTCAGCCATGTCTCGGCCAAGGCGGTGGGCCTTGCCATCGCAACGACCCAGATGTCGATGACACCCGTATTCATGGTGCTTCTGGTCGCCATTTTCCTGCGCAAGAAGATCTCGGTCCCGGCGATGTTCGGAATGCTGCTGGCCATCCTGGGAGTCGCCCTCTTGATGCAGCAGGGTTCATTCGTGCAGCTTGCCCTTGAGGCCCTCATCAGGAAATGGGTTTCTCCGCACGCTCCTTGAAGACGAGGACCAGGTTGCGCGTGTACATCACCAGTGCCAGCAATTGACCCAGCAACAGCACCGGTTCCACCACGGCGACGGCGTAGATGAAGGTGATGCAGCCGCCGGTGATGCTGATCCACCAGAAGGCGATGGGAATCTGCGATTTCCCGGCCTTCTCGCTGATGATCCACTGCACGATCCAGCGCGAGAAGAAGATCGCCTGACCGCCGAAGCCGATCATGGCCCAGTGATCTACCGTGATTTTCTGCCAGAAGATATCGAGAAAGGTGCCGGTGAACTCGTCGTGGAGTGCCAGCAGCTGGATGTGGCTGACGAACCAGTGACCCACCTGTGAGAGGCAGCAGGGAAGCAGCAGCGTTTCCATCACGGTTTCTCCTCGACGTTGTAGCGCAGGGCCCTCTTCTTCATCCGACGTACCATCAACAGGTCGAGAAAGGCCGGAATGCCACGGCCGAGGGGAGAGTACTTGCTGGTCCCCAGCTGACGCGCTCGATGTCCGACATCGACCTCCAGCGTGCGGCCGCCTCGCATCTCGACGAGGTAGGGGAAGAAGCGGTGCAGTCCGTTGTAGAGGGTCAGATCCTGGATGATCTGGCGTCGAAACACCTTGAGCGAGCAACCCACATCCTGGAATCGGGTCCCCAGCAGTGTGTTGCGGACGCCATTTGCGATGCGCTGGGCGAACTTTCGGATCCATGGATCCTTTCGATGGGCTCTGACGCCGAGCACCGCATCGTGGCCGGGGATCGCCTCGACCAGCCGAGGGATATCTGCGGGATCGTTCTGGCCATCGCCGTCCATCGTGATGATCAGGTCTCCTCGTGCGGCTCGGAAGCCCGCCTCGAAAGCAGCGCTCTGGCCGCTGCGCGGCACCAGGGTCAACACCCGTAGGCGGGGAGATGTTTCCCGGCGCCGGTGAAGGATGGATTCTGTCGCATCGTCGGAACCATCATTGACGACGATCACCTCGTGACTGCAGCCCATCTCATGCAGCGTCTGGAACACCTCGTCGAGCAGCGGCAGGATCGCCTCCTCCTCGTTGAAGGCAGGAATCACCACGGAGATCTCCAGCTGCTGAGTGCTCTGGTTGTGGTTTCCCTGGTTGGCGCTGTTCAAGAGGCTCCGACCTGTTGAGACGATGACATATCGGTCTGCGGTTTTGACGCGATGAAGATTGTAGAAGGAACCGGATCTACTGCAATCTAACCAGCAGAGCGAACTGTCAGGAATTAGCGTCGGATGGCGTCCACGACCTGCCTGTTGGCCGCTATCCACGCCGGGATCGCGCCGCCGATGATCCCGAGCAGGAATGAGAGTCCAACAGCAGTGATGGCGATGGTGGGGGATAACCGGAATGAGAAACTGATGTCGGTGAAGGTGTTGAAGTTGGACGCTCCCGTCTCGACACCGTGCAGCGGGATCACCATCAGCAGTCCCATCGCTCCACCGATCAATCCGACCTGGGCCGATTCGAGCAGGAAGGCGAGGAACACCTCGATCCGGCTGTAGCCGATGGCGAGCAGGATACCGATCTCGTGTGTACGGGTGGCGACGGTGGCGAGCATCGTATTCATGGTGCCGATCACTGCAGCGGAGCCCATGATGAGGGTGAGGAATACCGACAGCACCAGTAACGAGGTGCTGAGTCCTGTCGTCTGGGTGGCCAGGTATTCACTCTGCCTGGTGATGGAAATGTTGAGACGAGGATCCTGCTCCAGTTCGAGGGTCGCCTGCTCGTAATCGAGCTCCAGCGGCACTCGCGCAATCACCCGGCTGTAGACAGGTCTATCGAGCGCTTCCAGCATCCGATCGACCGGTCCCCAGATTTCGCTGCCTTGCGAACTGTCAAACTCATAGACCCCGACCACATCGAATGGAGTGGTGTTGAGCGTCAGTGTGTCTCCGAGGGCACAGTTCTTCATCCGGTTGACCAGGGGGCGGCCGACCACCACCTCGTCGCTGCCCCAGTCTGGCCAGCGGCCTTCGATCAGCTGCGGAGGCGTCGGATGTAGCGTCAAGGATGCTGCCTCGATACCGCGAAGCGGCGCATTCACCAGTCCGCCGTTGATCTTCTCCATGTACATCGCCAGGAAACACTCCGCAGCGGCGAGCGGCCTGCCCGCAGCGTCTCTGAGAATCTCTGGTCGTTCCTTGATGATGATGCGAGCGGACTCGCGTGGGATTCCAGAATCTCCCTCGGAAGTGGCTCCGATGCGCAGGTAGACCGCCACTTCATCGGCACCCAGTGGTCGGAACAACTGTTCGAATCCGTTGCGAAGCGACAGCACGCCGCACAGGACCGCAGTCGTGAAGCCGATGCCGAGCGCGGTGAAGAGCACCTGTGAACGGCGCCTCAGCAGGTTTCGGGTCGTGTAACCGGTGGGAAGGGCCATCTTATCCGCTGCTCCTGAGTGCTTCCGTGGGGTTGGACCTGAGGAAGGGCAACCCCGCAGCCAACCCCGCGACGATGCCGAGGACCGAGGAGGTGCCGATCGCCATCAACACCAGGTCAGGTGTGATCTGGTAGTTCTGGATGCTCTGGCCCAGTAGTTGAGCGAGGACACCCTCGCTGAGGTAGGCGATCAGGATGCCGCCACCACCACCGATCAATGAGATGACCAGGCCTTCAAATACCAGCAGGTTTGTGCTGACGAGGGGCCGGAACCCGAGCGCCTGAAGAATTCCCGCCTCCTGCAGGCGCTGTCGTCCGGTGATCATCATCGTGTTGACGACGGAGAAGAAGATCGAGAACAACACCGCGCCGCCGATGGTGCCGAGAAACAGCGGCAGGTTGCCGATGGCGGAGACGAAGAAGGATGCAAATGCCGCTTCCGTGATGGTCTGGGTCCGTTGTGGACCGTTGACAAACAGTTCATCGATCTCTTCTGCAATCTGCTCGACCGGCACCCCTTCCTCGGTGTTGACATAGTAGACTCCCGCACCGTGGTCCCCGAACGCCTCACCACTGACGATGGCCTCGTTGAGGTAGTCGGCTCGAAAGTACATCGTGGTATCAGGAATCCGCGCCTTCAATGGTCTGTAACAGCCGACGATGACGAATTCCCAGGCGCTTCCATCGGTACGAGGATAGATCATCGGAATCAGCGGAACCTGATCCCCGATCTGAAATCCGAAGCGTTCGTTGTCACGCAATCCTGTTCCGATGATGGCGGCTCTTCGATCGCTCTCGAACGCTTTCTGGACCGCGATCCGGGCCTCAGGGCCCGTCACTCCACCAGGTCCCTCGACGATCTCGATGTCGCTGGTATACATGTCGAGGAAGCGGTCCTGGTCCACCGCGAACTGGGCAAAGAAGTTCTTTCTCGCCTGATAGTAAGCCCCGAACCAGCGGAACTTGGTCGTCAGATGCACCCCCTCGACGGCGTCGATCTTGTGCTGGTATGAAGTCGGCAGATCTACGAACAGGCTCACTGCAGATTGAGTCACCAGGCGGGTGGTCGAGGCACTTTGAACGCTCGCTTCCAGGCCCTGAACGATGGCGATCAGGAAGCAGAGCAGAAACGCTGCGATGGAGATGGCCACGATCGTCAGCCCGTTACGGGTTTTCCTGGCCATCAGGTGACGAAGCGCCAGTCGAAGTGGGAAGTGCACGTCAGGCCTCCTGCTGCGGATCCTCGACGAGTAGACCCTTGTCGAGTTCCAGGATCCGGCGCGCCTTTTTAGCAGCGATCAGATCATGAGTCACCATCAGGATCGTCTTGCCGAGCTCGGCATTGAGGCGAGAAAGGATCTCCAGCACATCATCGGCACTCTGTCGATCGAGGTCACCGGTGGGTTCGTCGGCGATGATCACATCCGGGTCGGAAGCGATGGCTCTGGCGATGGCGACTCGTTGCTCCTGGCCACCAGAGAGTTGCGATGGCCGATGCGAGGCGCGATCGGACAGATCGACGACGCTGAGAGCAAAGTCCGCTTGCTTGCGACGCTCGGCTGCGGAGAGGGGAGTCAGTTGAAGTGGCAGCATGACATTTTCGTGGGCGGTCAGCACAGGTAGTAGATTGTAGGACTGGAACACGAAGCCGACATGGCGCGATCGCCATGCGGGCAACTCTCTCCTCGACATCGCACTCACCTCTGCGCCTGCGACCGACACGGTTCCCGAGTCGCAGGAGTCGAGACCGCCGACGAGGTTCAGGATGGTGGTTTTTCCCGAGCCACTGGGTCCCATCAGTGCGACGAAGTCACCCTCTGGAATCGTCAAGTCGAGCTGATCGAGCACCTGCAGCTTCTCGCCACCACGGGTGTAACTCTTGGAAACCTGATCGAGTGTGATGAATTGCCTGGTCATCAGGGTCTTCTCAACCTGACGCGGTCGCCATCAGCGAGGGTTGGATCTGCATCGAGTACCACCGTCTCTCCTCCGATCAGCCCCGATCCAATCTCGATCAGGTCGTCCCCGACTGCGTCTCGAAGGGTCACCGTGCGAATCTCTATGACACCATCCCGAACGACCATGACGGTCGGTTGTTCCCGCGCCAGCAGTGCTCGCCGCGGCAGTAACACCGCTGGTGGAGTCGGGTTCGCTTCCGATTCAGGGACGAACACGACACGCACTCCCAGTTCAGGGAGCAGTCTCTCATCTCTGTCGATGAACTCGGCACGAACCTCGACCGTCGCCTTGGCTCGATTGGCAGTGGGCCAGACCTGACGGATCCGGCCCCGATAGCCTTCATCGGGATAGGCATCGAGGTAGATCAGTACCGGCGCACCGGCGCGCGCCACATCGAGGGTGGTCTGTGCCAGTTCGATCTGAACCTCGAGCGACTCGAAGTCGACCAGCGTCACGACGGAACCGCGTGCGTTGGCTCCAGTCGCTATGGAAGAGACAATCTCCCCCACCTCTGCATTTTTCTCGGTCACCACGCCGGAGAAGGGCGCGTAGACGGTGGTCTTGTCGATGCGGGCCTCGATCTCCTGGATCGAGGCATCGACCGAGGCGACCTGAGCTACCGCGGCCTTGGCATTGGCCCGCGCCGTGTCGAGATCGCTTCGTGATGCGTCATCGGTACGGGACAGTGTCTGTTGCCGCTCCAGTGCCAGACGGGATCGTTCCTGCTCCGCCTCCCTGGCGACCCGATCAGCCTGCAAGCGGGCCAGAACTGCCTGCAACTCGCGGCTATCGAGTCTTGCGACCACATCTCCTCGTTGAACGCGTGAGCCTTCCTCGACATTGAGCTCGATGAGACGGCCGGGAATATCGGTCGACAGCGCGGCACGACGACGAGGCACGATGTAGCCGTTGGAGGCCACGCCGCTGCGGCTGCTGGCACCGCCACGGGTCTGGACCCTGGCGGTGATCACTTCTGGATCGTGAGAGGAGACCAGCGGGGGCAGTTCCTTCCAGGCGATGTAGGCGGCCAGGCACCCGAACAGCAGCAGCAATGGCCACCGCTGTGAAGTGGTGCGGGGCGTGCGATCGATTCTCAGGCGCGCGAGATCGTGCCGCGGCTCCAGGTCGCCCGAAGCCGGACGACTCCCCTGGGGGGGTGTGGTGTCAGAATCTTGCATCACCGCCTCGAAATTCTATCGGTTCAGGAGATGGAGGATCAGGATGCCAGATGCGGTCGCACATTCCAGTGCTTCTACCAGCCGATCCGACCCTTGGCCTGCTCGATGCTCTGCTCGAGGGCCTCGACCGAGGGCGATCCACTGCTGCGATCAGTGCGGTAGAGTTCCTGTCGCTGCCTCGGGTAAGCCGATGATCTCAGGTGCGCTGGCATCGCATGGCCTGACCGACGCCGCCTCTCCTGACGGATGCTGTCGATCGATATCGGGGCAACGACCGTCGCCTGTCCTGGACCCGCAGTGGCCTGGGCCAGGACGCGACCATCGGCGTCGATGATCATGCTGCCGCCGGGCCAAGAAAAGGGCGGGTAGTGGTTTGCGGAGGCACCCTGGTTACAGGCGACCACGGCCGCCAGGTTTTCGATGGCGCGGCATCGATTGATCACCGTCCACCAGTCCATCGGTTCGGAGGCACCCCACGGATCCATGTATGCACTGATCCGGATCAGTACCTCGGCACCTCCGAGGGTCAGTTCGCGGCAGGTCTCCGGGAACAACCAGTCGTAACAGGTGGCGACCCCCAGTTTGCCGATGTCGGTCTCGGTGACGGGAAAGAGCGGCTCGTCGTAGCCTTCGAGGTCGTGCGGACTGGTGTGGATCTCCCACGGGATCCACGGGTTCACCTTGCGGTATTTGCTTGCGATGTTGCCGTCCGGTCCGATCAGTACGGTGGTGTTGAAGAGCGCGTCTGACCAGCGCGAATCGCACTCGATGAAGGAGCCGCTCTGAATCCACACGCCGTGCTTGCTCGCCGCCTCGGCGAGCCTTTCGGTATGTCGGTTAGGGATCTCGACGGCGAGTTTCTCGGTCAGTTCCTCGGTGTTGTCGTAGATCGGTGCTGCGTGGGCGAACTCGGGAAAGACCACCAGCTTCACATCATGGAAGGGACGATATCCGATCACCGCCTGTTCGAGTTGTTCGATGATGCGCGTCGTGTTGTCATTCATCTGGTCACGGTCGCGCGGATTCGGCTGATCGGTCTGGCAGCAAGCAGCGTAGTAGGTCATCGACTTCCTCCGGTATTTCTTCGCGCGCTGTAGACTGTGGCGTCGGTGTGGACTGTGGCGCCGGCGTGCATGATAACCGCTGTCAACGGGTCAGGCACGAGGTGCGGAGGATGAGTCCGTGTCGATCGCGCTCCAGAGCCGTTCCACCCCGATCCCGACCATCTTGCAGTGCCAGGGCGCTACCGCGCAGCAGTGCGCCGTGGCCATGGCGCATCCGGATGCGGTCAACCTGGCCGAGAAGTCGCTTCCAGCGTTGCTGCTGCTGCAGATCGGTGTCAGCAGGGTCTTCGGTTGTGGCCGTGAACAGATCTCCCTGCTCGACCGTGGCAGCGAGCCGGATGCGATCGAGGTGGATGCCGACGAAGCGGATCGCAGTTCGGCGTCCCTCCATCGCGCGACGCAGTTCGAGAGCGGTCTTGATGATGGGAGGATCGAGTGCGGTGGGTGGGGCCAGCGCGACGCGTCGACGATCGCGTCGGTGATCGCCGTGAACCAGTTGAAGTGCCAATCCTCCCGCTTCCAGACCTCTCTGGCGCAGGTTGCTGGCGATGCGTTCAGCGAGGTACTCGATCATCGCGTCGAGAGTGCGCGGACAGGAGATGTCCTCGTCAAAGGAGGTTCCCCGCTGGATGCTACGGGGGATCTCACGGCCGCCGATGAGACGGTGATCCTCGCCTCGGCAGCGTTCGTAGAGGATCTCGCCGTTTCGTCCCAGCAGTCCAGATAGCGCCGAGCGCGACAGTTCGCGCAGTTGTTCCACCTTCTCGATGCCGAGGTTCGACAGCACCGTAGCGGTGCGGGGGCCGACTCCGGGGATGCTCTCGATCGGTAGTTGCAACAGCAACGATTCCTCCTGCTCCGGTTCGATGTATCCGAGTCCATCGGGTTTGTGCAGTTTGCCGATGAGTCGGGCGAACATCCGATTGCGGCCGAGTCCCGCCGTGACGGTCAATCCGGTGCTCGAATGGATCTCATCGCGCAGTCGTGCCACCTCTTGTCGTGGATCGGGGTAGATCCGTTCGGTTCCGGCCAGGTCGCAATACGCCTCGTCGAGATGTTCTTCCACCACCGGAGACCAGTTGTGGCAGATCTCGAACAGACGGGCGGCGTAGCAGCGGTAGATCGATTCGTGTCCGCGCACGATCACCAGCGGTGGGCACTGGCGCAGCGCCTTGCCCAGCGGCATACCCGCCTGCAGGCCATGTTCCCTCGCCTCGTAGGAACACGATGCGATGACCCCGCTGCCGACCGCCACCGGACGCCCCGCCAGCCGAGGGTTGCGCAGTTGCTCGACCGAGGCGAAGAAGGCATCGATGTCCAGATGCAGGACCAGCGGGCGCATCGATCGGCTCCTTTCGATGGGGCGAGGGGTGATAGGATAGCGAACATATGTTCGCCATCTACCCTTCGCTTGTGCCGGGGGCCCCGGCACAGCACCATGCGCGCCCGCGAGAGGAGCGGCCGATGGAAACGCTGGAACTGACAGATCCCGATGATTCTGGCCTCATGACATTGATGCTGAATCGTCCGGGCCAGCTCAACTCCCTCGATGGGACGATGGTGGCAGAACTGGACCAGGCACTCACGGAGGTGGCAGCCCATGCCGATGTTCGGGTGCTCCGGGTCGTCGGTGCGGGTCGTGGCTTCATGGCGGGTGGGGACCTGCGCTGGTTCGCCGGGATGTTTGCCGACTGCCCCGATCCCGAGCAGCGTCGTCAGGCAGTGACCGATGAGATCCGTACCGTTCACCGCACCATCACGGCCATCGATCAGTTGCAGGTTCCGGTCGTCGCCCAGGTCCACGGAGCCTGTGCCGGATTCGGTCTGAGCCTGGCTCTCGCATGCGACCTGGTGATCTGCGCCCGTGACGCCAAGATCACGCTCGCCTACACCGGCATCGGAACGACCCCGGATGGAGGATCGACCTACCAGTTGAATCGCTTGATCGGTCGTCAACGCGCCTCGGTACTGGCGCTCCTCAACGAGAGGATTGACGGCGAAACCGCACAGGCCTGGGGACTCTTTGCGCGCGCCGTAGAACGAGAGCAACTCGAGCCGGAAACGCTGCGCATCTGTCAGCAACTTGCAGATGGTCCGTTGCAGGCGCTGGCGGCGACCCGGAAACTACTTCGTTCAGCTCCCCGGGATCTTGAAGATGTGCTGGAAGCAGAGGCGATCTGCTTTGGGTACTGTGCTGCGGGAGAAGAATTCCCCGAGGGTGTGCGGGCCTTCATCGAGAAGCGCCCCCCCGACTACAGATCCGTGACAGGAGGTGCGTCTTGAGTGAATTCCCACTCGCAGGAAAGGTCGTGATGATCTCCGGTGGAAGCCGGGGCATCGGTTGTGCCATTGCGCTGAGGGCTGCACGCGATGGGGCCAAGGTGGTGATCGCTGCCAAGACCGATACCCCTCATCCGCAACTTCCAGGAACGATTCACGAGACCGCTGATCTGGTGCGCGAGGCGGGCTCTGAAGCGCTTGCCGTCAAGATGGACATCCGGGATGACGCTCAGGTGGAGGCTGCTGTGGCTGCTGCAGTGGCCGAGTTTGGCCGCATCGACATCCTCGTCAATAACGCCAGTGCCATCTCCCTGACACCGGTCACCCAGACGCCGATGAAGCGTGTCGATCTGCTCTTCGATGTCAATGTCAGGGGTACCTATACCTTGACCCGAGCCGCCATCGACGCGATGAGCCACGGTGAAGGTGCCCATGTGGTGAACCTCTCCCCGCCGCCATCGATGCGACCTGTCTGGTTCGCCCGACACACCGCCTATACAATTTCGAAGTATGGAATGAGCCTGTGTGTGCTCGGAATGAGCGAGGAACTGAAACCGCTCAAGATTGCTGTCAACGGGTTATGGCCTCGAACCGTCATCGATACCGAAGCACTTCGGATGATCCCGGGGATGGATCGCCGTGCCACCCGAAGACCCGAGATCGTTGCCGATGCCTTTGGCGCCATCGTCAGTCGCGACCCTGCCGATTGCACCGGTAACTTTTTCATCGATGAGGAAGTGATCCGTGAGCAGGGACTCGATCCCGATTCTTATAATTCGGAGGCGGGAATTCCACCACTACCAGATCTGTTCGTAGATGGCCCCGGGTCACTCTACCCTGAGAGTTGATCAGCGAAGCTTTTCCAGTTCTTCGATGATCCCGGCAGAGAGCGGTACTTTTTCGCCGCTTCGGTAGTCCACTTGCACCATTCGAGAAGTTCCGAACGCGACCACCTGTTGCTGGTCGGCAGACACCAGTTGATGCTCCAGGGTATACCGATCGGTGCCGATCTCGCTGGCGCGGATCATCGAGGTGACGGTATCGGGGTACACGACCGGGCGCCTGAATACACACTCGAGCCTGGCCAGGATCGGCCCGCTGCTGCTGCTGGGTCCCAGATCGACCGATCCGATGCGCCGGAAAGCCTCGATTCGGGCATCCTCGAACCAGCGCAGGAACCGGGTGTTGTTGACATGACCGAGGGCGTCCATATCGCCCCACGCGACGGGTATCGGGATCGCCAGTGGCCAGTGATCCGCCTCATCGGCCATTTTTGAGCACATCCAGGTCTCCTCCGGTGACGATTCCCTCGCGACTGGCTACCACTGCAGACACTCTGGGCCAGCCGACTTGGTAATGCCAGAGCAGATCTCTCTTGTCTGTCACCCTCTCGATCCCGTATCTTCCCTTCTCGTAGACGCTTCAGTCCGGGTGAGGAGGGGTGCGATATCGGTGTGGCGAGGAGGTGGGTCCTTCTCTGCCAACGTGCCGGGATCATCCCATCTACTCTTCAGGCCGGACGATCTTTCGGAGAGCTCGCTGGAAGTCTGGCACTACTCCTGGAGGTCTTGAGGTGCGTACCACTCAGCAAGGAGGTGTACCGGATGCGAGGATGCGTTTCCCCGCTGGCCAGGAGAGTGCGGCTGCAAGCTGCCTTGCTCATGGCCGTCTTTACCCTGACTCCAGCGTTTCTGGGGGCGATCGAGTTCGATCTTCTCAATGGCAAGGTTTCGGGCCACTTCGACACAACCATATCAGTAGGAGTTTCATGGCGCGTCGCTGATCCTGACCTCAGCCTCATCGGAACCGCCAACGGTGGAACCGGGAATTCTCTCAACGGTGACGATGGAAACCTCAACTACGATGCAGGGGACATCTTCTCCGAGAACCTCAAGGTGCTGCACGAGATCTCGTTCGACTACGACGATTACTTCGTGTTTATCAGGGGCTTCTACTTCTCCGACTTTGCCATCCGCGAGGGCGATGTTCTGAAAGCGGGTCGCCCCGCGCTCAGCGGCACAGCAGAACGCTTCGCCGGACTCAACGCTGTACTACTCGATGCGTACATTCGTCGTGATTTCGGTGGCCGTGACAACCCGTTGACCCTGACCGTAGGAAGTCAGGTGATCAACTGGGGTGAAAGCACCTTCATCCAGAATGGATTGAATGGCGTCAATCCGGTCGACCTGTCGAAGCTTCGTGCAGCCGGCTCCGAGATCAAGGAAGCGCTGGTGCCGATTCCGGCGGCCAAGTTCGATTACGATCTTTCCGACACCGTCTCGTTGCAGGGCTTTTACCAGCTCGGCTGGCGTCCGACTCGTCTCGAACCGATCGGGACCTTCTTCTCCGTCACCGATATCGCCAGCCCAGGGGGGAACTTCGTGCTGCTCGGTTTCGGGCAATCGGATGGCCCGGATGGGATCCCCGGAACCGCAGATGATGTCTATATCATCGATAACCCTCCCGGCGCATCGGTGCCCGGCTACAACTCCCCGATCGGAGTGGCTGTACAGCGCACCGGTGATCGGACTCCCAGTGACCTGGGGCAGTACGGAATCTCGGCCAGATGGTTTGCTGAAGAACTGGGTGGCACAGAGTTCGGGTTCTTTTACACCAATCTGCACAGCCGCCTGCCGATCATCACTGCGGTCACCGGAACCGCTGCAGGAGTTGCTGCGGGGGATTACGGCGCTAGCGCCGAGTACTACCTCGAGTACCCGGAAGATATCACCACCTTCGGGGTCAGTTTCAATACCGACCTCTTCGATACCGGCATAGCAGTGCAAGGGGAGACGTCGCTGCACCTCGACCAGCCTCTGCAGGTCGATGATGTGGAGATCCTGTTCGCGGCGCTCTCACCTCTCAACAGCGTATTTGGCCAGGGCGCCCTCGGGTCCTTCGATTACGGTGAGACGATCCATGGTTTTGTCCGCAAGGATGTCGCCACGGCACAGTTCAGCCTCACCAAGGTGATGGCGGGGATTCTCGGTGCAGACCAGGTGGCGATGGTGGGCGAGTTCGCAGCCATGTTCGTCAACGACATGGAGGATGTGGCCAACTTCCGCTACGAGGCAACGGGCACCTACACCAGTGGAAATGACTTCTTCAACTCACCCGGTGTGCCGGTGCAGCCCGCAGCTGAACCGCTCTCGGCGTTCCCTGACCAGTTGTCGATGGGGTACAAGGTGCTGGCCAAGGCGACGTACTACAATGCCATCGGCTCGCTGTCCCTCGCACCCATCGTCGCCTTCTCTCACGATATCGAGGGCACATCCCCGGTGCCGCTGGCGAACTTCATAGCAGGAAGGAAGACGGTCAGTGCTTCGGTGACTGTCGGTGCGCTTGGACTGTGGGATGTGAAACTCGGGTACACGAACTCGTTTGGTGCGAGCCGCTACAATCTGCGGAACGACCGTGACTTCATGTCCCTCACCGCCAGTTACTCATTCTAGGAGGAGACTCAATGTTGAATCGAAATATCATCCTCGGTGGATTGTTGGCGGCCAGTTGGTGCCTGCTGGCGGCTGCCCCGATCAGTTCCGATGGTCCTGAACTTGGCAAGGAACTGACCGCCATGGGTGCGATTCGCGATGGAAACGAGAGCAAGACGATTCCACCGTGGCAAGGTGGACTTACATCGGGTCCCTCTGGCTGGAAGTCGGGCGACCACTATGTCGATCCGTTCCCGGACGATAAGCCGATGTACAAGATCGATAGCAGCAACTTCCAGAAATACTCCGAGTTCCTCTCGGCCGGGCAGATCGCCATGTTCGAGAGGTACCCGGAGAGCTGGTACATGAATGTGTACGAATCGAAAAGAACCGCCTGTTACCCCGAGGACATCTACGCCGCAGCGATGGAAAATGCCGTGTCCGCAGAACTGACTGCAGACGGAAATGGCGTCAAGAATTGTCGTCGTACATCTCCGTTCCCCATCCCGGAGAACGGACTGCAAGTGGTCTGGAACCACATGTTGCGATACCGCGGTGAAGTGATGGCCCGGACCGTAGGCCAGGTGGCGCCGGCTCCTAATGGTAGTTTCGTGATGGTTCGTATCGAGGAGCAGGTGCTGTGGCGTTACAACCGCGAAGGTATGACCTCTGAGACATCTGACAATGTGCTGGCCAAGTTTTACCAGGGAGTGATCTCGCCGCCGCGGTTGGCGGGTACCAAGTTGCATGTGCATGAGACACTCGATCAGGCGAAGGATCCGCGTCAGGCGTGGGTCTACAGTGCTGGACTTCGTCGTGTTCGTCGTGCGCCCCAGGTCGCCTTCGACAACCCTGGAACAGCCAGTGACGGACAGCGTACCAATGATCAGTTCGACATGTTCAATGGCAGTCCAGAGCGCTACAACTGGAAACTGATCGGCCGCATGGAGATGATCGTTCCTTACAACTGTTACAAGGCCCACAACGCAGAGGTCGATCCAGACAGCATGATTCGCGCCGGACATCTGAATCCGGATCTGCTTCGCTACGAACATCACCGGGTCTGGAAGGTCGAGGCCACCGTCAAGGATGGCACCAGCCACCTCTATGCGAAGCGTGTCATGCACTTTGATGAGGATTCCTGGCAGCCTCTGGTGATCGACCAGTACGACAACTCCGGCAAGATCTGGAGGGTCTCCGAGGCCTATCCCATCGTCTACTACGACATTCCGATCCTCTACGACACACTGCTGGCTCACTACGATCTTCAGAATGGACGCTACCTCGCCATCGGATTCAATGCGCCCGGCAAGGTGGAGCGGTTCGATGTCACTCTCCGGGACAAGGACTTCTCTCCGGCAGCGCTGTCGAGGCGCGGCAGAAGATAACCGCGCCGGGATGCCCCCAGGCGCATGACCAGCGGCCGGGCGGGCGGGGACCAGACCCTGCCCGCCCGGCTTCTTTTCATCCGGGAAGGTGTAGCATGACTCGAGCCGTATCGGCGCAAATGGTGACTCGCTGTCGCTGGCTGGCGTTGCCGCTGCTTGCACTGCTGGGGCTGGTGGTACTGCAACCCGGGCAGGTTCCGGTCGAGGCACTCCTTCAACGCGATACGACCATCGAGGATCGGTCGCATCTCGCTGCCAAGGCAGAATCTGCGCTGCTGATCAGTGTCGTCCGCGAAGGTGAAGTGGTGCTCGTGGCGGGGGACCATGGGCTGATACTTCGGTCCACAGATGGTGGAAAATCATTTCGCCAGATCGTAACACCAACGCGGAGGATGCTCACCTCCATCGTTCTCGGCGAAAATGGCATCGCTTTCGCTGCCGGCCACGACACCACGGTGCTGCGATCTCTCGACAGGGGATTGACCTGGCAGTCGGTGCATTGTGATCCGGAGGCAAATCTCGCGCTCTTCACGATTCAATCGATCGATGGAAAAAGGATAGTTGCGGCAGGCTCATTCGGCACGGTCATGATCAGTGACGATGGAGGCGACAACTGGCGCCAGCAGTTGATCTCCGAGGATGGACCTCACATCTTCTCGCTTCAGAACACAACGTCTCGTCTGATCGCAACAGGTGAGTTCGGGTCCATCTTTGAAAGCACAAACGGGGGAGATACCTGGCAGTTGCTCGAGAGTCCCTACGACGGGTCATTTTTCCACATCATGGCGCTGGAACCCTCGACGCTGCTCGTGATGGGCCTTCGTGGCAACCTGTGGGAGGGCGAGCCAGGAAACTGGAAGCGAATCGAGACTTCGTCGGAGGCGTCGCTCTTCGGCGGCTGCCGACTCTCTGATTCAGGCATCGTCGTGGTCGGAGATGAGGGCCTGGCACTGCGACGATCGCCTGAGGGGCGATGGCAGGACATCTCTCCTGGAGAGCGCAGGATCCTCAGTTCCGTCGTGGAACTACCGGGTGGAGAACTGCTGATCGTCGGTGAGAAGGGATTTGTGCGCCCACAGCCACGAGACGATGGGGCTGAAGGATCCAGCCAGGAGGGTCGAAGATGACGACCCTGCTCGAAAAACTCATCTTCGAGAATCGTCGCCTGATGTTGTGGTTGCTGGCTCTCGTCTCGGTGCTGTTGACAGTTCAGGCTGCCCGTCTGGCCATCGATGCAGGCTTCGAGAAGCAGTTGCCGCTGAAGCATCCCTACATGGAGACCTTCGTCGAGCACAGGGAGCAGTTCGGAGGGGCGAACCGACTGTTGATCTCGGTGCGTGCCATCGATGGAGATCTGTTCGACCCCTCATCCCTCGAGAAGGTGCGACAGGTGACTGCGGCACTCGCTGAGGTGCCCGGGATCGATCGCACCTCCGTGAAATCCATCTTCACTCCAAATGTTCGATTCGTGAGGATCGTCGAGGGTGGCTTCGAGGGCGGCAACGTGGTCCCCGCCGAATGGGCTCCGACGGAGGAGATGGCCAGACAGGTGCGCGAAAATGTCCTCTACTCGGGGCAGGTGGGGCGGCTGATCGCCAACGATTTTTCAGCGGCGATGGTCTATGCGACACTGGTCGAGAAGGACCCCTACACGAAAGAGAGACCCAATCCGATCGAGGTAGGGAATCGACTCGAGGAGATGATTCGCTCACGATTCGTCGATGACGAGATCGATATCCATATCATCGGGTTCTCAAAAGCAATTTCAGACATCGCAGGCGGTGCCACGCTGGTGGTTCTCTTTTTCGGTGTTGCCCTGCTCGTGACCGCATTCCTGGTTCGTGTCTTTTCCGGCTCCTGGCGACTGACATTGCTGCCGATGGCGTGCTCGATGCTGGCGGTGATCTGGACGCTGGGAACGATCACGACGCTCGGTTACGGACTCGACCCGATGTCGATCCTGGTGCCGTTTCTGATCTTTGCCATCGGCATGTCGCACGGGGTCCAGATGACCGGGGCATTTGCCGGCGAGTTGGTGGCGGGAGCTAATCCTGCCACAGCAGCCCGGAACGCCTTCAGAAAACTACTCCTGCCAGGTTTTGTGGCATTGTGCAGCGATTCAGTCGGTTTCCTGACCTTGCTCTTCATCGAGATCGGTGTGATCCAGCACCTCGCCGTGATGTCTGCAGTCGGCGTGGTACTGATCTTTGCGACCGGTTTCGTATTGCTGCCGCTGCTGCTGGGTGGAATGCGTGTCGCGGATTCGTTCACTCAGCAACTCGCCCGACCGACACCCGTTCGAGATAAACTCTGGAGCATCGTCTCCCGATGTACGCGTTTTCCGGTGGCCATCTCGCTGGTGTTGATTGCCATCGTCGGGTTGTTCTGGGGCTGGCAGAGAGTCGATGAAGTCATCATCGGAGATGCCAATGAGGGGCTTCCGGAACTGCGCAAGGAATCTCGCTATAACATCGACACTCGGAGTATCGCCCGTTCCTTCTCCATCGGAGTCGATCTGATCACGGTGATCGTGGAGACGAAGCCCAATGCGAGTATCGACCATGATGTGATGGATCGTATCGATGAGTTCCAGTGGAGGATCTCCAACATCGAAGGGGTTCGCTCGACCATCTCGCTGCCCCAGGTGGCTCGGATTCTCGCAGCAGCCTGGAGTGAGGGCTCACCGAAGTGGCGAGAACTGCCGAGACACAGCGAGATGCTGGCACAATCACTCAGCAGCATCGAGACATCCACCGGACTGCTCAACTCGGACGCAAGTGTCTTGCCAGTCTTGATCTTCACCGAGGACCACAAGGCCGAGACGATCGTCAGGGTCACCGATGCTGTCGAGAAATACGCTGCAGAGCTTGGCTCTGAAGATGCAAAGTTTCGTCTGGCGTCCGGAAATGTCGGCGTCATGGCAGCGACCAATCAGGTCGTATCTGCAGCCCAGCTGGAGATGCTCATCACCATCTATCTGGTGGTGATCGTGCTCGGGTTACTCGCCTTCCGTAGCATCCGGGCGACCCTCTGCGTGATCTTGCCGCTGGTGCTGGTCAGCGTCCTCTGCTACGCGTTGATGGTCGTCTTCGGTATCGGTCTCAAGGTCTCGACCTTGCCGGTGGCCGCACTCGGGGTCGGGATCGGTGTCGATTATGGCATCTACATCACTTCACACCTGCTTCGAGCCAGACGATCCGGGGCGAACCTGGAGAGGGCCTTTCTGATTTCACTGCAGCGAACCGGGAACGCGGTGCTGGTGACAGGATTGACGCTGGCACTGGGCGTGGCGACCTGGATCTTCTCTGATCTGAAGTTGCAGGCTGACATGGGAGTGCTGCTCTGCTTCATGTTTGCTGGCAACATGATCGGCGCCCTGGTGCTGTTACCTGCCCTGCAGAGGACCATTCCTGGTGGCGGTGATTTTCTGATCGATGAAGACGGCAACCCGGATGGGTCCGCAGACAGGTAGCAGTTTGCTGACGATGCATGAGCGTGGCGAGCGCCACCTGTCGTGTACTGTGCACACGCCGGGTAAAGATCTCCGCACTACTCGCCGGCACCCTCCTTGGCGATGGGATCTGCCGGCGTGTCGATGGAGTAGGGCTCTGCCGCGGGGGAAACTCCTGCCGCAAACACATCGACCTCGATGGCTGCCCTGCGGGCTTCATCCGCCTCCTCGAGTCGCTTCTGGCCTTGCTCGTCGATGACCCCAGCAGCAAGGCCGCGTTCGATCAGCGTCGAGGTAGGGCGCTTGGCGAGTTTTCCCGACCGGATCGCACTCTTGAGTGTCTCGGAGTCGGGGCGCGAAGCGACGACCTTTTTCAGTGCGAACTCGAGAGTGGCGAGTCCTGGCGAGCCGGCAGGCGGTGGCACGACATCCGCTGTCAATCGTTGCCAGAGGGGAGATCCGTCGAGGAGTTCGGCGGCAATCCGGTCCGCGAGCTGGTCTGAAGGTCCGGAGGTGATGGTTCGAGCGGGCACCCCCAGCAGCCTGAGCAACCAGGAGGCGGGACGAAGTGGTAAATTCTGCACGAATCCTGCGAGTGCCTCCTCGCTGCGGACCACGCAGGTTTCCAGCTGATATCTCACCAGGTCTGCATCTCCATCGGGTCTATCCTCGTCGTGGAACTTCTTGAGCACCACGGAGGCGACCGTCATCCATGTCAGCGCGTCGGCGAGCCGTCCGGTCAGGTGTTCCTTTCTCTTGAGCGAGCCGCCCAGGGTGGCCATGGCGAAATCGGTGGCGAGAGCAAAATGTGCCGAGAGTCCTCCGATGCGTTGCTGACAGCGGCCGATCGGGCCGTCGAAGTTACTCTCGCAGAATCGATATGCGGAGATCCTGTGCACCAGCGAACGGGCGCTATTGGCGAAGACGAAGCCCACATGGCCCCAGAATGCCCGATCGAAAGCGACCGAATCGCCCTTCTCGATCGCTTCCAGTTCAGAGGTGACATGGGGGTGACAGCGGATCGCGCCCTGACCGAAGATGATCATCGTCCGGGTCAGTATGTTGGCCCCCTCGACGGTGATTCCGACCGGTACGGCCGAGTAGGCATTGGCCAGTACATTGCGAGGTCCGCGACAGATGGCATTCCCCGCGACGATGTCCATGCAGTCATTGACGACGTCGCGCAGTCGTTCGGTGGCGAATGCTTTCGCCACCGCGCTGATGACCGCAGGCTTCTCGCCACTATCTACTGCGAGGGTGGTCGCCAGGCGCAATGCATCGAGGGAGTAACTGCTGGCTGCTGATCGAACCAGCGGCTCCTGGACCCCTTCAAATCTCCCGATCGGAAGGCCGAACTGTTCTCTCACCGAGGCGTGTGCTCCGGCGACCCTGAGACACAACTGTGCTCCGCCGGCAGAACTGGACGGCAGTGAGATGCCTCGCCCAGCCGACAGCGATTTCATCAGCATCCGCCAGCCCTTACCGCAGCCTTGCTCTCCGCCGATCACCGCATCGATGGGGACGAACACATCTCTGCCGCTGGTCGGTCCGTTGAGAAAGGGTACCCCGAGTGGGTCGTGACGTTGGCCCGTCTCGACCCCTTCGAGATGGGCCGGGATCAGCGCGCAGGTGATCCCCAGAGCATCCTGCTCTCCGAGCAGATGGTCAGGGTCGAAGAGTCGGAATGCGACGCCGATGAGCGTCGCTCTCGGCGCCAGCGTGATGTAACGCTTTTCCCAGTTGAGGCGGATTCCCAGCACAGTCTTGCCGTCGACCTGCTGTTCGACGATGACGCCGTGGCTCTTCATCGAACCGGCGGCATCGGATCCCGCTTCCGGTTCGGTCAGTGCAAAACACGGGATCTCTTCGCCGCTGGCCAGTCGAGGCAGCAGTGTGGCTTTTTGCTCCTCGGTGCCGAAGTGAAGCAGCAGTTCCCCGGGACCCAGGGAGTTGGGAACCATGATCGTGATCGAGAGCGCATTGCTGATCGTCGCGGTGTGAGAGATCACTGCAGACATGGCGGCTGCGGAAAAACCGAGTCCACCGTAGCGTTTCGGGATGATCATGCCAAAGAAACCGTGCTTGGCCAGAAACTCGAACACCTCGTCGGAGATGGTTCCGTTCTGTCGGTCCTTCCAGTTGTCCACGAGGTGGACCAGTTCGGCGACGGGCCCATCGAGGAACTCTTTTTCCTCGACGGACAGTTCCGATGTCCCCTGCGAGAACCAGCTGTCCCAGTCTGGAGATCCAGAGAAGATCTCTGCATCCCACCAGACGGTGCCGCCCTCCAGTGCCTCTCGTTCAGTATCACTGATGGATGGTAGGATTTTCGTGACCTTGGCCATCAGGATGCGAGTGATCAGCAATCTGCGAATCGGCGCGAAATACGCCATGATCAGAAAAGCTCCGAAGAGGATCCGGATCAACTGATCGACCACGGTCGGCGGCTGGCCCGTGACCAGTGGCCAGCCACAGAGGACCGCTCCCACCATCGTCGATGCGATGCGAACCCGTCCCGATTTCATCAACACCAGAGCGCCAGCGGCCAGCAGCAGCCAGGGAGCCAGGGAGAGAAGAAAAGTTTCAACCATCAAGATTCCTCTCCGCTGTTTCTCGAGGTCCATCGTCGGGGAGATGGACTCCCGTGGATTCATCATCTTCGAGCAGATCGATCGAAAAGCACCCGAGCACCGCGTCGAGCAGTTCCAGCGGGTTGATCCCCACATCGATGGTGACGACGCCGATTGTACCCGAAATTGCCAACCAGGAGTTTCTGCTGCTTCGCTCGCTGGCGGTCAACTTCGTCAGCGAGGGAGCCAGAGACAGGACAGGGTTCGGGATCTGTTCGTGCAGACGCAGCAGCGAGCAGGATTCTCCCTCGACATAGTGATTTCCCATCAGGATGCAGGCACCGAGAAATCCTCTCAGAGGAGCGGATATGTCGCTGCTTCGAGATGGCCCCCACGGTTCCGTGTAGAAACTGGAGGCGACCAACAGCGTCGGAAAAGCAGCGGTTCTCAACATCCCCGCCGGCTGCCCGGGGCGTGGATCCCAGCCGAGGGTGTAGCGAGGTGTCAGGCTGGCATCGGCGAATCCGATCGCCGGGTGGATCCAGGAGGTCGCCTCGACCTCGCCATAGAGCCCGATCCCGGCACCGAGACGAAGGCGAAAGGCGTCGCCAAGGTCAGTCCCACGGCTGCGGAGATCGATGGCGGAGCAGCCCGAAAGCAGCACAGCCGCGCAGATCGCAACCCACCTGAATCCTTGAGCCATCACCACTCCCATCGGTAGATAGCATGAAGGTGTCCGCTTCCGGATGCATCAGGGGTGGCGATTCTTGCTGTTTTTTTTTAAGATCCTGGGTGGAAACAGCAATCCTGGCCGGAAATGGTATCCACGATGACCCAGAAACTGCATGACCCGGGCGATCCAGCGCCGATTCTCGCATCGAAGTGTCGGCAGCAGTCGACGATTCCAGGGCTCTGCAACGATCGGCCGTTGCTCCCTTTCCCGCACAGGCCCGATCCCGCTGGCCCCGGTGACCGGCACGGAGGCGGCAGGCCCCAGCCGCTGCTGCAGGAGACATCGACGACATCGTGTCGATTCGTGAGTTCGCTGCTGCTGATCGTTCTGTGGTCGATCCCCTCGGCTTCGCTCCAGGCCCAGCTACCGAAACCTCCGCAGGAGCGCGTCGATGAGCAGCGTTCCGTCGAGAAACAGACTCAGGCGGCGCGCCAGGCCCGCGATCGTGTGCGGCAGGGTCCAGGCGACATCCAGCAGGTGATCGAACTACTGGGGGATTCCTCGGGAACGGTTCGCGACGAGGTATTCGAACACATCATCCAGAAGTGGAGCGACGAGGATCGAAGCAAATTGAGGGTCGGTTTTCCGCGCAGGGGAGCGCGTGATCCAGCACCCGAAGGGATCGAGGAGATCCTCGCCGAGATCTACCTGCGCTGTCCCGACCCATCGTTACTGCTCGAACTGCTGGCGGTGGCGCTCGGGTCACCCTCGGCAGATGCTCGAGAGATGGCGCTGGGAGCTCTCGCTGCACTGCCGCAGGGGAGTCACGACAAGAGGTCGTTGCAGGTGCTGCTGAATCAGGCGAAGCGAGGCTTGCCCTGGTATGTGCGAGGCGAGGCGATGCGGGCACTGGCGATCCATGACGCTGCCGGGGCGCTGCCGATTCTCGAGCGAGCGCTGCGGGAAAAAAAGCTTCCTGCGTTGCGGATTGCAGCACTCCAGGCACTCGCAGTGGCGGATCTCGACCGAGGGGGTGAAGCCGCGTTCGAGGCGGTGACCCGGCCGTGGAAGGATCGCCAGGGCATCTGGGGTGGAAGAATTCGCCGTGCTGCACTTCAGGTCCTCGCTGGCCCGGGGGCCTCGTTGCCGCGAGCTCGACGCGGAGAATTCATCGGCGGCCTGATCGAGAGTGCGTCGACGATGGAGGGAGCCACGCAGGCGCAACTCTGGTCGACGCTGGCGGCACTCACCGAGCAGGATGGGATCTCCTCCACCGCCAGCTCCTGGGATTCATGGTGGAAAAGCCGAAAGCAGTCCTGGCTGGAGGAATCCACTGCTGCTGCTCCTGTTCCTGAAGTCGACCCGGACACAGCGGGCGAAGCGAGCGCAGATGACGACCCCCGAGGAACGAGTGTGGTTCGATACCATGGTGTTCCGCTCGATTCGAAGCGGATCGTGTTTCTCTCCGATGTCTCGGGAGGGATGTCTCGCGATGTCGATGGCAATTTCGATGTCGATGGAGCGAGGCGCATCGACGTTGCCCGAGCAGAACTCCTGAGAGTGCTGGGGCAACTTCCCCGCGATGCGATGGTCCAGGTGGTGCACTTTGCCAGTCGAAGCCTGCCGGCGCTGCCGCGAGTGCAGCCGCTGGGAGTCTCCCGCAAAGAACTCGAAAAGCAGATTCGCGCCCAGCAGGTGCCCACAGGTCGTGGAGCCGCGAGGGGGAATCTCCACGGTCCGCTGCGAAGGGCCGTTCTCGAGCCCGGTACCGACACCGTCATGCTGCTGACGGAGGGGGCCCCGACCGAGGGCAAGATTCAGAGCGGTGATCGACTTCGGTGGCATATCCGGCGCTGGAATCGCTGGGGGCAGGCGAGGATTCATGTGCTCTCGGTGGGTCGGATCCGCGGCGCCAACCGGGCATTTCTCGAGGGAGTTGCAGCCGATGCCGGAGGCGTCTTCCATGATGTGGAAGCTTCCTTCGGCAAACAGGATGCAGGGACCTGACCGCACAACCCGAACACAGCGTCGGTCAGCCTGGCACTGTGATGACTCCAGAAACACTGTGGTGACTCCAGAAACACTGTGGTGACTCCAGAAACACTGTGGTGACTCCAGAAACACTGTGATGACTCCAGAAACAACACTGTGATGACTCCAGAAACACTGTGATTACTCCAGAAAGAGACGTTCCAGTCGCCAGACCAGATCACCCGCCTGGTACGCCAGTTCCATCAGATCGTCGCTTTCCAGCGTGACGGTGAAGCCATGTACCGGTGGATGCACGGAACGATCGATCCAGCTGGCGTGCATCTGCGTGACGACATGGTGACGACCACGCCAGCGCAGAGAACGGATTTCGACCTTTCCGCCACGAAAGCAGGCGACCACCTCGTCGAGGGCCTCATGGATCTCTTCTTCGCGGATTTCGGCCATCAGTTCTCCCGGTCAGGGTCGATCAAAGTGACGAATGATCCCGACCAGTTTTCCGAACACCTCGATCGAATGATGCTCGGGATCAACTTCGATATCCTCGAACTCGGGATGGGCTGCCTTGAGCCGAACCCGTCGACGAGATCGCTGGCCTGTGCCAGGGGTTTCGATTCGCCAGCTCTTGAGCGTGCCCTTTCCATCGACGGTGACGGCAGCGACTTCACCATTCTCGACCATCGGTTGTCGCCGGACGATGGCCAGGTCTCCTGACAGGATTCCCGCATCCTGCATACTTCTACCCTTGATCTTGAGTGCCACAATGTCACCGGAACTGGCAAAGGTTTGTGGGGCAATGTCGAGCCATTCGAGTGGCTGACTTCCGTCATCGGTACAACTTTCGATCGGTTGTCCTGCGGCGATGAGGCCAACGATCGGAATCGAACCCGGTGCAGTTGGCATCCAACTGCGGGAACCACCGAGCGGATCTCGGCGGATGAAACCGTCTCGTTCGAGACGGCGCAGGTGTCTGTGTACCGAAGCGGGGGAAGAAAGACCCAGTTGAGCCGCGATTTCCCGAACCGTGGCGCGACGACCTTGCTGCACTCCAGCCTGGATGACATCGAGAACCCGAGCACGAGTCCCTGTCAGGGACCGCTCGGTACCCGGATTCTGGTGGACTGAGGATTTCATGATCAGGAGTACCTCCGAGGTTTCTGAGTGTTATTGCTCGGTGCATTATTCTTCTTTGTAGTCCTCTTTGAGAATCCCGTTCTCTTTCAAGGTTTTTGTAAGTTTTTCCAGTCGAACAAGTGCCACAACTCCGACTAGACTGAAAACAAATGCTGCTGCGGCTAACCCTTCCATAATTTCCTCCTTCTTTAGTCACCATTCGAAACGAATTCACCGTCATGGAGTGGTAGCCGTATGGTGGCGAACAGATGTTCGGAGTCAAGTCGCCAGTGGCCATCGGATCAGCAGCGGGTGCCGTGTTCGACGGTGATGGTCGGGGTGATGCCGCCGCGGACGAAGAAGTGACCGGTCACCTTGATCCAGCGTGGCGAGCAGGCAGCGACCAGATCGTCGAGGATCTGGTTGGTCACCGCTTCGTGGAAGGCACCCTCGTCTCGATAGGACCACAGGTAGAGTTTCAATGATTTGCTCTCGATGCATTGAGTATCAGGGACGTATTCCAGTTCGAAGTGGGCAAAATCGGGTTGACCGGTGAGCGGGCACAGGCAGGTGAACTCGGGACAGTCGAATCGAATCGTGTAGTCTCTCAGAGGCTGTGGGTTCTCGAAGGTCTCGAGTTGACGGCTCGGAACAGTGGTCATCTCTTCGCTCCTCTCTGATGGGACGAACACGCACCGACGGCAAGGGTGCAATATCCTAGCGTCACCCGGCTGTCGAGGGGAGACGATGGTTCACACCACATAAATATCAGCAGCAGGGCCAGACCTGGCGTGCGGGACCCATCGTGGGCAGATCGTCGCAGCTTCTACCCGGAACCGTTATCACCTGCGATGTGGAAACTGGTACGATCGTCTCCGGGATGCCCTCCGTTGGGGTGAAATCCCCGATTACGTCGCATGGGGCTCGAGAAGCCGCGGCCGGGCGTCCCTTCGGGGTCAGGAGAACCTTTCGGATGAGTCAGCAACCGACAGACGAGGCCCCGATGGACCCGCCTCTGGATGCTACCGGCGAGGATGCAGATCCCGAGACGGTGGCACAGATCATCGAGGTGGATCCCGCAGATGTTCTCGGCACCGATCGCGCCTCCGGATACCACCCGCCCAGGATCCTGCCACAGATCCCTCCCATCGGTGGAGTCATCCGTCAGCGCTGGGAGGATTTCAGGGTCACCGAGATACCGCTCTACAGCCCCTGTGGGGCAGGAGAACATCTCTATATCACCGTCGAGAAGAGCAATCGGACGACGATCCAGGCGCGCGATCACATCGCCCGAACACTGGCGGTGAAGCGTGAGCAGGTCGGATTTGCAGGATTCAAGGACAAGAGAGCCATCGCCACCCAGACCTTTTCGGTTCAATTGCTGAGCGATAAAGGTGTCGAGGCGATCGAGGCACCATGGATCCGGGTAGTGTCGGTTTCACGGCATCGAAACAAGATTCGAACAGGTCACCTGTCTGGAAATCGCTTCGAGATCCGGATCCGCGATGTGCAGCCCAACTCGATCGAGCATGTGAAAACACACCTCGAGCAGGTCGCGGTCAGCGGATTGCCAAACTTCTACGGTCCGCAACGCTTCGGAATGCATGGAGATGGTGCTCGAATCGGAGCTGCACTGCTGCGCAGGCAGATTGCCGAGGCTGTCGAGTTGCTACTGGCGCCACGTGATGGAGTTGAGGAGGAATATCGAACAGCCTACAGTGCCGGTGAAATCGATGAGGCTCGCAGACTATTGCCACCCGGTAGGACCACCGAGGCAGCACTCCTGACATCGCTGCGGACTCACCCCGGCAACCTCCGTGCGGCAGCTCGCAGGATCCCACACGCACTTCGAAAGATGTACTACTCGGCATATCAGGCGGAACTCTTCAACTGGGTCCTGATGGAACGGATCCAGAGAAGCAACGATGGCTTCTGGATGCCGTGGGGAGGTGATGTCTGCCAGCTGGAGGGACAGCGCTCCAGATACCATGTCTCTCTCGATGCAGAAGATGTGAGCCGAGAGCAACAGCGTGCGAGAGAGGGCCAGATCAGTCCGACCGGGCCCATTTTCGGGAGAAAGATGAAGTTGCCTCAAGGGGAGGCGGGCAAGATTGAAAGTGCAGTGCTGATTTCCGAGGGACTGCGGCCCGACTCCTGGCTCTCCCATGTCAAGGGGATGAAACTGGATGGTACGCGTCGCCCCTTGCGTATCCAGGTCGGAGATCCATCAGTTGTCTGGGAAGATGATCAGCAGTGTTTGATGGTCCACTTCAGCCTGCCTGCAGGAGCCTTTGCTACCATACTCCTGGAGCAGTTGATGGGAGCCACCGGTTCCACTGATTCGCCTAAATCTGCTCTGGAACCTTGCCCTGACTGATCTCCAGTATCTTGATGCTATGGACACCGGTCGGCAGTTTGACATCGAACTGATCACCGACCTTTTTCTGTAGCATCGCCTTCCCGAGCGGGGAGAGATAGGAGAGTACCCCCTCGTCAGGCCCGCCGTCCCACGGCCCGAGCAGGCAGTATTCAGCCACTGAATCGGTAGAGAGGTTATGGAAACGGATCTGGCTGCCGAGACCAATCTGATCGATGCTCGCTTCCTCGGGGTCGATGACGCGGGCTCGATCCAGGTCTCCCTGAAGTTCCATCACCTTGCGATTCAGGTTTTCTCGTTCCTCGATGGCAGAGGTGAACTCTGCATTTTCGCTCAGGTCTCCCAGTGCTGCGGCATCCCCGATCGCCTTGAATATCTCGGGAAGTTTCACATTTCGGATCTCTTCGAGTTCGCTTTGAACTTTGGATAGCCCAAACTCGGTCGAGTAGATGGCACTTTCTGCGACTGCAACACTTCCGCGGCTCGGTTGTCCTGCGAGTACCTTGGGGAATTTGCGCAAGATGATGGCCTTGGCCTTGTCAAGGTTCGAGTCGCTGATGCTGCGCGAGCCTGCAAGTTGCATGTAGATCTCGCGAGCATCTGTCAGGCCACATCGATCGAGAACCCTACTCAGCAGCGCAAATGGCTTCACCGAGAGGTGTTGCCTGTATCGCTTCACTGCGATTTCAAGCCCTGGGTTCTTCGCTGATCCCTCATTTTCGAGTGAGAGCCGATCAAACAGTGCCGCAGCCTGGCGGAAGAGATCGGGAGCCGAAGCACCTTTCAGTGATGGGAACTTCGTAGAATTTTCCGAGGCGGAGCAACGTGCCAGATAGAGGAAGAACAGCGGTGATCTGCGTGGTCTATGTAACACGCTGGATGCGATCTGATCAGCAATCGCCAGTTCGCCAGAATCGTCAAGCAGGTTGAGTACAAGTTCGCGCAGAGAATCATCTGCTTGCAGGATCAGTTCGCTTCGCAATTGCACCCAGTCGTCAGGGTTCAATTCCCGGATCAGCGCCAGCGTATCCCGCAAATCGTCATCGCGGCCGAGAGAGTTGAGCAGATCTGCGCAGTGGCCCGCTCTCAAGACCAGTGCTCCGATGGCAGATTCTTCCTCGCCATCGGGTGCGTGATCGCGCAGGAGCAAGAGTGCGGAGACTCGATTCGCATGGTCGAGGTCTCCACGGACGATGTCACGGCGCAGTATCTTGAACTGGCCATCGAGGAGCGGATGTTGATCATCCGGAATCTCGCTCAAGCACTCTCGAATCGTCTTGAGGCGGTCCTTGGGGCTGAGACCAGAGAAGCGCCGCTCGATGCTGGTGGCGAGTGCTTCGGGTCCATCGAGCAGGTACAACTCGTTGTTTTTTCCGCCCGAGAGACCGACCAGGGGATCCTTCTTGATCGCGGTTCGGGCTCTGGACCACCACTTGCTCCAGGATGTGGCTGGAACCGCGACTCCGACCAACGCTTCCCGAATTCGCGCCAACGGGATCGGCCGGCTACTGGTTCTCAGTACCAGTTTGATCAATTCGCCCGGTTCGTCCTCGGCGATTCGCCGTAACTCCTCCGGGCGTTGCCAGCCGAGTACCAGGTAGTGATCCGCTTCGAGCGGGTCACAGATCTGCGGCAGTGCTTCCAGCTTTACGGAATGACCATCCTTTTTCTCGAAATCAACGGTTGCGGTTCCCAGGGCAGGGTCCAGTTCCTTCACAACGCCAACGCCCCAGCCAGAGCGGTGTTTGACATACGATCCCGGCTGATAGTGCACCATACGCTTGAACAGCGGGATCACTTCGGCCGGTCTGGTGCCATCCATCAAACCTGAAGTTTCGACGCAATTGTCAAATCCTTCGATGTGCCCGAACTGTTTTCTGTACAGTTCGAGCAGCGTCTCGCGGGCATCCTTGTTCCGCGGCAGGCTGCAAGCGAGCGCTTCATGAAACTCTAACTTCTTGTCAGGAGTCAGTTCGTCCGTCAGTCCTGATTGGAGAATCAACTCCATCATCTGACCTGCTCTTTCTCCGTGCCCGGCGGTGATCGCATTGCTGGTCGCATTGAGGTATTCCGAAAAGCGAACATTCTCGCCTTCGATGGCGTCGAGCCACGCCTCTTCGTACTCACCCCATGCTTGTTCTTTCATAGCCTGGGTAAGTCGATCGATGAACTTGGACATCTTGTTCAAACCCCCTGGTCCGGATGGACACCGGATCTTTCAGTTCTGTCACCTTGAGAATCGGAGACGACCCTGCCTGCGGCGAAGACGGTGCGTGGCACCTCGTTGGCGAACTCGTGAATCAGTACATCCTCGTCTGGAGCATTCCACAGGATCAAATCTGCTCTTTTTCCTTCTTCGATGGACCCGCAGACCTTTTCACGGTCGAGTGCCATGGCCCCTCCATACGTTGCTGCACGGAGTGCTTCTCCAGGAGTCAAACCCAGATGCATCACGGATAATCCCGCGATGAACAGCATGCTTTCGATGGTGCAGGAACCAGGATTCCTGTCCGTTGCGATGGCCAGATCGAGCCCGGCATCGATCAGCGGCCGAGCCGGAGCGTAACCGGATTTACGTAGATAGAAAGTGGTCCCGGGAAGTAGTGTTGCGACCACCGAAGCACTTCTGAGGGCATCGATCCCATCGGGTGTGATCTGCATCAGATGATCTGCGCTTACTGCACCGATCTCGCCCGCAACAAGCGAGCCTCCAGAGGCAGCGAGTTCGTCGGCGTGTATCTTGGGTTTGAGGCCGTGTTCGAGGCCTGCCTGGAGAATCCGGGTGCTCTCAGCGGGGTCAAAAACCCCTCTTTCACAGAACACATCGCAGAATTCGGCCAGCCCATCCTCCGCGACCTGAGGGATCATCTCCTCGCAGATGATCCGTACATATTCCGCTCGATCATGTTGCCATTCATCGGGGACCTCGTGAGCTCCCATGAAAGTGGCCACGATCTCGATCGGGTGTTCTTCGGCGAGTTGACGGATGGCTCGCAGCATCTTCAGTTCAGTTGCAGCATCGAGACCGTAGCCGCTCTTGATCTCGATGGTGGTGGATCCAGCTGCGATCATTCGCGCCAGTCTGGGCCTGGCATCTTCGACCAGTTGATCGAGGCTCGCCTCTCGCGTCATCTTGACGGAGGCTCTGATGCCACCCCCTTCGGCTGCGATCTGTTCGTAGTCTCTACCCTGGCAACGGTGTACGAACTCTCCAGCTCTATTGCCGCCGAACACGAGGTGAGTGTGTGAGTCGACGAAGCCGGGAGTCAGGAGTGAACCGCTGCCATCAAAGGACTGTCGCCCATCAAAAAGACCGGCGAGGTCTCCCGCCGGTCCCAGAGCTTTGATCTTTCCTGCGTCGACCGCTACCGAAACTCCCTCGACGGGTTTCGCATGACCGGGAAGCAGCCTTCCAACATTCTCGATCAGGAGGTCAATGCTTTGATTCATCGAGGTCGCTCCCCACGCATCGGCACCCAGAGGGAGTTCTCATCGGCGAATCGAGTGGCATCTTCATATCCAGCATCGACATGGCGCCAGATCCCGGTGCCGGGATCATTGGTCAGGACCCTTTCGAGTCGCGCAGAGGCCTCTGGAGTTCCATCGGCGACCACCACCATTCCGGCGTGTATCGAGTTACCGATACCAACGCCGCCGCCATGATGGAGCGAGACCCAGGTGGCTCCGCTGGCGGTGTTCAACATCAGATTGATCAGGGGCCAGTCTGCGATGGCATCCGAGCCATCGAGCATCGATTCCGTCTCCCTGTAAGGTGAGGCCACGGAGCCGCAATCGAGATGATCTCGGCCGATGACGATGGGGGCAGAAATTTCTCCACTGGCGACCAGTTCATTGATCTTGATGCCGAAGCGAGCACGTTCGCCGTAACCGAGCCAGCAGATCCTCGCCGGAAGTCCCTGGAACTGGACTCGTTCCTGTGCGGTACGGATCCAGTGGCAAAGATGTTCATCCTCCGGAAACAATTCGAGAATCGCCTCGTCGGTGCGGTAGATGTCTGCAGGATCACCGCTGAGCGCGACCCAGCGAAATGGTCCCTTACCCCGGCAAAAGAGCGGCCGGACATAGGCTGGCACGAATCCGGGGTAGTCGAATGCGCTCTCGAGGCCTGCATCCTGCGCCTGACCCCTGAGGTTGTTGCCATAATCGAATGCGATGGAACCCGCTGCTTGCAGGCCGACGATCGCCTCGCAATGGCGTCGCATCGAGTCCATCGATAGTTTCAGGTAACGGTCAGGATCCTGACCTCGAAGTCGCAGCGCCTCCTCCAGCGTCACCTGATCGGGCACATATCCACACAGTGCGTCATGTGCGCTGGTTTGATCGGTCACCATGTCAGGGACGATGCCTCTGGCAAGGATCTCGGGAACCAACTCTGCAGCGTTACCCAGGACGCCAACAGATCGTACCTCGCCTGCCTGGCACAGTTGATGGACGCGTTCGAGAGCCTTGTCCAGATCATCGAATGCCTCATCGAGATAACGTGTCTCGATGCGTCGACGGATCCGATCAGGATCGACCTCGATGTTCAGAGACACTGCGCCAGCCATCGATGCGGCCAGTGGTTGGGCTCCACCCATTCCACCCAGACCGGCGGTGAGGATCCAACGGCCAGAGAGGTTTCCGTCGAAATGTTGCCGACTCGCTTCGACAAAGGTCTCGTAGGTCCCTTGCAGGATTCCCTGGGTTCCGATGTATATCCATGAGCCCGCGGTCATCTGGCCGTACATCGTCAGGCCTTCCGCCTCCAGTCGACGGAATTCCTCGATGGTTCCCCAGCGCGGAACAAGATTCGAGTTGGCGATCAGCACTCTCGGAGCATCGGCATGTGTGCGGGCGACTCCCACGGGTTTACCGCTCTGGATCAGGAGTGTCTCGTCGGGGCGCATCTGTCGTAGTGTAGAAACGATGGCGTCGAAGCATTCCCACGTGCGCGCAGCCTTTCCGGAGCCGCCATACACGACCAGATTGTCGGGATCTTCCGCTACCTCTGGATCGAGGTTGTTCATGATCATCCGTAGTGGCGCTTCGGTGAGCCAGGACTGGCAGGAGATCTCGCTGCCTCTGGGAGCGCGGACAATTCTGGGGCCGTGGGAAACAGGCTGTTCAACGGACAAGTAAAGTGCCTCTCAAGGGTGGTTGCCATCTTCCACCCCCCGTTTCAGTCGAGCCCCGATGGCACCCGATCCGGCCACAGGATGCAACCGAAACAGCGAGTTGAAGATGCCGTGGATCACCTCGATGGTGCCGATGCTTGCGGGTAAAAAGGAGGCTTCCAGTAGCTGATGAAAGAGGTCTGGTCATGAGGATCACCCGCGCGCGTGCCCTGGGGACATGCTTTGGAGTCCGAGATGCTATCGATGCCGCACTCTCCTCCTCGATCTCGACCGATCTGACCATCGTCGGCCAACTGGTCCACAATCCCCAGACCGTCCAGAAATTGCATGAGGCGGGGGTCCAGATGGTGGATTCCATCGACGATGAGATACAGACCCGCAACGTCATGATCACAGCGCACGGAGCGCCAGCGAGCCTCAAGCAGAAACTGAGTGACCGGGGCCATATCGTCTACGATGCCACATGTCCGCTGGTGCTCAGGGTTCATCAGGCGATCCGGCGACTGGTCGCGGAGGGATGGCATCCGGTAGTGATCGGCCAACCTGACCATGTCGAGGTGAGGGGGATTGTCGGGGATCTGGATGAGTACACCGTCATCAGCAGTGTCGATGATCTGACACAACTCGAGGGCAGATCGAGAGTCGGCATCGTGTGTCAGACGACCCATCGCATCCGCCAGGCGAAGGAGATTCTGGAGCAAATCGGACACAGATTCCCGACCATGGAGGTCGAGTTCATCGACACCGTCTGTAAACCGACCAAGGATCGTCAAGAAGCGGTCGAAGAACTCTCGCTTCAGGTGGATGTCATGATCGTGGTCGGCGGAGCCAACTCATCCAACACCCTGAAGTTATTGAAGGTGTGTCAGGAGAACGGCATCACGGCTCACCACATCGAGAGTCAGGCACAACTGGAACCCGAGTGGTTCGCGTCGGCGGATCATGTCGGGATCACTGCAGGAACATCGACTCCACATGAGGTCATCGATCAAATTCATGCCCGTCTGATCCAGATATCGAAGTCGGGCGATTTGGCCTCCGAATAGCCTCCTCGACCGTAATTGGCCTCAGATTTGCCATTGTCCGGCGAAATTCTCGCATCAGTGGGGTACACTTCAGGGGAGTTCCAGACGGTCTCCTCGCCCTGTAGTGGTGGCGGATTGACAGAAAAGAGTGATCGAGATGGCTTTTACGAGATTTATCGGCGTTCTGCTGATTTTGCTGCTGGTCTCACCTCCTCCGCTCGACGCAGGGGGGACACCGCTTTCGACCCGGCGAATCGCCAGTGGAGTCTCCCGGCCTGTACTGGTGACGGCTCCAGCAGGGGATTTTGAACGTCTCTTCATCGTTCAGCAGCAAGGGACCATCCGCGTCTACGACATGACCAACGCACAACTGATCTCGACCCCATTCCTCGATATCAACTCGATCGTCGGGGGCGGCACTTCCGGAGCCGATGAACGAGGATTACTCGGTCTTGCATTTCATCCGGACTACTCCAGTAACGGGTACTTCTACGTGTACTACACCAACAATGCTTCGAACACGACGGTGGCTCGCTACTCGGTGTCTTCTACGAATCCAAATGTGGCAATTCCATCCAGTGCTCAGATCGTACTGACTCAGAATCAGCCATATTCCAATCACAATGGTGGAATGCTGGAATTCAGCCCCATCGATGGCTACCTGTACATCGGGCTCGGGGATGGTGGCAGCGCCAATGATCCCCAGGGCAATGGACAGAACCCCAATACCCGGCTGGGTAAGATGCTCCGGATTGATGTCGATGGTGGCACCCCCTATTCGATCCCTGCAGATAATCCATTCGCCGGTCCCGGTGCACCTCTCGATGAGATCTGGGCGACCGGGCTGCGGAATCCGTGGCGCTTCTCTTTCGACAGACTGACCGGAGACCTCTACATCGCAGATGTGGGGCAGTACAACTGGGAAGAGATCAACATCCAGTTGGCGAGTTCTCCAGGTGGAGAAAATTACGGTTGGCGCTGCATGGAAGGCAACAACTGTACGAACATGTCCGGTTGTACCTGCAACTCCAGCGCCCTGACCGATCCTCAACAGGTCTACAACCACGGCAGCGGGTGCTCGATCACCGGCGGCAATGTTTACAGCGGCTGTGCGATGCCAGATATGCAGGGCATCTACTTCTATGCAGACTGGTGTTCCAACCAGATCTGGTCGTTCCGGTACAACGGAACCAATGTCACCGAGTTCACGACCAGAAGTTCTGAACTGAATCCTCCGGGCTCCCAGAGCATCACCGGTATCGCAGGATTCGGGCAGGATGCCTACGGCGAGGTCTACATCTGCGACTGGTCTGGTGGCGAGATCTTCAAGATCGTTCCTGCAGACATCGCCAGTCTCGATCTCAACGGCAACTTCATCGTCGATTCCTGTGAATGCGCCATCGGAAACACGACCGATTGCAACAATAACGGAGAACCGGATGCCTGTGATATCGCTTCCGGAATTGAAGTCGATTGTGATGGCGATCTGATTCCTGATTCTTGCCAGACCCCGACCACTGACTGTGACGCAAATGGTGTCGAAGATTCTTGTGATATCGAAGCTGGTGCCGAGGATTGCGACGCAGACGGGATACCCGACGTCTGCCAGCTGGCAGCTAATGATTGCAATGGCAACGGAGTTCACGATGCCTGTGACATCCAGAATGGAACCGTTTTCGATTGCGACTTCGATAACATTCCCGATCTGTGTGAAATCGCAGCGGGAACCGCAGAAGATTGCAACAGCAACATGCTCCTCGACAACTGCGAGATTGACCTGGGGATAGCCGATGATTGCAACGGGAACGGGTCCATCGATGTTTGTGAGATCGATGCGGGAACGACTGCAGACTGCAATTCGAACAGCATTCCCGACAGTTGCGACATTGCCAGTGGTGCTGAAGCGGATGCAGATGCCAATGGGATTCCTGATAGTTGCGAATCGGCGAGTTTTCGAAGGGGAGATCCCAATGATGACGGCGTTGTGAACATCGCCGATGCTGTCAGGGCACTGGGTTTCCTGTTCAGCGGCCAGCCGGATCCGTCGTGCCTATCGGCAGTGGATTGCAATGACGATGGAGAGATCGACATCTCGGATCCAGTGACCCTGCTGGGCTATCTGTTCGGCTCGTCCTCGCTCCCTGCGCCCGGAGAGTCCTGCGGTATGGATCCGACTCCGGACACCATTACCTGCCTGAACTACGATTCTTGCCCTTGAGGCATCATATCGGTCAATGAGGTTCAGGCGGGATCTGGCGAGGTATCGCCAGATCCCGCTTTTTCTTGCCTCGATGCTATTCTTCTGAAACGAGTTTCTCTTCATCTGTCTCCCGGTGCCGATCCGGAAAACCGCATTGAAAGGGGACTGGAGTGTTCCGCTCTGGGCAACTGTTTTCATTTCTGGTCGTGGTTGTGGCGATCGCATCGCTGGGCCCATTGCTCTACCTCCATCAACTATGGCTGGTCGAAGGTGCAAACTACTCTCAACTCATTACAAGGTTATCTACCGTCAGAGAAGGAGTTGCTGAGGCACACCTCTGGACAGAAGAGTTGATCACCGGCGATACGACCCAGGACATTGCCGAGGTCCAGGAGCGCTTTTCAGATGCCCATCTTGCAACAGCCGAGTTCCTGGATTTTCTGCCTGAGAAGGGTGGTGGAGTGATTTCGAAGGTGGTCGATGGAATACCCATCGATGAACATGTGCAGCTCCTTGCCCAGGAGATCGTTTCTCTGGAGGAAGCAGCAGATGCCAGACTGGCTGCTCGGGCTGTCAGCGGCGCAGGATCAGAAAGTGACATCACCTTCGATTCCATCTACAAGCGTGTGCTAGAGAAGACCCGCCTGATCGAAAGCACTGTTGTCGACCACCAGCAGCGAGCCACCGAGCGGAACTTGAGGAATCATCGGCTCACCCTGTTGATCTGGGCAGCCACTCTGGCTGGTACTGCGTTGACACTGCTAGTTCTCCGGAGTCGTCAGCAGACGATGGAAGATGAGAAGCGTTTGATGGAGTCAAGATTCCAGGAGGCTCAAAAACTCGAGAGCCTCGGTGTTCTCGCCGGCGGAATCGCTCACGATTTCAACAATCTGCTCCAGGCAATTTCAGGCAATGCAAGTCTGTTGCTGCATGATACTACACTTCCTGAAAAGATCCGGGACCAGGTGCTGGAGATCGACGGGGGAGCTCAGAAAGCTTCCGAACTGACATCACAGATGCTCGCCTATGCCGGCAAGGGACGGCTCAACGAAGTTGTCGTGCTGTTCGATTCGATGGTCGAAGAAATCGCTACCCTGGTACGGCTGTCGGTGCCCAAGACGGTTCCGGTTCTCTATGACCTGAAGGCGAGCGGTGCTTGTCTGCGCTGCAATCAGACACAGGTACAGCAGGTCGTGATGAACCTGGTCATCAACGCTGCGGAGGCTTCGCAGGATGATCCTCAACCGGTCGAGGTGATGACTTATTCTAGAACATTTGAGGCCCCAGAGTTGATCGATAGTGTCTCCACCGCGGAGATGTGTGAGCCAGGAGAGTACGTCGTATTCGAGGTCCAGGATCATGGCACAGGCATGTCTGATGAGACTCTGGAGCGTTGCTTTGAACCCTTTTTCTCGACCAAGTTCACGGGTAGGGGACTCGGGCTTGCAGCGGTGCACGGGATTGTTCGGGCGCATCAAGGCCTGCTCAAGGTGAGCACGGAGCTCGGTAAAGGTACCAATTTCCAGGTGTATCTGCCGCGCTGTTTCGAGGACCCCGACGTCCGGGACGTGGTCACATCTGTACCCACCTATTCTGGAATCGGTCGCAAAGTTCTGGTCATCGATGACGATCCGTTGGTTCGCAAGATCATGGTCAGGATGCTCAAGAGAATCGGGTACGAAGTTGTATCTGAAGAGAGTGGTGAGAAGGGGATAGAGTGCCTCACGGAGTTTGATGGAAAATTCCATGTCGTGATCGTGGATATGGAGATGCCCGGAAAAAACGGGCTCGCGGTGGGGAAGATCATTCGCGAGCGGTGGAGTCATCTTCCGCTAGTGCTCTCCAGCGGCTATAGCCAGGATCTTATCCAGGATGGCGGTCCATTCGATGCCTTCATCCAGAAACCCTATTCGCTGACATCGATGGCTACGACGGTGAACTCGGTTGCGCTGGATGCGAATGGACTGTCCAGCCCCTAGGAAGTTCCCTGTGCTGTGACGATCCTGTTCGAGGTCGCTGGATCTCTCCTCTTGCCGCGTATCACCGTCTCGGCGACCCGGCCCGGAAATCGAACGCCTTCAAAGGGAGACCAGCCAGCGCGGCTGCGGATCTGGTTTCTCTCCACCAGCCATTCCTCTCGCAGGTCGATCACCGTGATGGAAGCCAGAGTTCCAGGCTGAAGGTCTCCCAGTACTCCGTCGTGAAATGCCCCGAATAGCCTGGCAGGTGTGGTGGATGCGCGGTCGATGAGCACAGGCCATGGGACCCCTTCCCTCGCCAGATGACACAGAAATCCTCCGAATGTATCGAGCAGTGGAACTCCGGAGATCCCCTCATCATTCTCAGCAATGGAATGGGGAGCATGATCGGTGGCGATACAGTCGATCGCGCCAGAGATGAGACCTTGCATCAGTGCAAGGCGGTCTGTTGCCGATCGCAGCGGAGGATTCATCTGGAGCCACTGACCACATTCGAACTGGTGCCGATTCTCGATGTCGAAACAGAGGTGATGAGGTGCGACTTCGGTGGTGACATGCTGTCCACACCGACGAGCTTCCTCGATCACGGAGAGTCCATCCGCAGTCGAGAGATGAGCGATGTGGGGGTGGATGTCCAGTTGTTTGCAAATCGTCAGGATCGTTTGGATCGCCACGACCTCCGCTTCGGGTGGACGTCGCTGCTCATGGGTCGGGCGGTCAGTATTGGTGGCCAGGATCGCGGGATCCTCGGCATGAAACATCACGACCCTGCCGCTGAAGGGAGACAGCACCTCGGCGACCGCAGAGTCACCCCAGGAGTCGATGTCACCCACGCTGGGCCCGAAGTAGCACTTCCAGGGGATATCGTTGCGATACGGTCTTCCCCCACTCGCGAGCAAGCCGTAGAGCACAACATCGACGAGCGATTTCTCATCGGCGAGTTGGCGCTTTCTCCGGTAGGAGTCTGCATCGATCGGGGGATCAGGGTTGTTTGGCATGTCGCCAAGTAAGACGACTCCACCGTGGATCGCGGCCTCGCTGGCGCTCCGGTAGTCTTCCTTGTGGCGCTGCGATCCTCCCGGGTCATCACGACAATGGACGTGGATATCGATGAACCCGGGGCAGACGATCACACCCTCGGGCCAGACCACATCAGGAGTTCCGTCGAGATCTCCCCGTTCGAGAATGGTTCCGCTGTCGCTACAGATGCGCAGACGAGAGTGGCAACTGCCGGTCGATTCGAGCAGTTCTCCTTCGATCAACCAGGTCGAACTGTCAGTTGAGCTATCTGGCATCAGCGAACTCCACCGGTGGAGTCCTGCGGATAGATGATCAACCGATCATGCACGAGGATGGCTACGTCTTGCAGCCCGTCCCCGTCAAAGTCCCGCACCATCACCCGACGAGGCTCGATCGCTCGACCTCCGCCTCGAAACAGCTTTTTCTCGAATACAGGGAAGCGAAGTGCACTGGAAAAGAGGTTGTTGCCACCTGCGAAAATCTCCAGTTCGCTGCGGACACCGTCGACCACGATCAGGTCGGTGATGCCGTCGTCATTGAGATCTCCCAGGGCGAGTGCCGTCGACCTGCCATTCTCTTCCTCGTGTCTCCTGGTGAAGACCTCCGTCGCTGTCCATTCCAGCTGGGTCGGCCGGATAACCAGCAGGGATCGCTCGCCTAGCAGCAAGATCTCGTCGAATCCATCACCGTCGAGATCGATGGTCCGGGCCCGTTTCACCTTTTGATAAGGCCCTTCGACCGAGGCATAGACTCCAGTCTCGTCGCAGAGGTGAAGTAAATGCTGGCCGGCATCGACGAGCACCATCTGAGCACGTCCACCATCATCGAGATGCACAGGTATCGCCTGGACCACTCGAGCAGAACCACCAGGCGCATCGATCTGGCGCAGCACACGTGCCTCGGATTTGTCGACCGAGATGATCCTGCAGCGACCCTCTCGGGCGATGAGCAACTGTCCATCGGCTCCCGCCTGAACACTTCCGCCCGATTCCACCGTGGCGGGGATCTGGATCGGATCGATCTGTTTGTCGCCGATTCGGAAGAACCTGGGCGTCTCGAAGGGGATCTCGACGACCGCAATTCTGGTTCCATCTGAATCGGGGAAGAGATGCAGCGCAGACGGTTCGCGGTCCGATTTCAGCAAGATGGAGTGACCCCCGACGATGGGCCATTCGATCAGGCGGTAGGTGGGCTTTGAACGGGATGATCGATCTGGATCCTTCACGACATGCAAACTGACCAGGGGAGAGTCGTCATCTGTGCCTGCGATGCCGATCAACGAATCGATCTCATCTCCATCGATGAGAGCCGGAAAAGAGAATCCTGATTTCTGTGGAACCGAAGAACCGGCACCACCTTCTTCGGGGCTGGTGACGATCACCTGGCCTCGATGGATCAATATCGATCTGGGTTGCTTGAGGGTAGGTGATTTGACACCCGCTCTGAGGCTCCCGCCTTCGTTCCAGAAGGGTCGAAGCAGTGAACTCTTGCGATCGGAGATCACTATGTCTGGATCTCCATCGCCGTCGATATCACCGACAGCAAAATCACCGGCTCCGATCCCCTCCGGCGAAAGAGGATATACATCCGGGTTCGGCAGTAATTGTCTACCGCGACCTCGTTCGAGGCGAACTCCTCGAAGTACGGGTCTGGACCGGTCCGACATCATCAACAGTGTGCCTTCCGCTGTGGGGGCGACCCCCAGCAACCGGGCATCTTCTGCCTCGAGCAGGATTTCAGCTCCCCACCCCAGCACAGTGCCAGGTCTGAGACGAAGCGGGTGCAGGCGGTCGGTGGCTGCAGTACTGAAGGTCAATAAATCCTCGTGGCCGTCTCCATCGATGTCGGCGCGATGGATGGAAATCGGATTTGCAGCGGTCCCGGTCAGGGTTTCGATATCGGGGACACCGTCGCGAGATACATCTCTGATCTCGTGAATCCCCTCCTTCGAGAGCACGCGGATCACAGGTCCCTCTGGATTTCCCGTGTCGATATCGAGGGTCTGATCGCCACGCGCGATCTCTCGCAACCGAATTCGAAGTTCGGTACGGAATCGGCTGCTGTCTGCTGCCCCCCAGCGGATCTCGATCCGGTTCGCATCCGGGCAACACAGGATCAGGTCCGGATATCCATCCGCATCGAGATCTCCGCTTCCGAGTGCCTCGACATCGGTGCGCACCGGTATCGAAATCCGGCTCCAGCCGTCAGGATCGACGAGGGTATTGCCCCCTTCTCGATGGGTGAAGCCGACCACCTCTGGATCGCGCAGCAGCAGGATCAGTTCTCCCCTGTTCGAGTCCCACACGACCAGATCCTGATCGCCATCTGCATCGAGGTCTGTCGAATGCCAGGGACCTCCTGCTGAAGAGAGCCTGAATACGAGCAGATCAGAGAAACCGAAGGCGCCGTCTGCGGCCCCGAGGGGACTCATCTGTGCCGCTGGCAGCAGCAACAGCGCCATCAGCAGGAGTCCTCTCAGAGGTGTCAGTTCAGGGTGGATCATGAATCTCCTCCTATTTCGCTGCTTGAGACTACCGGCCACCGCGGGAAGTGGCGTACAAGCGATGGTAGAACCTTGCAGAACAACTCTCCCACACGCAATATGTTTGATCGTGGATTGTCTGGCTCGCCGGTCTGAATCGGGTCCTGAAGTAGGGAGAGTACGTGTGAGATTGATGGCATTCATCCTGGTCGCTGCCCTCTCTGGAGCCCAGGCACCCCCGAATGACGAGATCGCTGCCGCTCCCACGGCAAATCGCGAGTTGATCGAACTGGTCGGAGGCAATTCAGTTTCCGGAAGTGTGATCAAGGAGGACGACAAAAAACTATTCGTCGACATCGGCCTCACCATCATCCAGATACCCCTCAATTCAGTGATCAGCCGGCGGCAGATCAGTGCCACGGGGGAGGAACTGGAGCGACCGGATGTGGAGACCATTTACCAGATCGGACCGGGAATTCCGCTGCCTCTACAGGAAGCGGAGAGTCGTGCCCGACGCTCTGTTGTCCGGGTGCTGGCGGGAGGCGGTCTCGGTAGTGGTTTCATCATCAGTGATGATGGACTGGTGATCACGAATGTGCATGTCGTCGAGGGAGAGAGGGACATTCAAATCACCGTATACCTGGACGATGCGGTCGGTGGGGCTCGCAAGCAGCAGATCGAGAATGTCGAGATCGTCGCGCTCAATCCATTTCTCGACCTGGCTCTGTTGAGAATTCCGGATGCAAGCAAACTACCCCTGAAATCGGTCAAGTTTGCGGCTGCCGGATCGCTCGATCGCAGTCAAAAGGTGTTCGCGGTCGGAACTCCGCGAGGCTTCGAGCGAACAGTGAGCGAGGGAATCATCTCTGATCCATATCGCTCTTTCGAGGGTCAGGTCTACATCCAGACCACAACTCCGATCAACCCCGGAAATTCTGGAGGCGCACTCTTCAACGAGGCGGGCGAGGTGATCGGTGTCACGAACATGAAGATTCTTCAATCCGAGGGGCTCAATTTTGCGATTCCGCTGGATCAGGTGAAGTTTTTCATCGATCGTAGGGAGGCCTTTCTCTTTGACGAAAGCCAACCAAATACGGGAGTGCGATACATTCCACCCCCCAGAAAGAACCAACCCGGGGATTGACCCGCAATTCCCTGATCATTGCGGGCCGTGATTTGCCCGTGGAAGGAGATACCAGCATGGTATCCAGAATTCTGATGCTGACGCTTTTTGCCGTGTCTACATCGATCGGTTTCACCGATCAGGCACAGGCAGGTGGAGGCAAACTGGGAAAATACTCTGTATTGGTCTACTCGGTCGACGACTGGCAGGCCGATCGTGATCAGTACAAAGACAGCGACATCGCCCAATTCCTGCAGGAGCCATCGATCCAGAAGATTGGCGAGCGACTTGCGGCGGGGATCGGGGCACTGGTTGCCGTAGGCCTCGAAGACGACCCCGAGGCGAAGCAAAAACTGGAGTCCTTCTGGGAGCATCTCTCCAGCATGTCCGACCAGATGACCGGTGAGTTTGTTTTCGGATTGGGCTACCAGATGGATCCCAGCATGGGCATGCCGATGCCGGATCTGGTGATTGACTTTCACGGTCCTGCCGAGTTCGGGGCCACCCACAAGAATTTCCTCTCGATGCTCAAAGAAGTGCTGGAGGAAAGGGGGCAGCCAACTCCGATGCGGACCTTCAGTATCGGAGACATCGAGTTCACCGGTATCGAACAAATGCCCGGAGTCGGCATCTTCGTCGGTCAGTTCGAGGATCATCATGTCATCGGAACCAACAAGATGAGCCTGGAGCAGTATCTCGCCGAAGGTGGAACTGCGGTGGGAGATCGATTCGATTCCACTCGCATCTTTCAACTGGCCCAGACGCATCTTCGTAGAGGCTCGATTCGGCTCTATTTCAATCTCGATGCACTGTGGAACCTGATCCCCATGCTCGACATGTTTGCGGGAGGTGGCGGCCCACCTGAACCCGGTTTCGATGGAGAAGATGGCGACACATTTGCTGATGCGTTCAAGCCTTCGAAGATCATCGACGCCATCGGCCTTGAGACCATCAGTGGTATGGCAAGTCGGGGCTACTACACCGAGGATGGTATCGGCGCCGATGCCATCGTGGGAATCGAGGGCCGTAAGGGAATCCTGGGCATCATTCCGGCTGCAAACTCTGATATCAGCATCCCGGGATTTGTTCCCGAGGGCATAGCGTCCTTCAGCCTGATGCGTCTCGAACTCTCGAAACTCTTCGACATCATCGTTTCCATCGGGGCTGTGATCAACGAACAAGATCCGGAAGAGATGGCGGCCGAGATGGAGGCGGGACTCGAGGAGGTGAAACTGCAGACGGGTGTCGATGTGATGGAACTGGTGGACTCCATCGAGGGGTCGATATGTTCCTATACTCCGCCTGTGGATGCGTCGACATCGGCCTTCAATCCGATGGCGGCGATGATGGGTGGACCTTCCACTCCACCTGTGGTGATCTGTGCCAAACTCCGAGATCGAGGACCCTGGGAAAAATTGATGGAGAGCCTTGCGGGCCCCGAGATGATGGGCCCAGCCATCGAGCAGCAAGAGTTTCTGGGGCGGAACGTGTGGAGTTTTGATCCACTCGGGGATGTGCCCCCGGAGTTTGCGGGTCAGGGTTCATCGGTGATCCCTGCCTGGACCATGGATGGTGACTGGTTGATTTTTTCCACTTCCGTCGACGATGTGAAGGCGGCTCTGCGTCTGCTCGATGACGAGGACGGAGAAGCGTTCGGCTCCGACAAGCGCACTGCTGCGATGATGGCCAAGATCAAGTCCACCCAGGGCTGGTCGATATCCATGACCCACATGGGGCAGAATCTCAGTCAAGTGGCGGACATGTTCAGACCGCTGGTTGGGATGTTGCCACTGATGATCCCGGATATCGCGTCGAACGAGGAACTGCTGTTCCTGTTCGATCCTGAAAATATTCCGGAGTCGGCATTGCTCAACAAGTACTTCGGCTGGGTGGCCTCCCGGTATTCCATCGTCGAGGGCGGAATCAAGGGGTATACCTTCCAGGAACGAGTCACCGAGGCGATGGATTCGGATGAGAAGAAGGACCCTGAGCCGCGCGGATCACAATTGTGATCCGAGTGGAGCCAGGCTCCTGAACCGATCGATACGAGAACACAGGCGCCCCCGGGGACCTCGATGGAGGTCTCCGGGGGCGTTGACCATCTCTGGATCATCCACTGCGGATGGCTCCCTTCGATGTGCTCATCGGGTTAGGATCAAGGAGGTACCTGAAAGGGGGACCGATGGCTTTCGCCGATTGCATCTCGGGACGCCGCGGGCTTGTGCTTGGAGTCGCGAATGACCGCAGCATCGCCTGGGGGATCGCGCAGGTACTCCATCAGGGTGGCGCACGGCTTGGTTTTACCTACCAGGGAGAGCGGCTGGAGCGACGTGTTCGGCCTCTCGCCGAGCAGGTCGACGGAGAAATACTACTCCCCTGCGATGTCAGTGATGAATCTCAGATCGAAGAACTGTTTGCTGCAGTGGATGAGAAGTGGGGTGGTCTCGATTTCCTGGTGCATTCGATCGGATTTGCAGACAAGCAGGACCTGGAGGGCTGCTACATCGACACCAGCCGTGAAGGATGGCTGAAGGCTCACGATATCAGTTCCTGGTCCTTCACCAGACTTGCGCGAGCGGCGGCGAGCCGCATGGAGTCGGGTTCGGCGATGATCACCCTCAGTTACCTCGGCGCGGAGCGTGCTGTGCGTGGCTACAACGTCATGGGAGTTGCCAAGGCGAGCCTCGAGGCGAGTATGCGCTACCTGGCGATGGATCTGGGCGAGCGAGGCATCCGGGTCAATGCCATCAGCGCGGGTCCGATCCAGACGCTGGCGGCGCGTGGGATCAGCGGTTTCTCGAAGATCTTTAGCGAGGTCGAGAAGCGATCCGCCCTGGGCCGAGGTGTGACCACCGAGGAGGTCGGAAATACTGCCACTTTCCTGCTCTCTCCACTTGCGAGCGGGATCACGGGGGAAGTCATCTATGTCGATGGCGGCTTCCGGATGATGGGATAACGAGATCGTGCGTATCGCCATCGGACAGATCAACACCACCGTTGGCGATCTGGTCGGCAACAGGGACCGGATCGTCGATGCGGTCGATTCCGTCGCCTCTGCTGATCTCGTGGTCTTCCCCGAGCTGGCGATCTGTGGTTACCCGCCCCTCGATCTGGTGACGCGGCCCGATTTCATCGCTGCGGTGGAGAGGGTCACGGTTGACCTTGCCCGGAAACTGTCAGGGAAACCTACGGTCGTGGTCGGAACTCTTCGCCGTAGCCAGGATGGTACCGCCAGGCCAGTTCACAATAGCGCTGCAGTCATCGAGGGGGGACGCATCGTCGGTTACTCCGACAAGATCTTGTTGCCGACCTATGATGTATTTGACGAGGCGAGAACGTTTGAGCCCGGTGGCGCGGTTGAAGTGCATCAGATCTGCGGCCGTCAGGTCGGGATTGCCATCTGTGAGGATCTGTGGACCGACAGTGTTCCCGGACAGCCGGGCTACAGTCGAGATCCAGGACAGGAACTGGTAGATGCGGGTGCTGAGATCATCCTGTGTCCCTCCGCCAGTCCATTTCATCGGGGTAAAAGCGCTGTACGCCGACAACTCTTCATCGATCAGGCCACTCACTTTGGTGTCGATGTGGTTCTCGCCAACCTGATCGGTGGAAATACCGAGTTGATCTTTGATGGCGCCAGCTTGCTGGCGACTCCTGATGGATCGGTCGAGATGTTGCCAGCCTTCAGCGAGGAAGTTCGCATCGTCGGAGAGCAGAGATCTGCAACTCCACCAACCGGCGCTGAAATCGGCGAGGTGGAGGAGATCTCCGATGCCCTGATCCTGGGAATCAGAGATTACTTCCTCAAGTGTGGCATCGATCGGGCAGTGATCGGACTCTCAGGCGGCATCGATTCCGCAGTGACTGCGCTGCTGGCGGTGAAGGCGCTCGGAGCCAGCAAGGTTCTGGGAGTCGGGATGCCGGGACCGTTCTCCTCGGAAGGCAGTCTGGAGGATGCGAGAGATCTGGCCCGACGGCTTGGCATCGATTTCGAGGAGGTCTCGATCGACCCTGTTTATCGGACCTTTCGGTCGACGATGGAACCTCTACTCGGCACCGGAGAGTGGGGTGTTGCCCAGGAGAATCTGCAGGCGCGAATCCGTGGTACGGTGCTGATGACCATCTCCAATCGTGAATCAGCATTGGTGCTGGCCACCGGCAACAAGTCCGAGTTGTCCGTCGGGTACTGCACTCTTTATGGTGATATGTGCGGAGGCCTGGCTCCGCTCGGAGATGTGAGAAAGCGCGAGGTCTACGCCATCGCGCAACTGGAGCGTCACAAGGGTTGTGTGCCGGAGGCGACACTCGACAAGCCTCCTTCTGCAGAACTGGCACCCCATCAGCGGGATGAAGACTCTCTTCCACCCTACGACCAGCTCGACGAGGTTCTCGAGGCCTGGATCGAAGGCAGACAGTCTGCGAGGGACATCCTGGCCAATGGCTCGGATGCGGAGATGGTCGAGCGTGTTGTCCAGTTGATCGAATCGAGCGAGCACAAGCGTCGCCAGTCCGCTCCCATCCTGCGGGTCTCACCGCAGGCGTTTGGCATCGGGCGCAGGGTTCCCATCGCTCGATCCCTCGATGGCTGGCAATTCGATGGGTTGGATCGGACCGAACCCTCGAGGATTTGACGACGCGATGGTGGCAGCCAGGTTGTCGTTACAGCCGGTGGAACCCCTTGCCTCGGTATGATTTTGCATCGATGATCGGTTCCTGGACCCACAGGGCTCCTCGGCTCTGGCTAGCCTGGATTTTTTCCTGTGATCGCCTCGCCGCGGTACCCCGTTGGTCTCCCTGGATGACTTCATCCTGCACTCCTGGGTCGGGTCGATCTCAGGAGCAGGAAACTCATGCTGACACTATTACAGTCAAGTCAGTGTAATGATGGACGGACGTGGAACTCGATGGACGGGAAGACAAAGACGGAAAAGGCGATCCTTCGTCTCGATGACCAGGAGATTGAACTCCCGATATTCACGGGTTCAGAAGGTGAGAAGGCTATCGATATCAGCTCGCTGCGAAAGCAGAGCGGATACATCACTCTCGATCCTGGATATGTGAATACTGGAATGACGAAGAGTTCCATCTGCTTCATCGATGGAGAAGAAGGGATTCTTCGATACCGCGGCTACCCGATCGAGCAGTTGGCCGCAAATTCGAACTTCGTCGAGACTTCCTACCTGCTGATCCATGGTGAGTTGCCGACTCCGGAACAGTATGAACAGTTCCGACAGAGTCTACGGCGCCACTCGATGATTCATGAAGACATGCGGCACTTCTTTGATGGTTTTCCATCTTCGGCACACCCGATGGCGATTCTGTCAGCCATGGTGCTGGGGCTGTCGACCTTCTATACGGAGAACGAGAACCCTGAGCAGGACACCGACATCGATCTGACTGTCTGCCGGTTGCTCTCGAAGGTGAGAACGCTGGCTTCATTCTCCTTCAAGAAGTCCATCGGGCAGCCATTCATCTATCCCGACAACTCACTCTCCTACTGCGGTAATTTCCTGCACATGATGTTTCGAGTTCCTGCGGAGCCTTACCATGTCGATCCAGAGGTGGAGAGGGCCCTCAACCTACTGCTGATTCTCCACGCTGATCACGAACAGAACTGTTCGACGGCGACGGTTCGAATGGCAGGGAGTGCGTTGACGAACCTCTATGCGTGCATCGCAGCAGGGATCACTTCTCTGTGGGGTTCACGCCATGGAGGCGCTAACCAGGCGGTTCTCGACCAACTCGCCACGATTCACGAGGGCGATTGGGATGTCGCTCGCTACATCGAACTGGTCAAGGATAAGAACTCATCGGTTCGACTGATGGGATTCGGCCACCGCGTATACAAGAACTACGACCCGCGCGCAAAGATCATCAAGGAAGCCTGCGATCGCCTGCTCGATCACCTCGGTGTTCAGGATCCCCTTCTCGACATCGCCAGAAGGCTCGAAGAGGTGGCACTGAACGACTCCTACTTCGTCGACAGGAACCTGTATCCCAATGTCGATTTCTACTCCGGAATCATGTACCGGGCGATTGGCATTCCAATAAACATGTTCACGGTGATGTTTGCGCTCGGAAGGTTGCCCGGTTGGATTGCACACTGGCTGGAGATGCGATCCGACCCCGACGACCGCATTCATCGGCCGCGCCAGATCTACAACGGAGTCAAGTTGAGGGACTACCCGGTCTGAGTCTACCTGTCCTCAACCGTGATCAAGATCCTTCGATCCACTCGACCGTTCCATCCTGGTAGTGTTCATGCTTCCAGATCGGCACGGTTGACTTGATCATCTCCATGCCCTGTTCGAGAAGGCCAAATCCAGTCTTGCGATGGGGGAGGGCGATTCCGAGCAGGATACTCATCTCACTGACATCCAATGACCCGAGCCGATGGATGGCCACCGCTCTGGTGGCGCCATGGTGGACAAGGAATTGGGCTACCTTCCTCAACTCCGATAGAGCCATCGTTTCATGAGCGTGATAGTCGATGCGGGCGACACTTTTGCCACGATTGTACTCCCTGACATTGCCACAGAAGAGCAGCACGGCTCCACAATTCGGTTCTCCCAACCAGCTGGAGATGTGCTGGATCTCAATCGGCTCCCTGACCAGGCGTGCCAGGATGTTGTCATCGGTGTCTGTCACGGTTAGCCGCCGCTCACCGGTGGAATCAATGCGACCTCGGAATTGGCACCGATGGGATCTGACTCCGTTGAAAAACGGTCGTCGATAGCGACTCGGGTCGAGGCGAGCCGTTCACCGAGGGCGGGATACTCCGCGGTGATCGCTCCGATGAGATCTTTCACCGATGCTCCCTCTTTCAGTTCCACCTCGATCTTCTCACTGCCAACAAGATCCCTGAGCGAGGCAAACAATAACACCTTGATCTTCATCGGATTCCTCCTGCTTCGAAAGCGGTCATCGACTGTACAGCATCGGAGGCGCAGAGGATGCGGTCAAGTCACCGGGTGATGGCATCTGGAATCAGTTTTCACCGAGCCAGGTGCGCCATTCTCCGATCTCCCTCGATCGGTCGCTCTCGGCTGCGGAGATCCAGAAGGCAGGATTGACGATGGTGGGATGCCGGGAGATTCTGGAGAGTGCGGCTGCAGCAGCGGCTCGCAGTTCTGCTCGATCCGTTTCGAGCAGCTCGATCAGGGCAGGGATCAACTGATCAGCCCAGCGGTACTCTGGAATCGCGGTACAGATCGCCTGCCTGACTTCCATCGTGCCACTCTCGAGCTGTTCAATGATTCTCTGCTGCCATTCGCTTCTGGTGTTGCGGTTGAGTCTTGACCTCGTCCTCAGGATCAAGTTGGTGGTACAGGACCATGCCCACGCTGAGGCGAGCGAATCCACCATTTCCACCTCGATGGCAGCCAGTATCGCCCGACCATCGATGCGATCGTCGAGTAGCCACTGGTCGATGGCCCACCGTCGGTATCGATCAGATTCCAGGTAGCGACGGTACTGGGTGGAAAGTGAAGGGGTGATCGCCTCGATCACATCGGGTATTCGAGCAACGATCTGGTCTTTCTTCAGTCCGATGACTGCCAGCAGGCGTGTCTCGTGAGTTCCCGACATCTGATCCTGTAACGTCCAGAGGATCGCCCAGGAGATGGCGTATCGAGCGGGGATCTCTCCGTCATTTCGATAGAACCCGAGCCATGACTCCGAAACGATCTCCTCGGCGAACTCGGTGAAACGGGCTCGTCCCAGATCAGAAAGCACTTCTCTCGCCTTGCGATACTGCAGCGGGTGCAGGGGTGGGACCTGAAACTGGCCGCGGTGATCGAGGAAAGAACTCTCCATCGAACAGGAGATCGCCTCGGTGAGCCACCACTTCGATCTGATCCTGGAGTCACCAGCCGTGTAGTGGTGAGTGAGTTCATGGAGAAGTGTTCTATGCCCGAAGGGATCTGGCTGTCGTTGCAGAAGTATCCGGTCTGCCGGAGAGGAGGGTGTGAACTGAATCAGAGACAGTGCGTGGTTGTACCACCCTGCAGTACGAATCTCATCTTCACGGATGATTCGGTTCCTATCCTCAGTCTTGAGCAGAATCGAAGCGGATCCTACTCCCGTTGTGATGATGGGTAACCTCTCGCAAAGCCCGGCTTTCATCCAGCCGAGATCCTTCTGGTATCTCCGTGCCGTCTCGATATCTCCGTTGGTCCAGAGCGGGCCGACCGGGGTTTCGAGACGGTGCTTGTAGAAAACTCCACAGCCACAGATCGACGGCAGCAACATGACCAACAGCCCGGTTGCGAGCCATCTTCCGCTGCAGGTCGAAGATCGAGAGAAGCACCGTGGAATCATCGGGATCTCCAGTATTGCATCGGGATCCCCGAACCGAGATATGTGAACTGGTGTTCGAATCGAGCCGGATTATCTTCCGATCTTCTCCACATCACATAGGCAATTCTTCGGGTTCGAAATCTCCCACTACGGTGCACGAAGTGGTAATGCAGCTCGAAAATGGGAATGTTCTCGTGGTCCGGGTTCTCAATCTCGAGGCGATTCTGCTCGATATGGTCCTTCGTCCACTGTTGAAATTGCTGCCGGGGCACAACTTCCTTGAGGGACACCATGAAGGTCTTCACATCCTTTTCTCTGGAGATTTCAGAAACGTCGATCACCTCAGGGCGGAGCATGGTGGTCGTGCAACCGATCAGCCCGAGTAGAGGCACCGACAGCAGTAGCAGCCCGATGTACAGGTGGGTTCGCAGTTGTTGCTGCAAGATCGGGCTCCCTGGAGAAACAGACTTCAAGCAGGGTATCGCAGAAGTTTGGGCTGGGTACGACTCAAGTGACATCCGCTGGCTCCCCGATACGATCTGCTACAGTTCCTCTTGGGATCGAGAGTCACTGATGGTACCACGACACACAGGTGACAGGGATAGGTGCTTTGAGGTAGAGAATAGACGTGGTACCAGCAATGAGGTTTCGCTCGGAGGGATCAGATGAACAGCAGCGGCTCTCAGCCATCGACCGGACGAGGGGTCAAGTTCGGAGCCATCTTGCTCGGCCCGGTGTTTGGTCTGCTAGCATACTGGGGGGCGCCGGCGGAGCTCGAGGAAGCCGCCCGCGGTACCCTTCTTGTCACGGTCTGGACCGTGACCTGGTGGGTGACCGAGGCGATCCCCATCCCCGCCGCTTCGTTGGTGCCTGCGGTGCTGCTGCCGCTACTCGGCGTTTGCGAGGCTTCCGTGGCTGCAAAGTACTACTCCCACCACCTGATCCTGTTGCTACTGGGAGGATTCTTGCTGGCGAGAGCGGTCGAATGCTCAGGGCTTCACCGTCGAATCGCACTGGCGACCTTGACCACTGTCGGTTCCTCTCCTCGCAGATTGGCATTCGGATTTCTCATCACATCCGCGATGCTGTCGATGTGGATCTCCAACACCGCAACAACCTTGATGCTGATGCCCATCGCCATCTCGGTGGCGATTCGAACCGAGAAGAGCGCAGGTGCTTCGGGAGGGGTTTTTACAACGTGCTTGCTGCTTTGCACCGCCTACGGTGCGAATGTAGGGGGGATTGGCACTCTCATCGGTACTCCACCAAACCTCATCTTTACCAAAAATGCAGAGGAGCTGGATCCACCGGTGCTCATCGACTTCCTGCATTGGCTTCCTTTCGGATTGCCGCTGGTGCTGATCTTCGTTCCCATCATCGGATTCTTGATGACCCGCTTTCTGCTGCCACTTCCCGCTGGATCTTCCAGGGAGGGGATGGATTCGCTGATGGAAGAGCGCAAGTCGCTGGGCAAGATGTCGTCGGCAGAGGCGCGTGTCCTGGGCGTGTTCATCTGCACCGCTCTCCTCTGGATCACCAGAGGCGGGACAGGGTTACCGGGCTGGAGTGGACTCCTCGCGGGTTGGCTCGGCATCCCGGCCGAGTCCGCGCACCTCTATCTCAACGATTCCATCGTGGCAGTCGCTGCTGCCATCACATTGTTCGTGATTCCGTCGCGGCGGGGGGGCCCAGCCCTGCTCGACTGGGACCAGGCGAAAGAGGTTCCCTGGGGGATGCTGCTGCTATTCGGTGGCGGTTTCGCCATTGGAGGGGCATTTCAGGACAGCGAACTCTCCAGTTATTTCGGCGGACTGATGGCCCGCTGGGTTGATCTGCCTTTCGCGGGAATCGTACTGTCCATCTCGTTGGCCACCACATTTCTGACCGAGGTCACCTCGAACACGGCCTCGATGCATGTGCTGATGCCGATCCTGAGAGAAGCGGCGCAGCAGGGCGGGATCGCTCCCATCCACATGATGCTACCGGCTGTACTTTCGGTTTCCTGCGCCTTCATGTTGCCTGTTGCCACGGCGCCAAATGCCATCGTGTTTGGCACCGGAAAGGTCAGCATTCGCTCGATGATTCGCTGTGGGTTTGTGCTCAACCTGGTCGGAGTGCTTGTTGTTCTGTTGGTGACACTCATGACACATGCTCTCGACTGGATGCCAGGTGCTGGTGGATGACTGCCGCTAGACCTGGCCACGCTTCTTGAGTTCTTCATAGGAAAGGATCAGCTGCTGCAATCTGCGGCTGGCGGTGTCGATCTGCTCGGGGTTGGCAGCGTGGAGCTTATCGGGGTGGGTCTTTTTCACCAGCTCCCGAAAACGGTTGCGGATCTGCTCTGAAGTGGCTTCCGCTGGCAATCCCAGGATCCGATAGGGGTGAGGTAGTGGTGTTGATGTAGGCGAATCTTCAGGGTCACGGGATGGCCCCTGGCCAGTATCGACGGACTTCCTGCTTCTCTCGCGGTGTGGATTGAAAACGGTCAGCATCCGGCGCCACCACGATCTGGTGTAGCGCCGATCTCCCAGGGCATCGAAGACAGCCTCACGCTCGCGAGCATGGAGGTGAAGCCAACGCTGAATCTCCAGGAAGTCTTCAGGTGCGAGAGGTTCGATCCAGCCGAAGAGCCAGTCGAGGATTCCGATCTCCTTGGCGGGAGAACAATATGAACTGCCATCCGCGAGATTCTCGATGCGGTTCTCCTTACGGCAGGAGGGACAACCATAGATCCGATAAGGTCCGCCCGATCGGGCCGACCTGCCTCGCAGGATTCCATCGCGGCGAATGTGATCCGCTGAGAACGATGCCCGACAGGCCCAGCATCGGATCGTCATCGATGGTTTTCTGGCAGGATCGCCATGCAATCTCCGTAGGAGTAGAATCGAAATTCAGCCTCGATCGCACGCTGGTAGATGCTCAGCGTCTTGCTTCGACCCAGGAAGGAGCAGACCAGCACCAGTAGAGATGATCTGGGTAGATGGAAATTCGTGATCAGGCCGTCGACATGTTCGAAGCGATGTCCTGGAAGGATGGTCAGATCGGTTTCGGACTCGATGGCGGGACCTGCCTGGAAGGGGCCGATACTTTCGAGTACTCGCAGGCAGGTTGTCCCGACTGCGATGATCTTGCGTCCCTCATCCCTGGCAGTGGCGAGAGAACTCCTGGTTTCAGTGGTGACCGAGAACCACTCCGGGTCGACGCGGTGATCCTGGATCACCTCGGCCTCGATCGGCCGAAAGGTGCCAGGTCCGACATGCAGAGTCACTGGCAAGATCTGAACTCCTTTCGATTGCAGTTTTTCGATCAGGCTTTCGTCGAAGTGGAGCCCTGCGGTCGGAGCCGCCACTGCGCCTCCATGGTGGGCGAAGATGGTCTGATAGCGTTCGCGGTCGAGACCATCCTGGCGAAGTTCCTCCTTTGACCTGTGGATGTAGGGTGGAAGCGGGACCTCGCCGATCTGTTCCAGTATCTCTTCCGGGCCCAGGTCGACCACCCAGCCAGATCCTCGTCTTTCGATCACGGTCAACGGTGGGCCGCTGGTCTGGAGGCATTCTCCAGCCCTGATTCTCCGAGAAGGCGAGAGCCAAGCTTGCCATCGACCTGCTCCCAGCGGCCGCAGCATGAAGGCCTCGACCGCCCCTCCGCTGCTCCTCGTGCAGCGGATTCGCGCAGGAAGTACGCGCGTGTCATTGACCACCAGAAGTTCATCTCCTACCAGCCGGTCAGCGATGGAGTGAAAGGGTGCTTCGGTCGGAATGCTGGAGGACTGAGTGCAGAAAAAGCAACGAGACGATGAGCGGACTTCAGCGGGGTGCTGGGCTACCAATCGCGAAGGGAGGTCAAAATCGTAATCGGAGATCAAGTCTCCCCCCGCTCGATGTTCGAGGGGGGAGTTACCCTCAGTCCTCTTCATCCTCGTCATCGAAGTCCTCTTCCGCAGGTCCGCGGGCGCGTCGAAGAGGCCTTCTGGAGCGAGAAGGTACCAGTTCCTTCTCCTCCTCTACCTCCTCCTCCTCGTCTTCAGCCGGCTGGAAATGCGTCCCCGAGAGCAGCACTCTCTCGTCGAGGAAGTGCATCTGGTCGGCAGCATGGAACAACTCAGAAGAGGTGGTTTCTCTGAATGAAGCGATCTCAACCCTCACGCCGTCGATGGCGAGGCGTTCCACCAGGGGTACGAAATCTCCATCTCCTGTGACCAGGATGGCGACATCAATCTTCGAGGCGAGGGAAACTGCATCGAGTGTGATACCGATGTTCCAGTCACCGCGGTTGGTGGAATCATTTCGTTCCCCGACGACTCGCTTTCTGACCTCGTAGCCATTCCTGCGCAAGACCTCGATGAACTTGTCCTGTTCCATACCCGGGCGCTCGACGATGTAGGCCATGGCTCGTGCGAGTACACGACCTCGAAGAAGGTGTTTCAATAACTTCGAGAATTCTAACTTTGATTGGAAGATGTTCCTCGCAGCGTAATACATGTTCTGGACATCTACGAAGATACCGACTCGTTGATGAGGGGACAGTTCGTGGCCATCCACGGAAACAAGGAAGCGTTCCTCCTTGCCGTTGTCGCCATTTTTTTGGAGGCGTTGAAATGCCTCAAGGCCGCGCTTCATCTCTTGCTGGTGAGTCTTGCGTTCCTCTTCAATTTGGAATTTGAGCTGTTCCAATTGATTCTGGAGGTCGCTCAATTCGTCGCCATTGCCTTCGCTGTCTCCCGGAGATCGGAATTTCATAAGTCCTCCTTGTGGAAGTGTACGGGAATTCCATCTAGGTAGCATCGTCTCATCTGATGCAATAACCGGAATCCAGATACGGCGCGTCTCAGTTCCCTGGAGCCTAGCCGTGAAGAATCCACCACCGCCTCCGTCAGTCCACCCGGATCGAGGAATAACTGGAGACCTTCGAGTTCATTCTCAAGGGTTGAATCCTCGGAGATCAGTGCTGGAACCCGGTCATTTTCGCGATTCGCCCACGGTTCGTTCGGTGAAATCTGTTGCCAGAGGCTACGAGTGCTCACCGAGAGTGGTTGAAACCAGGTGTCGCCTTCGGTTGGGCGGGAATCTGGTCTGAAGTGGCGAGGGAGCAACGAGATATCGACCCAACTGGGGTCCTCGGTGCAAGGCCCCCGTTCGCACACCGAGAGCGAGACTACGCCCAGTTCCCGTAGCATCTCGGAAATCGCCCTGCGACAGGGAACGGTTTGCCGGAATTCGATTCGATCGAGCACCAGCTGGCATAGCCGTCGAGAACTGTCGGGTGAGGTGAAGTCATCATCTACGACCAACGCCAGCAGACCCAGCGCGGATTCAGCGGTCTGACCCCTCGGGCTTTCACTGGCCAGGAACATGGTGATGGAGATTTTCAGCATCTCGCAGACCCAGTCGTGAAAGCGCGATCGCTCCAGTTCGCCCGACAGGAACCGCGAGATCTGGGCTCGAATCCGCTCCAGATTCAGGGAGAGCAGTTTGATTTCTGATCGGGCCAGTGGGCGATCCCGCATGGTACTTTTGGCCAGCGCCAGCAGTTCCGCATCTTTGAGATCGGAGCCATCCGAGGAGACTTCGTCTCGAACATGACTCGCGAGTCTTTCGATGCGGAAGATTCGCTCCTCTTCGGGTACTCCTTCACCGAGGTCTCCAGATGGAGATGGGCCAGGAGGTGGAGGAGGTTGTCGTCGTGAGGACAAGGGGGGCCCTTCTCGGCAGGGCAGCGATGCCTGCGGTTGGAGCGCACATCATACAGATTTCCTGAGATTTCTTCCAACAGACCGGGAAGATTCGTGCCAACAGCGGATCCGCCTTGAAATTATTGCAGACAGGGTCAATATGTTGCTGTGATCGGGCAATATCCGATAACGAGTTGCGGAAAATGTTGAAGAAATGGACGGCCATCCATGTCACCCGGAGCAAATCCCCGCAGGGGGATCAGTAAATCCCGAGCCCGAAAACCAACTTCCGATGTATCGCCACGCCGAGGCGCAAGACCCAAATATTCCGAGAGTTTCCGCCACAAGGTGGTCAAATATTCGATCAAGAACGGGATCGCTCGCGCCGCTGACAGGTTCGAGGTTTCTACACCGAGCGTGACGAACTGGAGGAAACTCTACGGTGTGACGCGGAAGACCAAGATCCAGGCAGAGAAGGGACAGAAGATATCTTTGCCGAAACAACCAATTCCGAAACAGCAGCGGAGAAGTACAGGTCGCAAGTATTCAGCACAGTTCCGCCGGGAAGTGGCAGAGTTCTCGGTTCTCGAAGGAGTTGTGAGTACTGCCCAGAGATTTGGCGTCAGCACGCCGAGTGTGACCAACTGGCGCAGAGAGTTCGGGATCAATCGATCGACCAAGGCGAAACGGGCCTGGAAAAACATGCAAGGGAATGCTGCCGGGAGGGGAATGACCCGACTGCAGATCAACGCGATCAAGAAAAAGTTGGTTCAGTCTCTCCGGTTGATCGATCAGTGGATCGAAAAGAACTAGGTTCAAGGTCCTGATCAAGGCGGTAGACTGGCTCTCACAACCACTTCGGCGAAGTGATTTGATCTGGAGCGACTGGCGATGGTTGCCAGCCGTGCCTGGAGGGAGAGTCGATGCCGCGCGATGGTCATGGCCGAATCATCGATTACCTCCGTATCTCCGTGATGGACCGGTGTAATCTACGCTGTTCCTATTGCATGCCGATGGAGGGTCTCCGCTTTTTGCCTGAGGATGAACTGCTGACGGCGCAGGAGATCTCTCTCGTGGCCAGGGCGGCAGTGAGATGCGGTTTCCGCAAGTTTCGTATCACCGGGGGCGAACCCACCCTGAGGAAAGATCTGATCGAGGTGGTCGCAGGAATACGGGCAGCGTCACCCGACGCAGAGATCGGCATGACGACCAACGGGATCTTGCTTCCAGGGATGGCGATCGCATTGCGGCAAGCTGGCCTGAATCGGGTCAACATCCACATCGACACCCTTGACGAGATTCGTATCCGTCAGGTGATGCGTCTGGCGGATCTCAACAAGATCCTTGCCGGGATCGAAGCAGCCGAACAAGCGGGGCTGGTGCCGATCAAGATCAACTCCGTGGTGGTCCGTGGGGAAAATGATGACGACGTTGTGGAACTCGCTCGTCAGACGCTGACCAGACCGTGGGGCGTCCGTTTCATCGAACTGATGCCATTTGGAGATGGCGAAGAGGCCCAGACGGCTCGAGATGGAGTCGTTTCCAGCGCGGAGTTGATGAAGCGTATCACTGCAACTCTCGGAGAACTGGAACCGGTCGCTGCCAGCCATCCCTCAGATGAATGTCGCAATTTCCGGCTCCCTGATGCTGTGGGCACTGTTGGATTCATCAGTCCGGTCAGCGACCCATTCTGTTCCTCCTGCAGCCGAGTGAGACTCTCCGCCGAGGGAAGACTGCTCCTCTGCCTGCTCAGAGATGACGAGGCAGATCTTCGTTCTCTCATCAGAAGTGGTGCAGGCGTCGTGCAGATTCAGGAAGCCCTCGAGGCTGCCATCCTGCTCAAGCCGGTGGGGCACTCCCTCGCCGATGGGATTACAGCCAGTCGACGGATGCACCAGATCGGCGGCTGATGTGCTCAGACTCCTGATACGAGGCGTGGTTCCCCTGGGCATCGCAGCGGTGGCGATCATGCTCCTCTTCTTCGGTGGCGTCTCCAGTCCCAGAGCAAGCCTCGTCCAGTCGATCCTCGATATGCGCGATGGATTCAATCATCAATCGGCAGGTGACGTTCTTCGTCACTGTTCAGATGACTTCAGTGAGTCGGTCTATTCTCTCGACTCCGCTTCCTTCCGAGGTGCTCTGGTGAGGATTTTTCTCGGTCAGAGAGATCGGTCAGATCGCTCATTCCTGTGGCAAGCGGCTGTCTCGGAAGATGCTATCGAGGTGATCTTCGATGGGATCGAAGCGGAGGCAACTCGAGCGACGGTGAGTGCCCCCTTGGAGTTCAGGCGGCGTAAGAAGCCGGGAAGCAAGCCTGTCTGGGTGCTCAGTATCGAAGCCGATGCCCAGCGAGATACAGATGGCCGCTGGCGATTTCACACTGCTTCGTTCAAGACCCTGTCGGGTCGGCGACCCTTCTGAGTTTCATCCCACATCTCTTCTCGCGAACAGGGCAACTCCAACAGCGAGGACTGCTGACATCACAAGGAATGCCCAGATGCTCGCCCAGCCGACCGTGGCCACCGAGATGTCACCACCGCGGATCAATCCATCTGAGATCCACAAGCGCTGGAGATCTGGCACCCAGCGCGCCCACGGTGAGCCCCTCATCAGGGATCCCACGATCACACCGCAGAACAGTGTTGCCAGGGAGAGAGCGATGGTTGCAGGGGTCGGGAGTCGGGTCGAAGCAGCCAGCGCGACAGCGGCAAGGATCAGTACGCCCTCGTGCACCAGCAGCATCGCCCAGAGTATGTCGGTGTTGAAGGAGGTTGCAGGCCATCTCAGCGACCCATCTGGCGCCCAGGTCCAGGCCAAGAGCGCCGCACTGACCAGCAACAAGGTGCAGTTTCTCGACAGGGTCGCTGGAAAACTCTTGCCGCGTCTGTGAGCCCAGGCTGCTTGCAGAAGGGAGATCAACAGCGCAACGAGACCGATCAGCAGAACAGGCGCATGATCATCGACGAGATGGGAGTGGATGGTTCGATGACGGATGGCCAGCATCAAGGTCGCTGTCCAGGACAACTGTGCCATCGTCAAGGCGAGTGCGATTCCCGCGAATTTCCCCAGCAGTACCGTTGTCCTGGTTACCGGTTTGCTCAGCAAGACCATCACTGTGCGTCGACGGATCTCATCTCCGAGACTCGACGCTGCAGTGAATGCTCCGAGAAACATGCCACAGGCGAGCATTGTACTGAGTGAGATATCCACCAGCAGCAGCTGCTCGTCTCCGAGTGCGAAGGCACCCAGGAGCGGTGATACAGCCACCAGACCGATCCCCAGAAGTAGCATTGCAGCATGATAGGAGGGGCGGAGCCCTTCCCTGAACGCTGCTTTCGATATCCTCCACCAGGCGGACACGGTCTCCAGGGTCGCTCCTCTCTTCTTTTACGCCAGGATGTTATGTGGCTGCTGCTCCCCGACATTCGCGGCTGCCAGTATACTCCCTCACCGGGTGAGCAGGGGAGAGGAGTACCCAGAGTGGCTATCGATTCGAAGTTCGATCCCGAGCAGCGAGAAGTGATTCAGGTTCGTGGATTGTGCAAGACCTTTCGGGACTTCTGGCTCCGTCCCCGAGTAGAGGCACTGCGGGGTATCGACCTCAGCATCCAATCGGGCGAGGTGTATGGATTGCTGGGACCGAACGGATCGGGCAAGTCCACGACCATCCAGATCTTGCTTGGATTGCTGTTTCCGAGCGCTGGCTCGGTCTCGGTGCTTGGAACTCCCCCAGGAACTCCTCAGAGCAAGAACCGCATCGGCTATCTTCCCGAGGATTCGGTGTTCTACCCCTTCCTCACCGGTGCCGAGATGCTGGACCTTTCTGCGAGCCTGGGCCGCGTGCCTGCAAGAGAACGAAAGGGGAGGATCTCTGACTTGCTCGAGATGGTCGGACTGCAAGACGCGGCTCACCGGGAGATCGGCGACTACTCCAAGGGTATGCAGCGACGGATCGGAATCGCGCAGGCTCTGATCCACGATCCCGAGATCCTGATTCTCGACGAGCCAACCAATGGACTCGATCCCATCGGGGTCAGACAGGTGAAGGACTGGATCGTCAGTCTTCGGAAACTGGGGAAAACAGTGCTCATCAGTAGCCACCTGTTGGCCGATGTGGAACAGGTCTGTGATCGTGTCTCCATCCTTTACGGCGGAAAGGTTCAGGCCTCCGGATCGATCGAGCAGATCCTGGCCAGGGATGATCGAACCCTGTGGACCACATCGCATCCAGACGAGGCGGTACTGGCCACTGTTCGTCAGAACTTCGAGGAAGCAGGGGTTGAAGTGATCTCGGTCGGTCCAGGATCCCGGAGCCTGGAGGAGATGTTTCTGGAGACGGTGGAAGAGGCGCGCGATAGCGGGGAGACGACCTCTGGCGCTGGAATGGGGGGCCAACTTCCCGCCTTTCTCGGTGGTTCTGAGGGGCGCTCCTGATGCCGGTGCTGATGGCAATTCTGGCCTGGTTCTTGATGGCATTACTGGTCACGGCAGTACTCAGATCCAGATTGCAGAGTGCTTCGATCTTCTCCATCGCTCGCACCCTGCTCGCTGAGGGGTGGCGTCGTGGGGTACTGCCCGTTGGAGGTGCGATTCTCTTCGTCGGGCTGGCACTGTTACCGCTACTGGTGGAGGACGCATCGGAAGCGTCTGCTCGTCTCCAGATCGTGCTCGATTATGGCCAGTTGTGGATTGCCACCGTCGTGATCCTGCTGACATCGCTGATGGCTTGCGGAAGTCTCTGCGATGAGATCGTGACGGGTAGGATGCGGTTTCTGGTCGTGCAGCCTGGAAGTCGGTGGTCGGTATTACCTGGAAAGTGGCTGGGGCTGCTGGCCGCCAGTTTCACGTTGTTGTTTCCAGCGACCTTGATGCTGGTGCTGATTTCGGGACAGGTCTCCAGCAGTAACACGGTGTTGATGGAATCTCCTGCGGTCTCGCTGGTGCCACCAGAGCAACTGCAGGTGACACCGGAAGAGATCGAGCAATACCTGGCATTTCAGAAGCTGGAGGATCCTGCAGGTTGGGGTCGCCTCGATCATGAAGAAGCGCTCCGTATCGCGTATTCTCGGCTCGACAGGTTATCTAGAAGTGTCATGAGGGGTGGTCGTTCCGATTACCGATTCAGTTATTCGACCGGGCTGAGCAAGGGGACCGAACTGGCATTTCGTCCCTCCATGGGGAGAGCGCATCGGTCCCAGCGCGCTCGCATGAGGGTTCACATGGGAGCATCCTCGCTGGAGATCTTGATCCGCAACGGGTTGAGGTTCCGAGTTCCCTTGCCAGAGGCGCTCGAGGGTGAGCGGGAGATCGTCATCGGAATCGAGTTTCTCGGCGCAGTCGATGAGGATGTTCGCATTCCATCTGTGAACTGGAGCGGAACCGATGCGATTCAACTTCGTGTTCCGGAAGGATCTCATCTGTCCACCTTGATCCGGTCCCAGTTATTGCTGTGGATCCGTTGTGCGTTCATCGCTGCGCTGGGGTTGACGGTGTCTACCTTTCTCGGCCTGCCAGTGGCGACACTGTTCGTGTTCTGTTTTCTCATCGCAGCGGCAGGTGGTGGATTCTCGGGAGCCTTTGAAGAGTCGAACGATGCTGCTCACCACGATCATGGACAGGACGCTCCTTCTCGAATCGTGCTCGATGCACTGGCTGAAGGGGGCGATTGGATCTTCAGCCAACTGGCGACCTGGAATCAGCATGTCACCGGTGACCGGGTCGCCGCAGGTGAAGTCGTGACCAACAGCGAGGTGCTGTCGGGGCTGGCCAGGATCGGATTGCTCTGGGCAGGAGTCACGATGCTGACTGGACTCTGGATCAGCTCTCGCAAGGAGCATGGTCTGGGGGCTGACAGATGATTCAGCGATCCGAGGCGATCCCGCTGCTACTGGCATCGATCCTGATCGGCGCCGCAGCGATGACCACGATTCCGCTCGACCGAGGGCTTGAAAATGATGGAATCACCTTGCCCGTTTCCAGTGCAACGGGAGTACCTGCGGATGTCTTGCTGATGCAACAAACACTGGGTGCGTTCAGAGGTTGGGCCATTGATGCCCTGTGGTTGCGTGCGCTGGAGCGCAGAGACCAGGGGTTATTACACGAGTCGATGGAACTGGCACACTGGATCACCAAACTTCAGCCCTATTTTCCCAGGGTATGGAACTTTCAGGCATGGTTGCTGGCGTTCGAGATGGCACTCGATAGTCGTGATCCAGAACAGCGTTGGGCCTGGGTCCGTGAGGCGATCGACTTGCTTCGCGGGCCGGGGCTGCGGGCCAATCCTCACAGCCTGGAAATCCACAGGCAACTTTCATATCTGTTCTGGTTCAAGATCGGCGAGTTTCAGGACGAAGCTGCCCCGTACTACCAGAGGCGTCTGTGCCAGCGCTGGCAGACCATCCTCGGTCATCCGCCGGGGCGAGATGCATCCCGTTATTTTGAAGTTCTCGACCGCGCTGCCAGATCTCCCGATCAGGTTCGGGAGTTGTCGGCGGGGCTCGTGACCGATTCCGACCTGATCAGTCGTCTCGAGAAGGCTGCTAGTGATCCCGAGATGGCCTTGAGCACCGGGGTGGCTGAGAAATTTCCGACTCTCGAACCAGAAGGTGTACAGGCGGTCGAAGATTTTCTCAGGCGCAGGCTGATCGAAGGCGAGTTGAACATGTCACCGGATCTGATGGCAAGGCTGGGAGAGGAACTGGGTCCCATCGACTGGAGGACCCCGGCAGCTCACGCAGTTTACTGGGGTGCACAGGGTGCTCTTCGTGCCGGGTCGGAGGACCTCTCGACAGGACTCAATTCTGCCAACATCGAAGATGTGCTGACGACCATCGATGTTCGGATCGGTTTGCAACAACTGGTTGCCCACGGTCGAGTGCTACTTGGAGATGACGAGCAGTTGGTCACGACACTGCCGCAGCCAGGTATCTTGCCGGCATATGAGAGAGCACTGTTACTCCTCACCGATGGCCAGGGGATCGCAGCCGAACTACTGCCGCGCGTGCTCGAGATCGTTTCGGCAGCTGTGGTCACCTCCTGGTTGCAGGGAGAAGAGGAACTGGCGAGGCAACTGCTGAAACGTAGAGATGTGCTGGCCCGGTCCGAGTCGAGGCCGCAAACCGAGGATCTGATCGATGTGGTGAAATCGCTGGTCATCGATACCCTGGACGAAGAGGATGGAGATCGGGAGAAGCGATCCCTGCTGGTCGGCATTCATGGTCGAGCGCTGGTAGCGGGCGGTGGTGGGGGGACCGAGGTCGAGTCGTTGAGGGGACTGCTGCTTGCGAAGGAACTGGAAGTGATGCTCTTTGGCAGCCAGTCGCTCGATTTCCGAAACGATGCAGTCGCCAGAGCCTTGAGGACTCCGAGTGCCGCCGCCCCGCTGTCGGTCAAGCGTCGAATCTGGGAGACTCTTTCTGCAGCCCAACGGGACATGATCGATATCACGACACGCAGTTTATTGCTGATCGAAGCGAGGAGAGAAGGAGAAGATCCGGCGGTTGTTTTTCCAGGTATCGTCTCCGGAGATGCTGCAGGAGTCAGTGAATCCAGCGAAGATTGATGCAGTCAAGGCTGTTCAGGGTTGCAGGCAGTTCAGGGTTGCAGGGTGTGATCATGGACACAGGATGATCAAATGGTGATGAAGACAAGGAACCGGTGATGGCAATATCGATCAATGATCTGCCCAAGGTGCAACTCCACGATCACCTCGATGGAGGGCTTCGTCCGTCAACGATCATAGAACTGGCGATGGAGAGGGGGATCGAACTCCCTTCATCGGATGCCGATCAACTGGGGAAGTGGTTCTTTCGCGGTGCCGATCAGGGAAGTTTGCCCAGATACCTGGAAGGGTTTGCCGTCACAACTTCCGTGATGCAGGACCAGGATGCACTGGTCAGGATTGCGAAAGAGCACGTTGAAAGCCTCGCTGCAGATGGTGTGATTTATGGCGAGGTTCGCTTCGCTCCGGTGCTTCACAATGAGCAGGGCCTGGACCCTGAAGCGGTACTCGAGGCGGTCCTTGAAGGGATCACATCAGGGTGCGCGGATACCGGAATAGACGTCCGCATCATCGTCTGCTCCCTCAGGCACATGGATCCTGATGTTTCGCTTCGATCAGCAGAGGCCGCGGTCACTTTCAGAGACAGAGGCGTGGTCGGGTTTGATCTCGCCGGAGATGAATCTGGACACCCCCCTGCCCATCACAATGACGCGTTCCAGTTCCTCCGCAGGAGTAATTTCAACATCACCATTCACGCAGGCGAGGCGTTTGGGCTCTCCTCGATCTGGCAGGCGATTCAGCACTGTGGAGCACATCGCATCGGTCATGCCACGAGGTTGGTAGAGGACGATACGGTTCCGGGGGCTCATAGAGGTACTCTCGGTGAGTACATCCTTGACCACCGGATTCCACTCGAGATGTGTCTTTCCTCCAATCTTCATACCGGGGCGGTGTCTGCGCTGGAAGACCATCCATTTCCTCGATACCTCAGAGAGGGGTATCGGGTAGGCCTCAACGTTGACAACATGTTGATGTCTGCCACCACCCTCACCCGGGAGTGGCAACTGGCAATGGATCTGTTCGGGCTGGGCCTTGATGATCTGGAACGCATCGCAGTCAACTCGATGAAAGGAGCTTTCTGCGAGCACTCCACAAGCCGCGAGGTAATCCAGAAACAGATACTCCCCGGATTTAGGACGGTTCGAGACCTCACGAGTTGAACGGAACGGCGGATGGGTGAATAATGTACCCGCTGCGAGTGAACCAGTTTTCATGGATTGATAATGTGGAGTGAATAATGTCAGATTTGATCGGTCGACTGCAGCAGAGGAAAGTTTCCAGGCGACCGACAGAAGTTCGCCTGCTGGGCAGGGTGCTGCACCTCGTCGATGATGCAGGTGTGATCACCCGGCAATTGTCAGGAGAAGACCTTCCACTGGATCACTCCATTCCATACCGCGACAACATCTCCACCGATGAGATCACTCCTGCATATGTCTGCTATTACCACGATGAGACCCTCGGCGAGTTCCCCTATGTCGGGTATACGGCGGGGGGAGAGTTTCCGATCACCCGAAATTCGGTCAAGGAAGCTGGATTCGGCGCCTCAGTCAGTGGCAAGAGACGTGGCAAGGGGTCGAGCAGAGAGGCCTCCCCCTATGCAGAACTGTGTGCGGGGATCAGGCTGGTCTTCGCCGAGAATATCGAACGGATATACGAGCAGAACTGCCTCAATCTTGGCTTGCTGACCTCCACGGATCTCACGATTCTGGAGCGGCTCGTCGACGGAGAGGCGGTACCCCTCTCGGAGTTCACGAGCGGTAGGGATCCTGTTACCAGTCAGATCATCGAGTGGGGTGGCTTGTTCGAGTTCAACCTGGCAAGACTCCAGGGCAGGGTAGACCTCCCCGGACCACAACTCACCGATGGTCCGCAAACCATCACCCAGAAGATATTTGCCCGCAGTCGCATCCTGGATTCTTCAACAGGAGAGGTCGGCAGTGAAAGTGCCAGGGTGGGAGATGCAGGATTTTTCCGGACCGATCTTCGATTCAGTCACGAATATGTCACTCCGATGGCTGCCAACTTGTTCGAGGAAAAGGTCGGTAAAGGCGAACCGCTGACCGATCCCGATTCGATCATCTTTTTTCGCGACCATCTGACTTTTCTGGAGCAGGCGATCACGCCTGAGCGACGCAAGATGGGTTTGCTTGAGACCGCGGAGCAGTTGAAGACGAAGCAGGAGGAATTTGCCCGTGATTACGGGATCACCCTGCATGGAGAGACCGAACGCGGTGGTTCCGAGGCGATCTGTCACTCGAAAATTCTGCAAGACTACGCTCTGCCTGGCCAGTTGATCATCGGAAGCGACTCTCACACGCCGCATTCGGGAGCCATTGGTTGTGTCGCCTTCGGTGTCGGTACCACCGCCATCTTCAACTCCTGGATCACCCAGGATGTGTATTCCACGGTGCCGGAGACGGTACGCATCGAGGTGCGCGGAGAGCGCCCGGCGGGGATCACTGCCAAGGACATGATGCTGGCAATCCTCAGGACTCCCTATGTCACTGAGGGCCACGCAATAGCAAAGATGGTCGAGTATTGCGGCGCTGCGGTTGAAGCTCTTTCCATCGATGAGAGAGCGACGATGACCAACATGGCTGCAGAGGTGGGAGCCTTCAGCGGAATCGTCGCTCCCGACGAGAAGACGGTCGAGTTCCTGGTCGCTGAACGGGGAATCGATGCGGATGTGGCCAGGTCCTACTGCGAGGGTCTCTACAGTGATGAAGGCTCAGCCTACTGCCATGAGATCGTCATCGACGTCGCATCGCTCGAACCGCTCGTGGCGCTCCCCGGAGATCCAGGAAACGGGGTGGAGATATCGCTGCTCGAACAGAGGGTCAATATCGACATCGCATATGGTGGCTCTTGCACCGCGGGTAAGAAAGAAGACATGGATATGTATGCCGAGGTGCTCCGTGACGGGTTGAGTCGGGGGCTGCAGGTCGCCGAGGGCGTCGAGTTCTGGATTCAGTTCGGATCTCAGGAGGTCAGGGAATACTGTGAAGAGCAGGGTTACCTGAAAATCTTCGAGGATGTGGGAGCGCAGGTGATCGAGCCATCTTGTGGTGCGTGTATCAATGCAGGCCCTGGCGTCAGTCGTACTCCAGACCAGGTCAGTGTCAGCGCCATCAACCGGAATTTCCCCGGTCGATCGGGGCCCGGTCAGGTCTACCTCGCCAGCCCCCTGACCGTCGCGGGCCGGGGGCGGGGCGGGGCGATTTTGGCCGGTCCGCCGCCCCCCGGGG
>QNYK01000089.1 GCA_003973385.1 Bacillota bacterium | reverse complement strand
TACCTTTCTGGCAACCCCCCCACCTCGATCGAAAGGAGATCTCCTGTGCCCTCAACCGAACCAGGCCAGGGGACCCGTTCCTCACGCAGGCACAAACGACGCCCTGCCATCACCGTTCGGGCAGCCATCGAACATGACCGGAAGATCCTCTTCCTCAGGGCCCGTGATGAGAGCGCCACCAGCCCCGACGGCTGCTGGTACTTCCTTCCCGGGGGCCATGTCGATCACGGCGAGACGCTGGAGCAAGCGCTGCGCCGGGAGATCCGAGAAGAGGTGGGTCTCGAGGTGGAAAATTTGCGTCCCGCGTTTCTGCGCGAGTTCATCGCTGGCCTGCACGAGCACCGCTCGCCCGGGATGCCCCCCGATCACCATGTCATCGCCTTGATCTACCGCTGCTGCCCCAGCGAGGGATCCACCGCTCGATTCGAGCCGGCAGTCGACGGCACTTCCGAGGTCGAAAATCTGGCCTGGATAGACCGCGACCAGCTCGAGACCCTCGACATCCGGCCGCCTCATCTTCGTCAAGCCCTCGCATCTGCAGGCCAAGAAGAGCAGTCCTTCGTGATCTGGCCGGAAGAGTAGGATCGAGAAGCAGAAACAGATAGGATCATCGGGCCGCCGAAACCGTGACCACATCATGACGAGGAGTGAGGTTGACCCGGAAAAAAGCCAGGGCTGGGAACAAGAAGACCAGCAAGGCAAAACGCAAGAGCACCAAGAAGAAGGCGAGCAAAGCCACCTCCAGGAGGCAAGGCGGGCTCTTCGACTCGGAGCCGCAGCCAAAAAGCACCAGAAAGGCCAGAAAAAAAACAGCCTCCAAGAAATCGGGGAGCGCCAAGCAACGATCTTCTGCGACCATCGATGGTGAGATGGCAAAGGAGATGGCAAAGAAACAGAAGGACATCTCGGTCAGCGAATTCTTCGCAAAGAACCGCCATCTTCTTGGATTTGACAGCCCCGCCCGAGCCCTGTTGACCACGGTCAGAGAAGCAGTCGACAACTCGCTTGACGCTTGTGAAGAAGCCGGCGTGGTCCCCGATCTGTTCATCGAGGTCAAAGCCATCAATCCCGATCAACATGTCGTGATCGTGCGCGATAATGGCCCCGGAATCGTACGAGAGCAATTACCGAAAATCTTCGCGCGACTTCTGTACGGTTCCAAATTCCATGCCCGAAAACAAACTCGCGGCCAGCAAGGAATCGGCATCAGTGCCGCGGGGATGTATGGCAACTTGACGACCGGAAAACCGATGAGGGTGATCAGCCGAACCTCTCGTCGCAAGCCCGCAATAGAACTCTTCCTTGCCATCGACATGGCCAAGAACCAACCGATGGTGAAGAAGGAAGTTGAGATCGAGGTGGACTGGGCTCACGGCACCCAGGTCCAGATCGAACTTGAAGGCACGTACAAGAAGGGGAAGCACTCCATCGATTCCTTCCTCGATCAGGTATCACTGGCGAACCCTCATGTTCGAATCGAGTACATCAATCCTATAGATGAAGAGCCCGTCATCTGGGACAGGGTGTCGAAGTCGCTGCCAGAGGCTCCACGAGAGATTCTCCCACATCCGCACGGTGTAGAACTGGGCATCTTGATGCAGATGATGAAGGAAACCTCGGCACGCACCGTGAGCGGTTTCATGTGTCAGGAGTTCTGTCGGGTAACTCCAAATGTAGTCAGGAAGTTCAGCGACGAAACCGAGGGACTGGGGCGGAGGATCGACACCGATCGACACCCCAAGAGGCTATCCCCTGCAGATGTGAAAATTCTGCACAAGGGAATCGCTGCCACCCGCATCATGGCCCCACCCACCAACTGCCTCTCGCCCATCGGTGAAGAGTTGATGGGAAAAACTCTACGAAGGAACTTCAATCCAGAAATTGTCATCACAGTGACGCGCCAGCCCAGTGTTTACCGGGGGAATCCGTTCCAGGTCGAGGCAGGTATCGCATGGGGAGGAGACCTTCCCGGAGATGACCTGGCCTCTATCTACCGCTTCGCGAATCGAGTCCCCCTCCAGTACGAGCAGGGCGCATGTGCAATAACCCAGTCGATCGTCGCTTCGCCATGGAAGAACTACGAGGTTCAGCAAGCCAGAGGAGCTTTACCGACAGGCTCGCTGGCCATCATCCTGCATATAGCCAGCGTCTGGGTCCCCTTCACATCGGAGAGCAAGAAAGCGGTAGCCAGTTACGATGAGATTCTCAAGGAGATGCGCCTGGCCATCATGGAGGCAGGCCGAAAACTGGCCACCCATCTTCGAAAGAAACGTCGGCTCGCTGACGCTGAACGCAAGAAGGACTACATCAAGACCTATATCCCTCAGATCGGCATCGCACTGCAAGAAATCCTGGAACTGAGCGATACCCAGAGGACCAAGGCTGAAGGAAAACTCGCCGATGTCCTCGAACGAAGCAGAAAGATGTGAGGGGGAAATAGAATGAGCAAGAAAATCGCCAAATCCTTCATCGATCGCGTGAAGAGAGAGAACGCTCGCCGCGACAAGAAAACCGTCGACAGCATCGAAAGAACTGCACAGGAGATCTACAAGAAGATCATGAGGAAGGGAAAACCGATGCTGCGGTTTCCCGTCAGAAGCCTATCGAATGTCTCTTACGACAAGAAAAAGGGTTACCTGGAGATCGGGCGAGCCCGTAAGGAACGGACCCTGACCGTCAACACGGTCAAGGGTTTCGCGCAGACGCTTCGGATGATGGGTCTCTCGAGGGAACTGGTACAGACGAACGACTTTGCAACCAAGCGGGATGTCTACTACCAATCCAAGAACTGGGCAGAGGCCAAGTTCACCGATCAATCCGAATCAGACACGGTGATGGACGACATCGAAGCACTCTTCTCTGTTGACGATGTCAGCCGTGAACAGTTGAGATTTGTCCCGGATGAACACGGCGGTGCAGTTGCCGGTGAACTTGTGGTGCTCGATCCCGATCTCGATAGCGGGGAGATTGAAAGGATCGACTGCACACGCTTTGGAAGTGGTGCCTATTCAATTCCCTCATCGGTCGAACACCTGAGTTTCGAGACCGATGCAAAGTTTGTTCTCGCGATAGAGACTGGTGGTATCTTCCAGCGACTTCAGAGCCACAAGTTCTGGAAAAGTGCGGATTGCATCCTTGTCAGCATGGCAGGCGTCCCCACCCGATCGACTCGGCGCTTCATCCGGAAGCTGAGCGACCAGAAGAAGATTCCCGTCTACGCCTTCGTTGATTGTGATCCCTATGGAATTTCGAATATCTATCGGACATTGAAGGTCGGTTCTGGAAATGCAGCACACATCAATCGCTTCTTCTGTGTTCCGAGTGCGTCATTCCTGGGAGTCACTCCCCAGGACATCATCGACTACAAGCTCCCCACCCATCCACTCAAAGATGTCGATATAAAGAGAGCCAAGGATGCCCTGAAGAACGATCCCTTCTTCCAGAGCAAGAAGAAGTGGAGTGCTGCTCTCGAACAACTACTCAAGATGGGTGTGAGGGCAGAGCAGCAATCGTTGGCGATGTGGGGCCTGAACTATGTCATCGAAGAATACTTACCTGCTAAATTGGCGAACCCGGGCAAGTTCCTGCCCTGAGCCGGTCATTCTTGAATGCCATGTTGCCGCTCAGGAGCAGGAGACGGTGATGATTCGTACCGTTGCTCTGTCGATGTTGATCCTGTTGACCGGCACCTCGATTCTCTTCGCACAGGACGATTCGTCCGAAAAGCATCGATAGAAACTAGATACCAGAGTCCTTCAAGTCGCAGATCTTCGGCCTCTAGCAGTGGCGATGGCTCGGAATCGGCGTCAGTTTTGCGACAAAGGTGATCTGGAACAGTGGAAGCAGCAGATCGAACAATCTGGCCCCGGCGGAGAGTGATCCAGAACCGGGGGGATCGGGCGAGTTCCACGACCAGCGCTGAACTTAGCGGCCACCTGCCCTCCCTTCCCTCCAGCAAGATCAGTTCATGGTCAGAACCCGAATTGAGCCATCAATTCTCCACTGAGGTCCTTGTACTTGCCGGGATGCTCCAAAACCGACATGATGACCACCGAAATCACCATGGTGGTGATGGGAACCGGAGACTGTGAACGATCAACCGCCCGACGAAACTGTGGAACAGGGTAACAATTCTCCTCCGCGTAAGCGTCGGAGCGAGCCCATCACCGCCGCTCTGAGGCCATGGCTAGTGGTGGTGCTGGGCCTCTTTGCGATCCTCTCCATGAATTCCGTGTATCTGGTGACCATCACCATCGCCGAGGACTGGACCGGCGATCTGCTGCAGGATTCCTTCTACCAGTGGATGTTTCTGGGGCACCTGGGGCTCGGGATGCTCTTCATCGTTCCGCTGGTCCTGTTTGGTTTCTGGCACCTGAGCGTCTCCTGGTCTCACCCCAATCGGCGAGCCGTCAAGGCGGGCCTGGCCCTCTTCACGGTCAGCCTTCTGCTGCTGGTCTCCGGGCTGCTACTGATGCGCCTCGAAGGGATCGTCGAGGTCCGCTCAGAATTTTGGAGATCGATCTACTACTTTGCTCATGTTGCGACGCCTCTCCTTGCCGGTTGGCTGTTTGTCCTGCATCGGCTCGCCGGTCCCAAGATCAACTGGTCAGCTGGAATCATGTGGAGCATCCTTGCGCTGCTCTTCACCGGGGGAATGCTCGTATGGCATCAATATTCGGGGCAGGAAGGCGCTTCCCCTTCCGAGGGTGAAAAGTACTTCGAACCGTCGCTCGCCAGGACCGTCGATGGAAAGTTCATCAGCGACTCTCGCCTCATGCGCGACGATACCTGTCTTGAGTGTCACCCCTCTGCTCATGCGCTCTGGAGTCAGTCTGCCCATAAATTCAGTTCCTTCAATAATCCTGCCTACCTGGCGAGCGTTCGAAACACGCGCAAGGTACTCCTGGAGAGAGACGGAAATGTTCACGCAGCCAGGTTCTGCGCTGGCTGTCATGACCCTGTGCCATTTTTCAGTGGAGCCTTCGACAATCCAACATACGACGATGTCAACGATCCTACTTCGCAGGCTGGGATCACCTGCACCGTATGCCACGCCATCGAATCGATTCCAGGCCCGAGAGGGAACTCGGAGTTCTTGATCGGACAACCGGACCTGTACCCCTTCGCACTGAGCGAATCGCCCCTGCTCACCTTCGTCAACCGCCAGTTGATCAGGGCGAAACCTTCCTTTCACAAGCGGACCTACCTGAAGCCCCTGCATCAATCTGCTGAGTTCTGCAGCACTTGCCACAAGGTCCACATCCCTGAAGAGTTGAATCAATACCGTTTCCTCAGGGGGCAGAACCACTACGACTCGTGGTTATTGAGTGGCGTCAGTGGTCATGGCGTCGCTTCCTTCTACTACCCGCCGAAGGCACAGGCGAATTGCAACGGCTGTCATATGCCGCTGGTCCCCAGCACCGATTTCGGAGCCAGGGATTTCGACGGCTCCGGTGTGCTGAGCATTCACGATCACCTGTTCCTGGGCGCGAATACCGCCATGCGATCGATGGTCGGCACGACCCTCGAATCTCTTGAAGCCCACAGGCAGTTTATCGAGGGGTCGCTGCGTGTTGATATTTTTGGAATCCGCAGGGGTGAAGATGTGAACGCGCCATTCGAGGGCCCGATCGGCCCTGGTACACCCACCCTGCAGCCCGGAGAGACGATACTGATAGAAACGGTGCTTCGCACCATGGGAATGGGACACCATTTCACCCAGGGGACTGTCGATTCAAACCAGGTATGGGTCGAGGTCGATGTAACTCTCAATGGTCAGACCATCGGCCACAGTGGTAGCCAGGATGAAACTGGCGTCGTGGATCCATGGTCTCATTTTGTCAACGCGCTTGTCCTGAGCAGAGACGGCAGCCGGATCGACCAGCGAAATGTAGAGGACATCTTCGTCGCCCTCTACAACCACCAGATTCCGCCAGGGGCAGCCGACACCATTCATTACCGACTCAGTGTGCCAGACGATGCCAGCGGCATGCTCACCGTGAAGATTCGCACGCTGTACAGAAAGTTCGATACTCACTTCTTGAACATCTTCCGGCCTCCTGAGCCAGGAGACCCCGGTGTGAACGATCTTCCCATCGTGACCCTGGGAGAAGATGAGGTTTCCTTCCCCATCGGCTCCGGGGAGGGGACCGTTGCACAAGATGAACATCCACTCTGGATGCGCTGGAATGACTACGGAATCGGATTACTGCGAAAAGGTGGAATGGGTGCCGTGAGAGGTGAACTGGTCTCTGCAAGTGAGGCCTTTCACCAGGTTGTTGACCTGGGACATGCAGATGGTCATGTCAACCTCGCTCGTGCCATGATTCGTGCCGGAAGAATCGACGATGCGGCCAGTGCGCTTTCGGATGCAGGAAGGCACTCCCCTGCTGCTCTGCCCTGGACCCTCGACTGGTTCGGAGCTCGGGTCAATCGTGAAAATGGGCACTACCAGGAAGCGCTGGAATCGTTGACGAGACTGGTCGAGACACGATACCCCGACGCGCGAAACCGAGGCTTCGATTTCTCCCGAGATGTGAGGCTTCTCAATGAACTGGGAACGGTTCACTTCGCTCTCGCTCGCCGTGAAGATGGAGAAGGCCAGGATGCTGGGCTCGAAGAGGCGAATTCCTGGTTCAAGAAGACACTCGTGGAAGATCCGGAGAATGTGACTGCGCACTGGAACCTCGCTCAACTCAATGACCTGATGGGCAATGCTGAAGTTGCGAGAGAGCACCGTGGATTTCACCGGAAGTACAAACCCGACGATTCGGCACGGGATGAAGCCATCTCTGCCCATAGAATTGCAAATCCTCCTGCAAATCATGCCGCCTCCGACATCGTGATCTATGACCTGCAACGAGAGACAAACAGCACTCCGCCGGGAGGAAGATGATGAGCCCTGACGACCCAGAAGACCTTCTCGACGACGAGGAGGAGGAACATCAGGACGATGAAATCATCGGGAAGGCATTTCGAGGCAGCATCCAGGTTTTCGTCGCGATGGCTCTCATCGGATTGGCCATCTGGTGGATCAATCAGGAAAAAACCACTGTCGTCGACATCGATCAAGGTGATCAGGTGCCTGTTCGTATCAGAGATGTGAATACCGTCGCTCCTACCCTTCATTTCACTGACATCACCAAGGAATCGGGAATCGATTTCGTTCACGAAAATGGTGCACGCGGAGAGAAGTTACTCCCCGAGACGATGGGAAGTGGTGCTGCATTTGTCGACATCGACCTGGATGGAGATGTAGACCTGATCCTGGCGAGTGGTAGACCCTGGCCGTGGAGCGATGAGCAGCCGGAGACCTCGACGGTGAGATTGTGGATCAACGACGGAACTGGCTCCTTCTCCGAGGCTACCCAGGCCTGGAACCTGACCTCGGACTGCTACGCAACCGGGTTGGCGATCGGCGATATCGACGGGGATGGCGATCCCGACCTGTTTATCTGTGCGGTCGGAAAGAATCAGTTACTGATCAATACCGGCACCTCATTTGCCTCCACCAACCCTGATTCTCCAATTTGCGGCGAGGCTGACTCGTGGTCCTCCAGTGCTGGTTTCCTGGATGTAGACGGTGACTCCGATCTTGATCTGTTCATCTGTGAGTATGTTCAGTGGTCTCGACAGAAAGACATCGATGTCGATTATCGACTCACGGGCGTTGGCAGGGCGTATGGTCCCCCCACCAATTTCGAGGGAACATACTGCCGATTATTGATCAATGACGGTTCGGGAGAATTCACAGACGCCTCCGAACGATCAGGACTGAAGATCGACGACGGAGGGCGAGCAGTTGCCAAGGCTCTGGCGTTGCTGCCCATTGACATCGATGACGACGGAGATGTCGATGTACTGGTCGCGAACGACACCACCCGTAACTTTCTGTTCAGGAATCGCGGTGACGGTACCTTTGACGAAGTCGGAGAAGAAACGGGCCTGGCATACGATGGAAACGGGTCAACAACCGGAGCGATGGGACTCGATGCAACCGACTACAGAAATGACGGCAGTATCGGAATCGCGGTGGCGAACTTCTCTGCGGAGATGACGGGACTCTACCGGGCACAGGCACAAGGAAGCCCCTTCCTCGACGAATCGGTCAACGAGGGCATCGGCCCGCCGAGCCGAAAATCGCTCTCCTTCGGCCTGCTCTTTCTCGATATCGATCTCGATGGTCGGCAGGATCTGATCCAGGCCAATGGTCATCTCGAGGAGGAAATCTCCTCTGTTCAACCGGGCCAGGAGTACCGTCAAGGGGCTCAACTGTTCTGGAACCGAGGTCCAGGGAATGGCTGCTTCGAGGAGATCCCCGCCGAGAAGACAGGTGCCCTGGGTACCCCTTCCATAGGCCGTGGTCTCGCTCATGCTGATATCGATGGCGATGGGGATCTTGATCTACTGCTGACCCAGGCTGGCGACACTGCGAGGCTGCTGCGCAACGATCAAAGTACCGGCCATCACTGGATTCGGATCGACCCCGCAGACCTTCCACCTGGCAGCTGGATCGAATGCCGACAGGCGGAACGCATTCAAAGGAGAGTCGTCGGTCGCACCCGCTCCTACCTGTCACAGTCCGAACGTTTCATCACCTTTGGACTCGGGACTGATACTGCTGCTCCGGAAATTGTCACCTGGTCGAGAGACGGATCCGAGAGATCATTCATCGCCCCTGGAGTCGATCAGGTAGTTACAATCCCAGAAAAATAATCGCCACCTGTCAATCCGACCAATCTCGAACTGCATCCAACCTCAAGCAGGACGAATTCGAGCCAGATGGTATACCTGAAGGAACAGTGAGATTTGAAGAGGTCTCTGGGGATTCCAGCAAGCTTGAATATCGCTCAAATTCGGAGTTGTCGAATGTCTAAAATCAATCTGACCCTGGTGTTGATGCTGCTCATTGCACCGGCCTCACTGACGGCGCAATCTGCCAGTCTTTCCATCATCGGCGGTGAGGGATTCAAAGGTGACATCGTCACCACATCCATCTTGCTCACCACTTCTGCAGAGCTTCACGGATTCAGCATCGGCGTCAGCCATGATCCCCTGGTCCTGTCCATCGGATCTGCAGCCAGCATCCGGCAGGGAGCCACGCTGCAGGCGCTCAACTTCGGTGGAGGACCTACCTTTTTCTTTACCAACATCGCTCCTGCAAATGGAACCGGATTCACTGTCGCCTGCGTCACGGACCTGTTCGCACCCTTCGAGCAGATCCCGGTGGTCATTGAAGATCCAGTACTCGAGGTGGACTATCTGATCGATAGTGGCGCCCTCGTTGGAACATCGACTCCGATCGATTTTACCGACCTGCTGGGCTCTCCTCCGGTAGATACAGTGATGGTATTCAATCTTCTTGAAGTTATTCCGACTCAGACTGGAGGATTCGTCACTGTCACTGAGCCACACTTCCTGCGCGGTGACCTGAATCAGAACGGTTCTCTATCCCTACTCGATGGAGTACTGCTTCTCTATCGTGTTGCTGGCCTCGAAACAGCTGGATCCTGCAGAGATGCCGATGACATCAATGACGACGGATTGCTCACCATCGGTGATGCTGTATACCTGTTTCAGTATCTCTACGTCGGCGGTGCTGCAGTCCCGAGCCCATTCGGGACCTGTGGGCCAGACCCCGGTGCAGAGGACGGACTCGATTGCATCGAGCACAATGCCTGTCCCTGATGACACGGCCTTGACCACCCGTTGAACTGAGCCGTAGTTCATGGAAGCATCGCGCTACCACCCACACAGCGTCCATCACCAACAATCCTTGCAACCTTGGGATCCTTACCGCGGGTCGCCTCTACCTGAACCATTCCGGCCAGAGATCTGTCGAGTGTCAATTGCACGATCGTGCGGCTATCCGCCGGTAAATCGACAGCAGGGGTGAACGAATCCTGCTGGTAACGAGCCCCTGTTGAGAGACGCACACCGTCGATGGTCCCCCGAAATGTATCGACTGCATTACCGTTCTTGTCTGGATCTCCACCGACCACCAGCGGCAATCGATTGAGGGTGCGCTGCCCGGAGGCGGACTTGGATCCCACCAGATTTCCGTCGAGATAGATCCTCAGTTGGCCGCCATCGTAGACTCCTGCAATGTGGTGCCATCGATCCGATTGAAGGTGAGCCCCCTCGGCTTCCACGACATGATACTTGCCGTCGAGATGAACCATGAAGCTCGGCACCGCGTCGGTCAGGAAAATCCCGTACTCCGAACCCTCTGTCTTGGCGATGAACGGCCTGCGACCGCTGTAATCAGACGCCTGAACCCAGCCTTCCAGTGTGAAAGCGCCCTGCGCCAGCGGAACTTGAGCCGAGGTCAGTTTGACGCATTCTCCGCGACCAGCGAGGACGAGGTGGCCACCATGGGGAGTTCTGGCAACCCACTGCCGATGATCGAGATTGATCGCGACACGCCGTGTCGGTACAACCACTCCTCGTTGATGCTCGTCATCAAATTGAATCGTCACCTCGATGACGGGCAACTCGCCCTTACCGCTGAGGAGAACCTCGTCGAGATCCACTTTTACCGGTAATTGCCGCGTCGAATTTGGACCGAGTACGACCTCGGGAATTGGAATATTGATCCTTCCATCGGGGCTCTTGATTTGCATACGAATCGTCGAGCCTACCGGGTTCTTCAAAGACAGCACCGAGTCCACTCCATAGATCGGTGAAGAAGGCGCGGGAATCGCTTCCGAGAACCGGACCAGGTCCCCGGACAGCAGACGCTCTGAAAGCGCCCTTCGCTGCGGCGTGAAATGGCGGGGATCGAGCAGACTCCCGACCGGTACCACTGCGACATCCACACCTCCCGGGCGAACCGTGACCAGATTCCAGTGGTGCACCCAGCCAGCACCGGGATAATCATGCGCCTTCCCTCCCCCTGTGGTCGCCAGGGTGAAGTAATCGATCCCATCCTTATTTCCGCCGTAATGGAGCCGATGAATATGACCGGCAAATACAGCCTCGACATTGCCAGCTGCGGCCAGTCGATCGTGAACCGCACGCCAGTTTGCTCCTGGGTAATGGCCAGAAATCCATCGGGGGTGATGTAGAAAGACAAACACCTTTTCGAGCGAGGCGGTGTTCTCCAGTACACCGTCGAGCCACTGCAATTGCCTTTCGGTGAAACGCTGACAGGCCGGGTCAGAGAAGTTCTTGCGCCCTGTCTTTGGATCTCCTTCATCACTGTAGAGGATCACGAAGGCACATCCCTTGTGTTCGAACCAGTACCACAGCGGACCAAAATGCTGCTCGTAGTCGGATTCGTGTTCCCCATCTGGTCGGTCGGGACCCCGCCAGTAGATGTCGTGATTTCCAGCCACCGGATACCATGGGCGACTGAGACGATTCATCGTGTCCTGAAACTGCTTCGCCTGGATGAGCCACTCTACCCTGGAGTTGTAACCCTGGATCAGATCCCCTACCGTCATCACCAGATCGGGTTCGACCAGGTTGACCTCATTCACTGCACTGGCGAGTACACGGATTCCTTCTGCAGGTCCTCCGGTTCGGTCTCCCATGATGGCAAACTGCCACATCGCTTCACCTTCGGGAGCAGTGAGAGGGCGCGCATCTTCCCTGTCGGTCCGGACCGGATCATCGGCCGTGGCTCCAGGATGGAGAAGGAGTACGAGCCCCAGGATCAAGATGTTGGATCTGGTCTTCATCAGCACACCTCCGGTCCAGAATGCTAACCGACTGGATCGCCTTGTCACGACCCCGCAATCGGGAGATGATCCCTCAGGGGCCATCGGCAGGTAGTTGACCACCGTCGCTGAACCTCCAGAGGAAAGGACTCGGTGAAGCGACCTCGATACGCCCCGGATTCTCCTCTTCCTGCGTTCCCATACCTGCCTGGAAAAAACCATCCGGATGCTAATTTTCAGCCGGCTCCTTCGATCGCAAGCGACGACTGGAGGAGTGACCAGGCATACCTGCACGGGATCGATCTTTTCAACCATCAGTTTTACTGGGAAGCTCACGAGGCATGGGAGCATCGATGGTTACCACTTGCAGATGGCGATCCACTTCGAACCCACCTGCAGGGTCTGATTCAGGCCAGTGCAGCGCTGCTGAAGATCCGATTGCTGGAACCGACGCCGGCGCGCTCCATCTGGAAGAGGGGACGAACCAGGTTGCTGCAGGTTGTCGCGGGTTGCTCAGAGGAGACGTATCTTGGCATCGAAATCCCAGCGCTGGTACAGTCCATCGATACCATCATCGACACTGGGGACCCTGAGTTCGACGTTCCCTGCATCGTGTTGAGTGGAGGGCCTTGATGGTCGATATACTTATCGTCCCCGATGACACGATCGGAAAAGATTACCCCCATGAAGTCGCTGAATAGATCCGCGGCCTGGGCGATCCTGATTCCAGCGCTGGTTGTGCTGGTCGCTCGCGTGGTCCTGCAAGGACTGCTCCTTCCGACCGAGTTGAGTGGCGACGAGGCTCAATACTGGGACTGGTCGCGTCAACTACAACTCTCCTATTACACCAAGGGTCCTGGAGTGGCTCTCATCATCGCTCTCTTTACAAGCATCTTCGGAGACAACGAACTGGGCGTCAGATTCGGCAGTTACATCGCCCACGCACTGGTGGCCATCATCGTTGGAATCCTCGGTTTTCAACTCTCGGGAGGCTCGAATCGGGTCACCTGGCTGACCTCCATCGGCTACCAGTGCACGCTCGGCTACCAGCTCGGCGGCTCCCTGATGACGGTGGACATGCCGATGATGGTCGGCTGGAGCCTTGCGACCGTCGCGGCTGTCGCGGCTGTCCAGCGTGCAAGAGAGGGCCGCGGGATCGCACTTCCTTTGAGCATTGCAGGTGGTGCTCTCGGCTTCAGTTTTCTGGCCAAGTACACCGCGCTGCTCGGTGGCCTGGGGATCCTCATAGGAATCTGGCCCTGGAGGAAACAGCTGTGGAGTTGCCCCGGGGCAAGATCAGGCGCGCTGATGGGCTCGTTGTTGTTGATCGCGGGTCTGGCTCCGGTGGTGATCTGGAATAGCGAACGCGGCTGGCCAACTGTCCAGCATTTACTGGGACACATCTCCGTTCCTGGTGGCGACAGTGGCGTCGTTTCGTGGAGCGAGTTCGAGTTCTCATGGCCGCTCACATATCTGCTACAGGTCATCGTGCTACCCGGACCGATGCTGGCGGTGGCGATGGTTCTGGGGATTCTGGCCTGGAAAAAGAGTCGCCTGGTCAACCCGCAGCCGGAACTTCGTATCGCATTGTGGAGCGCAGTTCCGCTGTTGATCTTCTACCTGATGGTCTCCTTGAAGGGACCGACACAAGGGAACTGGACCGCAGGCGCAGCAGCAGGGCTGCTGCCGTTTGCCGCACTCTGGTACGATTCACAGCATCGGGGCAAACTGGCGCTCTGGCTCGGTCGTGGAGTGCTGCTGCGATCGATGCTCTCGATGCTGCTGCTCCTGACCTTGCCCTGGTCGGGACCACCCCTGTCCGGCTGGTTGTCACGGAATTCTGCGTCCATCAGGATTCCGATCGATCGAGTTACCGGTCATGAATCCTTCGCCATGGAGGTCCGTCGCCTCGCCACCGAAGCCCTGGGAGATGATGGAGCCACGACACCGATCGTTTGCGATTACTACGACCGGACGGCGCTGCTCGGCTTCTATCTGCCGGAACAACCGGTCGTTCACTGCGCATCCAGGCAACTCGGAGCACGGCGATCCGCTTATGATGACCTGGTTGATACTCGATTCATCGCAGCTGAATTTGCCGGCAAGGACCTGATCCTGGTCGGGGCCAGCGAAGAACGATGGCGCCTGGCATTCGAGTTCACTCATCTGAAGAATCTCGGAACGCTCTTGCAAAGAAATCGGCAAAGAACAATTTTCCACGCCAGAATTCGATCAGAGATGGAAGAGGAATAGATGCCGATGCAGATCGAGCCGATTCCACGCTGGGTGGCTGTGCTGACGGTGCTGATGCTGATCTGCGCCCTGTACCTGGACGGCGCCATCACTTCCAGGATGCCTGCCGATGGAACAACTTTCGGTGATTTTCATCACCTCCTTCGCGCTCTCGGCTACTTGCCAACCTGGCTCTTTGTCGGGCTACTGCTGATTCTCTCCGGAAAATCCGGCCACTACAGAGCCCGCAGTTCGGCAGCCCTCGCCATCGTCGCCACAGCGACTCTCTCGGGGCTGTCGGCAGAGATCCTCAAGGTCATCGTGCGACGCCCTGATCCAGGAATCGGCCCACTGGGATCCTGGACGCCGGTCATGCTGGAGGGTGGCTGGTGGAATCCAGAGTGGTGGAATGGGGCAGATCTGTGTTTTCCGAGTGGGCATGCGGCAGTTGCATGGGGAGCCGCCATCGCGATATCGAGGCGCTGGCTCGGAACCGCGCCGGTGATGCTGCTACTCGCTGCCGGGTGCGCCGCAGGTCGAGTCGAGACGAGGGGACACTATGTCAGTGATGTCATCGCCAGTTTGCTGGTGGCGCTCATCGTCAGTTTTCTGGTCGAAAAGCGGATCCGTCGATTCCCTGAAAAAGCTCCTCGCGGCGCACAAGAATCGGATCTCCATCCAGATACAGCTGCGTAAAACTGCAATTCACCCTGACATTCTTGACAGACATTCTATTTATCACATGGTCAGACGTTACACAGATGCGGAAAGCACGATCGTAGTGTCGACTGTGACGCTATCATCGGTTTCATGCATGAGGCCAACCTTTCACCACTACTTGCGATGCACCAGTTGGAGCGGGCAAGCGATTGCCTGAGGACCCTGTCCCACCCGATTCGGCTTCGAATCGTGCAATTGTTGATACGGGACCGATTCAGCGTCGGCGAGTTGGCAACAGAATGCGGTATCCAGAATCACATGGCATCCGAGCATCTGAGATTGATGCAGAGAGCTGGACTTCTGGTCAGCCGCAGGAGTGGAAGAAAGATCTTCTATTCACTAGCCAAGCCGGACCTGATCCAGTTGATGGAATGCATTGAACGATGCATGGGAGACCAGCACGAGTGATCGTGCCCACTGGAGGCGGGAGGCCGGGTCTTAGAACCGGAATCCCAGTTGGACTGCTCCTCCAAATTCGTTCTGATTCCCTGCCACGGCAATGTCTACATGAAGTCCGAAGGGTGACACCCCGATTCCCGCCGACGCGACATTGCGGCCGCTATCGTCCAGGTTGAGTCGGTAACCACCACGCAGTTGCCCCCATCCTGCCAGATCCACCTCGACACCAGCGGAGAGAAACTGATCCCGTGGAAGTTGAGGAAGCAGCCCCTCCTGGGCGATCAGGTCCAGATCAACCGCCACGGTCCACCACTCTTCCTGGCGTCCTGCTCCGAGATGAACTGTCGGTGTCAGATCCAGTGAATTTCCAGTGGGAGTCATGACTCCACTCATCGGGTCTGATTCATCGGCAAGGACCAGGCGATGGCCGGCGTATTCGTGCGCGATGAGATTTCGCGCTGCCAGGCCAACAGTCCAGCCGTTATCCAACTTCTGCGCAATGCCGACATCGATATTGAAGTCCTCGTAATTCGAGATGTAATCATCGCTGTTGAAGCCACCCTCACTGGCTGTCTCATTGGAGACGCTGTAATCAAAGAGTTCTAACCGTGTGAATTTGGGAGTCACTCCGACGGCGAGATCGCCGATTCGCGTGGAGATCGCCACGCCAATCTCTTTCCGGATTGCAGTGATGTGATCCAGTGAGGATTGAGTCTCTGGAACCAGCAACTCGACTCCGATCACCTCTCCTGTGACCCCGTCGACGGTGTAGGTGAGGTAACTCGCCAGCCCATCCAGCTGCGCTGGCGTGTTGTTGGACAGGTTGTCGAAATCGACCTGATCCACTGCGGCCAGGAAGCCAGAGAGATAGTCTCCATCTCGATAGGAAATCCTGCCGCCCAGTCGAGCGCCATCGAGCACGTAAACCTGCCAGCGAAACTGATCCGCAGAATCTTGCCCGGAGTAGCCTGTGCTGCCCCCTGCCAGTAATTCCGCACCGATGGCTCGACCGCCAAGATCGGCGAGCGCAGCGTTCAGATTGCCAAGATCGTCGATGACTATGCTGATGTTTGTCTCGCTAGGGATGGCGTTGACATCGCCGATGCTTTTCTGCAGGGCGTGAGCGAGGCCCTGATCCTGATAGGCATCCAGTTGACCAAATAGATCGTCGGGATCTGAAAAGCGAACGCCGATGATGGGGAACTCCAGCGAGAAGCGTCGCCGTTCCTCGATGGAGAGCACTGCTGGATTGAAAAAGGCAGCCGTGGCAGGGTTGGCGACCGCGACTCCTGTGCCTCCCATCGCCATCGACCGGGGGTCGAGTCCGGCCTGTCCCGAAAGTTGCGGTGAAATCAGCAGCAGTAAACAGCACAAACGGAGCACTCTGGAGACTCCAAGCATCCCTGGCAAATGTTGTGACATCAGAAGGCTCCTTATCCATGTTGTGCTGGCGAAGCGAAGCGAGGCGAGGCTGGAATACGTTTCTCTCTCATCGATGCGACAATGCGGTTGGACAGGCTAGCATGGCTCCACGGCATCGAAAACGGGTCCAGGTACTGCTGGATCTGCATCGCCTCCGGCCCTGCTGCTTCTACCTCATCTGAGGTATCTTCAGCCCATCCGGGTTGAACTCCACTCTTCCGCATCACCGGAAGCCGCGGCATTATCTGCAAGATGGAGCCAATCTCTCTGCCTCGACTGCACCTGCGGGGATTACGATAAATTTTCTTCCGAGTACTCTGCTCTGGCCCCTACCTTGCTGTTGTATCAGCAAGACCACGAAAGCGGCCCGACGACAGGGAAGGAAATGCCATGAAATTTTTGCCCGCCTCACTGACGGCACTGATGCTCGCACTCCTGATGGGGTGCGTCACGGTGCTGCTCGAATCGGCCACGAACAGCAAACCCCCGATCGCAGACTCCACCGGTGGGGCCACCGGTGCAGATTCCACCGCGGGAGATCCCACCACCGTGGGCGTGGCGCACATCGTCGCGCCCAAGGAGGACCTGGCCCCCTTCATCGATGATGCGATCAACTGGCTGGCGAAGGCACAGCACGACAGTGGTGGTTGGGGTGCCGGTTCCCATTCATCCCAGCAGATTCGAGATCCCCACAAGGTCCAGACCGATCCTGCCACGACAGCCTTCACGGCGATGGCACTGCTTCGAGTCGGTGGCGATCCCACCTCCGGGAAGTACAAGAATCACCTGCGCAAGGCCAGCGAGTACCTGGTCCGCGTCGTCAACGAGTCCGATGCCAACGGGCCTTCCATCACGACACTTCAGGGTACCCAGCCTCAATCCAAGCTGGGTCAGTTCATCGACACATCGATGACGCTGCAATTCCTGTCCCGGATCCTCCCCAAACTCCCCGAGTCTGACCCTCTGCATCAACCGGTCGATGAGGCGCTCGACAAGTGCCTCCTCAAGTTGCAGAACTCGCAGAAACAGGACGGCAGCTGGGGAGGCGGTTCCTGGGCAGGAGTACTGCAGTCATCGGTGGGCTGTTCCGCACTTGAATGGGCTGTTGCTGCCGGTAAAACGGTCGATATGGATGCGCTCGACCGCGCCAGGGGGCATCAGAAGGATAACTTCAATGCAGAAACCGGTAGAGCCTCGGCAGCAGACTCCGCAGGGATCGAACTGTACGCCTTCGCCGGATCCCAACGCGCTGCTGCCAGCGAAGCGGGGGCGGCCCGTCAGATCATCGAGGAAGCGAAGAGAGAGGGGCGACTGGAGGCCGATGCCGAGTACACCGAAGAAAATCTGAGATTGGTCGGAATCGAAGCACCGAAGGCCACCATCCTCGCCGATTCCTTTGCACAGAGCATGGCTCAGCTGGCGTTGCTCGACAATGAACAGCTGTTGAGTGGGTTCGGCAATAACGGCGGCGAGGAGTTCCTCAGTTACATGCTCACCAGCGAGTCCCTGGTGCTCCAGGGGGGCGACGCGTGGCCAAAGTGGAAGCAGAAGATGCACACACGGATGGCCAAGATCCAGATCGCCAATGGCAGCTGGACCGGACACCACTGCATCACCAGCCCGGTCTTCTGCACCGCAGCGGTCATCCAGTGCCTGACCGCCGACCGCGACGAGGAGTTGCTGCGCGTGCTCAATGATCGCGATGCCCAGAGCAAGCCTGAAGAGCTGTAGACGATGGGCTGGAGCGGCTTCAGCAGGTGCTTGAGTCTCATCCTGGTGATTTCCCTGGGGGGATGTTCAACTTCGAATCCCATCCCCGAAGTTGGTTCCCCCCAGCAACTACTCGAGCGCGCGTGCAACTATCTCTGGGCGCAGCAAGCAGAAGATGGTGGCTGGCATTCCGAGACCCATGGTCTGCTACGCTCCGGGCAAGCATTGACCCCATTTGTGCTCTTCACACTGCTCAAGATGGCGCCCGATGTTGCCCAGCAACATGCAGACGATGTGGTGCGCGCCATCGCATTCATCCGGAGCAGCGTCAACGAAGATGGAGTCGTCGGACTGAACGATCCAGATGTGGCTGAATATCCCAACTACTCCAGTGCCTTCGCAGTGCGATGTCTGGTCGCTGCCGGCCGGCAGGATGACCGCCACCTGATCGAACGGATCTGTCTGTACCTGCAGTCTCAACAGTTTTCCGAGAGACGTGGATTTGGACGCGAGCATCCGGTTCACGGAGCCTGGGGATTCGGCGGCCCGCTGCCACTGGGTGGATCACCTGGCCATGTGGATATTTCCTATACTCGCCATGTTCTGGAAGCACTCCGAGATGCGGATGCCATCGATTCTGGAATCGCATCCCGGGCTCAGTTGTTCCTCAAGAGGATGCAACGAGACGGTGGCTTCTATTTCTCATCCGTGGTGGAAGCCGCAAACAAGGGCGAGAGCACCCCTGCTCCGGATGGCGAGGGGACCATCTATCTGCCCTATGCCACCGCCACCAGCGAGGGACTCCTTGCGCTGCTGGCGGCGGGAGTGAAGCCCGATGACCCCAGAGTACTCATCGCGATCGACTGGCTCGATTCTCACCCCGACCTGGAGCACCCCGGCGGCATCCCTCGAGACCATCCTGAACGGTGGGGACAGGTGCTCTTCTTCTATCACCTCTCCATCCGTGGAGAGGTCGCCATCGCTTCCGGAGATGCCGCTCGATTGTTGGAGCCGATGACGAATCTACTCTCGGATCGACAACGAAATGATGGGAGCTTCGTCAATCCTCTTGGGACCCTGATGAAGGAGGACGATCCGATCCTCGCCACAGCACTTGCTGTCACTGCAATCGGAGCTGCGCTCACTCCTTGAGTCAGCGACTGGACTCATGGGGAGTTCGCTCAAGTACAGAAAATCACTCGTGGCGTAGTGCCGAGATAGGATCAAGACCAGCAGCACGTCGAGCCGGATAAATGCCCGAGACGATGCCGACTGCCATCGAGATGGAGAGGGAAAGGGCCACGCTGGAGAGGGTGATGGCAGCACTCCAGCCGGTGAAAAAGGTCAGTACCTGTACCAGCCCGATCCCTACCAGAACTCCGATTCCCCCACCTATCGTCGATATCGTGGTCGTCTCGGTGAGGAACTGTGCGATGATGTGTCGCCTTCGAGCACCCAGGGCCCGGCGAACACCGATCTCCTTGGTCCTTTCGGTGACAGTGGCCAGCATGATGTTGGCGATGCCGATTCCGCCGACCAGCAGCGATATCGAGGCGATCGCAACAAGAGCCATATTGAACACCTGCTGCGTCTTCTGACGCTGTGATAGCACCTCCAGCGGAACCACAAGTTCGTAGTCCTTCTCGGGGTGGTTGCGTTCGAGCAGGCTCCCTAGCATTCTTGCCGTCACCAGCACCTGGTCGAGGTCTGTCACGGAGATGACAACCTGGTTCAATTCGACATCGGTGGCCTCGGTGGATCCGCTTCGGCGAGTGATCGACCGTGTACCGTGTCGTCTCAGTGCAGTGCTGTAAGGGACATAGATCTCGGAGCTCTTGGCATCGACCGACAGTGCCTTTCTGGCATACCCGAGAAACGAGTCATCCAGGAGCACTCCCACGATGTAAAAGGTTTCATTATCGATGTTGAGCGGAAAACCGATGGGATCCTGAAAAATCCCGAGTTCCGTGAGCATCCCGGACCGGACCACACAGACCCGTGACAACTTCTCATCATCGAGATGGGTCAGGTTTCTTCCGACCGATGTATTGAGTTGAAACATATCCAGATGCTCAGGAGTTACCGCATAGAGTGTCCCCTCCACCCGTTTGCTACCCTGCCAGACCGTTTTCTTGCTGACGTGAACAGGCAATGCCTTTTCGATGCCTGGAATCGTATCCACGATCTGGCGGTGGTCCTTGAAGGTAATCCCGTAACTGCTGATCCAGTTGCTTCGCTGGCTGGAGGTGTCTGGTTCTTCCGGCTTGATCGAGTTGATGATGATGTTCTGGATTCCGAGTCGGCCGATCTCCTTGAGCAGCTCTCGTTCGGCTCCAGCACCCAGAGCGAGCATGGCGATCACCGACCCCACCCCGAAGACAACGCCGAGCATCGTCAAAACTGTTCGCATCGGATAGCCTACCAGGTTGCGCAATCCCATGCGGACCATTTCCAGTTGCTTCTGCGGGATCATGCGGCTCCCGCCTCGACGATGATTCCGTCTCGTAAATCGACCCTACGCTGCGACCGATTTGCGACATCTGGATCATGGGTGATCATCACCACCGACCGTCCCTGTTGATGCAGATCATCGATCAGGGCCAGAACTTCATCGCCGGTGTCTGTATCGAGGTTTCCCGTCGGTTCGTCGGCCAGCAACAACACCGGATCATTGATGAGAGCACGCGCGATGGCGACTCGCTGGCATTCTCCACCCGACAGTTGCGAAGGTCGATGTTCGCTGCGATCACTCAGACCCACAGATTCAATCACCTGGTGACATAGATCGGTCGTGGATGCAATCGAGCGGGTGCCATAGAGAAGAGGAACCTGCACATTCTCGAAAACCGTCAACTGCGGAATCAGATTGAAACTCTGGAATATGAAACCGATGTCCTCATTTCTGATTTTTGATAACTCGTCATCGGAATATGAGGACACATCTGTTCCATTGAGCAGATATGCACCCTTGCTGGTGTTATCGAGGCACCCGAGCAGATTGAGCAGGGTCGACTTTCCCGATCCGGAGGTACCCGTGATGGAAACATATTCCCCGTCTGCGACATCCAGATCGATCCCCTTGAGTACGTGGAGTCTTGGCTCGTGTTCACCGTAATACTTGTGAACTCCCTGCAAGGAGATGATGGGAGCCTTCACGGGGAGGAAGGCCCACGACGTTGGGCACCTGGATTACGATTACCAGATCCACCACTCGGTCTGGAACCCCGCTCGACAGATCTCTCTGGCGAGGGAATCTCTTCACCACTGGAGGCTGTTGCTGAATCTGGCTTGTAGAGCAAGACATGCTGGCCTTCATCGAGTCCATCGATGATCTCCAGAAAACTGTCATTGGATCGACCCACGGTCACTTCGGCCTTCTCACTGCCCCTGGAGTTATCGAGAAAGCAGTAGTAACGCCCCGCCTCGGCATGGACAGCTTGAAGGGGCACGTACAGAACATCTACCAGGTCTGCAGTATGAATTTCGACCTCGGCCGAGGTTCCTGGCTTCAGATCAAGATCGTTGCCCTGCAAACTGACCTCGACCTTGAAGCGTCGAATCTGATCACCCCAGCGCCGATTCCCGGCGTTGGCAACAGAATCGATCTTGATGACCTCGCCATGAAAGACACGATCCTTCTGCACGTCGGATCGAGTCACAGCGATCATCCCCTCGCGAATCTTGTCGATATCCGCTTCGTGAATGTTGATCGATACGGCCATCTCCGAGGGGTCGGGTAAGGTCAAGATGACACGATTGAAATAGACATTCTCTCCAACCCTGATGTCTTCTGCTTCCCAGGAGCGATCGGGATTGCCGTAGAAGACGATACCTCCACTGGGAGCAAAGATGGTCATACGCGCGATATCGTATTGCTCACGCTCTAACTCTTCCTGGCACGCCCGTAAGCGACGCTCATCCTGGCTGACCTTTACCAGCAGGCTTCCCATCTTCGTTTCTGCCTGCTTCCCGACCCGCTCGACACCTCTCAGTGCCTCCGTAACTGCCGCTTCCTTCTGTTTAATGTTGAGTGGTTTTTCGAACACTTTGTACAGTTCGCGATCTTGCTTGGCGGTCACCAGCCCTTCACGCTTCTCTTTCAGATTGATGCGCTCCTGCTCGAACTCGTCCTGGGTGACAAACCCCTTCTCCAGCATCTGGGGCATGTCTTCCCATAGCCCCTCGGCGCGGGTGAGTTCCGACTCGGCCTTTTCGATCGCCAGATTCAGGCGTCGTTCGTCTTTTGGAATGTCCCCGGAGAGCAACTTCTCACGCTCAACCTGGGCAACCTCCAGCGCCAGTTGTGCTTTCTCTGAATCGGTCTTGTTCTGCTCCCTCTGAATCTCCACTTCGGTACGAGATGAGTTCAACTCGATCTCGAATCCGATCAGATTGTCCTCGAGAGCATCGATCCGGCGCTGCGACTCCTCTTTCTCGAGTTCGACAACAATGTCCCCCTTCTCGACCCTGCTCCCCTCTTCGATCAGCCATTCGATCGCCGTTCGACCCTTGACCTCGGAGACAATATGAACAGCATTTCGCGTCTTGAGTGTGCCGCGCTCGGTCAGGGTGACCTTGAGAGTGCCTCGGCGAACCGGGGTACTGCCGCCGCTGGGCGTACCGCTTCCATCGTCGCCACCGAAGGCCCAGATCAGGATCATCAGCAGCAGCAGCCCCCCGGCCCCGAAAGCCATCTTGGCCTGGATCGTCACTCTGCCACCAATCCATCCTCATTCACGAAGAGGAGTCCTAACTGCTTCTGAAGCCTCAGCAACTGGATCTCATGGGCGACGATGCGATCCAGTTGATCATTCTTCGCAGCCGTCAGAGAGTTGGTGGCCTCGACCACATCCCGGTTCGTCCCCGTACCTCGCACCTGGTCGATCTCCGCTTTCTCGACGCTGAAGGTCACAGACTGTATCTTTTTCACACCCAATTCAATCTGGTCTTTTCGCTGCTTCAAGGTGCGCAGGGAATCACGCACCTCCAGGATGACTTCATCTCGCTGGCGGTCCAGTTCTCGGTGCGCCCGATCCAGCGATATTTCTGCTGATCGAAAGTTATTTATCTGACTCTTTCTATCGAGCGGGATCTCCATGACGAGTCCTACGGAATAGTCATCAGAATCGTCGATGTTCAGATCTGAAAACCGAAATTCTGGATCCGCAGCAGCAGTATACCCCAATGAGAGGGCAAGCGATGGCAACAGTGAATTGGATGCGATGTTGAGTCCACGCTCTGCATCCTCGAGTTGATCTCTTGTCGTTCGGAGATCTAGTCTGTTGTGAAGTGCTGCCTCTACCGCTCCGTCGAGATCCATCTCGAAGGGAGTCACATCTGGAAATTTATCCTGGATGACGAACTCCACGCTGGTTGGCAAGCCGAGATCAATCTTGAACCGGTCTATCGAGAGACTGAAGATCTGCTCAGCATCGAGACCACTATTCTGGGCTTCAAGGAGTGCTTGCTCGGCACGAAACACATCCAGGCTATTTCCACGGCCGAGCCGAAACAGGGCTTTTGCCTGTTCCCACGCAAATCGCTGCCCGTCGATGTTTTCTCGTGTATTCGTGAGCTTTTTCTGCTGGCTGATGAGCCCGAAGTACTTCTCGGTGATCTGGATGACAAAATCCTGGCGATACAATTCAAAGTCTCTTGCCCTGTAGAGAAGGCTGCGTTCTGCCTGGGTCAGCGACTCGAAGGCGAGATCATGTCCTGCTCCCCTGAGCAAGGGCTGACTGAATGACAGGGATGCGGATGTATTCGCAGTCTGGAGGTCTGCAAGGGGATCATCAGATGTGTTCAGCGACGAGTTGGCGTTGATGGCAAGACTGCCGCCGGTGAAGAGCATCAGGCTACCCCCGATGGAAAGAGCTGCCACGTCCTGATAATCGCGGTCAGATCCATCAGAAGCAGTGAATGACGCCGTCGAATTGAACACGGGCCGCAAAAAATCCCTTCTCGTCAAACCGAGTGACAGTGCACTGAGAAACAGCGACTCCCTCTGAGATTGATAGGACCGGCTGTACCGTGTCGCAATCGTCAGCGCAGTGGCCAGGTCAAGGGATTCAGGAACATCTATCTCCATTGGCGTTGGCTCTCGATGGGATACAGCAGCATCCGGATCGATCAGTTGCTCCCGTCGAAACCGATCCACCACCGCAACCTTTTCAGCTCTGATGCGGTTTCCTTCTCGCTCTGCGATGGCATGGTCTCTGGCAGAACAGGAACAGAGCAGCACAAGAAGTGCAGGTATCAACAAAGATTGACCTGTCCTTGCAACTCGCGCAGAAGGATCGGAATCAGTCACCAGGTAGTACAACTGGTCGGCTCGTTCTTGGATGATCATCCTCTTCCATGGTCCATGGGACATCCGGAAAGGCAGCGTCAATGCGGATCCATCGGACCCGTAGTGGAGTCTAGTCTCTCAGGAATTGGCCACCATGTCAGGGGATTCATCGCTCACCACGACTCCAGACGGTGAGCGAGGGATCAAAGGAGATCGCCCCCGTCGTTGCCGACGAGGGCGATCATGGCTCCCCAGGTTGGATTCGAACCAACAACCAAGTGGTTAACAGCCACCTACTCTGCCAATTGAGCTACCGGGGAATCGATTGGCCTTGGAGCCGAAACTTATCTCTCATCCCGAAAACTGTCAACAAGACGCATCGAGAGAGTCCAGATGGTCTCCGGAACAGGACGGTCCTGGTATTGACTTTACGCAATATCATGCGATTGTGCCCAAGAGGAGGAAAGATGGGACCAGAAGTATCTTCTACCGGGTTTGGAACCGCCGCGCTCCCCTCCGAGGTGCAGCGGCTGCACAACAGATTTCCCGAGTTCGTCGGGAATTCACCGCCATTGATCCGGATGTTACAGCAACTGGAAAAGATCGCTTCCAGTGATTCGACGGTGTTGATCCTCGGCGAGAGCGGCACCGGAAAGGAACTGGTGGGCCGGGCGATTCATCGCCTCAGCCCCCGCAGAAACGGTCCCTTCATCAGTGAAAACTGCGCCGCCATCTCCCCCACTCTACTGGATGGCGAATTGTTTGGTCACGCTCGTGGCGCATTTACCGGGGCCACCTCCGAACGAGCAGGACTGATCGAAAGTGCCGAAGGAGGCATCCTCCTCCTCGACGAGATCGGTGAGATGGAGGGGCTACTTCAGACGAAATTGTTGCGAGTACTCCAGGAACGGGAGATACGCAGGGTTGGAAGTAGCCAGACAAAGAAAGTGGATTTCCGTCTGCTGGCAGCAACTCATCGAGACCTGGAAGAGGAAGTCCAGCAAGGTCGATTCCGCGATGACCTGCGCTACAGAGTCGATGTGCTTCGTATCGAAGTCCCTACACTTCGCCAACGTCGCCAGGACATTCCAATCTTGAGCCAGTACTACCTCCGGGGATTTTGTCGCAAGACAAACCGAAGGATCCCCACTTTCTCTCCTGATGCGCTCTCCGTGCTGATCAGTTCGCCCTGGAAGGGGAATGTCAGAGAACTCAGAAACGAGATGGAGCGACTCTCCGCCAACGGCAAGGAACGCATCCTCGCCGAGGACCTTTCGGAATCATTACGCCGAAATGGACTTCCTCACCCCATCGCGAGAAGACTACGCGCCGAACTGGGTACGGACCTGAGGAGGCTCGAGGAGATAATTCTCGGCGGAATTGTGCGAGATGTGCTGACGGAGACCGAGGGCAACAAGGCAAGAGCAGCCAGGATCCTCGGCATACCGAAGACCACCCTGTACCGCAGGTTGGCCAGGTGGAGGCTGCTCAGATGAGGGCCTGCCCAGCGGGGCACTGGTTGCGATCGGAGCGCGAGTAGATGTAAGCGCGCTCTCTCTGCTCGATCGAAAGGACGCCATCAGGTATCGGTCTCATGGACCTGGGCGATGAAGGGCAGGTTGCGATAATAGCCCTGCCAGTCGAGTCCATAGCCCACCACGAAATCATTCGGTATCTCGAAGCCGCAGAAATCAACCGCAGCAAGTTTCACGTTATTGGCTGGCTTGTGCAGTAGCGAACAGACCGATACAGAAGCAGGATTGCGCGACTCCAGGTTTGCTTTCAGGTACTGAACCGTCAGACCCGTATCGACAATGTCCTCGACCACAAGGACATGGCGATTCGAGATCGCTTGTTGCAGGTCGAGTTCCAATTTGACCTCACCGGTACTGACAACAGAATTGCCATATGACGATGCTCTCAAGAAATCGACGCTGAATGGAAAGTCGAGTTGCCTCACCAGATCCGCAACAAAAACAAATGCTCCCTTGAGCACACAGACGATGATGGGATCCAACTCTCCCAACTGATCTCTCACATCTCTAGAAATTTCAGCCACTCGATTTCGAATCTCCTCCTCCCCGATGAGCATTTCCATCCGATGTGGAGGAAGTGGAGGTTCAGGTTTCATCTTGTATTTCATCTCGATAGCCATCTTGTCTTTCTGCAATGATTTGATTGACCGGGTTGATTCGAGTTGATCTAGACCCAGGAATTATTGATGATTTCTCCAACACCGCCAGCTCCAGGAACGATGTAGTCGACCTCGTTGAGACCGCTCTCCCGAGAATCGCTACCCGGAATCATACCCAGAACCTCCGCTGGACTCGCCCCACGATCGAGGCGGAGTGTCCAGATTTTGATCCCTGGCAACTGAGATTTCATGTGCCTGATGTATTCAGGTGTGACTATCAGGTGGGCGGTGATGATCGCTGCAGGAGTCCCCTCCACCTGCTCCCGATAGTGGTGGATCACCCGCAACAGCGATGAACCTGTTGCCCCCATCGGATCAGGAAAGAACAGGAATCGACCTTCGACATCGCCACCGATCTTACTGCCGTACAACTCCGCTCCTGTGACCGCGCCCTTTTCATCGACAGTGCGCTCCATGACGACATGGTCCTGGCGAACTCCCTCAGGATCCAGAACCTGGTGAAGTAACTGCTGACAAATATGCGATGGGATGGTGCCCGCTCGGGCAACATTGACGGTCACAGCACGACTGGATCGATCGATCACCTGTCCACGGAACACCCCCAGGGGCGAGTACTGTTTCATATTGGTGTCACACTCGATGACGACTCTGGGCAACTCCTGGGCCAGCATCCGCTGGAGTAAGATCCTGTAGATCGTATCCAGAAGGTCATTGAAGCGCGGCTGCAAAGTGCTCGGTTGGCACATCTCGGACAGCAAACTCATCGAGTAAGGCTCGGAGAGGATATGCACACCCTCTCCGTACTCGTGCTCGATACCTCCTGATTCGCTACCCAGGTTTTCGTATGCTGTTTCCAAGGCGTCACTCCTCGTCGGATCTCAGGTCAGCAGCATTGAAGGCGTGAGGCAACAGTTCCAGGAGAGACACGGACCGGCTACTGGTTCCGTCCCAGATCCATACGGTCAACTCCGTTGACCCCGGCAATTCGCTCAGCACTTGCCTGCAGGCACCGCACGGCATCGCGAGGCTCCATTCTCCGGAATCTGCACCTCTTGCTGCGATGGCGATGGCCCCGGGGGTTCCAGGCGCTCCAGCAGCGGCCCAGTTCATGACGGCTCCTCGCTCTGCACACAGGGTGAGGCCGTAACTGGCATTCTCGACATTACATCCACCGAAGATCTGAGAATCACTCCACAGCGCAGCACCGACGTGGAAGCGGGAGTAGGGAGCCCGGGAGTTGTCGACCTGTAGACGGGCCGCATCGAGCAGCGCCTCGACATCGACCATGGACTCGGATGACTGGGACAAGGGCCCCCCTTCGCGGGGGAATGATAGCACGAGCGACGGAATTTTACCGCCTGGCGCTTCCCTTCAGGTCGGCACAGTTGCAGTGAGTGCCGGTCAGGGCATCACTTCCAGCAGCCTGGAGCAATCCGGATCCGTCAGCCACAGTGCCGCCTCAGATGGTTCCTGGACGTCCTCTCCTCGCAGGGCAGAGTGCAATGCGATCGTTGTCTGATTGCCATGGCCCTCGAGCAATAACTCCGAGAGCGCCCCACGCGCAGGTGCATCGGCCACCTCGGAACTGAGCAACGAGAGTACCCCGATCATCAAGGCCGCCGAAACGTCCGCCGGGTCCTGCTCCAGTTTCGACCAGAGAAGCGCTCGGATTGACGGAGCCGAATCTCCAAGAATCCGCTGTTCGTTCCAGCGCACCGACAACAGCGAAGGATCCAGCTCGATGGCGATGGCGATGTCCTCTGCGGCACCTTCGACATCTTCCACCATCACGCGACCCATCGATCGCAACAGCCATGGCAGTCCAACATCTGAGAGGCCCTCGAGAGCCTCATCGATCAGCGGCAACGCCAGCGCCGGATCGCCATCCGCCATCGCATGCCACCCGTCGCAGAGACTCGCCCTGAAGATCTCCAGATCTGAAGACTCCGCGATGGGCTCGTCATCGGCAAACTGGATGGTTGCATCACTGGTGGAGTAGTCATCGCCACCAGCCCAGGTTGTGGAAATCCACACGGAGGATCCGTATCGAGAACTCCAGCGGCCGTGATGCCACCAGATGAAGTGCGCACTCGAACTGTAACTCCAGGGTAGTCCCCAGCCGTGGCACCAGGGATCTGGATGATGCAGATACCAGGGGCTCCAGCAGCCGACCGCCCACGGGTGGTGCCATACGGGACCATGGTGAGTCCAGCTGCCCAGATAGGTGCTGTAGTAGTATGAGGAACCGGGCAAGCAGTACCACGGTAGTGGCGTGCTGGGCCAGTTGTAGACGGTGGTTCCGCCGGGAATTGTCGACGCCCCTCCCCCAGGTAAAACCGGTGGAGCTGGCGGCGCAGATCCGGGTCCGGGCGAGAGGGAGACACGCCTTGAACGGGTCACCGTGCCTATCAGCGGCTTCCGGGGTCCGCTCGGTTTCGCGATTCTTCGGATCAGATCTCGAGTCGCATCCGCTGGTCTCATCGATAGCGGCTTGGTCCGCAGCGGCTTGCGAAGAAGCGTCCGGGTGGTCCCCAGTGCACTGGACACTCGACCTCGTGTATCCCGCAGCGTCACGGTACCGAGCAACTCCTGGGTCGCTCGATCCTGGTTGCGATCACGCAGAGCAGGAAGTGGCTTCCGCCCCGGCAACGCCGCCGGGATCACCTCTCGAGGAACACGAATCGTGGGCCGCACTGTCGAACGAGCCCGGATGCTGGTCGAGGATCCGACCGAGGAACGGCTCCGAGTCGGAGTCACCACCCCGCTGCTCCTGATCGAGGACCGCGGCTGCCTTGAAGTGGTTCTGGGTATCGTGGTGATGGAGCCGCTCGATCGATTCGAGGGTCGCACCTGTGGGCGGGTTGTGGTCGGTCTGGATGGAACCTGAGGACGAGTCTGGGGTCGGGGAGTCGGCCGCACCTGCGGTCGAGTCTGGGGTCGGGGATTCGGGCGCACTTGCGGTCGAGTCTGGGGACGCGATGTCGGGCGCACCTGCGGTCGAGTCTGGGGACGCGACGTCGGGCGCACCTGCGGCCGAGTCTGCGGTCGGGGAGTCGGGCGCACTTGCGGTCGACTCTGGGGACGCGACGTCGGGCGCACCTGTGGCCGCACCTGAGGGCTCGTTGGCCGGGTGGCACTGCCTCGCGAACCGGCCTGGCTCCAGGCATCGAGCGGAATCAGCAGTGCCAGTACCAGCACCAGCAGCATCACCACAGGAGATCGAGTTGTAGAACCGATCATCGGACTCCCTCCAGAAATCGCTCATCGGCGCTGTGAACCGGCACCGGCACAGTGGGGACCGCCCCCAGGATACCATCTGGGCTGCCTTTGGGGGAGACAGCACCGTCGGGCCATCTGTCCCCGAATCGCTGCTCAAGACACCCTGTACGGAGATGACGGCGATACACGGCGACTATTCAGTCGCTCCGTCAGATTTTCCTCGAAAGATCAACAGCGAGATCGCAATGCCGATGAGGATGCCCACCAGGTCTGCGAAGAGATCCTGCAGATCTCGGTGACGACCCGGCACCCGTTCCTGGGCGGCTTCGTGGATCAACGCAAACAGCACCAGGATCACCACTGCACCGGGCAGCCAGCGAGATGTGGGAGTGTAGCGTCCACGCCAGCCACGAAAGGTGAGAGTCAGGAGACAGAAGCCGACCGCATGTAGCACCAGATCACGGCCGGGCCGAAGCAGCACTTCGGGAAGTTCACCGATTCGATCTCCCGGCAGCCAGCCGACGACCGCAGCCAGCATCAGGGTGATCCACGGCAGCCATCTTCCTGCAGCTGGCATCGCCTATCCCGAGGCCTGTCCGAGTGCCCGCTCGACCACAGCCATCCGCACCGGCACGCCGTTGGCCACCTGCTGACGGATTCGAGACCTGGGACCATCCGCCACCCCTGATGTGATTTCTACTTCCCGGTTCATCGGTCCCGGGTGCAGTACCACCAGCGACGGTCTTGCCAGCGCAAGGCGCCGCTCATCGAGACGATAATCTCGCACATAATTCTGCAAGTTGTGCTCCGGGTCGCCGTCGCCGCGCTCCTTCTGGATTCGCAACATCTGGATCGCATCGAGGTGCGGCAGCGCATCGTCCAGCTTCGATTCCAGTTCGACGCCCGCCTCCGACAGAGTCTTGTCCTGAAAGTAATCGGGAGCCACCAGCACGACCCTTGCACCCAGCGCCTGGAACGCGACGATGTCACTTCGTGCCACTCTGCTGCGAAGAACATCTCCAACGATTCCGACCGTTTTCCCCTCCAGGTCGCCGAACTCATCGAGCAGTGTCAGAGCATCGAGTAAACCCTGGGTCGGATGAGCTCGGGTTCCGCCACCGGCATTGATCACCCCTGCATCACAGTGCTCCGCCAGAGATCGGGCTGACATCTCGTTACCGTCGCGGACCACGATCGACTCGGCACCGATCGATTCCAGGGTCGAGGCGGTATCGAGCAATGTCTCGCCCTTGCTGAAACTGGAATTCTCTGCATCCAGTTGCAACGGATAAGCCCCCAGACGATCGATCGCCGCGACAAAGGAGAGGCTGGTTCGCGTACTGGGTTCAGCGAAGATGAGACCGACATGACGCACCGAATCTCGCCACAGCGGCACCTGCTGCGTCCGCATCTGGTCGGCACGATGCAGGAGTTTTCTGATCGCCTCCGGGGCGAGGTCAGAGAGTTCCACCAGGTCTCGATCTACCGACTTCATCTGCTGCTCCCTCTCGTCAACTCTGGACGATCCCGAATCTCAACTCGCTCGGCGTCTCTCCCGCTTCGAGTGCCTCGATGGCGTCCTCCAGGATACGCCGCTGCGATGCGAGGAACAGGGTTGGCTCGAGACTCGGAATCCGCTCGACACCATACAACTCTCTCAGGACCAGATCCTTCAACTCGTCGATGCCCTCGCCGGTGACGGCGGAGATCGCTGGACCATCGATTTTCATCGCTCGATCCTCGTCGCGTCGACTGTGGAAGACAAGTGTTCTGCGAGGTGTAGTTTGTGGCGAATCAGCACCGGTCCCCGCTTGTGAGGGGGGAATCAGATGCAGGACAAGATCTGCCTGCAGCATCGCCTGACGCATCCGTCGGACTCCCTCCCGTTCCACCGACTGTTGCACTTCTCGCAGTCCCGCTCCATCGACGAGCAGGATCGGAAATCCACGGAAATTCGCCGGGGCATCGATCAGGTCACGGGTGGTGCCCGGCTCGCTCGATGTGAGGGTTCTCTGGTCACCGACGAGCAAGTTGAAGAGTGTACTCTTGCCGGCGTTGGGCACCCCTGCGATCACCACCCTGGGAGGCTGCAAGACACCGATCCCGATGGCACTGCGACCGAGCATCGACTCGATCTCATCGCGCGAAGGAAAATTGACTGCAGCCCGCTCGACCCACCCGGCAAGGCCATCCGGGGAGGCCTGCTCCAGCAGGAAGGTAGCCGCCTCGACGCTGGGCGCGTTCGGCAGCGCTGTCAGTGCCTGCTGCGCGATTTCGCTGGCTGCTGAGGAAATTGTGGTGGGCCACAGTTCGTCGACGCTGTCGCGTCGAACCGCTCCGAGTTGCTCGAATCTCTGCACGATACGTTCACTGAGCAGCGGACTCCCGTGCAAGGTGATGAGGTGACGCGACTCGGAACCGGGCCACTGCAACAGCACCACGTCGTCGATCACCTCGCCGTTTTGCTCGTGGATGCTGCCGTGTGGCGAATCTCCCGCTCCTCTGAAACACTGCTTCAGCCACGCTGCCGAGGGCACTCCTCCGATCATGATGCCGTGGAGTGCCGAGCGCCCCACTCCCGTCACCTCGGCGACCCAGCCCTCACTGCGCATCGGCGGCTCCCCGCAATAACGCTTCGAGACCGTCGAGAACCAGCCCTGGACGCAGGACTGCTGGCTCCAGTGCCTGCATCAGCAGGTCGGAATCGCCTCCAGTGAGTACGGTGACAGCACCATCTCCGAGACCCGATTGAACCCGATCCCTGAGAGCCTGAATTCCGCCGATGAAGAGGGACTCGATGCCGCCGCCGATGGCCAGTTTCGTGTCACTGGCCCACGGTAGCATCTGGCGAGGTTCCGGGTCGCTGCTGCTGGCGGATACAACGGTGGGATCCGGTAGCGATGGGGCAACCTGGCGAAGCCCGGCTCCGAGGGCACCCAGTCCAGGAGCGATCCAACCCCCCAGTAGTTGTCCCGAAGCAGAGACGGCGTCGACGGTCACGGCGCTGCCCGCATCGATGATGACAGCGGAGCGATGCTCACCGCTGGCTCCCCAGGCGAGTGCGCAGAGCGCTCTGTCTGCGCCGGTTCGGTGCGGCTCATCGGTGCAAACACGATCTCCCAGATCCGCACCGCTTCTCACCCACAGTGCAGCCGGGCGATCGGTCCGCCGAAGCCACTTCTCCAGTTCCGGTTCATGAGCAGGCACAACCGAGGAGATTGCGATGGATTCTGCGCATGGCAGATCAGAGAGCACGTCAGCGATGGCTTCATGCGATGCGGTACCGGACTGGACCTCGCCGGTGCCATCTCGATGGCGCCAGCAGAGGCGAGTGTTTCCGATATCGATGACGAGGGTCTGCATCGATCCTCCCATTCATCAGGGAGGATACCGTGAAGCGAGGTCGATCCACAGTCGATCGGCCTAGTATTCGAAGTCGAAATCCCCCATCGCTGAGCCCTTGACCACGCCGCGCAACTCCAGCTGGAGTTCGTCGGGGAAGTCCGAATAGGAGAGTGCTTCCTCGAGGCTGATCCGGTCCGCCTGGTAGAGGCTTCTGAGTGACTGGTTGAAGGTGCAGCATCCATAGTGCTCTCCCTCGCGAAGTGCGTTGGCGAGTTCGTGGGTACGACCTTCTCTCAGCAATTCCCGGATCGTTGGACTGTTGATCATCAGTTCGAGTGCGGGAACCCTACCCGCATTCTCCTTGAAGGGCACCAGTCGCTGGCACACGACCCCGGAGAGCACCAGCGAGAGTTGCAATCGGATCAGTTCGTGCTGGTGAGGAGGGAAGAAGTGGATGATCCGTTCGACGGTCTGTGTCGCGTTGACGGTGTGCAGGGTGGAGAGCACCAGATGACCCGTCTCTGCCGCAGCGATGGCGGCCTCCATCGTCTCGCGGTCACGCATCTCACCGATCAGTATCACATCCGGACTCTGCCGCAGGGAGTGGCGAAGGGCTACCGGGAAGGACTCGGTGTCGATACCCACTTCACGCTGGTCGATGATCGACTTGCGGTCCCGGAAGGTAAATTCGATGGGATCCTCGACCGTGATGATGTGACGATTGGCGGTTTCATTGATGTGGTGAACCATCGCTGCCAGCGTCGTCGACTTTCCCGAGCCGGTGTTACCGGTGACCAGCACGAGCCCACGTTTCTGCTCTGCCAGTTTCACGAGAGTCTCACGAGGAAGACTCAGATCCTCGAAACTGGGAACCGTCTGTGTGACATGGCGAAATACGAAGCCCAGTTGTCCGCGCTGATGCAAGATGTTGACACGGAACCTGCCGATTCCGGGCAGCTCGTAGGATGTGTCTACGTCCAGTTTCTGTGGCAACGCATCGGGACGCGAGTCCTGGATGATCTCGAGGATCTCCTGGGCATCTCGAGGTGAAACCTCTTCGCAGTCGAGGAACTGAACCACGCCATCGACTCTCAGCGAGGGCGGGCACCCCACCTTGACGAACAGGTCAGAAGCTTTTTCGAGCACCATCCGGCGCAACATCTCGTGAAATTCCATGACGTCTCCCGGGAGATCCGTGGGTTGCTGGCCCGAAAGGGCACACAGATCTTCCCAAGAAGAATACGATGCGAAGCAGATCGGTGCCGATGGCCCCCGATCGGGCGTTTCAGGGCGTATCGATCTGCTGCTGCAGGGCACTCCAGATCTGCTCCATGAGCCGATCCAGCCCCTTCCCGCTCACCCCCGAGATCAGAGTCACAGGCTCTCCGAGGCGCTTCTGGAGACTCTCCCGGAGGCTCTCCGCCTGCTCCGGCGCCAGCAGATCTGATTTGTTGAGGACCGTCACACAATGCCTGCTGGCGAGCACCGGTGAGTGCGCCTCGATCTCGTGACGGATGATCCGGTGATCCTCGACGATCTCATCCAGATCCCGTAGATACGGATCGAGCAGGTGTACCAGCACCCTCGTCCTCTGCAGGTGCTTGAGAAAGGACACGCCCAGCCCGACTCCCTGCGACGCGCCCTCGATCAGACCGGGGATGTCAGCCACCACGATGCGCCGAGATGGGTCCAGTTCCGCGATTCCGAGCTGAGGTTTGAGGGTCGTGAAAGGGTAATCCGCAATCTTCGGGTGAGCCCGAGAGACCCGGGAGAGGAAGGTGCTCTTGCCAGCGTTGGGCAGGCCGAGCAATCCGACATCTGCGATCAATTTCAGTTCGAGCCGGAAGGACCTCTGCTCGCCCGGCTCGCCCGGGGTGAACTCTCGAGGAGCCTGGTAAGTGGAAGTGACATAGGAGAGGTTGCCCCTGCCACCGCTGCCCCCGCGAGCCACGACCACGGTCTGCTCGGCCTCGGTCAGATCGACCACCAGCGAGCCGTCGGTAGCGTCGAGGACAGCAGTACCGATGGGCAGATTCAGGGTCAGATCTGAACCGTTGCCGCCGGTGCGGTTCTTACCCGATCCGGCAGCACCCTTCTGGGCCTTGTGGACGGGGCGGCCGAGGAAATCGAGTAAGGTCTGAACATGGGGGTCGGCGCGCAGCACGATATGCCCGCCCCGACCTCCGTTTCCGCCGTCGGGACCGCCTCGAGGAATGTATTTTTCGCGACGAAAGGAAACGCAACCAGCGCCACCTGGGCCGCTGGCCACACGCAGATCGCCTTCGTCGACAAATCGGACTGACATCTGTCTATCCGCAACTCAGGAGGGAACTACGCCGACGCCTGGTCGACATGAACCCTGCTCCTGGTTCCGAATCGGACCACCCCCTCGGTCAGAGCGAACAGGGTGTAATCTTTACCCATGCCGACATTGATGCCGGGATGGAACTTGGTGCCGCACTGGCGGATGATGATATTTCCAGCGATGACGCTCTCACCACCGAACTTCTTCACACCGCGGTTCTGCGCGTTGGAGTCACGGCCGTTGCGCGTTGCGCCCTGGCCCTTTTTATGCGCCATTCTGGTTCACTCCTGTCGAGGGCTCCTCGGCGGAGCCGTGGGCTTATCCTGCGATCTTTCCGATCCGGACCTTGGTGTAACGTTGACGATGCCCCTTGCGGCTGTGGGAATTTTTGCGGCGACGGAAGCGGTGGAAGATCACCTTCGGTCCCTTCACCTCACCGATCACCTCGGCCTCCACATGGGCGCCGTCGACCAGTGGAGTTCCACAGACGAACTCACCCGGTCCCGGCTCGATGGCCAGAACCTCGGGAAACTGGATGGTGCTGCCCGGTTCCGCGGTGCGTAGATCCAGGAACAGGATCTCGCCCTCCTGAACCCGGTACTGTCGACCGCCATCACGAATGATCGCGTGCATCCTGCCTCTTTCACAACGCTGACCCGGTCAGCGGTACTGGATCGTCCAGCGCTCGGGGGACCAATCCTGGCCACCGAGTACCACGATCCGTTTTCCAAACTCCAGTTCCAGCGCGTCGAGATCTTCCCTACGAGCTCCCAGTAACAGATCCCTGACCGGTTGCCCCACGGTGACCAGGGCCTCGTCGGATGCGGACTTCGCAATCCCCTGACGCAGTTCCCGGATCACGCCGATGGCAACACTGCTGGCGCTACGCACCGTCCCTCGACCGAGACAGGCTGGACAGGGTTCCCGTCCAGCCCGATCCTTGGAGGGCCCGATCCGCTGCCTCGTCAACTCGAGCAAACCGAACCTCGAGATCTTCGCAAACCAGATCTTTGCCCGGTCATCGCGAACCAGATCACGAAACTCATCTTCGACGGTTCGACGATTCTCGATCTCCATCATGTCGATGAAATCGCAGACCACCACACCGCCGATGTCTCGTAGCCGCAGATTTCTTGCGATCTCTCTGGCTGCCTCCAGATTTGTCCGCAGCGCGGTACTCTCCAGATCACTTTCTGACGTGCTGCTTCCCGAATTCACATCGATGGCGACCAGCGCTTCGGTCTCATCGATGACGAGGGAGCCTCCGCTCGCCAGGGCAACCTTGCGATCGTAGATGGAATTGATCTGCTGTTCAACACATTGCGAACTGCCGAACTCCATGAATAGCGGCGATTTGCTACGATGCAGCCGAACAGGTGCCACCTCTCCCGGGTTCCACAGGCTCCGATACTCGAGAAAATTCTCCGCCGCCCAGGGGTCATCAAAAACCACTTCCTGGACCTGCTCCGAGACCAGGTCTCTGGCAGTCCTCAGCAGCAGGTCCGCCTCACGGTGAAGAAGCACTGGACCGCCACCCGCCTGGGCACTGACACAGATCCGCTTCCAGTTCTCGGCCAGCACCTCGACCTCTGCAGTCAGTTGATCGAGGTCCAGGACCCGGGCTGCAGTACGGACGATGATCCCCGCGTTTGGAATATCAGGAAGTTGATCCGCCAGCTTCCTCAGGCGATCCCGCTCCTTCTCGTCGATGATTTTCCTGGAAATCCCCGGTCGATCCAAGCCGGTCATCAACACCACCGACCGTCCTGGGAGACCGACAAGAGTGGTCACCGTCGGACCCTTCTGTCCGATCGATTCCTTGCTGACCTGAACCAGCACCTCCTGACCTCGGCGCAAGATATCCTGGATCCGCTCCTCGCCTCGCTCACGAGGAGGGCGCTCACCCAGCTGGTCGACCGGTACCCTGGTGGCTCCCTCGTAGGCCGGATGCAGGTCCGAGATGTGGAGGAACGCAGTGCGACGTTCGCCGATGTCTATGAAGGCAGACTGGATCGCGGCCTCGACATTGACCACTCTTCCCAGATAGACATTGCCGAGTGTCCGGATGGTGTCGCGGTCCTCCTCGTGATACTCCCAGAGCAGCCCCTCATCATCGATGAGAGCGACCGCCAGGGCATCACGATCTTGTGAATGGACGAGCCATCGCATCGGGCACCTCGAACTCCAGCATGTCACCGCAACTGCGGCACGAGTTAGTGGGCGGCTCGAAGGCAATTGGGGAAGATGCCGGGGACCACCCAGGACTCGCACCAGCGTAGCGCACCCGGTCGAATCTTCCAGCAGACCCGCCTCGGGACACAGGAAATCACCCATCCTCCATCAAAAAGGGCCCGTCCGGCGTGCTGCCGGACGGGCCCTTGTATCGTCACTCGACCGGGATCTAGCCCTGGCCTGCGGCTCCTGCGTCGCTGGTTACTCCGACGGCGTCGTCGCTGTCCCCGGAGTCTTCAGATTCGTCACCGTACTTCTCACTGAAGTAATCCCAGCGCTCTGCCTCGAGCATTGCCCGCTGGTAGATTTCGTCGGTGTCATCATTGCTCTTGAGAATCCTGGGGGTCACCAGGATCAACAGATGGTCGACTTCAGACTGACGCCTTCTCCACTTGAACAGTTCTCCGAGATAAGGAATCGAAGAGAGAAGCGGTATTCCCGATTCGATCTCGATGCGACGTTCTGTGTGGAGTCCACCGATCACGGCAGTCTGGCCGTCACGCACCCTCAGGTAGGTGACAACCGTCTGACTGCTCTCGTGAGGTATATCGATGTAGGCGCTATTGCCACTGCCCGGATCGCTGAAGCGGAATCGATCGAAACCCGGGATATCCGAGGTATTACCCACGAGTGTGGAAACCTTGGGAATCACACACATATCGATCATGTCTGTATCGGGAATCACATGAGGAGAAACGTAGAGTGTGAAGCCGACATTGACCGGCGAACGCGGATTCTCGTCGATCGATACCGTTACATTTCCATTCTGATCCTGCTGTATGTTCTGAACCGCAAATGGAACTTCTTCACCGACGAAGATGGTCGACGGGTGGTTGTCGAGCGTTGTCAGGAAAGGCTGCTGGATGATCTTCGAGTTCTCATCGTCCTTGACCATCGACAACAGCAGTTGGGTCTGCGTGAAGTCCAGGATCCCGAGCGCCTGGTACGGAACACCGATCGATTGCATGTTTCCGATGTCAAAGGGCCAGGTACCGCCATTGTGAACCACCGAACCCGGGAACACCGGGCCAAGTGATGGATCGATGATGGCACCGGTTCCCGACAGATCGGGTATTCCGGACAGAGGTGAGGATCCGTAGGCGTTGAGACGGAATCCGTCTCTGCCGGGGGTGTTGGGGTTATCGAATTTCAGTCCAGCTTCCAGGATGTCATTGCTGGTGGTCGAGATGAACTTGACCTCGATCTGTACGAGGGCTGGCTCGATATCGATCTGCTTGATGATCTCTTCGATCTCATCGAGTCGAGGAGCGATGTCCTTGACGATGACGGAGTTGGTCGTTTTGTCGAAATCCATCTCACCTCCGGGAGATAATGTACTTCTGAGCGCTTTCAGAAGCGTGAACTCCCCCACCATTTCGGTCGACAGGTCGCGAGTTACATTACCAGCCTGCTTGTCGATGTCCGAGATGATGGCGATGTACTGCTCGGGAGGGCGAACGTAACGCAGCCTGTAGATCCGTGTCTCCTGCTGCTGGATCAACTTGTCGGGGGAAACAATCCTGAGAATCTCGCTGATTCCACTGCGCTCGCTGACCACGACATAGCCGGCGGTTTTCACGATGGTTTCGAGCGCCTCACGCCATGGGACATCCCTGAGAATCAGGCTGACTTTGCCTTCCACATCTTCTGCGATGACGATGTTGGCTCCCGATTGCTTTGCGAGCAGATCCAGCACCACAGCAAGTTCAGCATCCTGGAACTCGATGTTCAAAGATGGCGGTTGTGTGAAACGAATCAGGCGATCACTTTGCTCGATCATCACACAGTTTGTCTGACGAGCGATGATCTCGAGTGCATCATGCCACCCGATGGCATCGAGTGAGAGCGTCACTGATTCCGATACCTGAGGATCGACGACGATGTTGACACCGACTTGCTCGCCGATCTGTGAAAGGACCTCGGCTAGATCCTTGTCCCTCACATCAATGGTGACCAGATCCACCCTGCCGCTTGTCGACTGGATGGCTTCGAGGGGGCTGGTACCGAGTAGTGCGACGATAAGGGTCGCAAGGATCGAAAACTTTTTCATCTGCTTGTGTTCCTCCCGTATGGGACAGGATTTCTGACTCAGAGTGCCCGAGATGGTAACTCTTCATTATGAAGTATCGGCACCCGGCGATTGTTTCTTGAGGACCGATGGGAAAAGGCGCCAGGGCTACCCTGACGCCTACTATTTGCTCTTTAAAACCTTCCAAACTTGTGTTCGATCAGCTCGCCGTGATAGAGAAAGATGACCCTGTCTCGAAAGACCTCATCGAGCAAAGCATCACGAATCTGTCCCCCTTCAGGGATCAGATTCCCGTCGATGATGCCATACGACCCCACCGGGGACACCACGGTACCTTCAACGCTGATCTGCTTGGCCAGGAACTCCCGCACGACTTCACTGCGTTGCAGCAACTGATCGGCGGCCTGGATCACCAGTACGGAAGCTGCCTTGTAAGACTCCCCCGCCTGTCCGATGTCCTGACCGATGCTGAGGACCTCGCCGTGCAGCCTGTGAACAAGATCGAAGTCCTGTTCACTGAAGGCCACTTTCATCTTTTCCATCTTGGATCTGGCCTGTTCATAGAGGTAGGCGACACGAATCTCGTCAATCCCCTCTTCGACTTCAACGAGGCGTTCCATGATGGAACGCAACTCGATGGAGAACTCAACTTGATCAAATCGTGCTATCGATTCTCCGATGGTTTCGATCACACCGTAGGCTTCCATGGCAGCGACCTGATCATTATTGCGAATTGCGTACTCGACGCGGTCCATCGCCTCACGTGCTTGGGCCAGCAATTCACTCTGATGGAGCGGGTCGAAAGGACCCACAGGTGTGACCATGGGGCCAGGACCGAGACCGAGACCGGTCCAGGGTCCGGTGAAGGGGTCTCGACTGACGATGTTGGACAGGTTGTAGCGTTCCAACCTCAGGGATGCCCTGACGAATCTGGTGTCGTTGGTGAACTCCTTGAGGGCGGGGAACTGTTGCACGGCCCGGGCGATGTTCATGCCGTACGAAGCGGCTCTCTCCAGATGCTGGAAGGCATCATCGCGGTTGCCGACATGGGCATACGCTTCTGCCATCAACAGGGCCGCTATGGCGTCTTCGCCACCAAAGTCGGTGTATTCTTCATACTTCCTGATCGCCTCTTCCAGGTGTATTCCACCAGGGTTCACCCCTTCGAGTCGCCGATGGATCAACCCGAGGGTCAGGTGATAATCAGGATGGTAGGGACGAAGCGTTACCAGTTCCCTGATCTCGTTGAGAGCTCGATTCCAGTTTTTCCTGTGGATGTCATCTGACGAGTAGCGACGAAGTTCAGCGACCCTCGCCTCCTCCTCGAACGCCGAGGTTGCCGTCCCTGTTTGATCAGGATTGGGCTCTGGATCGACGCCCACGGACTCGCTCGGTTGAGCGTCTGCAGCATTCACCTGATCGATCGGGCGACTGTCCGCTCCGATGGGGATCCACAAGAAGATGCTCAATAGAACCAGTACAGATCGTGACTTGGCGTTGAAATGGCTCACTGGATCGCCTCCATCTGGATGTTGGGCTCGTCGTAAACATAGGTAGAGATGACAACTGCAAGTCGCTTGATCGGATCCGATGCGGAAACCAGTCCATTGTCGTCGCCTGAAGGAAACAGTTCGATTCCATCTACCCTGAGAAAGCGTGGGTGATTCTCGACACTGTTGATGAAACGGTGTAACTGGGCAAACTCTCCTGACATCTCGAAGCGATACTTGTGGCGAGTGAAGGAATCCTTCTCTGCAACAACTTCGTCCTTTTTTTTGCCTCGGGCTGCAGTCCCCTTCTTGAGAACCTGAAGCGGTTCTGCTACCAGGATGGTGAGCCCCGAGTCTCGACAAAGAGCGGTGATCGTGTCGACGAATGCGTCGCGTCTTACCTCGTCCTTCTGCGGCAAGATCGCGGTGTATTCACTGACAATTCGAGAGAGCGACCGGGCTTTGTCCTTCATCTGTGGAATACGAGCGATCTTCTCCTGCGCTGATGCCTCGCGAGAATCAAGCTCCGAGAGCGCCCGAGAGATGACGTCGTTGTCGTTCTTGAGACCCCATCCGATGGCGAACTCGCCACAGAATATCAGCCCACAGAAGGCAGCCACGATCAGCAGTTGTTTCTTCTCGTCAAATTTCATTTTTCCTCGCTAGTCTTCGCAGGTGCCTTCACCACAGGAGGATCCTGTAGCGGTTTCAGATCGATGCCGACTCTGGAACGGAAGTGCTCCGGCTCCTCCTCGGTCGCTTCCACTTTCTCCCAGGAGAGCGGTGTGAATCCGAGAAAATCTCCGAAGAAGGAATCTGGCATGGCGCTGACATCCACGAGATCACCGTAAAATCGGTTGTCTTCACTGAGCGCCTTGCGGAATCTGGTGAACGCCTGAGGATCGTCTCCGAGAGCCACGCAATCTAGCGTCACCCTGCCACCTGATTGGCGGCTACCGGGATCCCAGCGGTATTCCCCCTCGTCGAGTACATTGACCGCCAGCGACGTGATCCAGATCTCGTCGGGAACCAGTGCCACCAGTTGATCCAGCTTCGGTGCCCATAGAATCCTGCGAGTCTTGATCTCGATGATCGAGGCCTCGCGCTGGCGATAGAAGGCGATGTCAGAATGGATTCGGTCGACCTCACCAGCACGCTGCTCAAGGTCTGCGACCTGAACTTTCTGTGCTTCTGCGCGCGCTTCCATGCTTCCTTGAGCGATCCACATCCAGAAGATTCCAATCGCCGCCAGCGCAACCGCAGCCACTCCACCGAGCACGGAATAGAAAACCGTGCGTGGAGTACTGGCAGCGCGTTGTAAATCGGCGGGCAGCAGGTTGATCTTTATCATTGTTCGATCCTTTCCTGGCGCGCCTAGACGCAGTCCTGAAGCCGAGAACTGAGGCCCACCGCAATCGGTAGTTGAACCATGTGGTCAGCGAGTGCATCCACATCAACGAGGTCTTCTCGTATCTTGATCGATTCGAACGGGTCCCATGTCTTGACCTCGCGCTCGAATACGCGCTCGAAGGTTTCGATCAGCCCCAGGGTGCGACTGGCACCTCCGCTGATGAAGACCTCCTCGACCCTGTGGTCGAACTGGTTCTCGAAGTAATCGAAGGAGAGTTGGATCTCACTGGCTATTTCATCGAGCACGGGTTGGACCGCGTTTGCGACCATTTCCTCGTTGCCTTGCGGATCGCACTTCAATTCCTCTGCTTCCGCCTCATCGAGGTGCTCACGGCGTGCAATTGACTCGGTGATATCTGCTCCACCGAGGTAGATCTCCCGAGAGAAACAGGAGACATTCCCCCTGAGGATGTGGATGTTGGTCTTGCTGGCGCCGACATCTACGAGCGCCACTGCACGGTCGGGATCTTCCGATCGAACTCCGACACCGCTTCTGAGTTCAAAGGAGTTCCCGAGAGCAAAGGAATCGACATCCACGGCTACCGGAATCAGTCCGAGATCCTGAACCTGATCGATGTGGTCCTGGAGAAGGTCCTTCTTCACTGCAACCAGCAGGCTCTTCATCTCGGTGACACCATCCGGCCCTTCGGAGACCTCCTCGAGACAGTGGCCATCGATGGCGACTTCATCACGGTCGAAGGGGATGTACTTGTCCGCCTCGAGACGGAGTGTCTCCGGCAGTTCATCTTCATCGAGTTTCGGCAGTGTAATGTAACGAACCACGACTGACCTGCCGGAAACCGCTGTCGCTACCTTTCGGGTTCGGATCCCCGATTCACGGAGCACAGCCTTGACCGTGTCCAGCGTTTCCTCCGGAGTCGGGATGCGACCCCATCCGAAACCTGTCAGTTCGAGTCCCTCAGCGGTTTCGGTCAATTCGACGACCTTGACCTCGTCTGTACCGATGTCGAGACCGATCAGAGATTTTTGTCGAGCAAACATACTATCTTGCCTCCCTGCGGCATCCTTTGGACGCGCGATGGGTTTCCGCCGATTGGATGGATCGGTCAGAACCTGTGCGCTCCGGTAATGAGCACCACTACCGGAGTGGGACCAGCCCTAGGAAGGTCCCGAGAAGAGTACGACAGGGAGGAAAAGGGCGCAAATAGGCCTGAAACGGACCCAGACCTAGAAGCGGTCCACGACCTCGGGGAAGTGATCCACGGCCCAATGGTGCAGTTCACGGGTAATCTGCTCCCCGTCCGACATCTGGAGGCAGCGTGCAGATAGTTCACGCACCTCGTAGTCGACGAGACTTCGAATCACCTGCTTCACCTCTGGAATCAGTTGTGGACTGACCGAGATTTCGCGCAAACCCATACCCACCAGCAAGGGCAGATAGATCGATTCCGATGCCATCTCGCCGCAGAGTGATACACGAACCGAGTGTTCCTGACCGGTTCGAACCAGTTGAAGAATAAGATGCAGCACCGCTGGATGCATGGGATCGTAGAGATCGGCGACATGCTCATTCCCGCGGTCAACTGCGAGTGTGTATTGCACCAGATCGTTGGTACCAACGCTGAGGAACGACACTCGACCCGCAACGTGGCTGGCGATCAATGCCAGAGAAGGCACTTCCACCATCACCCCGATGGGAATGTTCTCATCGAACTCGACCCCCTCGGCACGAAGTTCGTCGGAAACCTCATCGATGATCTGAAGACTTCGATCCAGCTCGGAAATAGATGTGATCATCGGCAACATCAGCCGAACTGGACCCAGCAATCCGGCTCTCAGGATGGCTCTGATCTGAGCCCGAAAGGGTTTTGGATTGGCGAGGCACCAGCGGATCGAACGACAACCGAGGAATGGATTTTCCTCCTCGAGTCCCCCTTCAGGCAACTTGTCTCCACCCAGGTCAAGAGTTCGCACAGTCAGAGGCAATCCGCCGAGCGACTCGATCACCGATCTGTAATTCTCGAAGTGGACTTCCTCCCCTGCGGTCGGTGCCTGAAGATGGATGAACTCCGTGCGATAGAGACCAATCCCCGAAGCACCGCATTCGACAGCAGATTTCACCTCACTGGGCAATTCGATGTTGGCGTGAACCTCGATTCGATGACCGTCGATCGTCTCGGCGGGCAGTTTCGCCTGACTCTTGAGCCTTTTCGCGAGACTCTGCATCTTTCTTGCTCTGGCCGAGTACTCGGCAATCTGCCCCTCGTCAGGATCGATGACGACCACTCCCCGATATCCATCGATGACGATCAGGTCACCACCCACCACTGCCGTAGCGATGTCCTCGAGGCCTACCACCGCGGGGATCCCGAGAGCCCGTCCCATGATGGCGGTGTGAGAGGTCTTTCCTCCGACATCGGTGGCAAACCCTTTGACCATCTCAGGGTCCAGTTTCGCAGTTTGCGCCGGTGTCAAGTTGTGGGCGATGACCACGACTTCGTCCTTCAGATTCGAGAGCCCCTCGATCCTCTTCCCGAGCAGGGTGCTCAGTAGCAACTTCTCGACATCTTGTAAATCGTGAACCCGCTCCGAAAGGATCGGAGACTTGAGATCCTGTAACTTTCTGACATAGCGATTCATCACCTTGCTGAGTGCGTGCTCCGCAGTATACGAATTGTCGCGGATCGCCTGTTCCACTTCGGAATGAAGGACTGGATCCGAGGCGAGATCTTGATGCACTCCCAGAATTCGTGCATGGATCTCGATCTCTTCTCCGAGACGAGCGATCTCGGTGTCGAGAGTGCGGTTCGAATCATCGACCGCTTGCTTGAAGCGACCGATCTCCGATTCGATGAGGCCCTTCTCGACGAAGCGCTGCGGGATGCGCAGCTTTTCCGAATCGAGAACAAGTGCCTCGGCGATGACGATTCCCGGACTGACCGGGATCCCGTGCCTGATCTCCAACTTCCCCTCCGGAACTAGACTCCGTGGAAATCGTGCCGAACCAGATTCGAGAGGGCTTCCAGCGCCTCAGCCGCATCCGATCCGTTGGTTTGAATCTTGATCTCGTCACCAAGTTGCGCCCCCAGGGTCATGATCGCAATGGTGCTCTTGCCATCGACGGTCGAGCCGCCAACCCTGGTGACCGTGATCTCGGCCTCGAATCGCTGGGCAAGACGCACGAATTCGGTCGATGCCCGGGCGTGAAGCCCCGAATCGTGGGTGATCTTGATGACCTGACTCAGTTGGTTCATACCGGCTTTCCAAGCATGGAGAGGGCGAACTCACTGATCATCATTCCGAGTAATTCCGAGTGGTGACGAGCGCTGCTGGCATTGCGATCGAGCAGATCGGCGACAGAAACCTTGACCCCACGCTGCTCGAGACCACCTTCGTATCTGACCGGAACACTGCCCTGGATTGAGTAACTCGCCAGCAGGTCTTCCGGAAAAGTTCCGTCGTGAGCAATGACCTGATCGATGAGGTTCTCAGCGGAGTGTCGCTCGAGCGCATCGAGGTGGTCGATCAATTCCATATCATCGGTTTCACCAGGCTGAGTCATGATATTGGCGATGTAGACCTTTGGCGCCTGACTCTCCAGGACACGCCGGCGGATTCCCTCGATCAGTAACGGGGGTATCACACTCGTGAACAAACTACCTGGACCGAACACTATCAGTTGTGCCTGCTCGATGGCTTCAGCAACATCTTCTGCGGGCTCGTCGATTCTCGGACGCGCCTCGATGCTCACAATCGGCTTGCCGCTGGTGGCGATCCTACCTTCACCGGTGGATTTTGTTCCATCGGTGTGAGTTCCGATGAGGGTCAGTTTTCCACCATTTGCTGGAAGCACTCGGCCACGGACTCGCAACAAACGATTCAATTCTCGAATGGCGAGATCAAAATCTCCGGTGATTCTCGTCAGCGCCGTGATCAACAGATTACCGATGGAGTGTCCAGCCAGTTCCGACTCCTGAAACCGGTAGTCGAGCAAGCGTGCCCAGAGCGGTTCCTGACCCGAGAGCGCTAACAGGCAATTCCGGATGTCGCCGGGCGGCGCAATGTCAAAGTCCTTGCGAAGACGACCAGACGAGCCCCCATCGTCGCTGACCGAGACGACCGCCGTCACCTCCACTGGCTGCTCCCGGAGGCCGACAAGCAGTGAGGACATGCCGGTCCCTCCCCCGAAAGCGACGATGCGCGGCGGGCCAGGGGCCGGGTCAGTGTCTGGATCGGTCAGACTCAACGGAACTCCTCTCGCGAGGGTGCCCGGGCACCTCGCTGTCGATACATCGCAACTTGAAACGGCTTGAAAACAGCTCTTCCCTGTCTCCGGGGGCAATTCGGACGCTTTCATGGTTTACCACGGCAGCACCTTTTGTTCCACGGAAGCGGCCCATCCACGGCAAAATTCCTGACCAGGTGGCTGAATTCCCGGATTTCTACGGGGATTCCATGAGCGGAATCAGAGCGAAAGAGGCCCCGACTGACACCTAGGCACCTCTTGCCCCTGACAAAAAACCTCCATCAGAAACAGCCCCAGAGGCGGAGCGCCGACTCCGGCATTCTCGCGGTCGGTGGATGCGAGGATCCTCGCAGTGTCCTCGACGTCTCGATATCCCCTCCCCACCTCCACCAGTGTGCCCACCAGGTTGCGAACCATTCTATAGAGAAAGCCATCTCCCACGACCTGGATCGATACGCATTGACCGTAGCGTTGGATCACAATCTGGTGCACTGTTCGAATCGTATCGTCCTTCGCATCTTTGGATTGAGAACGAAACGCTGCGAAATCATGGCGGCCGATGAGCGCCTCGGCAGCAACTTGCATCCGCTCATGATCGAGTTGCTGGCGAACCCACCAGTGGGTTCGTGCTCCAAATAATGGTCGACTGGGGGCATTCCAGATGCGATACAGATAGCGCTTTCCGATCGCATCGTATCGAGGGTGCCAGCCAGGTTCAGCATCCTCGCATGACACCACATCGATATCTCCAGGAGTCACTCCCTGGAGGGAGCGATGAAAGTGATGTGTGTCGACACTGGTGGAGAGGCGGATCCTGACGAGGTGACCCAGGGCATGGACACCCGCGTCGGTTCGACTGGAGCCCTCCACATCGACCGGTCCGGGAACGATCACCGCTGCGCTGTCGGCAAGAACCCCCTGGACCGTCCGGAATCCATCGTTTGCCTGCCACCCGTGAAAATCGGTGCCGTCATATCCGATCACCAGACGATATCCATGCAGCAGATCCATCAGTTCGCCCGACTCCAGAGTTCAGCGATCTGGACCGTGTTGAGCGCTGCCCCCTTGAGCACCTGGTCCCCGACGACCCAGAACTGGAGGGTGTCAGGGAAGGGACTACGGACCCGGCCAACGGAAACATCGTGGACGCCCGATAGTTGTGCTGGCGTCGGCACGAAAGCAGGATCTTCCTGGAATACGACCCCTTCTGCACAATCCAGCGCCTCGATGGCCTGCTGCAAGCGTTGGCGATCCTCCTCATCAAAGATCAAGGTCACAGCTATCGAGTGGCATCGGGCCACCGGCACTCGCACGCAAGTCCCCTGCACCACCAGATCGGGCACCCCGAGGATCTTTCGCGTCTCGTCGAGCATCTTTCTCTCCTCGACAGTGACACCATCTTCATCGACGTCACCGATGGCCGGGAACAGATTGCCATGGATCGGAAACGGAAATGGCTCTCCGCGACGAAATTCCCCCCCCGACCCCTCGCGCTCCAGGGCATCGAGACCCTCCCGACCAGCGCCGCTGACCGCCTGATAGGTGTCTGCGATGACACGCACCGGCTTCAACTTCATCAGCGGTTTCAGTGCCAGCAGCAAGATGATGGTGGAGCAATTCGGATTCGCGATGATGCATGGCCCTGGTCGAACCACATCAGGGTTCACCTCCGGGATCACCAGCGGAACCGTGTCATCGAGTCTGAACGCAGAGGAGTTGTCGACGACAGCCACCCCAGCCTCGACAAAACGGGGCGCCCACTGACGAGCAGTCGAACCACCCGCTGCCATCAGCGCCACATCGAGCTGGGACAGGTCGATACCCTCATCGAGTGCCTCGACTGTCAGTTCCTCTCCTCGCCACGAGATCTTGTTGCCGGCGCTACGTGCAGAGGCAAGCAAGCGTGGAGGATTTTCACCCAGCGGCGAGGTCTCCAGCAGTTGCAACATCTCCTGTCCGACCACACCGGTCGCGCCGACCACTGCCACCTTCAAGAGTTGTTCTCCTCACGGCTCCCTAGCCAGGCGACAATCAATGGGAAGACCACCACCATCAACAGACATGTCACCAGCAGGAAGAATTCTCCGGCACTGACTGCAAACAGCATCAGACCTCCTCCTTGGCCGCCATCGGCAGCCTTCTCTCGCGTACCTCGGCAACCAGTTCATCGATGAACGCATCGACGGGAATCGCGCCTCTGTCGCCGATACCACGCTGTCGTACCGACACCGTCTCGGCTTCCTCGTCTCGCCCACCGACCACGAGCAAGTACGGGATTCGCTCATCGGCCGCGACCTTGATCTTGGCGTTGACTCGCTCATCGGAGTCATCGAGGGTGACCCGGATTCCCACCGCAACCAGTCGATCAACGATGCCCCGTGCGTAATCGACATGCTTCATCGAGATGGGAAGAACCCTCGCCTGCTCAGGAGCCAGCCAGGTGGGGAACGCTCCCTCGAAGTGTTCGATGAGGATTCCTATGAACCGCTCGAAACTACCGAAGGGAGCGCGGTGTATCATCACCGGACGGTGTGAAGAGTTGTCAGATCCGGTGTAACTGAGATCGAACCGCTCCGGCAGGTTGTAATCGACCTGAACCGTCCCCAGTTGCCATTCACGTCCGATGGCATCCTTGACCACGAAATCGATCTTCGGGCCATAGAATGCTGCCTCCCCCACTTCCTCGACATACGGCACTCCGAGGCTCGAAGCTGCCTGACGGCACGCCTCCTCGGCTCGATCCCATCGAGCAGGATCGCCGATGTACTTGGTGGAATCGGTGTCCCTCAATCCGACACGAACCCTGTAATCTTCCAGGCCCAGTGTCGACAGCACCAGCTTCGCCAGGCTCAGACAGCCGAGCAGCTCTTCACCGACCTGGTCCTCTGTACAGAAGATATGAGCATCGTCCTGGGTAAATCCACGAACCCTCGTGAGTCCATTCAGTTCACCCGATTGCTCCCAGCGGTAAACGGTTCCAAATTCGGCGAGTCGAACCGGAAGGTCTCGATAGGAACGAGCCTCGGCATCATAGATCTTGATGTGGTGGGGACAGTTCATCGGTTTCAACATGAAACCCTCGACACTCCCCTCCCCGATCCTGTGTGAGAGTTCGGCGCAGCTGCACCCCTCGTCAGCGATAGCATCGAGGAACTCGGCCGCCAGCAGCGGCGGAAACTGGCTCTCACGGTAGTAAGGGAAGTGACCGCTGGTTCTGTACAGGTCCAGTTTGGCGACATGGGGCGTGTAGACCATGTCGTAACCTGAAGCGATCAGGTGTGATCGGATGAACTCCTCCAGTTCTCTCCGCACCACCGCTCCACCGGGTTGCCAGAGCACCAGCCCCTGACCCACCTCCTCATCGATCCTGAACAGATTCTGCTTCTTGCCGATGACCCTGTGATCCCGACGTCTCGCCTCCTCCAGTTGATCGAGGTGGCGCTGCAACTGGGCGGGAAACGAAAACGCGGTTCCGTACACCCGAGTCAAACTGTCGCTCGATGCATCTCCGTGCCAGTAGGAGCTGGCCACGCTCAGCAACTTGAACGCTCCTATGCGACCGGTGCTGGGAAGATGAGGTCCCCGGCAAAGATCTTCCCAGTCGGTACCGAGCTCCCCCGTAACATACCAGCTGAGTTCGTCCGATCCCGCTTCGATGGCACGCTCGGCGTTATCGATCTTGTACTTGCTGCCTTCATCCTGAAGTTTTGACATGCCCTCCTCGCGACCGAACTGGTAGCGCCGGAAGGGACGATCCTCGGCGATGATCTCCTTCATCTGCTCCTCGATGGCCGGAAAATCCTCACTACTGAGGGTCCGATCAACGGGGAAACGAATGTCGTAATAAAACCCCATATCGGTGGGAGGTCCGTAGACCAGTTCTGCACCCGGCACGACGCGCTCGATCGCCTCCGCCATGACATGGGCACAGGAGTGGCGAACCAGGAACAGCGCGTCCTGCTCGGGGTCGTCCTTCTTGCTGCCGGAGGTGATGATCGAGACCTGAGCGTCGCTCTCGATGAGGTGGCCGAGATCACGGATCTCGCCATCGACCTTGAGTCCTATCGAAGCCTTGAGCAGTCTCTCACCGATATCTCCGGCGATGCGGATCCCATCGACGGGAGCGTCGTAGTCTCGATGGCTGCCGTCCGGGAGGGTGATCCTTGGCATGGGCCTTCCTTCCGGGCGCATTCTAGCCAGAGTCGCACCGATACGCCAACGGACCCAGCCCCTCGAAACTGGAACTTGACCCCCCGCCGTGGGGAAACAACATGGCTGTCAGAGGAAACCAGCGAAAGGAGAGGGCGGTGGACCACTTCGACTCGGACCCGAGGCTCATCTTCATCCATGCCGACATGGACGCCTTCTTCGCTGCCGTGGAAATTCTCGATGACCCTTCCCTCGCCGGAAAGCCGCTGATCATCGGCCATCCGGGCCCGCGAGGTGTGGTGGCCACCGCTTCCTACGAAGCGCGTCAGTTCGGAGTGCATTCAGCGATGGCGTCGGTGGAGGCACTTCGTCGCTGTCCGACGGGGGTGTGGCGATCCCCGCGAGGCTCCCGCTACCAGGAGATCTCGCGCCTGGTGATGCAGGTCTTCGAGGAGTTCACGCCCGAAGTAGAACCCCTCTCTCTCGACGAGGCCTTTCTCGGAATCGAGGGGTCACTGCGACTCTTCGGCGGGGCTGTCACCATCGCCAGGGAGGTGCGTACACGCGTCAAGCAATGTACCGGAGGACTGACCGTCAGCGTCGGAGTCGCACCCAACAAGTTCCTGGCAAAACTCGCCAGCGATCTTGAAAAACCTGATGGACTGACCGTTGTTGATCCCGATCGGATTCAGCAACTCCTCGATCCACTGCCGGTGGAGAGACTCTGGGGCGTCGGTCCACGAACCTCTGAAGCCCTGCACCACATCGGGCTGAAAAAGGTTCGGGACATTCGTGGTGCAGGGCTTGATCTGATGGTCAAGCATCTGGGAGAGGGTCCGGGGCAACACCTCTGGAACCTCGCGCACGGAGAAGATGATCGCACCATCTCGAGCGGGCGTGATGCGAGATCCATCTCCACGGAGTCGACCTTCAGCAATGACATTCAGCCAGGCCGGAAGGTCGATGAGTTCCTCAGAAAGGCTGCAGAAGAAGTCGCGCGATCCCTGAGACAGCAGCGATTGCGCGCCAGAACTGTACGACTCAAGGTTCGGACCGGTTCCTTCCGCACGATGAATCGAAGCCGCACTCTCTCTGCCCCGGCACAGGAACCTGGCCCGTTGTACGAGGCGGTGAAATCACTGCTTTCCGATATCGATCTCGACGGAGAGGGGATCCGCTTGCTCGGGCTTGGCTCCGGAAATCTGGTGCCAGTGTCTGCGCCACGCCAGCATGGCCTGTTTGATGACGCGGCCGGATCGATACGCGAGGAGACAGTATCGCGGCTGCTCGATGAGTCTCACAGGGTTCCCGGCGGTGCCGATCTGAAGCGAGGTCGCCTCATCCCCGGCCGACCCGAGCCGGAAGAAACACCTTGATACGCTTCAGGCGTTCTTCTTTCGGCGTCTGAAGATCTTCAGATTGAGTGCCTCGACAAATGCCGAGAATCCCATCGCGAAGTAGATGTATCCCTTCGGGATATCGTAGTGCCACCCTTCCGCAACCAGCGCAAATCCGATCAACAGCAGGAAGGAAAGTGCCAGCACCTTCACCGTGGGATGCCTCTCGACGAATCGCGAGACCGAACCGCTGAATGCCAGCATCACCAGCACGGAGAGCACCACGGCCACCACCATCACCGCCAGCGACTCCACCATCCCGATCGCGGTGATGACGGAATCGATGCTGAAGACAACATCGAGTAGCGCGATCTGAACCATCACCGAGAGAAAACTGACCTTCATGCCTCGTTCGGCTCCCTGATCCTCTTCACCCTCGATCTTTTCGTGTATCTCATGGGTCGCCTTGCCGAGCAGGAACAGGCCACCACAGATCAGGATCAGATCCTTGCCCGAGACACTGTGGTCGAGGATCGTGAACAGCACATCACTGAGGGTCAGCAACCAGGTGAGGGAAAAGAGCAATGCGATGCGAGTGACCATCGCGATGAGCAGACCAATCCTTCGTGCGGCATCTCGTTTCTGCTCGGGGAGTTTCGCTGCGAGGACTGCAATGAAGATGATGTTGTCGATCCCGAGCACGATTTCCATCACCGTGAGGGTCGCCAGAGCGACCCAGGTGTTGGGATCTTGAATCAAGGAAAGATCCAACCGTCCCTACCCTTCCTTCAGCACTCGCCTGATGATCTCGTCATGTACATCGACTGCTTCGATGGCGCTCGCTGAGTGCTTCCACGATCGGATGACCACAGGTCCCCTGTCCGCATCGGATGGCGGCCGACCATGACTCCCCCTCACCATCGAGGGATCGGTAGAGATCACATCGAGCAATGTTCTCATGCCAACTTTTTTTTGAAGAAGCCGAAATCCAACTTTCAGAGCCGGCCAGCGAAGCGCCGGGTCCAGGAACAGTTCTGCCGGGTCATAGCCAGGTTTGCGGTGGATGTCGACGGTGCGTGCGAAATCGGGCGCTCTCGCTTCATCGAGCCACCACGGATAGGCGAACCAGCAGCCTGCTTCAGCAAGCAGTACCAGGTCTCCGGCGCGGCGATGATCGAGACCGAACTGGCCACGGTCACCAGCCGCCAGAACCTGATCCACGCCTTCGAACTGCTGAAACAGCGCCGTCACCCTGTCGATGTCGTCTCCTGATCCCATATGGACATGGGCCAGTTGATGGTCGCAGACGACAAAAGCGTGGCTGCGATGGAGGTCGAGCAAATCTCCGTGGGACGTGGCATGCACCTTCAGCTCTCCACGTTCGGCGAGCATCCTGTTGGGAAATAGCGGCCGACTGACATCTTCCACTCCGTACTCGGAGAGCAACATCACCTCGGCACCGCGGCCTCGCGCTGATTGGAGCAACCGTTCAAGTTCCTGATCGAGTTGTTGACGAGATCTCCTTGCCTGAGGTGAATCGGCACCGTGACGCTGATCGTCGTAATCGAGATGTGGCAGATAGACCAGCAGCACATCGGGATCCTGCTCATCGATGACGGAGATGGCAGAGTCGACAATCCAGCTTGTCGAACCGATGCCGGCACGAGGACCCCAGAAATCAAACAGTGGAAAGCGGCCGAGCTTTCGCTGCATCTCGACCGGGAACTCGGGAGGCTCTCCATAGACGCATGGGATCTTGCGTCCGTCTGCGGGATACTCGGGGCGAGGGGTGAGACTCCAGTCGGCACCGCTGCCCATGTTGAACCACCAGAACAGGTTCGCCACGGAAACCCCTCTGGCCCGCAAGTGATCGATGAAGGTCGGGGCCTCGATCAGATCCCTTGGCTGCAACCAGAAACGAACCTCCCGGGTGTCTCGATGAAACCAACCATTGCCGACGATTCCATGCTCTTGCGGCAACTTGCCGGTGAGAAAGGTCGCCTGGGATGTGCAGGTCACAGCAGGTGTAGGAGGGGTCAGGGACGCTACGGAGCCTTCGGAGACCAGTTCCGACAGTGACGGAAACTGATCGATATCCTTGCCGCGCATTCCCACAGTGATGGCGATGACCATCTTCACGGATACCACGCTCCCCTCACAGGATTACTCCGCACAATCCGGTTCGCAGATTTCGCCGCTGAGTTCTCCCGTATCGACCTGCCCGGGGGCACCTTCGACTGGAAACAGTTCAGCGACGATCCGGCGGAAGTCGGCCGCATCGCGCGCAACGGTCACGGCAGCTCGAAAATCCCTGGCACCCCTCACACCGGTCAGATAGCGCGCTGCAAACTTCCTCATCAATACGGTGCCGAACGGATCTCCATGGATCTCGACCAGTTGAGAATGATGCCGCAGAAGTTGCTCACGTTGCTGTGATAGCGAAGGCGGCAACGGGATCGGATCGCCCTGCAATGCCGCGGCGATCTCCCTGAAAACCCAGGGAGCACCGAGACATCGACGCGCCACCATCACGCCAGCAGCACCTGTATTGTCAAATGCTTGAAGAGCACTGCTGGCATCCACGATGTCGCCATTTGCGATGACCGGGATCTCCACCTCGGCAACGATCTCGGCGATCATCCGATGATTGACCGGGATTCCATATCCATCGCGGGCGGTGCGTCCATGCACCGTGATCGCAGAGGCCCCCGCAGACTGGGCAGCCCTTGCCACCTCGATCCCGGTGATCTGATCTGGATGCGGGCCGAGCCGGATCTTTGCCGTGACGGGAGTCTCGCCTGCACCCCGTATCGTCGCCTCTATCAATCGTGCGATGGTGGAAGGATCGCGCAGCAATTGAGCCCCGGCACCCTGCTTGCCCATGATCCTCCGCTTGGGACAACCAAAGTTGAGATCGATGACTGCGATGCCGAGATCGACGAGACGGCGCGCCGCCTCCTCCACCATCTCCGGTTCTCGATCCCACAGCTGCACACCCAGCGGGCCCGGCTCATCGGCGACTCCGAACAGGCGGTCGGGCGGTATATTTCCGCGCACCCAGCCACCTGCCGAAACCATTTCGGTATAGATCAGACCACAACCGCCCAGTTCTCTGACGATACGCCGAAACACCAGGTCGGTAAAACCTGCGATGGGTGCCTGCAGGATCGGAGTCTCCAGCGGCAACGATCCGATGAACAGCGGCCTCACCACCGATGGATCGAACGCAACTTCAGGCTGCTTTCTTGTCGGGGTGCTCTGCTCGGCACTCATCTCGATCCTCTCCGGCAGACTCGGTCGTACAACACGACCGCATCACCGCTGCGGATCTACAGGGTATCGACTTCAGCGCTGATTCGCCAACGAGACCGCCCGGCTCGCCGGGCCCGAACCGCTCCTGAGAGACATCGCCTCGAGCAAATCGACTCTCTCGATCGCCTCCGAGGCCCTCAGATCCGCGATGGTCCTGCCGAGCCGCATCAATCGAGTGAGTCCACGCGTCGACAGTTCTCCTTGATTCTGGGCCTCGATCAGCAATCGAGTGACCGGTTCCGAGAGTGGAGCCCAACGACTGCGATCTCGCCACTGCAGATCCCTGTTGGGGACCAATTGACCTCGATCGAGTGCCCGCTGTCTCGCCTCGACCACTCGCCTCGCCACCTCTGCACTCGACTCCGGCACCGTCAGTGGCTCTTCGAGCAATTGGCGACCAGAGATCGGTTCGATGCTGATCCGGATATCGAAGCGATCGAGCATCGGGCCGGAGATCCGCGCAGAATATGCCGCCAGGGCCGCTCCGGAACAGCAGCAACGCCTGGGGCCAGCGTCTCCTGCATGACCACAGGGGCAGGGATTCATCGCGGCGATGATCAGGAAACGGCATGGAAAGGTACGACTGGATCCTGATCGAGAGATCGTCACTGAACCCTCTTCCATCGGCTCACGCAACGCCTCCAGTGATCGCCGGGCTATCTCGGGAAATTCATCGAGAAACAGTACTCCGTGATGCGCCCGGGTCACCTCACCGGGATTCGGCGGGGAACCGCCTCCGATCAGACCCGCCCAGCTGACACTGTGATGCGGAGCGCGAAAGGGACGATGGGTGACCAGTTGTTCGCACCCGCTGCCACACACCTCTTGAATATGAGTCACCTCGATCTGTTGCTCTCGATCGAGCGGGGGCAGCAATCCGCCCAGCCGCCTTGCCAGGAAGCTCTTGCCGCAACCGGGGGGTCCGATCATCAACATGGGGTGCTCCCCCGTCGCCGCGATTTCCAGTGCCCGACGCGCTCTGGCGTGGCCCCTCACATCGGAAAGATCGGCCCGGTCACGACGATCTTCAGCGCTGGTGATCTCCTCCGTGACGGCACCGGAGCCGCGAGACTCTCCGCGGATCACTTCCAGCGCCTGGCGCAGACTGGCAGCGCCCTCGATTTTCATGCCACCGACCGCCCGCGCCACGCTCCGGTTCCTCGCCGGTACAACAACGGCATCTGCACAGGAGCGACGCAATTGTGAGATGATTCCGAGGCACCCGGGCACGGGCCTGACCCTGCCGTCGAGGGCCAGTTCTCCGAGTGCTGCCCAGCCGCCGAAAAGGTCTGCATCGACCTGCCCACTGGCGGCCAGAATCGACAGCGCGATGGGGAGATCGAACACAGATCCGTCCTTCTCCCATGCTGCCGGCGCCAGGTTGACGACGATTCGATGGCGGTCCGGATAGCGGTATCCTGAGTTCTCGATTGCTGAACGGATGCGTTCCCTCGCCTCGCGGATGCCCTTGCCCGGCAGACCACTGATCACGAAGGAGGAGAGAGCCGGAATCAGATCGACCTCGACCTCGACGACCCGGCCGTGAATCCCCTCCAGGTCACCAGAAAGTAATCGGAACGCCATCACCATCCCCTGCGTTTTGTGGATACTCGTCAGAGTCACTGCACGATACAACTCCCGGATCTGGTGACAGATCGTCTCTATGGCCCTTTTTCGGACGGGCTGGTATACTTTCTCGTCCTGAGACCCGGAACCATGCCCCCCCGCAGGCACCCCCTGAGAGGGGTTTTCGGCTATGAGGCACCCTGGAAGGGGGACCATGACCAACTCGACTCGAGTGCCCATCCTGTTGCTGGTTGCTTCGCTGATATGGATCCCTGCCGCGACCGTGACGGCGACCGCAGTTCCGCCACCGACAGACGATGCCATCGACAAGATCGTCGATCGCCATGTCGGAGGATCCCTGGATGAGATCTGGCAGGGAGCGGTGCTGCTCGAACGCCTCGGAGATGACTCCATCGGTGGTATCCAGGTGCTGCTCCAGCATGAGAACCGCTCGGTTCGACTGATGGCTTCCAAGGCATTGCTGTCGCTCGGTGAAATCGAGGGTGTCCGCGACATCCTGATCGCCATCGGAGAGAACGGCGATGCACCATCGCCGCAGAGATCTGCTGCGATCACCCTGCTGAGCGACTTCCACGATTCAAAAACAGAGAGATCGCTGCGTAGCATCGCCGAGAGTGAGGCAAAAGGTGACGCCTTGCTGAGAGTGGCGGTCGGAAAGAGCCTCTACCAGGTCACCCGGGACCGCGCACTGACGCGTGAACTGCTGCACCCACTGCTCAAGGTGGATGATGCAGACGCTCGTAACGGAGCAGCGCTCGCACTGGCCCAACTGGGACTCTTCGATGGTGACGTGAAAGGGCTGTTGCGTAGCCTTGAACTGGAGCCGAGTGCCCAGGGGGCACTGGCCAAGGCGCTACTGGAGAGGGATCGGCTGCTTCGCGCGTTCGAACGCGAGACCGATGAGAAACCAGCCCCGGACAACGAGCGCCTTCAGGAAGCTGAGCAGGAGATTCTCAAACTCGAGACGCTGATTGAACGCAAGAACAAGGAAATCGACCGGCTTCGTTCTCGCAGGGATCGCTCTGTGGCCACCAATCACCCACTCCTCGATGAGATCATGCGCCGCATCAAGCGCTTCTATGTCGAGCCGGAACTTGTCGATGACGAACAACTGCTGATCGAGGCTGCCAAGGGCATGGTGGGTAGCCTGGACCCCTTCTCCTCCTTCATGGATGTCAAGGACACCAAGGAGTTCTACGAGGGAATCAGTGGCGAGTATGCGGGCATCGGCGCGCAGGTGCAGATCGACCGCGACACTAACACCCTCAAGATCGTTCGTCCCATCTACAAGGGTCCTGCCTACCGCGCCGGGATGTTGAGCGAAGATCTCATCATCGAGGTCGACGGAATATCGACCAAAGGCAAGCCTCTCGACGAGATCGTCAAGGGTCTCAAGGGCAAACCAGGAACCCCGGTTGTGCTCGGAGTCTTCCGCAGAGGCTGGAGGGACTCTCGGGATTTCGAGATCACACGTGAGACGATTCAACTCGATTCGGTTCTCTACCAGATGCTCCCCGGAAATCTCGGATACATCGGCCTGGCACAGTTTGGAGATACCGCAGTCAAGGAAGTGATCGCTGCCCTCGATGATCTCGAAGGTCAGGGGATGCGCGGCTTGATCTTCGATCTGCGGAGCAATCCCGGCGGATACCTGCAATCCGCAGTTTCGCTCGTCGATGAGTTCATCGACGACACAACGCTGCCCATCGTCTCCCAGAGGTCCCAAAGTGGCGTCTTCGAGGACTCCGAGAAGTTTGCCACGAAAGGCAAGCGTGCGGACTACCCGATGGTCGTACTCGTCAATGGATCCAGTGCCAGCGCCTCTGAAATCGTCGCCGGCGCGCTCCAGGACTTCAAACGAGCCAAACTGATCGGCGTCAAGACATATGGTAAGGGCAGTGTTCAGCGCCTGCTTCCGATGGCAGATAGCGTCAATCGCATGCTCGGGGGCGAGTCGACCCTCCGTCTCACTGTTCAGCACTACTACCTTCCCAGTGGCAGATCCATCCACACTCAGCGCGATCAGGACGGCAAGTTGCTGGTCGAAGGAGGAATCGACCCGGATCTGGTGAAGGAACCGGAGGAAGTCGCTCTGTGGAGAATCGAAGCGTTAGGTCGCCTGGCCGACAACAAGGCCTTCGATGAGTGGATCGATGCCAACTACACCGACAACAAGGATCTGATCGATCAGATCGTCAATGGTGGCGATGACAATGGCAAGCTCGCCTACCCTGGCTTCGATCCCTGGTTCGAAAAGCAGGCCGATACAGGTGTGACCTCGGAAGATGCGCGCTTCGGCTTACGAAGAAAACTGCGCCGCATGGTCGAGGATGAGCGCGGCACTCAGTTTGCCTGCGACTACGTCGAAGACACCCAGTTACAGGTTGCCATCATCGAACTACTCGGCAGTCTCGGCACAGAGGTCTCGACGATTCCGCAGTACAGCAATCTGAACATCGAGGAGTCGACGGAGAAGAAGGCCGAGAGCCTCTAGTAACCTCCACATCGATTCACCAGGATGCAACGGGGGGAGTGACGCGAAAGCGCCACTCCCCCCGTTGCCATCTCACTGCTTCACGAGACCAACGCCTCTATTCATCGACGTCAAATTCCTCGTGGGCACTCTTTTTCATTGCCGAGATCTTTTTGAGGACTTCTGCAGCTTCCTCGACCTTGCCGAGAAGCAGTGCCTTCTCGAACATTAACCACTGTTCAAGAACCCCGATGAGGCGCTGACGATAATCCAGTTCCATCGCCGCTCGCGCCTCCCCCTCCAGGCGGAAGGCCCCTGATGGGACCAGTTTCTTGGCCTCGATCACGGCAGCCTGTACCCGATTCACTGACATCAAGGCAGTTGAATGATCCTGCTTTCGCATCGCTCGACGGACTGCACGGTCGCCACTCTTGACCGCGTCCATCACTTTTTCCAGCGCTTCGTGGGCTTCATGCGCCTCGTCCGTATCATCGGCGGTCTCGTCATCGTCGGCGGCGATCGCCACCGGGTTGGGATCGATGGCAAATGGAATGAAACCAGAGAAGATCAGGGGCAATATCAACAAAATTGCTGTCGTCGGGAGACTCTTGTTCATGCTATCGGATCATTTCCTTCTAGGGGGGCGATCGAGAATGCCCCGCACCTGAGTTAGTTGTATTCACTCCATGGTTTCACAAGCAACTCTTCCTCGTCCCCAATCGACCAGAGTGCATCGACAAAAAGGTTGGCTGCCTGGATATTGGTCAACAGACTGATTCCATATTCCACGACCTTGCGACGGATGAGATATCCGCTGGTAAGATCTTTCCTTTCGAGGCTTCGCGGCACATTGATCACAAGATCTATCAGGCCCTCCTCAATCGCCTCGATGACACCGGGAGATTTCTTGTCCAGAGGCTGATGTAACATCGTGGACTGGATGTCATTCTGTTCAAGAAATAGATGAGTGTTGGGAGTTGCAAAGATAGGGAGGCCGAGTTGCTCCAACTTTCTTGCGCTCTCGAGGAACGCCGCCTTGCTCTCGATCGTCCCGGTCGAAAGAAGCACACCTGTTTTTGGTAGCTTGAATCCAACAGAGATCAGTGCCTTGAGATAGGCCTCCTCGACATTATCACCGAGACATGCGACCTCTCCGGTGGACGCCATCTCGACTCCCAGCAACGGATCCGCTCCCTTGAGGCGTGAGAAGGAGAACTGCGGCGCCTTGACTCCCACGAAGTCGAACTCGAAGGCGGATTTTGATGGGCAATCGACCTGCTCACCGAGCATCGCGCGGATGGCATAGTCAATGAAGTTTTCCTTGAGGATCTTCGAGACGAAGGGGAACGAGCGAGACGCCCTGAGATTGCATTCGATCACCTTGATGTGGTTATCTCGAGCGATGAACTGGATGTTGAATGGCCCGGTGATGCAGAGTGCCTCAGCGATCGAGCGGGCGATCCGCTTGATGCGTCTTATCGTCTCCAGGTAGAGGCGTTGCGAGGGAAATACCATCGTCGCATCGCCTGAATGGACGCCAGCATTCTCCACATGTTCACTGATGGCATAACAGATGACCTTGCCACCTTGAGCCACTCCATCCAGTTCTATCTCCTTGGCACCTGCGATGAACTTGGAAACCACTACCGGATGTTCACGCGAAACATCCGCAGCTATTTTCAGGTAATGCTCCATCTCCTCATCCGAATGCGCAACACTCATCGCTGCCCCGCTGAGCACATACGATGGTCGAATCAGAACCGGATAGCCGCAGCGAGCAGAAAAGGATCGAGCATCCTCGATACTGGTCAACTCGCGCCACTCCGGCTGGTCGATCTTCAGATCATCCAACAGGGTCGAGAAGCGCTCCCGGTTTTCCGCTCGATCGATACTGTCGACCTCGGTGCCGAGAATCTTGATCCCGCGATTTCCCAGCGGAACCGCCAGCTGATTCGGGATCTGCCCTCCGACGCTGATCACGACTCCCTGCGAACGCTCCAGTTCGACGATATCGAGCACCCTTTCGAGGGTCAGTTCCTCGAAATAGAGGCGGTCACAAGTATCGTAGTCGGTCGAAACGGTTTCCGGATTGTAGTTGATCATGACGGTTCGATGTCCCGCACGCGCCAGGGCATCGACTGCATTGACGGCACACCAATCGAACTCGACCGACGAGCCGATGCGGTATGCACCTCCCCCCAGCACCACATACGGCGCAGGAGATCTCGGTTCGACGTCGTTCTCTGTTCCGTTGTAGGTCATGTAGAGGAAGTTGGTCTGGGCGGGATATTCCGCCGCCAGCGTATCAATCTGCTTGACGACGGGGCGAATGCCGAAGGATTCTCGCCGCTCTCTCACCTCCAGGGAGGCTCCATAACCGGGCTGGATCGGCTCTGCTCTCCTGATCGAACGAGAGATCTGGTTGTCGCTGAAGCCCAGTTCCTTCGCCTGGCGAAGCAGTCCAGCCGGCAGGTCCTCGAGTGAGTACTCCTGAATCTCTTTCTGACAGTCGACCACCTCGCGAACCCGTTCCAGGAACCAGGGCGTGATCATCGTCAACTGGTGTACACGATCGACTGACCAGCCACGCTTGAAAGCCTCTCCTATCGCGAAGATTCGCTCCTCGGTGGGCACCTTGAGCAGTTGCTGCAGGTCGTCTTCCTTGAAATGATTCCGCGATGAGACGAGACCGTGGGCACCAACCCCCAGCATTCGACACGCCTTCTGGATCGCTTCCTCGAATCTGCGGCCGATCGACATCACCTCACCGACACTCTTCATCTCACTACCGAGACTGGTCGATACACGACGGAACTTCTTCAGATCCCAGCGAGGCATCTTGATGACGCAGTAATCGAGGGCAGGTTCGAAACAGGAGGCAGTCACCTTGGTGATGGAATTCGGCACATCAACAAGACAATGACCAAGCGACAACTTTGCAGCAACAAATGCAAGCGGGTAGCCGGTTGCCTTCGACGCGAGAGCAGATGATCGCGAGAGGCGAGCATTGACCTCGATGACCCTGTACTCATCGCTGGCAGGGTGCAGTGCGAACTGAACATTGCACTCCCCGATCACACCGAGATGTCGGATCAACTGGATCGAGATCGAGCGCAGGCGATGGTAGTCGTGGTCACTGAGAGTTTGCGAGGGTGCAACCACGATGCTCTCGCCTGTGTGGATGCCGAGCGCATCCATGTTCTCCATATTGCAGACCGTGATGCAATTGTCCTGTGCATCACGAACCACCTCGTACTCGATCTCTTTCCACCCCTCCAGATACTCCTCGACAAGGATCTGCGGGACATTGGCGAACGCCTTGTTGGCCATCTCGGTCAGTTCGGCGGCATCGCGGGCGATGCCTGATCCCTTGCCGCCAAGGGCAAACGCAGCACGAATCATGACCGGATAGTGGATCTCCTGCGCAGCCTCCAGAGAACTCTGAAGATCCTCGCAGGCGCGGCTGCGAGGTGTATCGAGATCGATCGATCGCAACACCTCAGCAAACAGGTGCCGATCCTCGGTGGTCCGGATCGTCTCGAGCGAAGTGCCGAGTACACGAACCCCATGCTTCTCGAGAACTCCCAGTTTCTCCAGTTCGATGCCGCAGTTGAGTGCAGTTTGCCCGCCGAAGGAGAGCAGCAAGCCATCGGGTTTTTCTCGTTCGATGACTCGCTCGACAAAATGGGCGTTGACCGGCAGGAAGTAGACCTCGTCTGCGAGGTCCTCGCTGGTCTGGATGGTGGCGATGTTGGGATTGACCAGGATCGTCTCGATCCCCTCCTCGCTCAGCGCCTTGATCGCCTGCGAGCCGGAGTAATCGAACTCGCCCGCTTCACCGATCTTGAGCGCCCCACTTCCCAGGATCAGCACCTTGCGCGGCAGGGAAACGGAGTTGGCAACGGTCGATCCCTGGCCCTCTCTTTGTGGGAGATCGCTGGTAGGGGTGCTCATCGGGCCACCTCCAGCAGGCGATCGAACAGTTCGGCAGCATCGAGCGGCCCAGGATTGGCTTCAGGGTGAAACTGGACCGAGAAAAAGGGCTTCTCCAGGTGGCGTATCCCCTCGTTGGATCCGTCGTTGGCATTGACGAACCACTGCGCCCAGCCCTCCGGCACGCGAGTGCCATCGACAGCGTATCCATGGTTCTGGCTCGTCACCCAGCAGCGAGAAGTTCCGACCTCGATACAGGGCTGATTCTGACCCCTGTGACCGAAGTCCAGCTTGTAGGTATCGAAACCCGCGGCCAGCGCCAGTAATTGATTGCCGAGACAGATTCCCATCAGGGGTCGGTCGCCCTCGAGGGCGCGTCGAATATTTTCGATCGTCTGTTTGGCCATCTTGGGATCACCTGGCCCGTTGGAGAGCAATACGGCGTCTCCGCTCTCGGAGACGAAGTCGTGGTCCCATGGCACTTGCAACACATCCGCTCCACGCTGGAGCAAACTGCGAGCGATGCTCGTCTTGGCGCCGCAATCGACCAGAATCACCCGGGGTGCAGCTTCGATGCCGCAGCGATGTAACACCGGCTGCTGGCAACTGACCTCTGCGACAACATTTCTCTTACCAGGATCCTGGTAGGGAGAATTCGCCACCTCTTCCCGATCAGGACTTCCATCGATCAGCAGCCGACCCTTGAGGGTTCCCGAGTTGCGCAATCTTCTCGTCAACGCACGAACATCGACCCCTGTGATCCCGGGAACGCCCTCCTCGGTGAGCCACTGATCGAGGGATCGTTCTGCATTCCAGTGGCTGTAGTCCCTGGAGAGGTTCTGGATCACCAGCGCTTGCGCCTGGATCTTCGCCGATTCAAATCCAGCACAGAGTGGATCGTCATCGTCGCGGCGGGGAACTCCGTAATTTCCAACCAGTGGATAGGTGAGCGTCATCAACTGCCCGCAATAGGAGGGATCCGTCAGTGACTCCGGGTATCCGACCATTCCGGTGGAGAAGACCACCTCGCCAGAAACAGATCGGAGGGCACCAAACGCCTTGCCCTCGAAGCAACTACCGTCTTCCAGTTCGAGCCGAGCCGGACGATAGGATGCAAATCCACCCGAAGCAGAGCTCTGCTGCTGCTTGGCCTGTGCCGGACTCGAGCCCAATGTGGGATCTCCCAAGAGACTGCCTTTCGCCATGCAGATGCTAGCTGGCCGCGATCATCCGCCCATGGCACCGCATACGACCCGGCTGGTGCCGATGGAACCCCATCGGGAACCTCCTCGGGGATCGATTGCAGTTCCTGAGGGTAAGATTTTAGAGGTCGATCCGGCGATAAGAAAGCGACCTCGCCAAGATCTCAGTATTTCCATCCGAGCAGCAATCCGCCGCGCCCGGTACATCCCCGATCCCGTCGATAACTGAACAGGTCGCCATCGGCGGCGGTGCAGCGAGGATCGACAGCGATCCTGAGCTGTGAAACACCCGCTTCGAGCAGCTGACTTCGCAGCATCTGGCGAAGATCGACCCCCTGCCCGTGGCGTGCCGATTCCGCTCCTGTGAGCCCCTCGAGTGCCTCGTGCACCTCTGGACCGACCGGATAGTTCGCGGCCGAGATCGCCGGCGAGATCATCGCCACCGCCTCTGGCCCCGGATCGAGTTGCTCCAGTAACTGGCCCAGCGCACCCGCAACGATCCCTCGCCAGCCGCAATGGGCCACTCCGGCTCGCCTCGATCGAGGATCCGCGATCGCCACCAGCGGACAATCTGCCGCCAGTGCCAGGGCGAATACCTGCGGTTCCGAGAGGATCACCACATCCCGATCCGACAGTTGGGTCGACGGCTCTCGGGCACCTTCGCCCCGATGCTGCCGATCGACCAGCACCACGGCGCGGCCATGAACCTGACCTGCCACGACCACATCGTCGAGGGTCAGACCGGCAGCGGCAGTGAATCTGCGGCGATTCTCTCGCACCGCATCCGCATCGTCTCCCGTCGAAAAACCCAGATTGAGAGAGGAATAGGGCCCACCACTGACGCCACCCCAGCGGTCCCCGTAGCAGCACACCAACCCATCGAGCAGGCCATCGGGTCTCAGCGATCTGGCCAGATCCACCAGCCGGACCGACTTCAAGGAGCAGGGGAATCTGGTGGCGGGGGCTGGGCGAGCCCCTCTTCCTTCAGCACCGGCACCAGGAATTCGCGGGCGAGAGTAATGGCGATCGCAGCCATCGGAACCGACAGCAGCATTCCGATGACACCGAACCAGCGCGCAAAGATGAGAAAGGTGACGATGACGGTGACCGGATGCAGGCCGACCTCGTCACCAAGCAATCTAGGAATCAGTACGAAACCCTCGACCGCTTCCATCAGGACAAAGACTCCAGCGGTCGCCAGTAACAGCACCAGTTCATGATTTTCGAACCAGCACATTCCCAGTGCAGGAATTGCCGCGAGCCACACCCCGAGATACGGGATCAGCGACAAGAACCCGGCAGCAAAACCGACCAGGAAACCGTAGGGCACACCGGTCAACTGGAGCCCGATTCCCGTCAGCGCTCCCTTGACGATGCACACCAGCAGTCGACCTCGAAAGAAGGCGGACAGGATCTGGTGCATCTCCCTGGCTAACTTCTCGACGCGCGAGCGCGAAGCGGTAGGAATCCAGCGCCGTGCTCTCGCCAGCATCGGGTCGATCTCGAGCAAGAAGAAGAACACGTACACCGGCACCAGCAGCACCCAGCTGCCGAGTGTCATCAGATGATCTATCGGACCTTGTCGGTCCGGAGCGGGCTGTTCCGATCCGATGCGCTCGATCGCCTCGGCGAGCCCCTGGCCATCCCACGACTCCTGGGAGTTTTCCCCATCGCCACTGGGTCCCAGCCACGCCTCGATGATGCGACCTGCCGTGGCATCGAGACCCGACTCCACCCTCCTGGCGAGGGCCTCCTGCGGATCTTCGTCCTCGTCACCACCATATCGTCTGGAGATGCGATCCTTCCATCGCTGGAATCCGATCGCCGCACCTGGAAAGTCCCGATCGAGGTATTGCTGGGCCTCGCGCAGCCAGCCCGGATCGTAGACCTGATCCCCATCGCGGTCGATGAACCAACTGCCGCTGCTGGCATCCTGAATCGCCAGCGGCTGCTGAGAGACCTGCTCCTCTGCGACGGGCGTATCACCGGCGAGACGCCGGGCGAGGGTCGCACCGCCGCGAGCGACCGCCACGGTCCCCGCCAGCATGGCAGTGATCAACACCACCGAAGCGAGCAGGAAGATCAGCACCACCGCGGGAAGCCGTCGCATACCACGACTCTCGAGCCAGTCGGCGAGAGGATCGAGGATGTAGGCGATGAAGAGTCCAGCCAGGAGTGGCGCAAAGATGGAGCGAAGTGATACCAGCGCTGCGACGGCCACCGCCGCAACCACTGCAAGTAGCAGAATCCTCAGGAAGCGCTGCGATACGATGCGGTCCACTGGTCCTTCTCCTGGCAATACTCCAGTTGCGGTTCTATGGCGAAGACCTGCTCGAAGGTCATTCCGCCGAATCCGCCGATGAAGTCATCGGGTCGATCTGAGTCCCTCTTACCGAGCAACTTGTGGTCGATCAGGTGAAACACCATCTTCCCGACATCTTCAGCATCGATGATACCCCAGGCCTCAAAGACACAGCCGGTCAGACAGCCAAACTCCAGGATGGCGTACTGGCGCACCGATTCCAGTAACTCCTGAGCACCGACATGATGCCTCTCATCGGCTTCGATCGGCTCATATTCCTCGAGGCCATGAACACGGCGTACGGAGTGATCGAGTGCATCGAACAGAAATGCATAGGCTTCACGAGGGAAATCTCGACACACCTGTAACAGTGCCTCGAATCTCTGCTCGGGATTCGGATCCGTCACTGGACGGCCTCCTGGCCCGGGATCCCCGCGCGGCGAGCGGTTTCCCTCCGGACCCAGATGGGCAGATGTTAGGTGCTCGACGATTTCGGGCAAGCAGATCGGGGCCGGGATCGGTGAACAGATCGCAAAACTCCTGGACATGTGCGATCGGTGGTAGCCCTGGACTCAGGCCACCCCCAGTGATCGTGGCATCCGCAGCCGCAGCTGATCGAGATCGAGGGCCGATAGGATCATCAAGGTCGCCTCCAGGCACAGATCGGGAGAGCCGGAGCGTTCGACATGGCGCGCAACATGGGCGAGCATCGTGGCTCGCTCAGCCGCCAGACGGCGACCATCGACATCATCGGAGCGGAACGCCCAGACTCCATCGGCGAGGATACGAATCGTCTGGTACACCGCTTCCCGATCACTCTGTCCACCCTCGACATCGGCGAGTGCGACCAGGTTGCGAGCATCTCGGGGCGGGTGTTGCAGGATCTCGCGAAACGGAACTTCACCGCCGCAGCGCTGCATCGCTTCGAACAGGCCGATCGCAGCGCCTGGCCTACCACCGATGCCGGCAAAGAGTTGTTCTGCATTGGCGGCATCGATCGGATACCTCGACAGCACCTCGAGGAATGCTTCCCTCGTCAGCGGTCCGATGGAGATCTGCTGACAGCGCGACACGATGGTCCTCAGCAGTTGTGCGGGTCTGTGTGAACAGAGCAGAAATACCACCCCCTGCGCAGGTTCCTCGAGGATCTTCAACAGCGCATTTGCCGCGGCTTCCTGAAGGCGCTCGGCGGGATCGATGATGACGATGCGGCGATCACCACTGCGCAACGACAAAGATCTCATCATCTCGCGCAAACTAGCCAGGTCGATTCCCCGACCTTCTGCAGAGTCGAGGATTTGCAGACCGCCATGGTTGCCCGATTCGATCGCCTGGCAGCCGCCGCAATCACCACACCCATCTATCTGTTCAGCGTCCTGATCATCGACTCCTGACTGGCGACACAGTAACGCCGCTGCCAGTTGCCTGGCCAGCAGTGCCTTGCCGATCCCCTCCGGCCCCGACAGCAGGTAGGCGTGAGAGATGCGACCGTGGCGAAATGCCCGGGCGAGGTAGGCCCTCACGACATCGTGGCCGAGCACTTCATCGAAGGACATCGGTCACCTCCCTGCGGATCATCGCCTCAACATCATCCGCGCTGCTGGTGCCGTCGATGCGGATGATGCGATCGCCGGGGATTCCTACCACCGTGGCAAAAGCAGCGACAGTTCTTTCGGCTAGACCGGGCCTGGATTCGAAGCGATCACTCTGCTGCGACCGCTGCTCGATCCTCTGCATCAATTCGTCAGCCGGAATCTCCAGCACGATGTTGAGCGACGGGCGACGCTCTGCAAGCACCACCTGACACAACTCGACGGCGCGCTGCTCTCCCAATTTCCCCGCCAATCCCTGGTAGACCACCGTCGACAGATGGAATCGATCAGCGATCACCCACTTTCCTTGCGAGAGCGCCGGTTCGATCACTTCATCGAGCAACTGAGTTCTACTGGCCAGAAACAGCAGCGCCTCCGCTTCGCTGCAGAGTGGCTCGTCCCCATCGAGCAGGATGGCCCTGACTCTTTCACCCAGTGATGTTGAGCCGGGCTCCCTGACCGTGACCACCTGCTGGCCATCCTCCGTGAGCCATGCTGCGAGGCGGTCGACCTGCGTCGACTTTCCGCAACCGTCAGCTCCTTCGAGTGCGATGAATCGAGACATCATGACAGCGGCACCTGGGCATCTGCCATGTAGGAAGATCGAACAAAGGGGGCCGAGAAGACCATCGAGAAGCCAATCGACTCACCGACCTCGCGCCACATCTCGAAACTCTCCGGATGGATGTACTCCTCCACCGGCAAGCTGGTCGGGTCGGGTTGCAGGTACTGACCGATGGTGACGATTCGAACTCCCGAACAATAGAGGTCCTCGAGCAACGAGCGAACCTCATGTTGCTGTTCTCCCAGTCCCAGCATCAGGCCCGACTTCACCCACATCCGGTGACGATCTGGAGTGGCATCTGCAGCGGCTGCGACCCTCGCCAGCAGGTCGAGACTACGCCGGTAGCGCGCTCCGGGCCGAGTTTTGATGTAGAGCGATGGAACCGTCTCGATGTTGTGATTGAAAACATCAGGGCGCGCCTCGATGACCCGGTCGATATCGACCTCTCGACCGCGGAAGTCCGGTGTCAGCACCTCGACCTTGACCCCAGCAATGAGGCGACGGATCTCCTCGATGCATCGAACGAAGTGACCACTGCCTTGATCCGGTAAATCATCTCTATTGACCGAGGTCACGACGACATGCTCGAGTCCCAGTTCGAGCGCGGCCTCGGCAACCTTCAGCGGCTCATCTTCATCCGGGGGGCCGACAGGCCCGCCCCGGACCGAGCAGAATGGACAGGACCGAGTACATCGATCTCCCAGTACAAGAAATGTAGCGGTGCCACGCGACCAGCAGTGATTGCGATTGGGACAGCGCGCTTCTTCACAGATGGTTTTGAGCGCTCGATCCTTCAGCACAGTTGCCGTCACGTGCCCACCCGCACCGGCAGCCAGCGGCATCTTCAGCCATCCTGGCAGGCGCTGCCGCTGCCAGCCGCTAGCCCGGGTCTGATCGGCACCGTTGCCGTCTTCGATTTCATCTGTGGAACGCATAGGGACCCTCCGGTGAACGCCACTTGCGCCCCGAGAAATCACCCTAGCCCGACGATGCCGTTGCAGCAAGCAGCACCGATGAGGCGGCTACTGGTGGGCTACGATCGCCTCGTGGAGTTGCGGAAGCGCCTGTTTCATCGCGTCCCGCCCCGCCTCGACGATGCTCGACAGATTCGACATATCGACCCAGGTTCGTTGACCTACGCGCGGTCGAACCACGATATCTGCCTCCTCCAGCTCCACCTCGGTGAGCCAGTTGCGGGTGATGGTGGCGATACGCTGCAGCGATTCCATTCCGGTGTCGATCTCTTTTCTCGGCAGCAATCGCCGTGAGGGATCGATGGCGAGCACCACGGAATCTGGACTGGCAGCTCGGGCCGCTACTACCGGGACACTCGAGACCGCCCCGGCATCGCACAACAGCATCCCTTCTCGTTCCACTGCACCAAATACTCCGGGTATGGCACTCGATGCACACACCGCCTCGGCCAGCGATCCCGACTTGATCGTCACCATGCGCGCTTCCAGCAGATCGAGAGCGACCACCTGGAAAGGCACCCGACAATCCTTGAAGTCGCCCACTCCAACCAGGATGTCGATCAGTTGCTCGAGAACGCCTTCTTCGATGACGCCTGGTCTGCGCGCCAGATTAGCGAGGTGGAGGCCGCGCCTCAGCAGCGAACGAATCGCCTGGAAAGGACCGTTGTCCTCGTCGCTTGCGGCGGCCAGCATCATGCCGCCAAGCCGGATGTTGCGGAACTCGGGAGAGGACATCACCTCGATGGCACGCAAGGCAAGCACCGCAGCATCGGGGTCCATGCACCACCGAGCGCCAGCAATCGCTCCAGCCGAGATTCCGGAGACGGAGTGGATCTCGATCCCCTCCTCCTCCAGCACCTGCAGTGCCCCGATGTGGGCCAACCCCCTCGATCCCCCGCCGCCCAGTGCGACCGAGACTCCACTCACTACGAACCTCCCCCGGCTTGCTTGCGAAGATCCACGATGCGTTTCTCCTTGAGTTGTGTTTCCATGCCGAGCCGCTCCAGAATCTCAGCGCGATCGATCACCTCGACACGTGATGGTCGAATCTCGGCGGCTTCAGCGATGCGGCTGGTCAACCACTCCTCGATCCCGTCGACTGCCTGGCCTTCACAAAGACTCACCGAGATGCCCATCTCATCCACCTCGAGCGGGTCATCGTTACGTTTGCTCAGCACCACTTGCCATTCATCTACGCGATCAGAATCGGTCAACAGATCGGTGATGACATTGAGATTGACCAGCGTTCCCTTGATCTTGGTCAATGACATGTCGGTCTGGTTCGAGGCACGACTCAGATCCGATGAGAAGCGTGGCACCGTTCTGCCACAGGCGGGGCAGGGCTCACGAGTCATTCCCCCGTCCACCAGATCGCCGGTGCGGTAACGAAGGATCAGCGACCCACGACCATCGAGGGGAGTGTAGACCAGTTCGCCGGTGGTTCCATCGGGCAGTTGTTCACCGGTCTCCGGGTCCACGACCTCGAACAGGTCGAGATCGGGATAGGTGTGAAATCCTGTCTCGCGGCCGCCGGGGCACTCGATCCAGCACTTCTTCGATTCGGTGAAACCGAGCACGCTGATCACCCGGGGATTGTTGGAGCCATTCTCCTTGAGCATCGAGGCCAGTTTCTCCCGGTATCCGACGGTGACACGGTCGCCGCCGAGGAAGATCACCTCGATGGAGGAGAGGTCGCGCCCCTCCTCGATCCCCTGCCGGATCAGGTGATAGACATACCCGGGAATTCCGGTCAGGTGAGTCGGTCGCATCTTTTCCAGCGCACGCAGTATGCCGTCGGTCCCCATCGCGCGGCCGCCGCCGGTGTGCAACGTGAAGATCTCGTTGGCAAGTCCCACGCCATGGACCTGCCAGAAGGCCAGGTGAGGAGCGTATGGAAAGACACTGACGAGGCGATCCTCTCGTGATGAGATACCGATCACTTCGCCCATCCGACGACCACACTCATGCAAGATGTCGAGGTCGTAACGACTCAGGAAAAAGGAAGTGGGTAACGCAGTTCTGCCGGTCGTGAAGAAGGCCTGCACGGGTCTGTATTCGGTTCCGAGACGCTTACGCACCTCATCCTTGCCGTGTCGAATCGCTGTCCACATCAATGCTGCCTTCTGCGTCGGCGAAAGCACCTTTCGGATCGATTCCTGATCGGGTTGAAGAACAAAACTCTTGGGTCGATCGGGATTCTCTGCGGTGGGAGCGATGTCGATTTTCGATGAGAAGGGAATCTTCTGCAGGTCCGGATACCCTCTCAGCGAATCGATATCAAGATCCGCCAGTTTTTCACGGTAGTGCGGGTGAAAGGGAAGGATCTTCTGTTTCAGATGTCGACGCAGCAGCGCCATTTGCTGCTCTTCGAGTCGCGCAAGATCGGGGTGAGCCCAGTCACGAGCCAGACTCCCCTTAGGACTGTATCGCCCCGGCATCGCCACCCTGCTCTCCTCTCCTGCTCGAGGCAGGCCACTCGCCTGCTGGATACTACCTGAGGGAACCCCCCGGTCCCCACGACCGCTTGCGGTTGGCAGAGAGTACCATCCTCAGCCCCCTCTAATCACTCCCATCTGGCCGCTGCTTCGCATCTGGGGCCGATTCGACGCCCCGAGCCCCGGCATCGTACTCTTCTCGGGGAGTTCCCCGCCCGCCGGGCGAGCCTCTCCCCCGACTCAACAAGATACGGAAGGCAACACATGACCCCCTGGAAGTTGGTGCTGGTCCTCAGTGGTATCGCTGGATTTTCCTTCATCGCGCTCGACGGTCCGCGTCAGGTGCTGGGGGCATTCCCGCAGGTCCCGGAGGCCATCTCGTCGGTGCTGCTGAGCGGCTCCCCCTTTGACACGGTGCTGGCGATCATCAGCCTGGTGCTGATCAGCATCGGCCTGATGCCGACCGGTCACCTCCAGGTCTCTCGCGGAGAATTTCTGCAGGCGATCTCGCTCGGTTGCGCCATCGTCGTCAGCGTCTGCCTGGCAGTGACGATTCATTTCTCCGCTGGATCGGGTCCGATGCTTCCGGGAATCGTCACATCGGTGGCGATCATCCAGGGGCTACTGGGAATCTGTGCGGCAACCATCCTGGTCGTGAACCAGGAGACCCGGCCCCTCGCCGGATTGCCGCTGATTGCAAATACGGGGCTCTGTGCCATCGCCATCTTCTTTGTACTCGGCCCGGTGGCCTGAAGCGGAGGAATCATGTTGTACTGCGACGACTGCGGTTCGATCACTGAAAAGAATAACGGACCTGAAGACGGAACCGTGCGCTGTCCCCGTTGTGCCGGCGCGACGGAAGAGTCCCCCGCCACCAGCGGTCTCGCTCTGCTTGATGACCCGACCGGGGGCGATGCTGGCGACGGCCCGACCTCTTTCGGTGATACCGATCTCGACCTCTTCTCGAACGAGACCATCGCTCAGAAGAAGAGCAAACCGAAGGCCCCGACGGGAGCGACCAAGTTGCGCCTCATCGACGATGATGAGGACAGTTTCTCGCCCGTGACGCCACCGAGTAGTGTCCCCGAGCCGATCGAGGAGGAGCCACAGCAGTGGAGTTTCGAGTGCCTCGCCTGTTCTGGCACCCTGAGCATCGAAGCGGTCGAGGTGCGCAGCAAACTGTCCTGTCCCCGATGTCAGATCACCATGGTGGTCGATCCTGACGGACAGGTCTCGCTCCCCGACACTGCCGCCAGCACCGGTTCCGGTGCGGTGGAGGTGGATTCTTCCCAGCACATCGACTTCTCGAATGACTCCGATCCCCTCGATCAGTTCTTCTCGGATGAGGAGTTCTCGACGGAAGAGTCGGCCGCTTCAGTTCAGACGCAATCAGGATCCTCCAGCGCTCCCGTCACCACTCCTTCGACCGCAGCGCTGCGTGCTGCCGAGAACAAGTGCAGCAGCGACGGCGACACCATCACGATGGCACCATCGCACCCGGATGAAGTGTCCGACACCTCGACCTTGTTGCAGGACCCTTCGCTGGAGACATCCCTGGAGGATGCCCTAGGATTCCTCGATGAAGAGGTGATCGACTCCGACGATGCGTGCGGGCTGCTGGGCGATCCGTTGCCACACGCCACCGAGGAGCCAGAGAACTCGGTGACACAGGAGCGCCACGCGGCACCTCTCGAGCCGGCGACGGTGATGCTGTGGAGTGTCCTCTTTGCGCTACCGAGTCTGGCTGCGCTGCTGGTGAGCCGCCTGCCTCTCGGCTCGGAGGTGACCCAGACGCTCAGCCGCGTCGGATCCACCGTCCAGGCCCGCTGTGGTGATTTCCTCGACCAGTTCGTGCCGTGGATCGGCAGCTTCTAGCGGCAGCCAACTTGCACGTTTCGTCGCGGACGCTACACTGCCCCGTTCGAGGTTTCCTCGAGAACGGGGCGATTAGCTCAGCTGGCTAGAGCACTAGCTCGACAAGCTAGGGGTCACTGGTTCGAGTCCAGTATCGCCCACCATTGATCACATCTGAGCCACCCGGTCTTGCGATCGGGTGGCTCATTCAATTGAAAGATCGTTCAACGGGTGTCTCCAGCAAGCCCGTCACTGCGCCACCGGTTCGAGCGACCAGGTCAGCGCCTTGACCCCATCGGAGGCATGAACCAGATCGGGCTGGCGTACATCGGCAATCCCCAGATCGTAAGAATCGAGCAAGGTGTTCGAGACGATGGTCGCCTCGGCGATTCGAAACTTCCACGGGTCGTGGGCCGCACGCACCATCTTCAACTGACGGTCGTGGAGGGTGTACAGGCGATAGCGTTCGAACAGGAACTGCTCCAGAGATCCTGGCTGCGCCTGCATCGATTCGCCGAAGGCCTGGCAGGATCCGATCAGTTCGAGACCGTCAGAAACCCGGCGCGTCTGCCAGCGGTACTGATCACCCTCCACCTGCACACGACCTCTGGCATACTGGTAGGGCAGACCATAAGAGCGATGCCCATACCAACACGCGATGCGGCTTTGCGCCTCGAGAGTCAGGAACAGGATGCCCCCCTGACCCTGGTACTGGACGTAGGTTCGTAGGTTGAACTCAGGAAAATAGCAGATGCCAGGAATCGGCAACATCCCCCTCGGTCGCACGTGCTTCATCTGGAACGGCAGCAGACCTACATACGCCTTGTCCTGGTACAGATCGAGTTCGAGGCCGTCGGGCAGGTAGCGGCGGATTTGTTGCGGATCGGCCTGCCAGTGCAGGAAGGTGAGATGGCGCCAGTGCTGGATGACGGAATGAGGTCGATCCGGTATCGGAAAGGGAAGATGGTCGAAGCGTGCATCTGAACCCCGATGCTGCGGAAGCCCGGCTGATGCTTCCCCGTCGCTCCGGTCATCGATGCTCAACGGCGATCAGGCCAGCGCCGCACGACGCTTCACCTCCATGTTGCCCACGACCCACGCCAGCAGCAGATAGAACGGCATCTCGATCCACATCCAGATGGGAACACTGAGCATCACGGCATTTGTAATGCCGGCCACAAGCGACAGCACACCGACGATCATGGCGACTCCCAGAGGACCCTCCCTCAACGGATGTCGGTCAGGTTTCGTACTCGCCGAACTCAACCCAGCCGCCACCCAACCACCACAGAAGGCCATGGCGAGGTGACCCAAGATCGGCAAGATGAACGCAGTAGCAGGTAGTGTCTGGATGTACGCCACCCAGGCTTCCATACGGGCATCGGTGAAGACCTTCTGCTCATCCGAGTACAGCCCCTCGGGCATCTCCTGAGCCAGTTCAGCAGGAAGCTGGTAGAAAATTGAACTGAGGTCCATGGAGATCCAAGTGTTGACCTGCACCCCCACAATCAGGCCCACGAGGACCGCAATGAGGTTACGAAGCATGGAATCCTCCAGAAAAAACGGGCGTAATGTGTGCCCTTGCCACCCACGATACGACCGAAGAAGAGTGCATCAACCTCCGGTTTCCCCCATTACTCCGGCACCAACAGCCGCTGGCCCGGCTGGAAGTCCCATCGTGGCTCTGCTAATTTGTGGGATGAAATGGAGAAGATATGAACCAGAAACAGAAGTCGAGTCGCTGGCTGATCAGCACCTTGCTACTGCTGGCGTTCGGATGCGGGTATCTCTGTGCGATGCTGCCAGCGGATGCCCAGGCGACCGCTGGACGCAACTGGAGCTACTTCAGCGACGGCAATAACAACATCATGCGCATCGACACCAGCGAAGCCGATCCTGTGCCGGAGCGATTCACCTATTCCCCGCCGGGGTTTGTCGAGAGTGATGCGTGCTGGAAACGGTCGGCGCTGTTCACCGAGGAGAAGTGAACTCGCTGGCGGCCAGTGCAAGCCGCTGCTGGTTCGAGGAGACGAATCGAGCAACGCTCCCCCTGCCTGGCACCAGTTGCATCTCATGAATCGGAATAAAAAAACACGGCCTGAATCCCTGACCGCTGGTCGGAGATCCAGGCCGTCTGACGAACCTGTGTCACGGAAGTCATCGAGCTGAACTACTTGCCCTTGGGCTTCGGTTTCGGGACCACATCTCCCTCGTTGACTGCATTTCGCTTTATTTCAGCGAGCTTCTTTTGTTCTTCCGCAGTCAGTTTCGCACCACCAGCGACACCTTCGAGCTCTGCATCCGTGACCTTGTCGACTTCGTAGTTGTTCATGGTGACTCCATCTCCTCGCAACTCCATCGTTGCGTTTCTTTCCCTGCGATCAGCCAGGAACACTCCCGGAACTGCCCGCTACCGTGAGATCCGGAACCACCATCAGTTCGGACAATAAACCTGGAGGGCACCGCCTTGCCGCTGGATCGGCCCCTGAGCGGGTCTCAAGAGCTACCGAAAGCGAACTGTTTCCAGAAAACCCTCGAGATCACCGGGATTTTTCATGGCAAAGACATCGCCCTCATCGATCCAGCGCCGATTCCCCGCATACAACTGGCCCGAGAAATCGTGATCCGGAGCAACGACCACTGCCATCGGTCGCTGCTGCTGGCGAGCAAAACTCAGGGTGTGCCCCTTCCCTACGCCATAATCTGATCGCCGAAGGAACAATTCTGGCGGAGAGGTGCAAAATCATCTTGGAACAGAATGCTCACGTGGTATTGAATCCCTGCATGAGCCTTGGTGGAATTCCATGACAAGGGGGACAGCAGATGTCGCTCATATGCAATGTACTCGCAATCCTTGCCATCACGGGTTCTGCGAGTACCAGTGAACCGGTTCACGACCTCGGACTTCGGGCCATTACCGCTGACGAGACCGCCTCTGGCGGTGAGAGCAACCTTCATTACTCCATCGCGGTCGCTAGCGGGAGTGATTCCTTCATTGGCACCAAGATATCGCTTCGAAAACCACCAGGTATCGATGAGACCCTTGGCTTCTACCTGGGATTCGGCAGTCAATCGAAGTTTTCCGGCATCTCAAGAGTGCAACGAACAAACTTTTCTGGTGGACTGGAATGGAGTCTCCTCGATTCGGAAGATCCTTCGAAGGGTCCACAACTTCTGCTCCTGGGTGGCGTCGTGATCCCTGGTAACTGGAAAAGCGACTTTTCCTGCCATGGAACTTTCTGCCCGGAAATCCAGCCACCTCCCAAGAACGATGGCGTCGGCTACGAACTAGGTCTCCGGGCGGTTCTGTATCGCAACATCGGTCTGATCACTTCCTTCGACAGCACAACTGAAGAACTGTTTGTCGGGTTTTCATTTTCCTACGACTGAACTCCCCTCGGCTTCGTGCTCTGCTGTCCTCCCTCTTGGAGATGGCCGATCAGCGGCGCAAGGGCTGCATCTTCCCGTAAGTGAGACTGCGCCAGAGCCATTCGAGTGGACCGAAGCGATAGCGCGCCAGCCACATCGGTGACAGCCACAGTTGGAAGATCCAGATGGTGATCACGATCGCCAGTTGCTCCACCCGCTCCACGCTGCCGAAGTACCCCAGAACCCGGAACACCACCACTCCGATGACGGTGTGCAGGATGTAGTTGGTGAACGCCATCTGGCCGACCGCTCCGAGACGTCGCTGCAGTGCCGGCATGGCACCGCTACGCACCGCACCCACCACCAGGCCGATGTACGCCATCGACAGCGCCACGCTGCCCCAGAAGTTCCACTGAGATCCGAGGTAAAAGCTGTATTCGATGGCATAGTCGCGGGCGAGGTTTTCCCTCATACCGATGCCGATCAGCAGCAGACCGATCACGGCTCCTGCCATCAGCAAGCGTCGATAGAAACCAACTGATCGCTCGCCGCTGAGGATTTTCGAGCGATAGAAGGCCATCCCCAGCAACATCATCCCCATCACTCGCCAGAAGATGTTGACCGCAAAGATGAAGGTCTCGATGAAGAGAGAACCTTCACTGTTGCTCGCGAATCCCGAGGCAAACCCTGCCGAGTACTTCGCAATCTCCTCGTCGAGTGCTGCCTGGTCCGGTCGCCAGAACTCGACGAGACCTGCCTGGTCCTGCTCGGGCCACTGTTCGTAGGAGAGACCCAACATCAAAGACAGACCCGAACCGAGCAGCAGGAAAATCAAACCACAGATCAGCAGCGTCCGAGCCGAGCGACGGCGAAACAGGTAGACGGGAAACGCACACACTCCGTAGGCGAACAGGATATCGCCACTCCACAGAAGATGCGCATGGAGCAGCCCGAACATCACCAGCCAGAAGTTCCTCTTGCAGTGCAGCCAGCCTACCTGCGACAGCGATGCGCCCCGCGCTTCGGCACGATCGGCAAACAGCAACACACCGGCTCCAAACAGCATCGAGAAGAGTCCCATGAACTTCATGTCGAAGAAGATGTGGCCGAAGCCCCACACCATCCGGTTGATCCCCTCCTGCTCGCCGAAGGAGATCGGATTCATGTAGGCACAGAAGGGCATCGCAAACGCCTGGATGTTCATCACCAGGATGCCCAGCAAGGCGAAACCGCGCAGCACGTCGAGGCTGGCGATGCGCTCCTGAGAAGCGACCGGTAAACTGGACTGCATGACGAGTCCCCTTCCCTACAACCTCGCTCACATCCACGTGTCACATCCACATCACGTCATACCATCGTGTCGGGAATGTACTTTCTCATCAGCACGAGGTGAACCGGCCTCTCGAGCCGCAGGTTCACAGCGCCGCCAGAATCTGATCGGCGGCGAGGACACCGGAACTGCCGGGAAAGGGGCCGCCCGGGTGGGTGCCTGCTCCGGCGATCCACAGTCCGGGGATGGGCGTACGGTAACGTCCGATCCCGCAGCAGGGCCGCAGCGAGAAGATCTGATCGAGCGCCAGTTCGCCCTGCTCGAGGTGGCCGCCGGGCAGGTGATGCTGCTGATCGAGGTCGGTGGGCGTGATCAACTGGTGCCCCACCACCGAGGCTGCCCAGCGCTCATCGTGGCATCTCAGTTGCTCCAGCACCCGCGCCGCCAGTTGCTCGCGCTGCTGATCCGCATTCTCGGGGGCGACCATCGGTACGGCAAACACCTGCAACCGGACCACGCTGCCCCCCTCAGGAGCGAGGGAGGCATCGGTCGCGCTCACCACACGCAGGCGCAGACACGGGTGTTGGGGGATGGTGCCGTGCTTGGCGGCGTCGAAGGCTCGCTCCCAGGCCAGTGGAGAATCCCCGATCCAGTGCTCCTCGGGACCCTCGACGGGGCCGTCGAGAGCGACATGCATCACCGCGACGATGCCACGGCTGCGATAAGCCCCGAGATCCTCGCGAAGAGTGGCGGGGATCTCGCGTGAGCCGAGTCGCTCGAGCAAGGTGGTGCCGGGATGGACGCAGGAGAGCAGTTGATGCGTTCGATGATCTGCCGCGTCGGTGCGGGCACCGACCACCCTGGCATTCTCGATGATCCAGCCCTCGACCGTCGTCGATGTCTCGATGCTGACCCCTGCCGCACGTGCCGCCGCTTCCAGCGCCGCCACCAGCGCCGGGCCACCCCCGGCAGGTTCGTGTTGGCCGCCGGCGTGGGCGAGCAACCACAGAAATGCGCTCGATGGAGACAACGGTCCGACCCAACCCCCCAGCAGCGCGGGCGCTGCGATGTGGGCGCGTTGTTTCGGATCATCGATTTGTTCCGACAGCCAGTCCTCGATGCTCATCGGCAGCACCCGCAACGCATCGGCGAAACCGGCATTCCCCATCGCTCGCCGGGTTCTTCGAAGGGATCCACCGAGTTTCAGCAGTTCCAGGAAGGGGGGGTCGATCAGGTCTCGTGGAGCGCCATCGGCGAACTCGTGGATCGTCGCGATGATCGGCGCCATCTCGTCGAGCAGAGGAGCTGCCAGAGCTCGTAAGGCGTCCATTTCGGGTCTTGGCCGTGACAGGTAGCCAAACTGCTCGAGTCGAAGCCTGGCCACCACAGCGGGCCGCGGTGCCGACAGGCAGCGCAGGCCGGCACTGCGGTAGCCCGGATGAAACTCCCAGCTGGCATCGATCTCACCGAGGCTGGATTCACTGCAGATGAGCCTCACCGAGCGCCCCGCGCGAGCGACGATGGTCGCCGCAGCGAGCGCATCGATACCTCCTCCAACCACCAGCAGATCGGTTCGCTCCTCTGTCACCTCAGACCCTCGCTTTCAGCAGAGCGCGAGCAGCGTTGCGCCCTGGCGCGCCCATCACACCACCACCGGGGTGGGTTCCCGAGGCACACATCCACAGGTTCTTGACCGGCGTCTTGTAGCGAGCCCAGCCAGCGGTCGGACGCAGAAAGAAGAGCTGCTCGAGCGACAGTTCGCCATGGAAGATGTTGCCCTCGGTCAGGCCGAACTCCTGCTCCAGGTCCCACGGGGTGAGCACCTGGCGGTGGAGGATCGAGTCGCTGAGACCGGGACAGTATTCCTCGAGGGTCTCGATGACGGTGTCGCCGAAGGCCTCGCGATGCTGGGGCCATGACTCCGGGCCGCCCTCGAGCTGGTAGGGAGCGTACTGGACGAAGATCGACATGACGTGTTTTCCCGGCGGGGCGATGGTCGGATCGACCACCGATGGGATGACGATGTTGAGATAGGGGCGAGAGGACCAGCGCCCGTACTTCGCCTCATCGTAGGCGAGTTCCAGCGCATCGATGGATGGTGCGATGGCGATGTCGCCGCGCAGATGGGGCCCGTCGCCGGGACGCGAGGTGAAGCTGGGGAGTCGGTCGAGAGCGAGGTTGACCTTGCCCGAGGCACCACGGTACTTGAATCGTTCGATGCCCGTGGCGAAGTCGGGATCGAGATGTTCTCTCCCCACCAGGCCGAAGAAGGTACGGCGCGGATCGACCGCAGAGACGATCTGTCTCGCTGAGATCTCGGTGCCGTCCTCGAGCACGACGGTGCGGGCCTCGCCGTTTCGGACATCGATACGGGCAACGGGAGCTTCGGTGCGGATCTCGGCGCCGAAGCGGCGCGCGGCATCGGCAATGGCGCAACTGACCGCACCGGTGCCACCGCGGGCGAAGCCCCACGAGCGCGAGGCACCGTCGATCTCACCCATGTAGTGGTGCAACAGCACGTAGGCGGTTCCGGGGGAGCGCACGCCGAGAAAGGTGCCGATGATGCCGCTGACCGCCATCGGTGCCTTCAGCGCATCGGATTCGAACCAGCGATCGAGGAAATCGACGGCACTCATGGTGAACATCTGAATCTTGCGCAGCCGATCGACCGGATCGAGCTGGCGGAATCTGCGCCCCAGTTTGAGCAGGTCGAGAAGATCGCCGAGTCCCGGATCGATGGCATCCGGAGGAGTCATCTCGAGGATCGGTCGCACGAAGCGAGCCAGGCGCATCATCGCATCACCAAAGAGGGGATAGGTCTCGGCATCCCGGCGCGAGAAATGGGCGATCTCACGACGCGTTTGCTCCTGATCGGGCCAGCGGACCAGGCTGCTGCCATCGGGAAACGGGGAGAAGGAGCACTCCAACGGAATCAATTCAAGACCGTGTCGGGTGAGTTCCAGTTCGCGGATGATCTCCGGTCGAAGCAAACTCACCACGTAAGAGCAGACGGAATA
>QNYK01000090.1 GCA_003973385.1 Bacillota bacterium | reverse complement strand
CCCCCCCCCCCCCCCCCCCCCCCCCCCCGCCACTGGAGCCATGGATGGGGTCCAGAGTTTATTCGCGGAACACCGCGGGTTGAATGCCCATCATTCCCAGCGCAAGCGATGCAGCCTCGATGATCTCCACCTCGTTGCTCGCCATCGCACCCTCTACCGCCTTGAGAACTGCAGGTTCGACCATTCCGCTGCCCCGATGAATGTTACCGAGGGCAATCAGCGCATGGACTCTCAGGTCAACACTGGCGTCATCACCCTCCTCGACCACTCGTACCAGTGCAGGACTTGCAGCGGCAGGTGCAAGCCAGGAAAGCGAGTGACATGTCGGGATCCGTACCGTGTCAGACGGTACATCCAGAGCGCTGATCAATGCATCTGTGGTCGAAGAAAGATCAAACTTGCTACTGCTGCTGGCAAGAAAATGGATCGACAGGGCCGCTTGACTGGCCACCTCGTCTCCGCGGGAAGTTCTGGTTCCTGCGAGTAATCCGACAAGCAGGTCATTTCTCAACCTCAGGGCGTCGATGGCACGATTGACAACGAACACCCCGGATTCTTCATCACCGTAGGTGGCCTGCGCCTGGGTGAAGTTCTCGTCATCCACGAACACGATGATCGGCGTCCTTCTGGTCCTGTAATCAGCTCGCAAACGACGGATCACATCGGCAGCCGGTAGCGAACCGGTGTCGCTGGAAATGGCGATCAGGTCCTTGGGAAACGAGATGGCTCTTTCAAGCCCGCGCAGTGGATCAGTATCGTTGAAGGGCTCGACGTTGGCTCGTCGGAGCAAGGAAGCGACGCGCAGGGCATCGTCCTGGTCGGGAAAGATGGTCAATGCCACCCTGCGGCTCGCCTCGGAAAGACCCTCAGCCAGAGCCGGTACCACTACACTGGATCCGCTGAAGGATCCGCTCGGGTTTTGATATGCCACGCAACGCGCGGCGGCAAACCTCACGCCACGGTGATCGTTGATCAGCGCAGCCTGTACCGCATCAGGCACCTGTGTCTCAGTCATTCCCAGGTAGAAGAGCCGAATCGCGGCCAGCAGATCGATGGCAGCCTGTGGGCGTCGATCTGCCAGAGCAAGATCGAGTGCGGAGTTGAGAACATCGACAGGCATCGAGTACGCAGAGCAGCGCACCCTTTCCATCTCGAGTTTTCTGCCACGCAGGCTCGCCAGTTGCGATTCGTCAGCATCTCCGGCCTCGACCTGATGGGAGATGACGGCGCTGACATCTCGATACTCGCTCCAACGCGCCATCAGATTGCAGGCGCTGAGGGCCAGAGCGGATGCTCCGTCAGACTGGACGCTGAGAGCGTCACCAATCAATTGTTCAGCACGCAACTCATTGAGTTCCCAACCCTCAACATCTCTGTAGGAAAGACCGGAGTCGGTAACAGCCCACACGACGGGATCGTGATAACTACGAACCATCAGTCCAGAGTCGATACTGAACAAATGGGCCTGATCGATGAGCTTCTGGTAGGCCGAGGATGTTGCACTTCCTGGCACGATGGTATTGGCAGCAGAAACAGCGGATGCCTCGATCAGTGGATCGGTGGTACTTTCGGCGAGCCAACGGAGGCTAGGAATCGCGGCCGGATTGCCGATCTTCTGCAGGGATGCGATGGCACCGGTGACCACTCCTTGTCGTGACGAATGAAGACAGCGACAAAGTGGCATCACGGCATCGTCTGCCAGGCGAATGATGGCCTGAATCGCCAGCACCCTGACACGTTGCTCGGGCTGAGCCAGCCGCTCAATCAGACCCGGCATCAGGTAGACTCCATGGTCGCTGATCGCCAGGTAGAGCACCTTGGTTCGCTCCAGCAGATCCTCATCAGAAAAATAGGTGCTCAGCGCAGCGGAGATCGCCGACGCATCCGTCGAGCGTCGCTTCGTCTCCAGCGATGTGAGTCGTAGCAACGAACCCATCTGAGCTCCGAGCGTGTCGTCGCCAGAACGGATCACCTTGATCAACTGGCTGTAGCCAACCTGATCCACCCACGCCAGTGCCTCCTCTGAAGTCACATCCAGCAACAAGGCGCGCTCGAAACGCTGCTGTGCGTCGGAGAGTTTGCCCTGTTGAAACAGGTTGATGCCCTCATCGAGTAGTTTTTGTACATCCGGCCGCACCTGCGCCGACAGCGACACCGATCCCGATACGGTCAGGATCACAGTTGCGACCATCGCCAAAATCATGTGGAGGAATCGACGGTTCTCCGTCCGGCACTCCATGACCACCTCTTTCATGCTCATCTATCCCCTTCTGGGCGTCTCCAACTGGTGAGGCGCAACGATGCGATCACCGAATAGGAGCGCAGTTCTAAAGGTGTATCGAAAAAGTTTTCAGGAAAAATGGGAATACCTCCGAACAGAACTCCTGCCCCGGAAGCCCGAGACGGAGCCACCTCCGCGAGGTCCATTCCCTCCTGCACATCTCTTTCCATCCCCCGAAAATCAGGACTTCGTCGCAGTAACGCTGAGACGACAGACCTGCTCCCCGAAGTCCACCACGCAAATCAGCCCCCACCGACGAAACCTCCCCGATGGCACAAGTCGACCGCATGGCGAGCCCATGTTGTCGCACAGGACCCCGCCGCTGTCGAGCCTTCGCACGCAACTGAACCCCGGGAAGGCTCCACTGGCCTCTTGTTGCGACTCTCTGGCATATTACGGTTGCATCGAGGGCGCTCCACCCTTAGCACGGGGGGACAGCGTTGGACTCAATACGAAAGTCATAAGTAAAGTCAAATGAACAGTTTGAGGTTGCCGCGTCAAAACACACTCTTCATCGATGCCTCGAACGGTGTCGCCGGTGACATGTTGATGGCGGCTCTGGTCGATCTCGGCGTACCGCAGCAGCAGTTGATCGAGCCGCTCTCCAGCGCTCTTCCTGAGCACCAGCTGGAGTTTTTTCAGGAGACGAGAAGGGGCATCGTCGGTCGTCGAGCCCGGGTCAAAGCCTGCGAAGCATCGCCCCCACACCGCCGCCTTGGTGATCTGATCGCTGCCCTCGATCACCCACAGATACCTGAAGCTGTGCGCGATCAGGCGACCATCGTCTACCGCCACCTCGCCGAGGCAGAGGCAAAGGTTCACGGTTCGACACCTGAACAGGTTCATTTCCACGAGGTAGGCGCCATCGATGCCCAGGTCGACATCCTCGGCACATTGCTGGCGATCCACTGGCTCCAACCTGCAGAGATCATCGTCTCGCCGCTGGCACTGGGCAGCGGAGTTGTCGAGGCCGCCCACGGGATCATCCCCATTCCTGCACCTGCGGTCGTCGAACTGCTGCGCGGCTTTCCTGTCTGTGCCGGTGCAGCAGGACGCGAGTTGACGACCCCGACAGGCGCTGCGTTGCTGATCAGCCTCGCCGATCGATTCTGTCATGCACCTGAAGGCTCTCCGGTGGCGCAAGGTTGGGGTGCGGGCACCCGCATTGCCCCGGCATGCGATCCTCCCAACATGGTTCGCGCGATGCTCCTTGAAACCAGCGTCCTCACCAGGGAAACGATCGCGGTGCTCGAAACTCACATCGATCATCTATCCGGAGAAGAAACCGGCGGCGTGATCGATGCATTGATGGAATCGGGGGCCCTCGATGCTGTACTGGTTCCCGCCTGGATGAAAAAATCGAGGCCGGGACAGTTGTTGACCGTGATCGCCAGACCCGAGGACCGGGAACGCCTGATCGGTGAGATCCACGTTCTCACCGGTACCCTGGGTGTTCGAGAGCGTTTACAGCAACGTAGCACCTTGCGTCGAGAAGAGGGAACCATCGATGTTGCCGGATCGCAGATCCGCATCAAGAAGGCCTGGCTGGGAGACCAGCTCATCTCGGTACGACCAGAGCAGGACGACCTCAGGGCGACCGCCCGATCGAGTGGCTTTTCTGCGACAGAAATCCGCCGCCTGGCGGAGATCGAGATCGAAAAAGTCGGTCATTCCAGTGAATGAGCCCCCAACTCCTGCGTCATCCCCGGTAACGACCTCCAAGACAGGGCGTCCCACGGGGGAAAATGTGGATGTGGAGCAGGATGATGAAGACCGCCGCCTGGTGCACCGGCACCTCTCCGGAGATGTCGGTGGATTCGAGGACCTCTATCGGCGTCACAGAGAACGCATCTTTGCAGTGCTGGTCCGGATGCTCCGCAACCGGGAGGATGCGCTCGAGGCGACCCAGGAGGTGTTCATCCGGATTCACCGGGGGCTCGATTCCTTCGATCCATCCGGTCGATTTCTCACCTGGGCCTATCGCATCGCGACCAATCACGCCATCGACCGGATTCGGCGGCGAAAGGTCCGAAAAGAGACCCCGATCGTCGAGGAGTCCGTGGCCGCCGGCTCTGATCTGCGCACCGGTCGCAGCAGCCAGCCGCAGGGCGCGGATGCGATGGAACGTGAGGAGATCGCCACCGCGATACACGATGCCGTCGGAGAACTGGGCGACGCCCATCGCATCGTATTCACGCTCCACTGCTACGAAAACCTCTCCTACGGTGAGATCGCTGCAGTGCTGGGGATTCCGGTGGGCACGGTGATGTCTCGCCTCTACCACGCTCGGCGCAAGATCAGGGATGCACTTCCTGGCGACTGGGATCCGGGTGGACCGAGCCGCTCACGAGAAAGGAAACCGGAATGAACGAATCCTCTGACCTGCAACGATTTCAGGAGTTGATCGAGGCTTCTGCGGAGCGTGAGTTGACCGAGGTGGAGACCGCGTTCATCGGTCGGATGGGGTTCCGTTCCGAGCAGTGTCGGCAGTGGCTCGAGGCGGATGCCGAGGTGGTTGCTGCTGCGGTGGAGCAGGATCCGCTACGAACGGTGCCCGCCGCCACCACTCTGGACTGGGCGAGAGTCGATGCAGGACTTCGTCGCGCCGGAGCCTTACCTGACTCCAGAGCACAATCCAGAAACGCCTGGCCACTGCTCCCTGCCGCTGCTGCTCTGCTGCTCTGTATCGGGGTTATTAACGCGATCCTTCGCGATGGCCTCTCCACCACCCCGCAGGCGCCTCCCGAGGTGGTCGCGGAAGTTCTCGACTTGCCTGAAGGCGATGGAAGTCTCATCCTGCACGAGGGGGATGATGAAGGCGTCTTGATGATCATCCTCTCGAACGGATAGGGAAGCGCATGAAAGCCTGGATCACTGCTCTCGGATTGGTGCTTTCGATCACGTCTGCAGGGCGTGCCGCTGCCGAATCGCCGCTACAGGGTGACCGTGTGAGTCCCATGGCGGTCTCTCTCGATGTCGTTCACACGGTCGGCACCGATGCCGGTGGCGTCCCCGATTCGCTGAAGAAGTACGGCAAGTACCTGCGTCGAGCCGGCTCGGAGAACTGGAAGTTGACCTCGAGGAAAAGCCAGCAATTGAAACCCGGGGCCGAAAAACTGGTGATCCTGCCCGGAAAACTGGGGAAGGCGAGAATCTCGCTGGATGCCAGGGGCGTCGCAACCGTCAAGATCGTGGACATGAAGGGTAAAAGTCTCGGTACATACCGTTCCAGCCGTTTCCCGCTCGTCATCGCCAATAACCGGCTGCGCATCGACGGCAAACCCTATGTCTTCATCCTCGACCGCCCGATCAAGAAATAACGCAACAACCCGGAAATCCATTGCAGAGATACCCCTCCAGATCCGATCTTTCAGATATGGAGAGTTACAGGATCGCACTACTGGGACTGGGGACCGTCGGACGGGCAGTGGCTGAACTGCTGTGCACGACGCGTGACGAATGTGCAGCTCGCGCTGGGCGGCCGATCGAGGTCTCCCGGATCGTCGTGCGAGATCCATCTCGCGATCGAGAAGTTCCCCCAGATCTTCCAGGAGAGGCGATCCTCGGAGGCGATGCCATCGAGGCCATCTCCGATCCAGAAATCGATGCGATCGTCGAACTCGTCGGCGGAACCGAAGCTCCTCTCGAATGGATCCGCCTCGCTCTTGAGCAGGGAAAGGACGTGATCACCGCCAACAAGGCGGTACTCGCTGTACACGGAGATGAGTTGTTCGGTGTTGCTGATCATCACGGCAGTTCGCTTTACTACGAGGCTTCGGTGGCGGCTGCAGTGCCGATACTGCAGGTCATCCAGCAGGGAATCCCGGCAGGCCCGGTCGATCGACTGACCGGGATCCTCAATGGAACCTGCAACTTCATCCTGGGGCGGCTCGAGGAACTCTCCTTCGATGAATCGGTCAAGGCCGCGCAGGCGGCGGGACTCGCCGAAGCCGATCCCACTCTCGATATCAGTGGCATGGACTCCGCACACAAACTGGCACTGCTCGCACGCATCCTGCTCGGCTGCAGCGTGCCGCTAGAGAATCTCAGAATCGAGGGAATCGAGGGGCTCTCACCTCACGACATCGAGTTTGGCTGGGAGCATGATCTGAGCCTCAAGCTGATCGCCATGCTGAGGAGAAATAGCCACGGAACATCACTCGGAGTGATGCCATGCTTCCTGCCAAACTCTCATCCACTCGCTTCGGTTCGCGATGAAGACAACGCCGTCTTACTCGAGGCGGAACCCTTCGGAGCACTGGTGTTGCAGGGCAAGGGAGCAGGAGGAATGCCGACAGCAGGGAGTGTCGTCGCCGACATCATCCGTGCTGCTCGTGGTGAATCCATCGCCACCCCCCGCTCCGGGGTCCTCGAGCAGATCACCGATCCTGGCGATCTCCCGGTGAGGCACTACCTGCGCCTCGAGGTCCCGGACCGGCCCGGAGTTCTGGCGAGGGTCGCAGGCGCACTCGCCGCAGAAGGGGTCGGGATCGCGGCTCTCGATCAACCGGAAATCCTCGACACGGTCGGGGAACAGGTACCGATCCGGATCATGACCCACCCCGTGTCGACAACCCAACTCGATGCCGCACTCGCCTTGCTCGATGAGGATCTTCGCAGTATCACCAGGCCGATACGAATCCGGATCGAGGAGTAACGATGGCAGGAATCATCGAACGATACAGAAATCGCCTCCCGGTGACGGGAGATACCCCCGTGATCAGCCTCGAGGAAGGCTCCACCCCGCTGATCCCTGCACCGGCGTTGAGTGCTCTGCTCGGGGAAGATCGCCAGGTCTTTCTCAAGTTCGAGGGGCTCAATCCGACCGGCTCCTTCAAGGACCGAGGCATGACGCTGGCGGTGTCGAAGGCGATGGAGGAAGGGTGCCGCGGAGTCATCTGTGCATCGACCGGAAATACATCGGCCTCGGCCGCAGCGTATGCTGCCAGAGCTGGAGTCCCCTGCTGGGTGGTACTGCCCGCGGGCAAGGTCGCTGCGGGAAAACTTGCGCAGGCAATCGTTCATGGTGCCATCGTCATCCCCATCGATGACAACTTCGATATTGCCCTGCAACGAGTCATCGAGATCGCCGATGCAGAAGGAATCACGCTGGTGAACTCGATCAATCCCTACCGGATAGAGGGCCAGAAAACGGTCGCATTCGAGATCATCGATGAACTGGGCGGCGCACCGGCGACGCATTTTCTACCGGTCGGAAATGCGGGCAACATCACGGCAACGTGGCGTGGCTACAGCGAGGAAAGAGAGACGGGACGAATCCAGGTTCCTCCCCGGATGATCGGTTGTCAGGCTGCTGGATCGGCACCCATCGTCACCGGCGCCGTGGTCGAGAACCCGGAGACGATCGCCACCGCCATCCGAATCGGCAACCCAGCCTCATGGCAGGGAGCTCTCGGAGCCATCGAGGAGTCCCATGGCGCGATCCTTGCGGTCGAGGACGAGCAGATCCTGGCCGCCTACCAGCACCTCTCCACGAATGAGGGAGTCTTCTGCGAGCCTGCGAGTGCTGCTTGCGTTGCGGGATTGTTGAAGCAGCATGAAGCGGGAATCGAAATCGCTCCTGCCGGGGCCACCATCGTCTGTACGCTCACAGGACATGGCCTGAAAGATCCTGAGCGCGCTGTCGATGGGACCGTACTTCCAGAGCCGATCGGCTCGGACCTCGATGCCCTGCGCCGGGCGATGGGATTATCATGAATCGCTCGATCATTCACGCTCCTGCTTCGAGCGCTAACATCGGACCCGGCTTTGACGTGCTGGCGCTGGCTGTAAATCTGGCCATCCGTGTCGAGTTGCAGGCCGCCGGAAGCGATGGCTTCTCGCTCGAGATCTCTGGTGAAGGGAGTGATTCCCTGCCGACTGATCGATCCCACCTCATCGTCAGCACCGCTGCAAAAATCGCAGGAGATGCCATCGAGTCGGTGGCCTGGAAGATCGAGAGCAACATCCCGATGGCACGAGGACTCGGATCGAGTGCCGCTGCACACGCATGCGGCGTCGCGGCAGGGATTCTGCTACGCGATGGCTGCGCTCCACAGCCGGAGGAGGTGTTTCAGCGCCTCAGCGACCTCGAAGGGCACCCCGACAACGCTGCGGCATGTGTTGCAGGAGGGTTTCAGGCAGGGGGGCGAGCTGGAAAGCGCTGGACCCGCTCGCATCTGGCCATCGAATCTGCACCTCGGCTACTCACCCTGATCCCTGCAGTGCCTCTGGAAACGGTACGGGCGAGAGCAGCGCTCCCCGAGCAATACCCTCGAACTGACGCCGTCGGAAATCTCCAGTCGCTGGCCACTCTCATCTCGGGTCTCGCCAGAGGCGACTGGGATGCGGTTCACCAGGGCTGCGTCGATCGCCTTCACCAGCCTTACCGTCTGCCACTGATCGCTGGCCTGGGCGAAGCACTCGAATCTCTGCGCGCGACTCCAGAACTACGAGGAGGCTGGCTCTCTGGAGCAGGTCCGACCCTCGCCGCATTCATTCCCGACCCCTCCTCCGGAGCCGAACTCGCCGCCGAAGCGGTGAAGATCCTCCAGGATGCCGGGGTTCCCTGTCGGGTACAGATCCTCGAAATCGATCCGCTTGGACTTCGGGTGGAGGAAATGCAATGACCCCCTCCGAACTGAACAAACCCGTCGTGGTTCTGAAATTCGGGGGCACCAGCATTGCGTCCCCGAACCTGATCAGGAATGCGGCCCAGCGGATAGCTCGCTGTCGGTCAGAACAGAAGCACGTCGTGTGCGTCGTGTCCGCCATGGGTGACACCACCGATCAACTCAGTTCGCTGGCCCGCGAGGTTTCCAGCAATCCCTCCCGCAGGGAGATGGATGTGCTGCTCTCCGCAGGCGAGGTCCAGTCGATGGCTCTGCTCTCCATGGCCCTGACAGAACTGGGTGTACCGGCGATCTCGTTGACCGGTCAGCAAGGCGGCATCCTGACCGATGACCGCCATGCAGATGCGAGAATTCTACGCATCGATCCTGCGCGAGTGGTCGAGTCTCTCCATGACGACCATGTCGTGGTGCTGGCTGGATTCCAGGGTACCGACGAACAACTGGAGATCACGACACTGGGAAGAGGCGGATCCGATACCAGTGCAGTTGCCATGGCAGCAGCTCTGGAAGCGGAGCGCTGCGAAATTCTTACCGATGTGGCCGGCGTGTTCACCGCCGACCCTCGGCTGGTGTCCAGTGCGAAGCAAATTTCTACACTCAGTTATGATGAGATGCTCGAGATGGCCAATCTGGGTGCCAAGGTACTGCACGGCCGCTGCGTGGAACTCGCACGCCGTTTCCGGGTGCCGCTCGTGGTCGCCTCGGCGACGGAAGAACTCCCTGGTACCAGGATTGTCAGAAAGGTTGAATCGATGGAAGAAGTTGTCGTCAGAGCGGTCACCGATGATCGAGATGTACAAAAGGTGTCGATACTGTCGGTACCGGATAAACCGGGGATCGCTGCCAGGCTCTTCAGCGTACTCGGAGATCAGGGAATCAATGTGCGCCTGATCGTGCAAGCCCAGAGTCATGAAGGTCACAACGACATCACGTTCATCGTTTCAGGGGAGACCCTCATGGAGAAATCCAACCTGGAGGCGGTGGTCGATCAGGTCGGTGGCACCTCGTGGATCGTCGATGACGATGTGGCGTTACTCAACATCGTTGGAGAAGGCATCCAGAGAGAACCTGGAGTCGCAGGAAAGATCTTCTCCGTGCTAGCAGAGCAACAGATCAACCTCGATCTGATCTCCTCTTCAAATCTCGTCATCACCTGCGTCGTCAAGGAGAAGGACCTCGCCAGGGGTGCCAAAGCACTTCATGACGCGTTGATCGAGACTGACAACAACTGACCGATCAAGACTCCAGGTATTCCTCCACCGGAGGACACGAACAAACCAGATTACGATCGCCGAATGCCTGGTCGACTCTTGCCACCGCTGGCCAGAACTTGTTGGACTTCTGATTCGCTCCTGGATAGGCAGCCACCTCTCGCGAGTATGGATGGTCCCAATCGGAGGATGTCACCGCGGCAGCAGTATGAGGCGCATTGCAGAGTGGATGGTTGTCGGCAGGGAAGGTCCCATCTTCCACCGCCTTGGCCTCAGCATGGATACCCAGCATCGCTTCGATGAATCGGTCCAGCTCTTCTTTCGACTCACTCTCTGTCGGTTCGATCATCAAGGTGCCAGCTATCGGCCAGGACATCGTCGGCGCATGGAAGCCATAATCGATCAATCTCTTTGCAATATCATCGACAGAGATCCCGGCACTCTGCTTGAGAACTCTCGTATCGACGATGCATTCGTGGGCAACCTGGCCATGTTCCCCCCGATACAGCACCGGGTAGCAATCCTGAAGCCGACTGGCCAGGTAGTTTGCCGACAATATGGCCACCTCGGTGGCCTTCCGCAGCCCCTCTGCGCCCATCATGCGTATGTAGGCATACGAGATCGGCAAGATCATGGCGCTACCGAAGGGGGCAGCGGAGATGGGACCGATCGCCTGTTTTCCACCTGTCTTTCGCTCCGGATGACCTGGCAGAAATGGAGCCAGGTGTTCTGCCACCGAGATGGGTCCCATTCCTGGTCCACCACCTCCATGAGGAATGCAGAAGGTCTTGTGCAGATTGAGGTGACAAACATCGGCACCGATATCTCCGGGGCGACAGAGGCCCACCATCGCATTCATGTTCGCTCCGTCGAGATATACCTGAGCTCCAACTTCGTGAATCATCTCACAGACCTTCGAGATGCTGGTCTCGAAGACGCCGTGAGTGGATGGATAGGTCACCATCAGCGCAGCGCAACGATCTCCATGCTCTTCGATCTTCGACTCCAGGTCATCGATCGAGATGTTGCCATCCTCGTCACACTTGACGACGACCACTTCCATTCCAGCCATGGTCGCGCTTGCAGGATTGGTCCCGTGTGCTGACTGAGGAATGAAGCAGACGTTTCGATCAGAGTCTCCGCGCGCCAGGTGGTATTCCCGAATCACCATCAGGCCGGCAAACTCACCCTGTGAACCTGCATTCGGCATCAGGGAAACTGCGCTGAACCCCGTGATCTCCTGCAGCCAGGACTCCAGGCGATCAAATAATACCTGGTAGCCAGCGGATTGCTCCCTCGGCGCAAACGGATGCAATCGGTTGAAGCCCGGGTAGAGGATCGGAAACATCTCCGCTGCAGCATTCAGTTTCATGGTGCAGGAGCCGAGCGGAATCATGGCGGTGTTGAGGGCAAGATCTCTGTTTTCAAGCAGATGCATGTATCGAACAAGTTCCATCTCTGAACGATAGCGATGGAATACAGGGTGAGTCAGAAACTCACTCTTTCTCGCCAGGGATTCGGGGATCTCCGCACTACAACTGGCTGCCACCGCATCGAGATCAACGGAGCCGGCAGCGGCACCAAACACCTGCAAGACGGAGAGGATGTCCTCTCGCTTGGTGGTCTCGTCGAATGATATTCCGACCGAACCGTCGCCGTAGTATCGAAAGTTGCGCTGCTCGGCGATGCTGCGGTTTCGCAACTCCTCCTCTGAAACACCAACAGGCGTCACCTTCACGGTATCAAATCGAATGGCATCGACGACCTCATGGCCCAGGTCTGCGAGGCCCTTCGCCAGAATTTCACACTGAAGGCGCACTCGCTTCGCGATGGTCACGAGTCCTTTGGGCCCATGATGGACCGCATACATCCCCGCACAAACTGCCAGCAGTACCTGAGCCGTGCAGATGTTGCTGGTCGCTCTGTCGCGGCGGATATGTTGCTCCCTGGTCTGGAGCGCCAATCTCAGGGCGCCATTACCGTGCGCATCACGCGACACCCCCACCAGCCTGCCGGGCAACTGCCGCTTGAATTTCTCCCGGGTCGCCAGGAATGCAGCGTGGGGTCCTCCGAATCCCATCGGAAGTCCGAAGCGTTGTGTCGAGCCCACCGCGATATCGGCTCCAGCTGCACCTGGAGCTCGCAGGAGTGTCAGTGACAGAGGATCTGCCGCGACCACGACCAGCGCATTTGCCTGGTGGGCACGGCAACAGATCCCCTCGAGGTCGAGCACCCTTCCATCGGTATCGGGGTACTGCAACAGCACACCAAAGCAACGCGCGGGAAAGGTGAAATCCTCGTGATCTCCGACAAAGATCTCGATCCCCAGAGGCTCGGCCCTTTGCTTGACGATCTCGATCGTCTGGGGGTGGCACTTCTCAGACACGAAAAACAGGTCCAGAGGCTCATCACGGCGAGCTCGATCCTGAATGCGATGACACATCGTCATCGCTTCTGCAGCTGCCGTGCCCTCATCGAGCATCGAAGAGTTCGAAACTTCCATCTCTGTCAGATCACAGATCATCGTCTGGTAATTGAGCAACGCCTCGAGCCGTCCCTGGCTGATCTCTGGTTGGTAAGGAGTATAGGCGGTGTACCAGCCGGGGGCCTCAAGGATCCCGCGCCGAATCACAGGTGGAGTGATGCAATCATGATAACCGTTGCCGATGTGAGAGCGGAATTGATCGTTACGGGATGCGAGTTCATGCAATTCCGCGAGCGTCTCTCCCTCGGTTGCAGCATCGTCCAGTTTCAGGGTTCCCTTGAATCGAATCGCCTCTGGAACGGTCCGTTCCAGCAGTTCTTCCATGGAGTTGACGCCGACCACGGATAGCATCTGTTCGATGTCTTGAGGTCTCGGTCCGATGTGGCGCTGATGGAACACATCTCCCGAGTCGAGCAGGTCACTTGCAGAACCAGACATTGCTAATCCTCCGGAACCGAGGGAAACGGAAGTAGCCCTTCGGGGGCCACGCTACCAGTCCCTACACTAGCCATCTGAGGAGGATGCGGCAACCAAACCGAGCCCTCGAAGAGTAGCATCGGAATCGCTGTCTGGTTCTAATGCTTCGACTCAAAACCATGCTTGAGCCATGAGGAGGCCGATGGGAAACCAGATCTTCTGTCCTGCAGTACCTGACAACGAACCGATCCTCGATTACGCACCCGGATCTTCTGAAAGGGCGTCCATCGAGGGGCGGCTCGAATCGATGTGGAATGATGTTCCGGAGATCCCATGCATCGTGGGCGGCAAGGAAGTCTTCACGGGTATTATCCGTGAACAGCGCTGCCCTCATGATCATTCCAGGGTGCTGGCGCGATGGCATGGTGCCACCCCCGAGGTCGTGAAGTCGGCGGTCGATGCAGCCAACGAGGCCTGGGTCGACTGGTCGAGCGCTCCCCAGCAGGTTCGTTCAGCGGTGATGGAGCGAGCCGCGCAATTACTCCGTGGTCCATGGCGCGATGAACTCAACGCTTCGACGATGCTGGGACAATCCAAGACGGTTTATCAGGCCGAGATCGATGCCGCCTGCGAGTTGATCGACTTCTTCCGCTTCAACAATCACTTCGCACTCGACCAGATCCCCCGTGAGCAACCACTGAAGAACCCCCAGGGAACCTGGAATCATGTCGACTATCGACCCCTCGAGGGCTTCGTGTACGCCATCGCCCCTTTCAATTTCACTTCCATCGCTGCGAATCTGTGCTGCGCACCCGTCTTGATGGGGAATACCGCTCTCTGGAAACCGTCGAAGACATCGATCCTCTCGAACTGGTATGCCTACAAGATGCTCGAAGCAGCTGGACTCCCTCCGGGAGTCATCAATTTCGTTCCTGGAGATCCGGTGGAGATCACCGCTGCAGTACTTTCGAGTCCCAGTTTTGCAGGGCTCCATTACACGGGATCCACCGAGATCTTCCGGCAACTCTGGAAGCAGATCGGTGATCAACTCGAAAATTATCGCAGCTACCCGAGAATCGTCGGTGAGACCGGCGGTAAGGACTTCATCTTCGCACACCCTAGCGCGGATGTTGCTCCGCTGGTCACCGCAGCGGTGCGAGGAGCATTCGAGTACCAGGGACAGAAGTGCTCTGCAGCGAGTCGGATGTACATTCCTGAAAGTATCTGGCCCCAGGTGAAAGATCAGCTGGTGGAAGCAACTCGATCGCTGCCGATGGGGGATGTCAGAGATTTCAGAAACTTTGTCAGTGCCGTGATCGATGAAGGTGCCTACAAGCGTCTGCAGCAGGCGATCGAGGGGGCAAAAGAAGACCCGCAATGCCACATCATCGCCGGTGGCGAATGTGACGATTCTCAGGGCTGGTACATCTCACCGACGGTCATCGAATGTGAGGATCCTCGATCCTACTCGATGGAAACGGAACTCTTCGGTCCCATCCTCTCCGTGTTTGTTTACGATGATGCAGAGATGGACAGGTGCTTGGACCTTGTCGACAACACCAGCCCGTATGCGCTCACTGGTGCGGTTTTCTGCAGTGATCGGGTAGCCACGGATGCCATCTCGGAACGACTTCGCTACAGCGCGGGCAATTTTTATATCAACGACAAGCCGACCGGCGCAGTCGTGGGTCAGCAGCCCTTCGGAGGCGCCCGCGCATCGGGTACCGATGACAAGGCGGGATCGGCACTCAATCTGCTGCGATGGGTCGCTCCGAGGACGGTGAAGGAAAATTTCATGCCCCCGACCGCGCACGAATATCCTCACATGGGCTGATACGCACTCGACTGCTGAATCACGCGGCTGACAATGCCAGGTCGACCTGCCGTCAGGAATTTCCGGCAGCCTCGACGATCCCCTCGCGTACCAGATCCGCGAGCCTCACGACCCCCCTCGGTGATCCGTCCTTTTTGAGAATCATCAGACAGGTGATCTCCTGCGCCCGCATCCGCGCCAGTGCATCGACAGCGAGGCAATCGGCTGCCACGGTTCCATCAGGAACCGCCTCCTGAGGCTCACGTCGACTCATCTTCCATGCCTCGGAGATCGGCAACTCGACCGGAGATGACGATCTCGTCAACAATCTGCGCAGATCCCCATCAGTGAAGACACCGATGTATTTGCCATCCGAATCGACGACGCACGCCATCCCCAGACCCTTGCCACTCATCTCGACAAGTAGATCTGCCACCGACTGTTCTTCAGCGACCAGAGGCATCGCATCCCCCTCATGGAGCAGGTCTTCGCAGCGAACCAGCAATCTTCGACCCAGGGCGCCCTCTGGATGAAATCTGGCAAACTGCTCCTCGGTGAATCCTCGCGCATCGAGCAAACTCATGGCGAGTGCATCGGCTACCGCCAGTTGAAGCACGGAGCTGGTGGTGGGAGCCAGCGACAGCGGGCCCGCCTCTCCCAGCGCAGGAATCTCGACGACGACATCTGAAAGACGTGCCGCTGGAGAATTCGCATCTTCACAGATGCATATGACGGCACCTCCAACGCGGCGGAAGTGGCCCAGGAATCTCACCAGTTCCTCGGTCTGCCCACTCTTGGAAAGCGCCAACAGGATATCCCCATCGCCAACGATCCCCAGATCTCCGTGCAAGGCTTCGATCGGATGCAGGAACAGCGCCGGGGTCCCGGTGCTCGCCAGGGTGCCGGCAACCTTCTGCGCGATGCTGCCGCTCTTTCCGACTCCCGACACGAGGACTCGACCGGGAGCCTCGACCAGAAGTCGGACCGCCTGCTGGAACGCGTCCCCGAGTCCTGCAGCGAGCGACTGGAGCGCTTTCGCCTCCTGCTCGATCACTTCCCGACCTATCTGAAGGCTATCTGACACCGCGCAACTCCTCCCGGAGTGAATTGACCTGGTCCCCCATCGTGCTTCGGCAGGCCTGAACTCGCAAGGAAAGGCTAAAGGTTCGTGCCAGATCTGCCGAAGAAGGGGGAAGAAACGAAATTCCGTCGGAGGCGACCGTGCAACTGCCACCAGATAAGGACACAAAGCAGCCCATTGAGGCTACTTACGACAGATCCACTGATTCTCACACCGGCGAGTCTCAGTGGCTCGATGTGGTGAGCCACCCGGCTGCCGAACTTCCCCCCAGGGTCCAGTCCGAGGCGATCCCCGCAACCTCCTCCCCTGTCACTGTATCACCGCTCCCCGAGGTGGTACCCGCACAGGGGCCAGAGATCTCGACAGATACCCTGCGGATCATCCTCATCATCTTGCTGACCGCTGCATTTCTGCTCGGTATGCAAGGGACCGCGGGAGAACACCAGGCCGTCAGGCTCGATTCCGCGACGAAGGTCCTCGGCGAATGAACGCCGGTGGCAGTTGAACTCGCTGCTGCCCCACAAGGCGATATCCGCTGACAAGGCGGCGATTCCTCGCTGATCTTCCTCGAACTGGAACATTCACAGACAGCCGCCGGCCCATCCGAGCCAGAGTCATCCGCCTCGCTCACCCTGCAACCTGCTCTCCAGGCCACCACTGTGAGGGTTGCCGGCGTCGCCTCGGTCCACCAGACTCTTCCCTGGATCACCACCGGGAGGAGTACCTGATGAGAAGGCGAGATTTCCTGCGACATGCAGCGGCTGCGGGGATCGGTTGCCTCGCCACCTCAGGCGTCCGCAGCCACGGCGGATCAGGCGACACGCCCCCCGGCTTCCCCGTCATCATCTCCACCTGGCCCTTCGGTCGAGAAGCCAATCTCGAGGCACTCTCTGTTCTGAAATCAGGTGGCAGCGCCCTGGATGCCGTGGAACGCGGCGTCATGACAGCAGAGGCGGATGAGAGCATCTCGACGGTGGGATACGGTGGCTTTCCCAATCGAGACGGGACCGTGCAACTGGACGCAGCCATTTTTGATGGCAGCACTCTCGACGGAGGAGCGGTGTGCGCACTCACAGGTCATCGTCATCCTGTGCAGGTCGCAAGAAAGGTGATGGAGAACTCCCCGCACCTGATCCTGGTCGGCGAGGGCGCATCCAGTTTCGCCATCGCCGAGGGGTTCACCCACCAGGAAACCCTCTCGGAAGCAGCCAGAGCCGCCTATCAGAAGTGGCGACAGAAGCACCCCGATGGCCAGGGAAAAGCGGAGGGCCACGACACACTTGGCCAGGTAGTGCTTGCAGCTAGCGGTAAAATCGCTGCCGCTTGCACCAGCAGCGGCATGGCGTGGAAACTACCCGGACGCGTCGGAGACTCCCCCATCGTAGGGCATGGCCTCTATGCAGATGACGCGGTCGGCGGCTGCGTTGCCACCGGAGTCGGTGAAGAGATCTCAAAAGTGTGCGGCTCCTTCCTCGTCATCGAGTTGATGCGTCAAGGAGCTAGCCCAGACCAGGCGATCGGTGAAACTCTCGATCGTATCGCACGCAGACCCGGGCAAATCCCCTCGATCAGCGCTGCGTTCGTCGCGGTGGCCAGAGATGGACGACACGGCGCAGGAGCGATCGGCTCCGATTTTCACTATGCCATCACTCGAGGCACAGAGACTCAGGTTGTGAAGGTGAAACCTCGAAACAGGAAGGGGTGATCGATGTCGAACAAGCCCAAGGGTCCAGGAGTGATCGCAGCCGCTGAACCCCTCGCTGCTGCGGTGGGTGCCGACATTCTCAAGCAAGGTGGAAATGCCATCGACGCCGCCGTTGCCGTCGGTTTCGCCCTCGCTGTCACCTACCCTGCTGCTGGCAATCTCGGCGGGGGCGGTTTCCTTGTCGGCTCGATCGGGCGAGAGAGCAGCAGCGGAACCTCACAGGTGGCTCTCGATTTTCGTGAAGAGGCGCCCGGTGCTGCCACGGCAGACATGTACACCCTTGCGGCCGAAGCGGGACATCAGCAAGCCTCCCTCCTGGGGCACCTCGCCGCCGGTGTACCCGGTTCCGTCGCCGGGATGGTGACAGCGCTGGAGCGCTGGGGAACCATGAATCGCCGCCAGGTCATCGAGCCTGCGCTACTTCTGGCTCGCGATGGGTTCGAGATGACGCGGAGGACACACAGGATGCTCGCCGGATCCTCGACCCGTTCTCAGATGCGCCGCTTCGAGGCGACGGCAGAGGTCTTCTACCCCGGAGGGAAAGCGGTTGCCGAGGGGAGCCTGTTTCGCCAGGGTGACCTGGCGCGCACACTCGAGACCATCATCGAGAAGGGTATACCCGGCTTCTACGATGGCGAAGTTGCCGATCATATCGTCGTCGAGATGAAGCGAGGCGGAGGGCTGATTTCCAGCAAGGACCTGCTCGATTACCGCCCGGTGGAGCGAACACCGATCCAGTTCGGTCAAGCGCAGGGGACCGCATACTCGATGCCCCCACCCTCCTCCGGGGGGATCTGCCTGGCACAGATGTCGACGATGCTCGATCGATTCAAGATCGTCGGCACCGATGCGGAATCCGCAAAACTGTATCACTTGCTGGCAGAGGTGATGAGACGCTCCTTTGCAGACCGAAACCAGTACCTTGGCGATCCTGATCATGTCGATTGCCAGCTGGGACTGTTGCAAGATCCGAAACGCCTTGCCTCACGAGCTGCCAGCATCCAACGATCCAGAGTTACAGCCTCCTCGGAGTTTCTCAGTGAAGAACCAACGGTCAAGGAGAGTGAACAGACGACTCACTACAGCGTCATCGATAAGCATGGAAATGGCGTATCCGTCACCACCACACTCAATGGCTCATTTGGCTGCAAGGTCGTGGTCCCTGGAACCGGATTCCTTCTCAACAATGAAATGGATGACTTCACTGCCAGACCCGGAGAACCTAACTTGTTCGGGTTGATCCAGGGAGCAGCCAATGCCGTTGCTCCCGGGAAGCGTCCGCTCTCTTCGATGAGTCCGACCGTACTGCTCGACTCCGCTGGCTCCGTCAATGCGGTACTGGGAACACCGGGGGGACCGACCATCATCACTAATGTCTTCCAGGTGCTGCTGGGGCTGACAAGGCTGGGGCTCTCTCCAGAAAGTTCTGTCACCGCTCCGAAGATCCATCACCAGTGTCTGCCCGATAAACTCACCCTCGAGGTCACTATTCCTTCATCCACGGCAAGGACTCTCGAGACTTTTGGACACTCGATTACCCGCAGATCTGCGATTGGCGACGTTCAATTGATCGCCACTGTCCCGGGAAGAGGTCTTGTCGGTGTCTGCGATCCGAGAGGCGGAGGTGCAGTCTCCTATACGGATCGTTGAACAATACGGATAGATTGTCAGGAAAGTCGGGTGCAGAAGTCTTTGCCCCGCAACACTAACAACGCTAACATTCAGGAGTATTCTCACTCTCGGTGTATTGTTTGTTGAGTGGAATCACATTGAGTTTTTAGTTGAACAGTATTTTGCTCAAATTGTTCATTCTTATTCATTTACGGCTCGTCGACTCAGGATTGAGTATCGGCGGACTGGGCGCCTCGGAGCCTTGTGCTCACATTCGGAGGGATGGTGTTATGCGTCCTCTAGTTCTAGTTCTAACCACAGTAATGCTGCTGTTAATCAGCGGTATCTCGACAGCACAACAGTCTTTGACCATCGGAAGCACGGACATCCTCGGTCTATCTGAGATCACTGTCACTGTCACAATGGATGCCACGACTGATGTTCAGGGTTTCGTGCTCGCGATCGGGTATGACGACTCCCTGGTGACAGCCACCGGGCTCGCCCCCACGGGCGAAGCGTCATCTGCAGAGTTGCAGGTGCCGGAAATCCTCACCGGCGGTGCGACTCTCGGAGTCGTCATGGATGCGAATCCTCCCTACGGCGGATCTACAATTTCCGCCGGCTCGGGAATAGAGATCGCCATCCTCTCGATCACTCCAAAGGTAGTCGTCACTTCAGACACCACCACGATGCTCACCTTTGCCGATGGGACTCTCAATAGTCCAGCATTGAGCAACATGATCGTTCAGGGAGGCCTCTCTGTTGGTGCAGGTGAAGGACTGGGTCTGATCAATGGCACTCTGACACTGGTCGAACCTCCCCCGGCATCGATGACGATGGAGGATGGTTCAGCTGCTGCTGATGGACTCGGAACCACCGGAGATTGTCGAGTGTTGCTCGATAACAGCATCGGTGGAGTGCAGGGTTTCGTCACCGCGGTGACGCATGATCCCGCCATCGTCACCCTTGAATCGATATCCACAGGTTCTGAAACAGATGCGGCGAATGCCGAGTTCGAGATGCCAAACCTGTATCCCAACGGCGGAACCCTCGGAGTAGTCATCGATTTTATGACGCCTTTTGATGGCCAGACGATTCCGATGGGAACTGGGCTTCACATCGCGACCTACACTTACTCCTGCAACAACTCGAACATCTATGTGCTGGGTGATCCTGGTGGAGAACCTGCCGCAGAGACGAGCGCCATCGACCTCGCCGATGACACCCTGGGCGAACCTCGCCTGGACAATGTGGTCGTCGTCGCTGGTCTGTCAGTCTCGCCTCTTCTCGCTGGTGGCACCTTCACCTGTGAGCCAGTCGGTGTACCTGCCGAGGACACGACTCTCTGGATGGAGACCGAGTTCGACGAGGGCTCCGGAAACTACGCCTATCACGGCCAGACAGGAGACCTGTGCTTCTTCTATGCCGACGAGGACGATTACATCCAGGGCTTCACCTTCACCGTCTGCTACGACTGCCATCTGACGATTCATGAGGACTCCTGGGAGTTCAACGGATCGATCCTGGATCAGGTCGGTGTCGAGTACACCGCTGTACAGGTCGATGACGACCCCGATGACGGAGACGGTTGCGAACTGATAGTCGCGCTACTGCTCGACGCGCTGCCGCCATTCGAGGGCCAGACACTTCCGCAGACGATCTCCACCAGCGGCAACTCCGCAGATGGACGTCTGTTGGTCGGAAAGATGCGAGTCACCGTCGATATGGATGCTGAGTGTAACGAGGACCAGTTGATTGAATGGTGCAACGACATCAACGGTAACGGTAATGTCACTCTCTACAACAACGTGGTCATCGACTTCCAATCGATCCAGACGTTCGAACGAAATGACTCACTCGTGCATGTCGTTCCTGAAGAGATCTTCCAGCGTGGCGATTGCAACAGCGATGACACAGTCGATCTTGCTGACACCGCAACGATGCTCGGGAATCAGTTCAATGGTCACCCGATTCTGTGCCCTGATGCTTGTGACTCGAATGATGATGGTCATCTGAACATGGCGGACGCTGTCCACCTGCTCAACTGGCTCTTCAAGTTCGGAGACATTCCGCCGGCACCAGGCCCCCTCGAAGACGGGCCGGATGCTACGCAGGATGACACGCTGCCAGTGTGTGACAGCGACGACACGAATTGCTAGGACAATGGCTTGACGGAGAGTTGGGAGATCCGATCTCCCTTGTTGAGAAACCGCCAGCCTCGGCATTCGTCGCTGCCCCTCCCCTCCGAGGGCTTCGACAGTCGCGCTACTGGAACTAGTGATCGAACAGAAGATCGTGAAATCGGTGACTGACAACTCCGGAAGAGTTCAGGGGCTCTGCGATACGAGATCGCAGAGCCCTTTTTTCTTGCCTCGCTTGCCCTTCCCTGCTGATTCCTTGCTCGAAAGCACTGCTGGTATCATCCTCTGGGGCAATACACGCGGAGGCTCATGAAGGCGATCCTGTTCGATCTGTTCGGCACGCTGGTTCCCAATCTTCCAATGGAAACATGGGAGCAAAGCAGTGACTGCATCGCAGCGGCTCTTGATGTCGAGTGCGACTTGTATCGAAGATTGTGGAGTGCCCGGTTCAAGGACCGCATGATCGGGACGATCCCCGACGGGGATGATCAATTTGATGGCTTGCTCGAGGAAGCGGGTGTGGACACTCCTCTCGTGAAACGCAGGGACGCTGCCAGGATTCACCGCAAACTGCTGAAAGATGTACTGATTCCAAAACCCGGAGCCTGCGAGACTCTCGATCAGCTTTCAGACCAGGGAGTCAAACTGGCGCTGGTCACGGATTGCTCGACGGCGGCGCCTGAATTGCTCGACGAGTCACCACTGGGACGGTACTTCCAGACTCGATCCATCTCTGCCTTCCTGGGGGTTCGGAAACCGGACGCACTGATGTACACCCATTGCCTGGAGTCACTTGGAATTCCCGCAGGAGAATGCATGTATGTTGGCGATGGGAACTCCGAGGAACTGATCGGTGCCAGAGAATGCGGACTCACCACCGTCTGGGTCGACAATGGCCTTCAGCAGCACTGGCACGAGCGATTCGCACCTGACGGAGATCACACCATCCACTCCCTGGAGGAACTGCTCCCTCTCATGGACACTCTCGATTCTCGGACGGCAAGATAAGGAACTACAGATGGAGAGAGTCTCGATTGAAACCGGCTCCGACCCCACGGCGGCAGTGATCTGGTTGCACGGTCTCGGTGCCGATGGGCACGATTTCGAACCGATCATCCCTGAGTTGAACCTCGAAGCAGTCTGCGACGTGAGATTCATCTTCCCCCATGCCCCGGTGAGACCGGTCACCATCAACAATGGCATGGCGATGCGTGCCTGGTACGACATCCTGGAGATCTCCATCGAGCGCAGGGTCGATGAAGCGGGAATTTTCGAGAGCGCAGAGATGATCCAGCAACTGATCGATGAGCAGTTACAGCTGGGGATTGCACCGGAGAGGCTGATCCTGGCCGGTTTCTCCCAGGGTGGTGCCATGGCCTACCACGTTGGCCTGAGACAGCAACCTGCACTGGGGGGACTTCTGATCCTCTCTGCATACCTACCTGTACCGGATGCTCTCGAACTTCTCGATGATCGGATTCCGAGGAGCACTCCGATACTCTGCTGTCACGGCGAGCTCGATCCTGTGGTTCCCATCGCCCTGGGCGAAGCTTCGGCAAAAATGGTGGAGCAAGCCGGATGGCCACTCCAGTTCAGAAGCTATCCAGCTCCACACTCGCTTCATCCAGACGAGGTGGAAGAGATAGGAAAGTGGCTGGCAGAACGGCTGGCGTGATGCAGACTACCTGATCCTGGCCGTGACCCATGTGACAGAAGAGAGGACCCGGTGGTTACCCAATCCAGCGAACTTCATGGCAATACCTTTCAGCCAGACATCTACAACAAGATCCTTCCCTTGCTCCCTGAAGAGCGCGATTCCAGCATCCTGGATGTCGGAGCGGGAAGTGGTTTCTTTTGCGCAAAGATGAGAGAGAGCGGCTACACGAACCTGTCCGCCTGCGATCTTCCCGAGAGCAATTTCCAGGTCGATGACGTGCCTTATCACGGCTGTGACCTCAACGACTCCATTCCGCTTCCCGATGCATTCCGCTTCCCGATGAGAGCACCGATTGCACCGTTTCCATCGAGGTCGCCGAACACATCGAGCACCATCAGAACTACTTTTCAGAGATCTTCAGGATCTTGAAGCCCGGTGGCAGGGCCATCTTCACGACACCGAACATCCAGGGGCTCGGGTCCAGGATGCACTTCCTGTGGTACGGTACGACCGATGGTGCCCGACGCCCCCTCGATCCCGCCAAGGTCAGTGGTCTCCAGCATGTCAACTGCGTCGGGATTCAGCAGTTCATGTACTACATCGATCATAACGGCGGCGAGATCATGTCAGTCGGATCCAACCATTACCGGGCATCTTCACTGCTCTGCTTGCCTCTGGTGCCCTTCATCGCCGCATCGATGAAGATCCGAGGGCTCGGCAGAAAGGCCAGGAAACATCGCCAGCGCTACAAGGCTCCCTGCCACTGGTATCTCAGTGGCGCATCCCTGTTCGGCCGGATCCTGTTCGTGATTGCCGAGAAAAAGCCAGGGTAGGGTGTCTGCGTCGAGCGGCTCCCTTACAATCGCCCCCGGTTCGTTCACCCCCGAAGGAGAGTCATGAGTTCTGAAACGCCGAATATCCACATCCTGGGTCGTCCTGTCACACGCATCGGAGTCATCGGCTCGGGCCAGATCGGGCCCGACATCGCTCTTCACTTCTCCAAGGTGTTCACTCCGATGGGAACCTCCATCGTGGTCGTGGACATCAGCGAAGAGGCTCTGGCGCAGGGGAAGAAGAAACTCGATCGTAAGATTGATAAGGGCATCGAGACGAGAGCCTTTCGAGCCGAACTGGGGCAGGCGATGAAAGAAAATGTCCTGTTCACCAGCAACTACGACCAGCTCAAGGGATGTGATCTTGTCGTCGAAGCTGCCACCGAGGACAAGGACCTGAAGCGCCGCATCTTCACCCAGGTGGCAGACCTGGTGGCAGCGGATGCGGTACTCTGCTCCAACTCATCTCATCTGGAGCCAGATGTCATCTTCGAAGGAGTTTCTGATCCGGCTCGAACGATGGTGGTCCACTATTTCTTCCCTGCGGAACGCAACCCGATAGTGGAGATCGTTCCCGGTGCGAATACCTCCAAGGGCCTGGTTTCCGACATGATGGGATTCTACGAGGCGATCGGAAAGGTGCCGATTCAGGTCAAGAGTCGCTATGGGTACGCGCTCGATCCCGTCTTCGAGGGTATGTTTCTCGCCTCTGCGTTGATGGTGGAAGAGGGGATCGCCAGCTGCAAGGAAGTGGACCACGTCGCCTGTGATGTGCTCGGATACACGGTCGGCCCCTTCACTGCCATGAATCTCACAGGAGGCAACCCGATCACCGCAGTCGGTCTCGACAACTACAACGAGAAGATCAACGGCTGGTACCGCACACCGGAAATTCTCCGGAGAGCAGTTGCTGACGAGAGTTCCTGGGAGGTCCCCGCCAGAGGGGAGTCGATCGACGTTGCCGATGACACCTATTCGCAGGTTCGGGATTCCTTGCTCGGAGCGTTCTTTGGCATCGTGGGCGAGATCGTCGACAGCGGCATCTCCAGCATCGACGACATGGATATGGCAGTGGAGACCGCGCTCGATGTGAAGGCTCCTTTTCGCCTGATGAACTCGATCGGCGTCGACAATGCGCTCCACCTGGTGGAGAAGTATTCCGAGAGTCACTCCGGCTTCCCGGTTCCGCAGTGCATCACAGATCAGGCACAGGAGGGAGCACCCTTCGACATCGCACTGGTCCTCCGACAAGACAAGGAGGCCATCGCACACGTCACGATTCGGCGTCCAAAACAACTCAACGCCTTCAACAACGTCGCCTTCGACCAGATCGAGCGCCACTTCCTCGACATCGAATCAGACAGCAGCATCGTAGGCGTTGTACTCTCCGGTTTCGGAATCAAGGCGTTTGTCTCCGGGGCTGATGTTCCCTTCCTCGCCAGCATCGATTCGATCGCCATGGGTGAAGAGACCTCTCGCGGGTCACAGAAGTCGATCCAGGCCATCGAGGACTGCACAAAACCAGTGGTCTGCGCCCTCAATGGACTGGCATTGGGTGGTGGCAACGAGATCGCCATGGCCTGTAACGCACGAATAGCACGCGCAGGCCAGCGTGTGCTCGTCGGTCAACCGGAGGTCAATCTCGGAATCATCCCCGGAGCCGGTGGTACCCAGCGGCTACCTCGCTGGGTCGGCGTCGAGAAGGCTGCCGAATTGATGCGAACCGGGCGCCCCGTCTCTTCCTCCGAGGCGCTGGCCATCGGGCTGATCGTCGAGGAGGTGGCTGGAGACCCTCGAGACCTCCGCGCCCGTGCGGTCGAACTGATAGGGGCCTATCTGTCGGGCGACGAGCCACTCCCGATGATTCCAATGGGACCGATCGAAACCCCCGACTCGTTGCCTGAAGTCGACCTCGGGCACCTGAGCAGGAGCGTCGATGAGATCCTGCAGAAGGCGATCGTCGAGGGTTGTCGGCTGCCGCTGACTGAAGGGATCGCTCTGGAAGCACGATATTTTGGCGAAGTCTGCGGAACTCAGGATATGCGTATCGGAGTCACCAACTTTCTCGAAAATGGCCCGAGAACCCCCGCCAGATTCGTTCACGCCTAGTGTAAGTATCGAATATCAAGATACTTACATTTCAATGCACCGCTCGATGGCTCGACCGGGAGGCAAATCTCGTGACGATCGAGATGGGCCGGAAAGGCCGGATACCCGTAGAATTCGGGACTCGCTAGGGAATTTACTGCTTCCCCATCGGGTCCGAAGGTGGCTATCCTCCGGGCAGTGACATTTGAGCCCCTTGCCTGCACCGTGGCGGGCTTCATGCCGAGGGGACCAGATTCAGGGCGCTGGCTGGATAATGCGGGAATCCAGGAAGCCAGCATTGTAGTTGCAACGATCAGAAAACCCTCGGAAGGCGATCCTGGCAAGGATCGTATCGAGGTCAGAAAGGGGATTTCATGTCCAATCAACGCGAGATGCTGCTCGTCGGGAGCAAGGCAAAGGCAGCGCTCAAGCAGCACGATGTGAACGTCGGAGGCGATGCCCTCGACGGACTCAACGAGATCCTGCACCAGTGCATCGAGCAGGCCGCCAAGCGCGCCAGCCAGAATGGACGCAAGACCGTTCGTTCCCACGACTTCATCTGCTAGTCGACAAGACACGCATGGTGTCAGATTCGTAGGCCTCGTCGCTACCAGCGCCGAGGCCTACCTTCTTATTGACCCGGAGGAAGCAGCGCATCTGAAATGCGGCACATCGGCGTCGTGCCGCTCAGGGGGATCCTGGAGCCTTCGCTGATCTATCCCTGTCCGCTTCGAAGTCTTCCTTGCGGATTTCGTGGCGTTTGAGAAGGTTTGACAGTTGAGGTCGATGGATCCCCAGAGCCTCTGCAGCTCGGGTGATATTTCCACCGCTTCTGAATAGTTCTGCAATGATGTAACGACGCTCCAGTGCTGCCTTCGCCTCCTTGAGGGTCAGTTCACCCGAGGTCAATCGTGCCACTTCCTGATCGAGGTCGGGCTTCTGGGAGGAACGAAAGAGATCGACTCGACCACTGGTGAGTTCCGTGATCTCGACAGAGCCGACAGGGTACCAGTGCGGCAATATATTGACGGGGACCTCTACCGGTAATCCGAACTCCTCACGAAGGTCATGAAGAGCATGCTGAAGATCACGACTCTTCTGGCGAAGATCATCTTCACCTGGCCCGATCATCACACACACCAGGTGATCGCCACCGGTGTGATAGACACCCGTGATCGGCTGCAAAATTTGAAGTAACCGGACCACAAAGTTCTCGTCTTCACGCTCTCTGAGCAAGATATCGAAGCCGGGCAAGCTCACTTCCAGAAAGCCCAGCGGCTGCTTTTCTCTGTGGTGGCGCGACAGGAACTGATCGATGTCTGCGTCAAACGCAGCCAGCGACCCGATCTCGCTCTGCTGGTACTCGAGCATCTGCGAGTTTCTGGACAGGGCTACCAGCTGGCCCTGGGCCAGCGACAGCAATCTCTCGATCTCCGCTACATCTCGATCCTGGAACGGGTTCCCTGCAGTGGGCCGTTCCAGCACCAGCGCTGCCGAGAGCATTTCCTGGGCCGAGAACGGGATCGCCAGTAGACTCCTGCCCCTGACGGAATCACCCTGCGGATGAGTTGAGATCCACTCATCCCAGGACTTCGACCCACTTCGCATCGGCATCGATCGTTCGATGCACTCCTGGGCCAGGGCCCCGAGCACCTGGGATGGTGGCAGCCAGTCCCCGGCAATTCCCATGTCGATGTCCGCGAGGCTCTGCCACCTCCGCCGCCGTCGTGCCGCAATGAAACCGCGGGGACTGGGGACCAATTTTCGACATTGCTCCAGCAAGCCTTCAAGGAAGGAGCGCAATTCATCTCGCTTCCCGAGTTCTGAGATGGCATTGGTCACTGCAGCAAGGCGATCCTGATCCAGAGAGGCACCTGAGAGCGATGCTGTTTCAGGATCTGCATCGGTGACAGTGGACGGCCCCGGTCCGGCCACGGCCGGTGGTGGGTAATCCGACTCACGGCGAAAGCGTTGAAGGTCTGCAAAGAAGTTCTTACGCCTGCGATCACCCAGGTACACGACTCGCATATCTTCTGGCAGTCGTGTTGATATTCTCTCGATGATGGCAGCTGCTCGATCGTAGTTGACCCTCGCACCCTGGAAATCGTGGGACCCTTGCTGGACCCTGGCGATGGCGTAATTGATCTGCCACTGGAGGGGCAGCAGGGAATCTCCGCTGATCATCTGGAGAGCTCTCTCGTAGTACTCGAGAGCTTTTTTCTGCCCGTCTTCATTACGCTGTCGGCTGATGGCGCCCTTGACCAGCAATCCTCTGACGATCAGAGGGACCGCCTGCAATGACTCGGCAGTGAGCAGTCCGCGGCTGACGAACTTCAGTGACTCCTCGAAAGCTTCCCGCTCCGTGCTGAGCTGGGCGCGATCGAACAAACTGGCGGCAACTACCCGATCCAGCCCCTGCTTCTGGGCGAGATCGAAGGACTTCTTCAACTCTCGATCAGCGGACTTCCAGTCCCCCCGCAACAGTGCCAGATTACCCTGGAGCCTGTGCCCCTCTGCCTGGTGCTCTGGCAGATCGAACTCCTGGGTCAAGATCAGGATCTGGCGCGATAGATTCTCGACCTGCTTCCTCTCTCCGAGCGCAAACCAGGCCCAGCCCAGGTGCAGGAACGAGCGGACGATTCCCTCGGTATTTCCATACTTCTCACTGTTGGAGATGCTGCGTTTGAAGAACCGGATCGCCCTTCCGTAGTCGCCGGAGTGGGCATGCAAACTTCCGATGGAGTTCAGAGTAGGAGAGATCTGACGGCTGTCTCCGATCCGCTCGCGAAGCGTGAGACAGCGGCGAAGATGCTCGAGGCTTCTCGAGAAATCGCCACTATTTCGATACACCTTGCCGAGCAGCTCGTAGGTAGCAGCGAGAGCCCTCACATCTTGCGATCTGTCAACAACCTCCAACGCCCTGAACAGGTAGCGCGCAGCCCTGAAGTGCTTGCCTCGATCGTAATAGACCCTGCCGATGGTTCGCAGCACCGATCCCAGTGCCACCGGGTCCTGTGACCGTTCGACCCTGTCGAGCAGTGTCTGGTAACTGTTGAGTGCCGCTGCGGAGTCTCCGCGGGCGAGATGCGTCTCTGCAAGCGTCTCCAGGATGCGGCTCGACAACGGGTCAGCTCCGGCTTCCTGTTCGAGTCCGGCCAGTTCCTTTTGCGCCCTCAGGCACAGGCTCATCGCCCTCTTGATATCACGGCGCTGAAGCCGAAGCTGCGCGCGAAGTGAAGTGAGCCGAACTGGCATCAACTGATCGACCTGCTCAAGATCCGCAGAACTGACCTTGTTCAGCGCTCGGATCCCCTTGAGCGGCTGCTGCAGGAGTAGGTAGATCTCACCGAGAAAAATGCGGGCCTCGACACGATCGACCGCTTCGGTTGCCGGATCCTCGAGGAGCATCTTGATGTGCAATTTTCCAGATTCTGTCTGACCGGTCTCCACCTCGAGGCGAGCCAGTTGACCGAGAATCTCACTACGCACTGCTGCGTCTCCCTCGGCCCCGATGAAGTCGAGCATTCTTCGTCCGATGCGAATCGCCAGCGGCTCGGCGTAGGCTCCTGCGAAGTACCTCATCGCAATCAGCCCGTAGGGGATCGCCAATGTCGGCTCATCTCCTGCAGCGAGGAGTTCGTGCACCTCGAAGGCGCGCACCGGGTCCCGGCTACGTGGATCCTCGGCCAGGGACTGACCCAGTTCCTTTTGCAGGTTCCTGGCGACCTCTGGGCGGATCGAGGATCGGATACCTTGCATGTGGATTTCATGGCTGATGAGGTAGCGGATGGCACCCCTTGCTTGGTGGCGATCGACAAACCCGCGATCGATCAGCAACTCCATCGCCACAGCCAGTCGCTCCTCGGAGACCTGACAGGAACGGACCAGCTGCGCCGCCTGAACCGGCCGACGTAACATCGCCAGGTGTTCGAGTACTCGACGCTCGAGCGGTGGCAACGACGCAACCCTGCGGCCGACGAGGACCTGTGGAAGGTCAGCCGCTCTGGAACTGGCCAGCAATGCCTCGACACTCTCCGCCTCGAGCGGAGATGCGACCCCACCTTCCTGAAGTAACCGACACATCTCCAGCACCAGGAGTGGGTTTCCATCACAGGCCTCGGTCATCATCTCGGCGAGTCGGGAATCAGGTTCCGTGCCGAGTTGCTCGCAGACCAATCCACTCACTTCCTCCACCGAAAGGGCTGGCAGTTGCACGGTTCGGCAAAACGGCTGTCTGGACAGTGCCTCCAGCTCCTCCGGAGGCGCATCGCAGCAGTGATCTCCGATCACCAGCAGACGACCTCGAGCCTGCGGTGGCTGCGGCTCGCTGCCCTCCTGGTTCTCGACTAGGGAACTGGCAAATTCTCCAGATCGACCCTCTCGAGCACGGATCTGTTTCCAGTCTCGAGAGTCCCCCTTCGACTCGTGGCTCCCCGGACCCTGGACCGTCTCCATGGAGAGGGCCGAATTCCGTGCCAGGTAGTCGATGAACTCGATGGTGCCCGGATCACTGCGGTGAAGATCATTGAGAACCAGCACCAATGTGCGCTCGCGGGCCAGTTCCCAGAGGATTCCCGTCAGCGCCTGATGAAACTGGATCCGTCCACTCCAGCCCGACAAGGGCTCACGCTGCTGGCCTCGCTCCACTTCCGACTGGAGTTCGGGAAACACGCGAACCAGCACATGCGCGTATCGGCGCCACAGGCCGCGCGTCTCGCCATGCTCGATGATGAGATCCTTGACCAGTCGAAGGATCGGCAGGAACGGGATCCCCTGACGCTCGTGGCAATTGACCTGACAACTGAGGATGGAACCGACATCCTCCGGGGGAACCTCCAGCGCCGCTTCGATGAGGTGCGTCTTGCCGACGCCGCTGACGCCACTGACGAGTGCCAATGAGCAGATGGCGGCACCCTTTTCCTCGCCAGGATCAGGATCGATGCCGAGTTGGATCCAGGAGCGGAGCGCGTGCAAGGCTCGCTGGCGAGGTGCCTGCTGCAGATCATCGTGACCCGCCTCGGCGACCGGAGTTTTTCCGTCCATCGCATCCCCCCGCTCCGCATGGCAGTGACCCAGGTATCCGGAATGACCGTAACGAATCCAGACGGATAGGCTATCTCCCGCGGCTTCAGCCGTAAAGATTATGAACGGTAAATTCGGTGATTTTAAGCCATCGATATCTCCTCGCCGTCCCTACTCGGCGAGGAGAAGCTTGGGTCTGAAAGTCACTAGGACTGGGTGAAACCTGCCCAGGAAGTGTGTAGGGACGGACAGGCGGATTTGTTCCAACAGTCGTGCACTGCCAGCGGTGTGCAGATCGGTACCAGATGGGAGATCCGATGTGGGGGGGGGTGCCAGATCCTGATCGGGAAGTTGCCCACTACTGGCACGAGGTGCGACACCGCGACGACCGCCAACGCCGTTTCCGACCTTGTGGCTCGCTCTCTGCATGGCTCGCCAGGCCTGCTCGGCGGACCGCCGAGCGCCTGGCTCCCTCGCAACCTGCCCCGGCAGAACCAAGGACAGGCACAAACTCTTCCGGAGCCCCTGCTCCCGACCTGTGATCTTGCTGCCTGGATCCCGAACTGTCGAATCCTGATCCCGTCAGGTGCTTCGATCGTCGGGCAACTGCTTCCCCACAACTGACCGGTCTCCGCCGTTTTCCCCCGTCCCGATCTGGCTGCACTGGCGGAGCCACCGGAATTCTCCCCGATTCTCGATCCAGGCAAGATCGAGAATTGACAGAAAACGCGACACGAATCGACAGCATTGTGTGGGATGTACTCGCAAGGCGAGTCGAGAGGTGAGCGGGCGAGCACACTCCAGGGATGAGCAGCAAGACCGAACAGACCTCGGCTCGGTGCCTCCCTCGACCCGGGCGCGGTATCTCATGCCCAGAACCCAGGTTTGGCAGGAATATGGGGGGACACCAGCAGCAGGTCAAGTGGGCGCCTGTCAAAAGAACCGGGGCCGACGGGAGTGCCCGTCGGCCCCGGGGGCAAGGGGGGAAGGCTCAGTGGAGAGAAGCCGTTGCGAAGATCCCGCATGCGGGTTTCTGCAAGATCCAGGCTCCTGCGACATGGACCCTGCGAGGTACCTTTCGCATGAGGCCAGGGACGCGGACTCGTTCCCGAAACGCTCGTCTCACCGGCACTCCGCATCTGAATACGGTCCTGTAGCGGGTCACCGCCCGGAAACGGTCAGGACCACGGACCTGGCAGAACTGGATCCTGGTCGTTGCCGGTCTCCATACCTGGATGCTTCCATCACGGAATTTGCGCACACACCCACCGTTGCGGATGCCGTACCGGACTCCCGGAAGGAACTCGTGAAGATGCGAGTGCAATGTGCACGACACGGTTGTGACCTGCTGATTTCTGGGCAGACATCGTTTCCTCAGCGACGATCGAGTTTCGATAGTGGCGGCCGATGCCACCATCGGAGACGACACCAGAACCAGTAGCAACAGGGCTCGGATCGACATCACCGACTCCTTTCTCATGAGTTTCAGGAAGCGTTGTTGCTTCCGAATGGCTCTCGAGAGAGATGACGGTGGCGATCAGAGATTATTCATCGGTTTTCATCGATTCTGGAGGAGAGGGCTCTGGAGGAGAGGGCGGCCCCAGCAGCAGGTGGGCTCGCCCTTCCTCGACAAATCGACCCGCCTCTCGCCACTCCCTGAGGGGCGAGGTCAAGAGTTGCGAGTCAGCTCTCCGGATCCACTCCTTGCCCCTGGACGTATCCCCTAGCCGATCCCACAGCGATCCGATGCGCAGTGCCAAGGCTGCGGATGAGGAGAAGCGTGTCGTCGCTTCCTCGAGCACCCTGTGCGCCTCCCCGTCGCGCCCCTCGCTATGAGCGATCTCCGCAGAGAGCCAATCGATCCAGCCATCGAAGGGGCGAATTCTACGAGACCTGGCGAGCGAGGCGGATGCAGAGAGCACATCTCCACTGCGCAGTGAAGCGAGTGAATGATGAAACCAGGCATCTGCATCCGAGGGATCCATGAGGGTGATCTTCTCGAACGTATCCGCTGCAGAGTCGAAGCGAAACAGATACATCTGGGCAGCAGCCCTGCTCCACAGATCAAATCGATCGGTCGGCTCCAGATCCATACCCACATCGATCTCGAGCAGCCCCGCCTGATCTCCCTGTTCAATCGCAGCGATCCCCAGCACGATCCAGGGACCCGGGCGAGTTGAATCGACCTGAATGGCATATCGAGCGGCGATGCGGGCGGCTCGAGGATCCCCCGCTCGCAGCGCGACCCAGGCCAACTGGCGCTGTACAGCGGCATCCTGACGCAAGGTCATCGCTCTTTCACCATGGAGATCGAGCAGAGTCTGCCCGAGCGAATGGACCGGGGCATCCTCGGCATGAACTGGCAATGGCCTCGCCAGCATCGCTGATGAGAGATCTCGTATCAGATCCTCCGTCGCAGGACCCGCTGCCGTCGACCTGCCGAGCCAGCCGGCGATGAGCACCAGCCCGATCCCCCCCACAACAGGAATCCAGCGACGGCGAGGCTTCCCGACCTCTCCGGTGCTGTTTCTGCGCGCTCGAGGACGAGCTCCATCGCGCGCCGCATCGAGCATGCTTGCAAAACCGCGCAAACTTGCCGGACGATCCTCGCTGTCGAGAGAGAGAGCATCTTCGAGCAATCCGAGCAATCCTGGAAGCTCTGAAATACTTTCACCGGCAGATGGACCATGAGATCTGGACAGCAATCGATCCGCGACCTCTGTCGCCGAGCGCCCCGACCATGGGGGGCGGCCGATGGCGCACTCATGAATCAACACCGCCAGCGCGTAGACAATCTGGCATTCACGAGCAGCGATGGGTTCCTTGGAGAGCAGGATCTCGGGAGCGATACGACACGCCAGCTCATCGAGTCGATCATCGACATCGAGGGCGATCCGGTCGATCCTGAGTCGCAATTGACCATCGGATCCCAGCACTACCGCTTCCGGAGGGAGCGCCTGAAGGGGCACGCCTTCATCATTCAGAACTGCGAGCAGCCTTGCGAAATTCGCGAACTGCCCGACCAATGTTCTGAGGCCTCCCGACAGGATCACCTTCCAGTTCTGCGATGGGGAGGTTCTGGCTCTATCGATGCAATGATCCAGGGTGGTTCCCGAATAACTCTCGCTCGTTCCGGACTGAAGGGGATCTATCAGCAGTTGTCTCGGGAGTCGCATCTCTTCGGCGCTTCGAAGCGCCAGCGTTTCGAGCAATTTCAGCCGATGATCTCGATCAGATGCGCCAGCCTCTGCACTTCCAGAGGTCGCTCGACTCGACTCGAAATCCTCCCGTGGCCGCTCGATCATAGCGCCGTTCCCCCCTGCAGATGCTGCCCCTCCTGTATCGAAGGTGCAACCCGCCAGCGCAGAACATCACAGGGGGATGGGAACTGCCCTAGGAGCCCTCGAGGCCCAGCATGCCTGGATCGATATCCTTCGGTAGCGAGGAATCCTCCGAAGCATCCTCCGAAGACTCGCCCCGACTGCTCTGAGGCTTGTCCGCGTTGCTCTTCTCTGCCGATGGTTCGATCGCATCCGCAAGTTCATCTGGAAACGGAATCTCCAGAAGGTCGTAAATCTCGCGGTCGTTGAGGACTTCCTTCTCGATCAGTTCACGTGTCAACGTCTCGAGTTTTTCACGGGATTCTCCCAGGATTAGCTTGGCGCGCTGATAGCCATCTTCGAGCATCGTTCGAATCTCTTCGTCGATGAGCATCGCCGTATGCTCACTGATACGACTCGATTCGCCCAGTTCTCTGCCGAGGAACACATGCTCCTCACCACGCTTGAAGGTGACAGGCCCGATCCTATCGCTCATGCCCCACTGACAGATCATCCTCTCGGCGAGACTGGTCGCCTGCTCCAGATCATTTTGCGCTCCGGTAGTGAACTCCTGGAAGACGAGATCCTCCGCTGCTCTGCCGCCAAGCAGGATGGCAATCCTGTTGAGAAGATAAGTCCGAGAGTAGTTGTGGGTTTCTTCACTGGGCAATTGCTGAGTGACGCCCAGTGCCCTGCCCCGAGGAACAATGGTCACCGAGTGCACCGGATCCGTCTCTGGTAGCAACATGGCGAGCAATGCATGCCCCGCCTCATGATAGGCGGTCAATTCCTTCTCCCGCTCGCTCATCGCTTCGTCTCGAAGTGTTCCCAGCTGGATCTTGTCCTTGGCACGATCGAAATCGCCGTGGGTGACCCTCTTGTGGCCACGCCGGGCTGCCATCAGGGCAGCCTCGTTGGCGAGATTCTCGAGGTCTGCCCCCGAGAAGCCGATGGTGCCTCGCGCGAGGGTATCCATGTCGACATCGCTGGCGAGCGGAATGTGGCGGGTGTGGATCTCCAGGATGGCCCGCCGACCTTCCTTCTGGGGCCTTTCCACCACGACCTGGCGATCAAATCGGCCGGGCCTGACCAGGGCAGCGTCGAGAACATCGGGTCGATTGGTCGCAGCAAGCACGATCACTGCCTGGTTCGATTCGAAACCATCCATCTCCGAGAGAATTTGGTTGAGGGTCTGCTCCCTCTCGTCGTGACCACCTCCCAGGCCCGCCCCGCGCGATCGCCCGACCGCATCGATCTCGTCGATGAAAACGATGCAGGGTGCGTTCCGCTTCGCCTCCTCGAAAAGTTCGCGAACTCGGGATGCCCCCACACCGACGAACAACTCGATGAACTCTGATCCGGAGATGGAAAAGAACGGAACATCTGCTTCGCCGGCAACTGCTCTGGCGAGCAAGGTCTTTCCAGTCCCCGGTGGCCCAACAAGGAGTACTCCCTTCGGGATCTTTGCCCCCAGCTGGGTGAAACGCTCGGGCTCGCGCAAGAACTCGACGATCTCGGATAGTTCCATCTTCACATTTCTCAACCCTGCAACGTCGTCGAAGGAGAGAGATTCGTCCCCCTTCTCGAATCGCTTCGCCTGATTGCTGGCGAACTTGCCGAAAATCCCAGGCCCCCCCATCTGGCGGCGCACTCTGTTGCTCATCCACCAGAAGAATCCGACGAGGATCATGATCGGAAGCAATCCCCCGACGAGAACCTGCCAGAACGGTTCACTGGATGACTTGAAGATCACATCGCCGCGCGCCTCGGTGACTTCGAACAACTTCTCCTTGAGGGCTGGAGGAATGATCGATTTCAACATCGATGCATCGACGGTGCTCGGTCCCGAGAGTTCCTGAATCTCGACCTGGACCGGCCTCCTGAGAGTCGCCACGAAGACGTCCTTCTCGACCTCCTCCAGCAGCTCGATGTTGCCCTTGGACGCCTCCTCGAACAGGCGTGAGGCTGCCACTTCCGGGGCATTTCCAGCGGCTCCGGTGTTGAAAAGATTCATCATCGTCACGACGATCAGCAGCATGATGAAGAACCAGAACCAGGGTCGCTGACTCCAGCCAGTGCCTTGCTGTTCACCGTTTTCTTCCCCCTCGGGGGTCTCGTCTCTATCGTCCTTCGCTCGCAATTGATCTCCTTGGCAAATCAGTGGTCAGAACACCCCCCGGGTGTCGGGGCTCCCACTCCATCAACGGGCAACAAATCCGCCGGGTTCCCCCGGTATCACCACTTAATACAATGCCAGATTACGGGCCGCATGTGCCACATTCTCTGGCTGTGGCAGGATCTTTTCCTCGAGTTGGGGGGCATAGGCAACAAAGCAGTCCATCGCCCCGATACGGCGTACTGGGGCGTCCAGGTGGTCAAATAGCTCATCCTGGACCCGAGCAGCGATTTCTGCGCCGTATCCCCAGGAGAGAGATTCTTCGTGAACGATCAGCAGCCTGTGAGTCCTCATCACTGCCTCCCTGATCGATTCCCAGTCGTAGGGAGACAGGCTTCTGAGATCGATGATCTCCACCTCGATCCCCTCCTGCGCCAGCTCCTTGGCAGCGGTGACGCATCGATGCACCAGCGCACCATATGTGAGAATCGTCAGGCGATCCCCCTCACGCACGCGAGCGGCCTTGCCGAATGGAATCATGAAGTCCGGTCCAGGATTGACCCCCTTGTTGTGGGTCTGTCGATAGAGGTGCTTGTGCTCGAGGAAGATGACCGGGTCATCGCACCGAATCGCCGTGCGTAGCAATCCGTTGGCATCCGTGGCATTACTCGGCATCACGACACGCAACCCGGGAATCTGGGTGAACATCGTCTCTGCGGATTGGCTGTGATAAATCGCCCCTCCACGAAGGTAGCCGCCACTGGCGACCCGGATGACGACGGGACACTTATCAATTCCCGCTGACCGCCATCGAAGCAGCGCGAGTTCAGACCTTATCTGGTGATAAGCGGGCCATATGTAATCGAGGAACTGGATCTCCACCACCGGCTTCAGCCCTCGGATGGCCATCCCGATGGCGCGTCCGACGATATTCGCCTCCGCGAGCGGAGAATTGTAGACCCGGTCGCCTCCGAACTCCCGCTGCAAACCTGCGGTAGCCTTGAAGACCCCGCCCTTCCCCTTCACCTCGTCGAGAACTTCAGCTCGACTCGCATCCGCGACATCTTCGCCAAACAGATGGATTCTCGGATCACGCCGCATCTCATCTCGCAACGCTGTGTTGATCAGGTCAACCATCGTCGTCGGTTGAGCCCCCTCCACCTCGGCAGGGAGAGTCTCGAAATCTGCACTGGTAGGATCGATCTCCTCCGAATAGATGTGATCGAGGATCGTCTCCGGGTTCGGTTGAGGAACCGCCACAGCCTCATCGGAGGCGCTTCGAACCTGCGTACGCACCTCGCTGCGAATCTGGTCAAGGACCTCCTCGGTGGCCACGCCTTGATCCTTGAGGAATCGTGGGAAGGCGTAGAGGGGGTCCTTGAGAGCATCTGCTTGTCGCTCCTGAGCGGAGCGATAGGAACTCTCGTCATCGGAGAGACTATGGCTGTAGGGCCTCACAACATGAGCATGGACGAGGGCCGGGCCGTTTCCATTTCGCATGTCCGAGACGACATCCTTCAGCAGCGAATAGCATTCGACAGGATCACAACCATCTACCTCGTGGACATCGAGACCCGGAAAACCCAGCACCAGTTTCGAAATGGAACCTCCCGGTGTGTTGACCTCGACCGGGACGCTGATGGCATAGCCGTTGTCCTCGACCACGAACAACACGGGAAGATCCAGATTGCAGGCAGTGCTCAGAGCTTCCCAGAATTCTCCCTCACTGGTGGTCCCTTCTCCTATCGAAACAAATGCGATTTCTCCTTCGGTCCAGTTTCGAATGGATGCCTGTAATGACTCACTTCGAGCCCCTTTCATCCATGCCTCGGCACAACCGACTGCATGGAGGCATTGACTGCCAGTGCAGGAGGACTGATTGACCACCTGCAACCGTTCGCTTCCCCAGTGAGATGGCATCTGACGTCCTGCTCCTGCTGGCTCATCCCAGGCGGCAGTCGCCGTCTTCAGCATCTCCACGGGGCTCAGGCCGAGCTGCAGCATCAAGGCTCTATCCCTGTAGTAGGGAAAGAACCAGTCCTTGCCAGCCTTGAGAACCATCCCGAGCGCAGTATTCACCGCCTCATGACCGCAACCGTTGATCTGGAAATAGATCTGACCCTTGCCCTTGAGGCGGATCTCCTCGTCATCGATCTCCCGACTGAGAAACATATTCCGATACAGCGCCAGCAACTCGCTGCGATCGAGTCCGCCGATGCGGATCTGCTCGCTTCTATCCTTGCGAGGCCGTCCTCTTCGATTGGCTGGCTGCTGGCTCTGGATCGACATGCTGGTCCTGACCTGTCGAGGAACTCTTCCTCGGGGAAGGGTTCATGGGCTTTCGGGGCCTGGATAGGCACCGATAGGGGGCATTCTAGAGGCGAGCGGTGTGCCATTCAACGCGACCCCTCGTTTCCCGCTTTGCTGGATGGCAAAGGGGTTCTCCGGGTATCGTCCCCTCATCTGCTTGCTGCTGAATGAATCGCGCAAGAACCGCAGCCGCTGTTCCACGCGGCTCCAGTGGCCGCAGGGGAAACATCCGTTGACGAGAAGGGAAATCGACAGATGGTCGAGAAGATCGGCAATTTCGATGTGGCGATCATCGGGGGAGGTCCCGGCGGTTATGTCGCCGCCATCCGGGCAGGACAACTGGGACTCAATACGGTGCTGGTCGAGAAGGATCCGATGCCAGGTGGGACCTGCTTGCACCGTGGCTGTATCCCGACCAAGGCTCTGCTTCAGAGCGCACATGTACTCGACACCGCCCGGGAGAGTTCCTACTTCGGAATTCACATTCCAGAAGCAGAGGTCGATGTCAGTGCTGTTCTGTCATTCCAGAAGCGCGTCGTGACCAAGAACGCCAAGGGGGTCCAGTACCTCCTGAAGAAAAATGGCATCACCACGGTGCAAGGCACCGGACGACTCGATGGTCTCAACACCGTGCGCGTGGTCATCGACGAAACGACTGAAAAAGTGATCGAGGCGAGTCACATCATCCTTGCGACCGGTTCTGTACCGGCGAGGCCTGGATTCCTGGACTTCTCAAGCCCCTTCATCATCACAAGTGATGAAGCGCTTCGACTCGATCATGTTCCATCGAAGGTCGTTGTCCTCGGAGCCGGTGCCGTAGGCGCCGAGTTCGCATCCATTCTTTGTTCCTTCGGCAGTGAGGTGATTCTGGTCGAGATGCTCGACAGGCTGCTTCCCGTCGAGGACCGCGATTGCTCGGCAGAGTTGCTGAAAGCGTTCAAGAAGCGGGGCATCGAGAGTCGCATCTCGACCAGCCTCGAAAAAGCCACTGCCACTGACTCCGGAGTGCAGATCGTGCTGAAGCCAGAATCCGGCGAAGAAGAGACGATCGAGGCAGATCTATTGCTTTGCGCGGTGGGCCGTAAACCAGTGACTGACTCCCTGAAACTGGACCAGGTCGGGATCAAGGTCGATCGCGGCTACATTCCCGTCCAACCGGATCAAAGCACATCACGTCCCAATATCTATGCCATCGGCGACATCGTACTCGGAACTCCTCAACTCGCTCATGTTGCCAGCGCGGAGGGAATCATCGCCGTCGAGAGCATTCATGGCCTCACCCCCCAGCCGATCCGAAATGATCGTGTCCCCAACGCAACCTATTGCCACCCGGAGGTGGCGAGCGTCGGACTGACAGAGAGTGCCGCGCGAGAAGCGGGCATGGAGATCAAGGTCTCCAGTTTTCCTCTCTCGGCACTCGGTAAGGCTGGAATCGTCGCCAAGGCCGTACCCGGTTTCTTCAAGATCATCGCGGAAGCTCGCTACGGAGAAATCCTCGGTGTACACATCATCGGTCCCCACGCCACCGACTTGATCAGCGAAGGGTGCGCGATCCTCGGCCTCGAAGGCACTGCGGAAGATCTGGCCCATGTGATCCATCCGCATCCAACCCTCGGGGAAGGAATGATGGAAGCTGCGCACGGACTCGTCGGCGGCGCCATCCACATGTAGGAAGGGCTCTCTTTGTCAGAGCAGATCACCTACCTCGAAGCGCTCAGAAAGGCCCTCGAGCACTCTCTTGAGGACGATCCGCGCGTGGTGCTTCTGGGGCAAGACATCGCCACATATGGCGGCGCTTTCAAGTTGACCCGGGGTTTTCTCGAACGATTTGGTCCGGATCGGATCATCGATACTCCCATCGTCGAAACGGGCCTTGTCGGAGCAGCCATCGGCTCCGGAATGGCAGGGCTCAGACCCATCGTCGAGATGCAGTTCATCGATTTCATCTCGTGCGCATTCAATCAGCTGACCAATTTTGCAGCAACTTGCCACTTTCGCTGGGGGCAATCGGTACCCATCGTCATCCGCGGCCCTGCCGGTGGAGGCGTCCATGCTGGTCCCTTCCATAGCCAGATGGTGGAGTCCTTCTTCCTCAACACTCCTGGATTGAAGATTGTCGTCCCCTCCACCGTTTCCGATGCCTACACGATGCTGCTGGGAGCCATCGAGGATCCGGATCCCGTGATCTTCCTCGAACAGAAAGCACTCTATCGGACACTCAAGGACACCCTGGATGAAACCGCTGCACCGGTACCGCCAGGTGTTGCTGCGCTGCGGCGAGAAGGTGACCACCTTTCCATCTTCAGCTGGGGAGCGATGCTGCATCGTTGTAGCGCTGCTGCCGATCGCGCAGCAGAAGAGGGAATCCAGTGCGAGATTCTTGACCTCAGATCTCTGTGCCCACTCGACCTCGAAGCGATCTATCGAAGCGCCAGCAAGACCGGCAGGGTGCTCATCGTCCACGAGGACAATCTCACTGGCGGAGCCGGAGCAGAGATCTCGGCCCGGATTTCGGAACACTGCTTCGAGGACCTCGATGCTCCTGTTCGTAGACTCGCCGCTCTCGACATTCCCATCCCTTACGCTGGCTCGCTCGAGGATGCTTCGTTACCCGGAGAGGACGACATCCTCGAATCGGTGCGCTCCCTCGCCAGCTGGTAACGATTTTCCGAGCACTCCTGATGGTGCCGTCACTCCCAGGTGGCGAAAGTCCGATCCCACCCTGGATCGGGATCTGCAATGTTGACCCCTCTCGCCTGCTGGATCGGTACCCCTAGCGGTCGGGGAAAATCCTCAAACAGGTGCCATCTCACCCTTGAGAGGCCCGTACGCCGCGGGGTTCACTTCATCGAACCCCACTTCCCGTGTAGACTTCTCAATTCCGTGGCGTGGGGCCACGCCCCCTCTGTAGGAGGAACTACGCCGATGGCAATCGAAGTCACGATGCCGCAGATGGGCGAATCCATCGCGGAAGGCACCCTGACCCGCTGGTTCAAGAAACCAGGCGACACGGTGGTCAGAGATGAGCCGCTCTTCGAGATCTCCACCGACAAGGTCGATGCAGAGGTTCCCGCACCTGCGGATGGTGTGCTGGAGAAGGTGCTCGTCGAGGAGGGAAGCACCGTCGAGGTCAATACCATCGTCGCACTGATCGGTGACGGATCAGGCGTCGCCATCGACACGCCGGCGGAGTCCAGCAGCACCGTGAATCCAGCCGTCGAGAGCCCCTCACAGCCGACCGCTGATCTGCCACGGGAAGCAGAGCCAGAAGAAGCAGCGGAACAGGTGCGAACTGCAGAGCCTGCCGTGGCGACGGTCGAATCTGCTGCGAAAGGTGGCGCCGAGTTGATCGATATTCCGATGCCACAGATGGGCGAGTCGATTGCCGAGGGAACCCTGACTCGATGGTTCAAGAACCCCGGCGACAGCGTCTCTCGAGACGAACCGCTGTTCGAGATCTCCACCGACAAGGTGGACGCAGAGGTCCCCTCCCCTGCAGATGGCGTGCTCGCGGAGGTTCTGGTTGCCGAGGGAGCCACCGTCGACGTCAACACCATCGTGGCCCGGATCGCATCCGATTCCACGGCACCCATCGCGTCGACGACTCAGGACCAGGCCGATGCTGCCTCACAGAGCACTCCAGATTCGCCCCCCTCACAGGGTGAAGCCGTCACAGAGACCCCTGCCGTGGCGATTCAGTCACCAGCAACGGGCTCCACCGATGGCGATGCGCGAAGAGTGCGGTCTTCTCCACTCGTGCGCAAGATCGCCAGGGAACACGGTATCGCGGATCTCTCGGTCATCACGGGTACCGGTGCCGGTGGCCGCGTGACCAAGGGGGATATCCTGGGCTTCATCGGTGATCCATCCGCACCCGGGGTCAAGCAGGTGCAGCAGCAAGAAGCCGCTGCCACGCCAGCAGCGAGCCCATCTGCCACTCGACCTGGATCTTCCGGCGAAGTCACCGTCGAGAAGATGTCGGTGATGCGGCGAAAGATCGCCGAGCACATGATCGAGTCACGCCGCACCTCGGCTCATGTGCACTCGGTCTTCGAGGCTGACATGACAGAAATCGTCTCGATGCGTACTCGCAATAAAAACGAATTCCTGAACTCCAACGGAACCAAGCTCACCTTCATGCCCTTCTTTATCAAGGCGTGTAGCGATGCGCTTCGCATCTTTCCCCATGTCAACGCTTCCATCGACGGCGATGAAATTCTGGTTCATCACTCCGTCAACATGGGAATCGCTGTGGCGCTCGATAACGGCCTGATCGTTCCGGTCATCAAGAATGTTCAGGACCTTTCCATCTCGGGGATCCAGAAATCTGTCACCGACCTGGCTATTCGCGCACGGGGCAAGCAACTGCTTCCCGATGAGGTCACGGGGGGCACCTTCACCATCACGAACCCCGGCCAGTTCGGAGGCCTCTTCGGCATCCCGATCATCAATCAGCCCCAGGTGGCGATCCTCGGCATCGGCGGTATCGAGAAGCGCCCCGTTGTCGTCGATGGAGACAAGATCGCGATCCGGGACATGACCTACCTGTGCCTCTCCTATGACCACAGACTCGTCGATGGCGCCCTCGCGGATCAGTTCATGGCCCAGGTGAAGAAGAACCTCGAGAACTTCGAGGAATACTCGCTGGTATAGTCATGGAAGTCGGAAGTTCCCAATCGGTGATCATGCAGCCCGTCACTGTCCGACACCTCGGGTCCAGGAGGTTCGAGGATGCCCATCAGCAGATGCTGAATTTACAGGGCCAACTGGCAGATGCTCGATCCACTGCGGTTGAAACCCTGCTGCTGTTCGAGCCCTCTGCCGTGATCACTCTCGGCAGCAAGAGTTCTGACGGCGACCTGCTCGTCGATGAAGAGACCTTGAAAACGCGAGGGGTTACCATCCAATCGGTCGATCGAGGTGGTGAAGCGACCTACCACGGCCCCGGCCAGTTGATCGCCTATCCAGTGCTTCGCCTGAGGCCCCAGGAGCGCGATCTGCACCGCCTGCTCCGGGCTCTGGAATCCGCCATCGTCACCACTCTCGATCAGTGGGGCATCGAATCGAGAACGGATTCCGACCACACGGGAGTCTGGGTCCAGCACAGGAAGATTGCCTGCATCGGGATGAGCGTCCGTCGCTGGGTCACGGGTCACGGTTCTGCGCTCTGTATCTCGGGCGATCTTTCGCCGTTTCGCTGGATCGTTCCGTGCGGGATCCACGACTGCCCCTTCACTTCCATGGAGCAGGAACTGGGCACGGCGCCTCGTTTCGATGAGGTGGAAACCGTGCTCGCTGCAAATCTACTCGAGGTCTTCAACAGAATGGCCTCCTCATGAGTACCACTGAAGATCTCCGGCGGGAGAAGCCGTCCGCACCACTTCAGAGACCACCATGGATCAAGGTTTCCGTGCCCGAAAAGGATTCCCTGGAGCGAATCGGCAGCCTGATGAAGCGCGGCGGACTGCACACCATCTGTCAGGAAGCTCACTGCCCCAACATCTACGAGTGCTGGCAGATGGGTACCGCCACATTTTTGATCCTGGGAGAAGTTTGCACCCGCAAGTGTGGTTTCTGCGCCGTGAGTAAGGGGCTTCCAACTCCCGTCGACGTGGATGAGCCGATACAACTCGCTGAAGCTGCTGCACGACTCGAATTGAAACACGTCGTGATCACCAGCGTCGATCGCGACGATCTGCCAGATGGAGGTGCAGGTCAGTTCGCCCTCTGCCTGGACGCACTACGCGAAAAACTTCCAGCGGCCACTACCGAGATCCTGGTACCCGACTTCCGACCTGATCCTCAGCGCGGACTCGACATCGTACTCGAAGCAAAACCGACCATCTTTTCCCACAATGTCGAGACGGTCAGAAGGCTCTACCCGGCGGCACGACCTGGTTCCGATTACGACCATTCCATCTCATTACTGCGAGATGCCTCCCGTCGGATCGGTGCGGATAGAGTCAAGTCGAGCCTCATCCTCGGGCTGGGAGAAAGAGAGGATGAGATCCGGGAGACGATCCAGGATCTCCACGAAGCGGGAATACGGCGGCTCAACATGGGTCAGTACCTGGCTCCGTCCAGACGCCATATCCCTGTGAAGCGCTACTGGACTCCTCAGGAGTTTCAGGATCTCGGTCAGTATGCTCTCGAGATGGGATTCATCCGGGTCGAATCGGCGCCGTTGGTCCGTTCCTCCTATCACGCCAGCGTTTGACCCCGACCATCGACGGTGGCACCATGCCCACCCGGGCAAGGGTCCCGGACACTGCCGCGGCCCACTTCCTCACTCACCAGGATGGAGTTGAGTTTGCCGATCCGGATCATCTCCGTCGACGGGGAACATACGGCCGGGGATGCCATCCAGAAAGCTTCCGCTGCCCTCACCAACGATGAACTGGTGATCTTCCCCACCGAAACGGTGTACGGCATCGGTGCCAAAGCCACTTCGGAGGTGGCCAGGACCCGACTTCAGAAGGCCAAGGGACGAGACCCCGGCAAACCGATGACTCTTCACATCTCGGACCGCGATCAACTCGGCGCATGGATCCAGGAGCCCGGCGATCAAGCCGAGCGATTGATGAACGCCTTCTGGCCTGGACCGCTGACGATCGTATTTCCGGTCGGTGAGGAAGGCCTCGGTGTCCGGTTGCCGTCCCATCCCGTCGCCCGGCAGCTGATCCGGGATTGCGGTCCTCTCGTGGCCACCAGTGCCAATCTCAGTGGTGATCCTGCCTGCACCGATGCGGCATCCGCGATCGCAGCTGTCGGGGATCATGCGACCATCGCGCTCGACTCGGGTCCGTCTCCGCTGGGAGAGGCGTCCACGGTAATCCGGCTCTCGCAGGACGGCGAATTCGAGATGCTGAGAGAAGGCTTGATCTCTGCCTCGATGATTCGGAAGGCGCTTCGCGGCTTTCGCACCATTCTGTTCGTCTGCACCGGCAATACCTGTCGCAGTCCGATGGCGCAGGCGATCTGCGAAGATCTACTGGCAAAAAATCTCGACTGTTCCACCGATGATCTCAAGGATCGAGGATTCCACATTCACAGCTCGGGTATTGCTTCTGGTGGAGGACCTGCAACCGAGCAAGCGCGTCTTACGATGGACAAGATGGGGCTCTCCATCGATGGGCACCACTCTCGACAACTCGCCAGCGAAGATGTCGAGGATGCAGATCTCATCATCTCCCTATCCAGGTCACACATGGATGTGATCCGAAGCCACTTCCCGGAGGCAACTAATCGTGTTCACCTGATCAACGATACGGGCATCAGCGACCCCATCGGAGGCGGCGAAGATGTATACCGACGATGCGCTGAAGAGATCAAACTCGCTCTGGTAAACCGATGGATGGAAGGAATCATCTCTCAATGAAAGCGATCATTGGCTCGGACCACGCCGGCATCTCCGGGAGAAAAGAAGCGGTCCGCGTGTTTCTGGAACGAGGCTGGGAAGTGCATGAAAAGGGACCTGAAGGGGATTCCGAGAAGGCGGATTATCCGGACATCGCTCACCTCATCGCCCAGTCTGTCACCTCGGGTGAATCCAGATTTGGCGTGCTGGTTTGCGGCACCGGGCAAGGGATGGCGATGACCGCCAACCGCTACCGGGGGGCAAGAGCTGCTGTCATCACGGATTCATTCACTGCTGAGATGTCGAGAGCCCATAATGATGCCAATATCGCATGTTTTGGCGAACGCGTGATCGGGGCCTCTGCAGTCGCCGATCTGCTGGGCACCTTTCTCGATACCCCGTTCGAGGAAGGGCGCCACCTGAAAAGGGTCGACAAGATCGACAAGGTCACAGGCGAGGCCTGATCACCGGTTGTATTCGGGTTCAGAAAGAACACCCCGTGTCCGCTCACCGCGATGCGGTGGCCGACACGGGGTGCTGTTCCATCGCTGGTATTTTTCCGGGTCAGGGAGATCCCGTTCCCTCGGGATCCTGCTCGGCATTCTGGATCAGATCTGCACGAGGAACTGCGGGACCCTCATCCTGATAGACCTTGATGTCCGCAGCAGCCATCCGATCGAGCTCATAGGCGTCGAGGAGAGCCCGTTGCTTGGAAAGTAATAGCCGGTTCTCGGTCCCTGTTCGAAGTGCGTCGAACAGTTCCATATCCGGCGGTTCGATGCCCTTGAGGCGGATGATGTACCCTGAAACTGCCGTATCGCTGATCACGGGGCCAACCACTTCGCCCTTTTCTTCAATCATGAAGGCATCGGCAATCACCGCCTCCCTGGCAGCTAAATCAATCACACGATTATCGATCTTCAGATTGAAGGACTGATTGCGAGACATCGGTTCCATCGGATGAATCGTGAGGTTCAGATCCTGAGCCACTTCTTCGAGAGTCACCTCTTCATCTCGAACTCTTTGCAGCGATACCTCAATACCTTCCACCATCAATTTTTTGGCCTGTGTCTCTTCCGCAACCTTCAGGGCGTCTTCTATCGCCTCATCAAAGGTCATCGTTCGCTCCGGTAGCATCTCGATGACACGGATGATGAACCTGCCCTGGCTGTTCTCGGCGATCAAATTGTACAGATCACCCGGTTTTACTGACCCTGCTATAGCTCGCTCTTGCTGAAAGAAGGTCGCATAGGCAGCGGGATTCTTGACCTCGTTATCGAGCAAGCTAACTTCACGCTGCAGGAAGGGATCAATTTGACGGATCTGGATGTACTCCAGGCCCTCCGGGAAGGCCTGCTCCATCGGAACAGATTCGCCCAGGTCTCTCATCGCATTGAGTTGATCGAGAGCATCCTTGAGCAATCTTGCTTCTTCTACTGCCGCCTGGTCCCGCGTCACTGCCCGCACCACGGCATCGAATACATCGATCAGTGGCCGGTAGTCGTCCTCGGGAGTTGTCTCCTCCGGGGCAACATAGTTCACCGGCCGGCGAACCCTCCAGAGGGTGTCCTTGTCCTTCTCGTACCGGGCCTCAACTTCTTCCGCAGATGGCTCGTAGGGGATCATCCGCTGAAGAGCAGCCCGGTCGACGCGCGCAACCTCGACCGACAGTCGATTCTGAAGCACGAAACGTTGCGGATTTTCGTTGTAGGTCGCCTCGATATCATCCGGTGTGACCAGTTCCCTGGCCTCCTCCATGTATATCTCTATCGGAACCTGGATCAGATCGAGTACCCGACGTTCGTTCTGGGTCGAGTACTCGTCGAAGATCTCCTTCTCGGTAACAACCGCGGCATTCACGACCGACCTGACCAGTTCGTCAATCCTCAGGCGATGGATGATCGTCTCCTCGAACTCCTTTTTTGACATCATGATGCTGAAGTTCGGACTCTTCAGGGCCTCGGTGTAGGTCGCCATATCTACCCTGGCAATTGGCCTCATGCTATTGAAGTCGGGGGCACGCTCCAGATAGGTTCCGGTCCAGCCAGACAACTCCATGACGCGATACCAGGTCGTGATATCGAGGACCGCTTCTCGAACCGCCTCCGTCTTGGCCTGGTCGCTGGGTTCAATTCCCAGTCGCGCAATCTCATCCTCGAAAACAAGTTGCTTGAGTACATCCGGAACCAACGCCTGGCGGTAGCGATCTGATCGGGCTCTAAACACGCCAAAGCGGCGGACTCTCCCGAGCCATATAGACTTCGAAAGTTCATCGCGTGTTTCCACGAACTTGTCCCGGCTCACTGTTTCACCGTTGATCTCGTAGTAAGCCTGGGCTGCGGTATTCCCGAGCCACCAGGTGAGGAGGCCAGTGAAGGCAAAAGTGGGGGCAATCAGCAGCAACAGCAGGGTCATGACGACCCTTTCGTTACGCTTGAAGAAGCCGGTCGACATCGCTAGGACCTACCTCTCGGGTAGAACTGTCTGGACCATCTTGAGTAGTTACTTTGAACTGATCAGAATCAGGGATTCTAGAACTCGATGGTTCGGCCTGCAACGAGACGATGACACCGAAATCACTCCTCTACCACAGGATACGATGGGACTCCGGGTCAGGCACCAGCCCTGCGCCACCCCATCATTGGTTCTTGGGCACGATTTCCAGTAACTCGACGTCAAAAAACAGCGTGGCATCGCCCGGGATGGTAGGAGGACGCCCCTGGGAGCCATATCCAAGCGATGCAGGAATGATCAATTTCCTCGTCCCCCCCACCTTCATCGAGCCGACCCCTTCGGTCCAGCCGGAGATCACCCGATTGAGCGGAAATGTCGCCGGCTGACCCCGATCGACACTGCTGTCGAACTTGGTGCCATCATTGAGGTAACCGGAGTAGTGAACCGTGACGCTGCTGGTCGAATCCGGCGGGCTCTCTCCGGTCCCCTCTACGATGTCTATGTAGCGAAGGCCCGTGCTGGTGATTTGCATCTCTCCTGTTGCCTTTTTTCCGGGAAAACGAGGAATCCTGACCCTTTCGACCACGGTACCATCGCCGTCGAGCACGATTCGCTCGACCTTTTCGGGAGTGACCGTCTCCACCTCGATCACGACGCTGGAATTGCCGGGTTTCATCGTGGCATTTCGAGCGATTCCACCGGTGATTTCCACGGCTCTACTCACAGCATCTTGAAGAGTCACCTCTGCCCTCGAGAGAGCCTCGTGGAGGTCCTTGGCTGCCGGCGGGATCGATTGGTAGTCACTCATCATCGTTGCAGTGGCGATTCCTGCGATGAGAACCACTGCCATTACCATGATAGCTCCTCTGTTTCTCATTCAGTTTTCCTCTCGGGATACTCAACATGCCTCATCGATGGCTCGATTGGCGAGCGCATCGCATCGTTCGTTTTGCTCCTGGCCTGCATGGCCCTCTACCCATTCCCAATCAATTTCTCGGGTCTCATCTACGGCTACCAGTTGTTTCCAGATGTCATCGTTCAAAACTGGCTTTCCATCGGATTTTCGCCAGTTCCTGCGCCGCCAGCCAGGGATCCATTCACTCATCCCCTTCACCACATACTGCGAGTCGCTGTAGAGTGTCGCCTGCGACCCTTCCGGTATCGACCTCAACGCCTCCAGCGCCGCGGTGAGTTCCATACGGTTATTGGTGGTGGATGCGTCATGATCGTAACAGACTTCCTCGATACCATCGTGGCCCAGCACGATGTAGGCCCAGCCTCCGGGGCCCGGATTGCCTCTGCAGGCCCCATCTGTCCAGATCTGATAGCCTCTCTCGGTCGTCATCTTGTCCTCCGGCTGCCTTTTCCTGGTCTCCCTCTGCGTTTTCCAGTCGCTGGTCGCGCTCTCGACCCCTCGCCATTGGATCGTTTTCGAGAGCGGCGCTGACTGGGTTCCTTTCGGCCCTGATCCGGTCGACGCTTCGAGACCCGTTTGCCCGGATTGGCGCCGGATCCTCGCCCCCGCCTGGCTCCAGGTCGTGTGTGAAGGTACCTCAAATCGATGTCTCGATGCAGCGGATCTACCGCCTCCAGTTCAACTTCAACAGGATCGCCAAGACGGATCATGTTTCCAGCATGGACACCTCGCAGGGCAAACTGAGTCTCGTTGAAGATATAGGTGTCATCGTTCAACTTCGAAACATGGACGAAGCCGTCGATCAGTACACCATCGAGACGAACATGAAATCCCTGGTTTCGTACCGATGTCACAACTCCTGTGAAACGCTCCCCGACGCGGTGCCTCAACCAGGAGATCGCCCGAAGGCGAGCCATGTCCCTTTCTGCAGCCTCGGCAGTCCTCTCGCGTGTACTACAGGTCTCGGCCATCTCGAGCAAGGAAGCGGTGGCAGCATCGGTTCTTGGATCGACCCCATCGAAGATGTGCCGATCGATCGCACGGTGCACCTGCAGATCAGGATACCTTCGAATCGGTGACGTGAAGTGACAGTACTCATCCTTCCGCAGCGCAAAGTGAGGCTCTCGAAGAGGGCTGTATTCGGCGCGGCTGAGGGTTTTTAGAAGTGCGAATGAAACCACTGGCGCAGCTGCTGTTCCACGCACTGCATCGATCACCGCGGGCAGGTCATCGATTCCACGCACGGTCGCCTCCGGGGCCAGTACCCGGCACAGGCGTGCGAATCGGTCCAGGTCCTCCTGAATCGGAGGCGCGTGGACCCGGCGAAGAATGGCAATTCCTCTCTCGGTGGCGATACTGGCCACCGCTTCATTCGCGATCAACATGCACTCCTCGACAAGATTGTGGGCATCGAGTCGCTCCCTGGCTTCGACTGCGATCACTTCACCTTCGTCATCGAGGGTCAACCTCATCTCGTCCAGATCCAGATCAAGACAACCCGCTGCCAACCTCCGGTCACGCAATAGTGATCGAACATCTGCCAGTTCTTTCAGCATCTCCACGATGGCATCTGTGGTGATCTTGTCCGGATCTTTCCCCGCATCGAGAATCGTCTGGACCTGCTTGTATGTGAAGCGCTGAGCACTTCGGATCACCGCCTTCTCGATGGTGGCATCGAGGATCTCACCAGATTCTCCGACATCGATCCAGACCACCTTCGCAAGTCGATCTTCACCGGGCCTCAGGGAGCAGAGCTCGTTACTGAGTCGCTCGGGAAGCATCGGAATCGTCTTTCCAGGGATGTAGACACTGGTACTGCGTAGCAACGCCTCGCCATCGATGGGGTCACCTCGCTCGACATAGTGGCTCACATCTGCGATGGCGATTCCCAATCTCTTGCCGCCCCCAGGGGCCTCGATGAGAACGATGGCGTCGTCGAAATCCTTGGCATCTTCCGGGTCGATGGTGATGAAGGGAGTCGCTCTGAGATCGGTGCGTCTGGAGATTTCAGTGGCAGGAATCTGATCTGGAAAATTGCTGGCCTGTTGCAACACTGCCTCGGGAAAATCATCCCTCAGTTGATGTTCAGCACAGACCATCTGTAGATCCGCGCGCCATGTCCCTTCAGGAGCCCACAGACACACGATTTCTCCCGGAGGCATGCCGTCGACGGTATTTCCGTCGCGCAGGCGAGCCAGCACGCGATCTCCATCGCTGACGCCGTGTTGAAATGCGGGATCGATCCACAGTTGACGGAGGCTGTCGTGGCGCATCGGCTCCACCACACCCCCTCCATCGCGCTGCTGCCAGAACAGGCCCGGGATGATCCGGGGGCTCCGCTGCAAGACCTCCAGGACCTTGCCACTTCGCCCCTCCTGGGAGGAACCCGGTCGACCTCGATCGGTGCGAGAGAGGCCGGCGAGGACTCGATCACCGTGGTGAGCATCTTTGAGACGGCGAGCCGGGATGAACACATCCCCCTCGGGATCCTCCGACAGAGGTCGTACAAATCCAAATCCTCGACGAGTGACAGAGAGTGTACCGACCAACCAGTGCTCGCGATGTGGAACAAACCAACCACGAGCCAGCAGGAAGACCGTCTCCCCCAGCTCCTCCAGTTGCTCGAGCAGTTCCTTCAGCCTCGGCTGATCCTCAGGGCTCAGCCCCATTGCAGCAGCGATGGCTTCGAGGGAGGAATGTCGGTAATCCGGTCCATGACTCCAGACGCGGAAAGCGTTGAGCCATTGCTGATCACGCTCCGATCGCAAGGCTCCCCCTCCCGACGATGCACGCGGGCCGTGAAGGGGCCAAACTCTGCCCCTTTACGACCCCGAACAGCTCCTGATCACGCATCTTGCAGTTCCGGATCGGCCTAGCCGACGGTCTGGATGATCGAGAGTAGTGGCATGAACAGTGCGACGACGATGAATCCAACCGCTCCTCCCATGCCCACGATCAACAGTGGCTCGAGAAGGCTTGAGAGAGAATCCACGAGTACATCCACATCGAGATCGTAATTGTCGGAAATCTTGTTGAGCATCTTGTCGAGCTCTCCGGTTTCCTCACCGATGTCGATCATGTTGACGAGCAACGGGTCGAACACACCGGAAGCGCCGAGCGGCTCGGCAATGGTTTCTCCCTCGCGGATGGATCCGCAAACCTTCTCGATGGCGTCCGAGATGACCCGGTTCCCCACCGCAGCCCTGACGATTTCGAGAGCCTCAAGAATCGGAACTCCGGACTGGATCAAGGTTCCCAGGGTACGGCAGAAGCGCGAGATCGTCGATTTCCTGACGATCTGGCCGAAGATCGGTGCTCTCAATTTCGACTTGTCGATCATCAATTCACCAGCGGAGGTTCTTGCGATGCCCTTTATCATCGCGTAGCCACCAAACGCCACCACCGGAGCCAGGAACCAGTAGGACTGCACTGCGTTGGCAAAAGCCAGCAGTGCCTGGGTGGGTGCGGGTAACGCTGTATTCATGTCGTTGAACATCTTCTCAAACTGCGGAATCACCTTGGTCATGATGAAGCCAAGGATCAGGGAGGCGACACAGATGACCGCGATCGGGTACACCATGGCGCCCTGGACCTTCTTACGCAGTTTCATCGACTTTTCCTGGAAGTCTGATAGACGCTGCAAGATGGTGTCGAGAACTCCACCGACTTCTCCTGCCTTGACCATGGCGACGAACAGGTTGTTGAAAGTTCTGGGGAATTTCTCGAGAGCCTCCGAAAAGGTGGCTCCCCCCTCGACATCCTCTGTCACCTTGTTCAGTTGCTCCTGAAAGGTATTTGGCTTCATCTGGTCGGCGAGGATCTTCAGCGAACGCACGATGGGGAGACCTGCATCCTGAAGGGTCGCAAGCTGCTGTGTGAATTGCACCATTTCAGCCTGAGAGACTCTGCCGCCGAAGAGTCTGAAGCCACGTTTCTTCTTCTTTGCAACTCCGGCGCCGAAAGAACCACCGCCCTTGCTCTCGCGAATCTTCGTGGGCTTCAGTCCGCGAGACCGCAGTTGCTTGATCGCCTCCTGCTGGGTCCCGGCCTCGATGGTACTGCGCTTTTTCTGGCCGCCTGGGCCTATCGCCTCGTACTCGAATACCGCCATCTTCACTGCTCCTTCTGAGCGGCTTCCCTCCCGGGACTCCGCAATCACATCCTAGGCGATGAACACCTAGGCGACGATGGTCTCCTTGACCACCTCCTCGATGGTGGTGATCCCGTCGTAAATATGGATCAGGCCTGAATCTCGGAGGGTATTCATCCCCTCCTCTCGGGCCATCGCCTGAATTTCATGGGTACTGGCTCCGGTCATGATCAGATCTCGCAATCGGTCCGTCATCTGCATGATCTCGAACAGGGCGATCCGTCCCTTGTATCCCGAATTGTTACATTCCTTGCAACCCTTGCCGTAGAAGAATGTGCGCCCCTGAACATCGGATGGGGTCAAATTCAGTTCCATCAGCATCTCAACGGTGGGCTCGTACTCGACCTTGCATTCGAGGCAAACCCTTCGCACCAGCCGCTGTGCCACCACCGCTTCAACGGTTGCAGTGAGCAGGAACGCTTCGACGCCCAGATCGATCAATCGAATCATCGAGGAGGGTGCATCATTGGTGTGCAGAGTGGAGAAGACGATGTGACCGGTCAAACTCGCTTCGACCGCAATCTGAGCAGTTTCGAGGTCCCGGATCTCACCGACGAGGATCTTGTCAGGATCCTGACGCAGGATCGCCCGCAAACATAAGGCGTATGTGACATTGATATCATCATTGATGGGGATCTGGACAATCCCATCGATGTTGTATTCGACAGGATCCTCGGTCGTGATGATCTTCGTCATCGGATCGTTCGCCTCATTGAGGCATGAGTACAACGTCGTCGTTTTCCCGGATCCTGTCGGTCCCGTGACGAGGATGATCCCGTTTGGCTTGAGAATCAGCCTCCTCAACAGGTCAAGATCCTGCTGGCGCAAGCCGATCTGTTCCAGGTCAAGTGATACCTGGCCACGGTCGAGTACCCTCATCACCACTGACTCGCCATACATCGTCGGCAATGTCGAAACACGCAGGTCTACCGGACGACCTGAGATGTTGAGCTCGATCCTGCCATCCTGAGGAAGGCGCGTCTCTGCAATGTCGAGGCTCGACATCACCTTTACTCTTGAGATCACCGCACGAGCCAGCTGGATCGGGGGAGGCATCATCTCGTAGAGGACGCCGTCTACCCGGTAGCGGATCTTGAACTCCTTCTCGAACGGTTCGAGGTGAATATCGGAGGCTCGATCCTTGATCGCGGACAGCAGCACCATGTTGAGCAATTTGACCACAGGAGCGGCGTTGACGTCCTTCTCCAGCTGGTCCATATCCATCATGTCGTGACGATTATCGTCGAGTACTTCGATGTCGTCCTGGTCCATCGCGCCAAGCAAGCTTTCCATCGATTCAGAGCGGTCTGCGTAATACTTGGTCATCGCACGTTCGATCGCTTCCGGATCGCTGAGGGCGCCCTTCACCTCCATGTTGAGCATGAATTTCATGTCGTCAAGAGCACTGATGTTCTGCGGATCCGCCAGTGCCAGGGTCAATACCTTGCCGTCAAACTCGACGGGGACGACCTGGTAGGTCTCGGCAACATGGGAAGGAACCATATCGAGGAGATCGGAAGTCACGATCGTTTCATCGAGATCGACCGGTTCCATGCCCGCCTGCTTCGCGATGGCGACACGAAGGTCTGCATCGGTCACGAGCCCCTTTTCGGAGAGGATCCTCCCGAGTGCGCCGCCCTTGGACTTCTGTTCCTGAAGGGCCTCCTGGATGTCGAGTTCCGTGATCAGATCCATATCCTTGAGGATCTGACCGATCGGCTTCGCGGCCAGTGCCATGTCTCACCTCACCGCCATGAACTCCGGGGCGGTACCGGATCAAGTGTTCAAATTATGTCGTGAACTCCGAGGAGTGCGTCACACGCAGGATCTCCTCGATGGTCGTGATTCCAGACAGTAGTTTTCTGACAGCGTCCTCCTGAAGGGCAACCATGCCCTCGGATCTCGCCTTGGCACGAATGTCCTTCGAAGGAAGCTTCTTGAAGGTCATGTCTCTCAGTTCCGAGGACATCTCCAGCAGCTCGTAAATTCCGCAGCGACCCTTGTACCCGTCCGTACACTTGGGACAGCCCACAGGACGGTACAACACCTGATCAGCGATATCGGTGCTGGACAGCCCCACCATCCTCAGTTCCGTCTCGGTCGGTTCATAGGGTTCCTTGCACTCCTTGCACAGCAGGCGGATCAGTCGTTGTCCCATGATGGCCAGCACAGCGGACGCGACAAGGAACGGCTTCACCCCCATGTCGATCAGTCGAGTCAGTGCAGACGGCGCATCGTTGGTGTGGAGTGTCGAGAAGACCAGGTGACCGGTCAGGGCCGCCTGGATGGCGGTATCTGCAGTCTCGCGGTCCCGGATTTCACCGACCAGGATGATATTGGGAGCCTGGCGCATCATGGCTCGAAGGATTCGAGAGAAATCGAGGCCGATCTCGTGCCTCACCTCTGCCTGATTGACTCCGGTCAGATTGTATTCGATCGGGTTTTCAGCGGTGATGATCTTCACGTCGGATTGGTTCAGGTCCATCAATGCCGAGTACAGAGTTGTCGTCTTTCCCGATCCAGTCGGGCCGGTGACGAGAAAGATTCCATTGGGACGCTTGATGATCCGATTGAATCGAGCCAGGTCTGAATCGTGGAAACCGAGTTTCTCAAGGTCCACCAGGCCAGCGTCCTTGTCGAGAATCCTCATGACGACGCTCTCGCCATGGACACTCGGGATGATCGACACTCGTAGATCAATCTCCTTGCCCTGGATCTTGATCTTGATACGACCGTCCTGAGGACGCCGTTTCTCAGCCATGTCCATCCGCGCCATGATCTTGAGTCTTGAAATCACCGGACCCTGAAGTTTCTTGGGAGGTGAGTCCATGACGCGACAGACTCCATCCACTCGATAACGAACCCTCAGTTCTGACTCCATCGGTTCGATGTGGATATCAGACGCACTGACCTTGAGGGCGTTGGCGATGATCATATGAACCAGTTTGATCACGGGCGCCTCGTTGGCCTCGCTCTCGTCCCCGGCGAAGTCGCCACGGCCGAATTCGACATCCTCATCGGACCCCGCAGCTGCCCCCAGTACCGAGTCATAGCCGCCAGCGAGGCGGTAGTAGTCGTCGAGAGCTTCTTCCACCGCTTCAGGAGTAGCCAGTGCGCAATCGACCTCGGTCGACAAGATGAAGCGCAGATTGTCGATGGTGAAGAAGTCGAGCGGGTCGCCCATGGCGATCACCAGCGTCCGCCCCTTGCGTGCCACTGGTACGATCTTGTGTTCCAGCGCCACTTCTTTTGGAACCGCATCGATGATTTCCTGGGGGATGATGTGCTTGCCAAGATTGGCGAAAGGAAGTTGAAAGTGGATGGCGAGTGCGCGCGAGACCTGCTCCTGGGAACAGATCTCCAGATTGACCAGAGCCTCACCAATCTTGCAATTTTCCGTCTTGGAGTATCCGAGCGCTTTATTGATCTGCTCGTCGGTAACCCAACCCTTCTCCTGAAGGATTTCTCCGACCTTCTTCTTCATGCAACACCTTTCCTGCCCGATCGGGAGCCACTCCCTGAAACGTAGCGGAAATAAAAGCGCATCGGGCAGTTCGATGAAACCGGGCAGCTCGATGAAACCGGGCTGCTCGATGAATTCGAACTGACCGCCAAATTACCGGAAGAGAATGTGGCTGTCGGGAGAGAAGTTCGAGCGACCAAATCGGTCCTGATGACTTCTTTCCGAGTGGCGCTACACGTCTCTCCAGAGATCGCTCGCAATAACTGCAGCGTCGCCCATTTCGGGCACCCCTGCGCAACAGTCGTCACCATGATTAGAGACCAAATTCCAGGCACCCCTGACCTCATCGCTGAGGATAGAGATCCGGCCTACCTGCAGGTCAGCCTCATGAAGTGGGTATTCCCGGGACAGGATCACCCCCGGGAACGGGCCCGGAAACCTGAATCCTACGAGATGACCGTTGGGAGTCAAGGATAGCCCGGTTGAAGCGCCTTCCGGGCTGGTCTCGGATCACCTGGTTGGCAGGATTCAGACCTGCCTTTCGAGGGTCACTTGCCGCTGCAAGTCCCCCGGTCTAGAATCTCGCCTTCCTCAGCCCTGTCATGTTCCCGGTGGTGTCGATCCCAGGATCACCGGAATGCCCATGAGCGACGAGGACGGTGCCCCGGAATCGCCGGGAAGCGGAAAGGTGTGATCCCGATGTGGAGTCCAATCAACCATAGTCCTCTGAATTGGAGACCGAACGTGTGGAGTCTCAGAGCCCTGGTGCTACCCCTGTTGTCCTTGGTCCTCTTTTCCGGCTGCGCTGGAAATAGCGACTGGGTACGCTTTCGTCCCGATGCAATATCTCCATTCTCAGGAGTGGAGCAACCTCACGCCAAACCTTACTCCGGTCAGGTGAGTTTCACCCGAGGGATGTATGACCTCGGAGCTTCCGCCGCCGTGACAGATGCGCTTCAACTCGACGACATCGACGGATATGGGCTGTGGGTGAGCGCCCGCCCCAGCGAGTGGTACATCGCTCCCGAGTTGGGCTTCATCGATTCGAAGGAAAACAATGGCTCTTTCGGCAAGATTCGCATTTCTGAGTTGTTTGCCGGAGGCCGTGTCATCGCAGAGTTGCCGTTCACGCCACTTTCCGTCATTGCAGGAATGGGCATCAGTTGGGTGGATGGAAAAATCTACGGGGGTGATCGGATCGATGAAAGCGGAGTCTACTTTCACGGTGGAGCGCTGCTCCATTTGGGAGACAATGCGCACCTGGCACTGGACTATCGAACTGTCGATTACACCGACGAAATAGACGGAATCTCCGTTGATAACACGGGCGTGATCTCCGTGATGGTTGGATTCAACTGGTAGAATCGGCGGTAAGAGCTGTTCTTGAAATTCCATCGCCTGCCATCTGATCGATGTCAGGCGATGATTTTTTGGACCACCCGGCCAGCCACATCGGTAAGGCGGAAATCTCTCCCGGCGTGGCGGTAGGTCAGCCTTTCGTGGTCGATGCCCAGCAGGTGCAAGATCGTCGCGTGCAGATCGTTGACATGTACCTTGTCGACCACCGAGTGATAGCCGTAATCATCGGTTTCACCATAGGACAAGCCACCACGGACCCCGCCGCCCGCCATCCAGATCGTGAACCCATGGGGATTGTGATCGCGTCCGTTGCCATCCTGGGCAGTGGGAGTCCTGCCGAACTCTCCGCCCCAGATCACCAGCGTGTCTTCCAGTAGCCCCCTCGTCTTCAGATCCTTCAACAAGCCAGCTATCGGTTTATCCACCTCGAGCGCATTCTTGGAATGCCCTCCCTTGAGGTTGCTGTGCTGATCCCACTTGTAGGAATGTGTGCACTGGATGAATCGAACTCCTGCTTCTGCGAAGCGGCGAGCCATCAGGCACTGCCGACCAAAGTTGTCGGTCATTGGCTCATCTATTCCGTACATCTCCAACGTCGTCTTGGTCTCGCCGGCAATGTCCATCACCTCGGGGGCTTCCGTTTGCATCTGAAAAGCCATCTCGAAGGAACGGATCCGAGCATCCAGTGAGTCGTCAGTGGCTCTATCCCCCAGGTGCTCCAGATTGATCTCATCGAGAAGCCCCAGTTGCATCTGCTGCAGACCAGCATTCCAGTGATCATTCTTCAGGTGATGGATGGTCGCGTCTCTCGCCTTTACACCTGCGTGCCCGATGGGAGTTCCCTGGTAGCGAGCAGGCAAAAATGCACTGGACCAGTTATTGACACCACCATGGCCCAGAGTCGGACATATGGTGATGAACCCGGGCAGATTTGAATTCTCCTCGCCCAGTCCATAGAGAACCCAGGAGCCGATGCTGGGCCTGACAAAGGTGTCACTGCCGGTGTGAAGTGCCAGCAATGCACCGCCATGTGCATCGTTGGTTCCATGCATACTCTTGACGAAACAGATGTCATCGACCATTCCTGCGACATGTGGGAACAGGTCGCTGACCCACTGCCCTGATTCTCCATATTGCTTGAACTCCCATGGCGACCGCATGACTCCGCCATATTGCTTTGGATCCGCAAATGTCACACGGGGCAGCGGGTAGGGAAGTGGTTTGCCATCGTCCTGAATCAACCTCGGCTTGTAATCGAAGGTATCCACCTGAGAAGGACCACCATGCATGAACAGGAAAATGACTCGCTTCGCCCTCGGAGCAAAGTGTGGGCCAACGGGAATCCCGGCAAATCCATCGGCACTACCCAGCAATCCTTCCAGGGCCAGCGCGCCGAACCCCGCGCAACATCCCTTGAGCATCTTCCGCCTCGAGATGGAATTTATCGGATCAATATTCACGGCATCTCCTGGGTCTCATGCTGGTCATGCATCATCTTCACTCTTCAGTCGAGATAAAGGAACTCACTCGATGCCAGTAACGCCTGGCTGAAAGCCTGCCATGAGGACTCCACTGGATCGCCCGGGCGGTCCTCTTCCGCAGAGGACCGGAAGTACTCCATGGCGCGATTCACGAATACAATCGCTCGATCCACTTCTTCATCGGTGGCCTCTCGGCATAATATTCTCCTGTGAATTTCCTGAACTCGACCTTCCTCCGATAGTTCCATGTCGAAAACCTGTCGCGTGACCGCCAGCGCCGCATCCAGCACCATCGGAGCATTGAGGAAGAAGAGTGCCTGATGAGGAACCACTGTCGTAAACCTCTTCGAGATCGGTGCCGAAGCGTCGTTGTAATCGAAAGCGCTGAAGAGTTCGTACATCGCATTTCGAATCACCGGCAAGTAGATGGAGCGGCGAGGCAGGTCATAGCGGGCCTGGTTATTGGACTGGTCGTTGGTGACATACCCTCGATTCCCGGTCATCAGCATGGTACCCCCCATCTCTGGATCCAGTCCCTGGCTCACTGCCAGCACCGAGTCTCGAACAGCCTCTGCACGCAGCCTGTGACGGTTCTGCCGCCAGAGAAGTCTGTTCTCCGGATCCAGTTCCGTGGCGTCGAGATCCTCGATGATCTGTTGCCGCCAGGTCGAGGAGGCCAGGATTCTGCGGATCATCTGCTTCGTGGACCAGCCAGTTGCCACGAAGTCGCTGGCGAGGAGATCGAGCAGTTCTGGATGGCTCGGTCGTTCACCGCTGGAGCCAAAGTTGGACGGAGTCGATACCAGAGCCTCTCCGAACAGTTCCAGCCAGATCCGGTTCACTGCCACACGTGCGGTCAACGGGTGATCCTCATCGGTCATCCAGCGCGCAAATTCCAGTCGACCACTGCTACCTTCTTCCACCTGCATCGGCGGAACCAGGTGATCAGTGACCTGCATTGCCCCTCGAGGCACCGCTTCCCGGGCCAGCCTCAGATGACTTCCACGGATATGGATCGGTAGATCAGCGATCTCGCCATCCTGAACCCCCATCGTCAGCTGGGCGGCTGGCGGTTTATCGGCGTCCTTGGTCGCGAGCAAGGCGATGATCTGATCGACGGGTTCACGCAGCGCATCGGGGGCGGATTTCTCGGCCAGCGCCAGCGGCTCGAACCAGGGACCGACAGTCGACCGCAACTGATCAGAGATCGGCTTCAACGCCGCGACTCTTTCATCGCCAGTGGCCTCTGCAGTTTCTACCAGGCGCTGGTAAATGGCGGCTAACGAGGACCGATCGACGGGCTTCGACTCCGACAGGATCGCCCTCGCCTCTTCCGAGAGGGAGTGGGTCTTCTCGTCGGCCAGGGTCTCCGCCCACCAGGCGGCCACCTGCTCGGGGTCATCGATCTCCAGCCTCATGAACTGGATCCAGGATCCCCAGAGTGGGTCCTGCTGTAGCGTCGGTCGGCTCAAGAAGTCGACCCAGCCGGAGACGATCATGGGATCCGTGGGCGTCGGCCATCCCTCGGCGGGAACCAACCTCACTCGATCGAGGTGAGGGACCGCGCCATCTCTTTCGAGACGGATCTCGACTTCTCCCGCATCGAGTGACAACTCTGCCTGGGCCTCCCAGAAGAGGTGGGTGGTGGTCCAACCGCCGGTGACGGTTGCCAGGGCATCCCTGGAAATCTCTTCCCCGTTGACGATCAATCGCATCGGGCGGCGTTCCTTGGCCGAATAACGCACCTCCAGCGACCAGAGTCCTGGCGCGGGAACCTGTAATTTCCACGTTGCTTGCTGGATTCCTCCCTTGACCGAATGCAGTACAGGGATCTGATCGGTTCCGTAGCTGGATCGGTTTTCTCCGAGGGTCGTGGATGAAGTCTGGGTGACTCCTGAGATGGCGATCTGCTGTAGCGCATCCTGAGCGGCGAGTAGATGCAGACCGACGCCTCTTGAGAGACCTTCTTCGAGGCTATTTCTGAGTTCCTTCTTGGCGGATTCCAGTTCCTTGGCCAGGGATGCTCGCTGCGACTCCCAGTGCTCCCGCAGTTGCTTCTCCGGGGCAGTTTCCAGCGAGATCTCACGCCACTTCGCAACCGTCTTCAGATTCTCCATCGTGCTCGTAGATCGAAAGATACCAGCCATCGCGTAGTAATCGCTGGCTGGAATCGGATCGAACTTGTGATCATGGCAGCGAGCACAACCCACGGTCATTCCCAGGAATGTACGAGCGGCAACATCGAGTTGTTCATCGACAACATCGATGGCCAATTTCGCCTCGTCCTGTTCGGCTAGCATCTTGGGACCCAGTACAAGAAAGCCGGTTGCGATGCGCTGATCTCGCCAGGCCAGCGGGTCATCCGTTTCTGGCAGCAAGTCGCCGGCGATCTGCTCGACCAGAAACTGGTCGTACGGCTTGTCGTCATTGAAGGAACGAATCACATAATCGCGGTAGCGCCAGGCATTGCCGAAAGCGAGGTTTTCATCAAGACCGTTGGAATCTGCATAGCGCACAAGATCTAGCCATGACCTCGCCCACCGCTCACCAAATTGAGGCAAATCCAGCAATTCATCCACGAACTCATCGAACACCTCTGGATCATCGGAAGCGATCAGCTGCTGGAGGCGAAGCCACTGCAACGGAAGTCCCGTGAGCATCTGATGAGCCCGCTTGGCCAGTACCGGCAGGCTGGCTTCCGGGGCCAGGCTGAGGTCATGCTCTTCCAGAGTAGCGAGTATGAAGGCATCGATGGGATCGCGGACCCGATGGCTGGCCTTGACCTCCGGCGGATCCGGATTTGCAATCGGAAGGAATGCCCAGTGTCTCCTCGCCTCCTCGATGGAGAGTGCCTTCCGGGGCTCATCCTCCTGCACCTCCAAACCGGACGGTTCTTCCCGAGGATCCCGGGCACCGGTTCGAATCCACTGAGCCAGCGACTGGATCTCCAGGGTGGAAAGTGTCTCGTCAGGTGGCATCGATAGCCCCGGTTCCGTGCCGTTGACCACTCTCAGCAGCAACGATCCTGCAGGATCTCCCGGTACCACCGCAGGTCCACGATCTCCCCCGGTTCGAATTCCCTCTCGAAAATCGACTCGCAAACCACTCTTGAGTTGCTTCGCGGAGGCACTGTGGCAGGAGTAGCATCTCTGGACCAGCAACGGACGGATCTCGTTCTCGAATGGCTCCAGCAATTCGAGCGGAATCTCTTCCTCCTCGCCGGCCGCTTGCAGTGGCGAAGCCAGAGAAAAGTGCACCCCCAGAAAGCACAGGAGAGCAAACCAGATGAGGGTTTCAGAGCCGTTCCGACACGCCGATTGCACTGATATCACCTCCTCCGTTGCATGCCTCGTGGGCGGCTCCATCCTAGCCTGTCCAAAGGCCCCAAACCACCTCGGGCGGAGGAGTTGCGGAGGACTCAGGAACGGGCACAATCGACAACAGACAGGAAAGTGTCCGACCATGAATCCGAACCCGAAGCAAGATCTCCGATTTTGTAGTGCGTCGCCGATGCGCTCTTCATTCGGGACCCCTGGTTGGGCCCTGTTCACTTCACTGTTGCTGGCGTTTGCCCCATCCGGCTGCTCCATATCTTCGCAGTTTCAGCAGAATCTGAATGTCCAGGCGCACCTGTCTGCTGCCAGGACCGCTCCGACAGGATCGATGACAACTGATTCCGGAGGCTCCGTCACTGCACTCAACCTCGATGACATCGGGCTGTCTGAATCAGCTCTTTCTGTCGGCATCCGGATTCAGTTGGATCATGGTCCACTTCGATTCCTGATTGATCGCATCGAAACTTCCAGTTCTTCAGTGGGCTTCTTTTCGGGAGCATTCGGAGGAGCTGATTTGGACCCAGGCGACTACGGCGCTGAGGTCGACATCGTTGACTATCGCATACTGATGGCATTTCCCCTCACGGCTGCAGCCCGGGGCGAGGAGGGCATTCTCGATACCCGGCTACTGGCCGGGCTGGATATGACTGCGATCCGGATCAACATGATTTCGACATCGGACCCGACTGTCTTTGCCGAGTTCGATGAACTCGCCCCCGCTCCCGTTCTCGGATTACAATCGAAGCTTGAAATCGCTCCATCCTGGAACCTTGAAGGGATTCTCACGGTGCTGCCGCTATCCGAGATTACCGGGTACGACGCAGAGTGCATCGATGGTTCGATTCGGTTGGAATGGCAGGCGGATCCGCAGTGGAACATCTTTGCAGGGGTGAGAGACCATTCCATTCAGCTGTCCAGAACTGCAGATGGGCGATTGATCGATCTGGATCTCGCGCTTGAGCTGGTCGAGTTCGGTGTCATTTTCCGGTTTTGAAGCGTGCGACCACTGAGTAGACCTCGCTCTAGATCTTCAATCTCAGAGAGAGCTCAGAGTTCAACTTTTGCTGCGGATCGAATTGCTGACGGAGTTTTTGAAACCTGCCGAGGTCAGGGTACATCGCCCTGAAGAGTTCCGGTGTCAACGTCGAGTCCTTCGCCAGATATACTCTCCCCTGTTCCTGTGCGACCCTTTCGTCGAGTTGTCGCAGCAGGTCAACAGTTCCCTCCTCGGATCGGAAATCCATCGACAGCGTCATCCCTTCGTCCGGGAACGAAAGCCATCCTGACCCTCCACGCATCATCTTGAGAACCACAAGCGTGGGCGGGCAACCACCGGAAACTGACATCTCGAGCAATTTCCGGATCACCACATCACATACCGCAGCGGGAACCAGTGACTGGTGCTGGTGAAAACCAGCCGGTTTGTAGATCTGCTTCCAGTTCTTCCACCTCTCCAGAGGAAACAGTAGTCGGTCCAGTTTCCAGGTCGAAGTTCCCCGCCAGAATCGAGCACGAAGGTGACGAAGGGTGTTGTGACACGAAATGCCCACGGGCGTCAGCAGTGAAGCAACCAGAGGTGGCAGCGTACTTCCAGGGGTCAGTTCCCAGTTGCTCGGATGCGCCATCTGAGATTGCTGATGCTCCAGATAGGGGCTGCCCGCCACGACGATTCCGCGGCCAAATGCTGCTCCTCGAGGAGTCGGATCGAGCCAGGCAGCAACATGTTCGTGATGCTGGGACAGGAGACGCAGTTGATTCAGCGACGATTCCAGATCAGAGGTGGCAATCTGCTCGACGCGAACTGTTCGTGCAAGCAGTGGAATCACCTGAAGTGTTGCCTCGGTGATCATCCCTGTCAGCCCCATGCCACCGATGGTCGCCTCGAATAAATCAGTTCCATCTGAGCGATCGCAGTCGATCAGGTCCCCCGAGGGCAGCATCAGTCTCAAGGAGTCCGTCACGTCTCGAATCGATCCTCTCGTCAGGTGGTTCTTTCCGTGAGCATCCGCTGCAACGATGCCACCGATCGTTGCATCGAGGACGCCTGGAACCACCGGCAAGGTCAAACCCCGAGTGGCGAGCGCAGGCAACAGAGTCCGGAGTGTCACCGCAGCCGATACCGTGACACTGCCAGAGGCTGGCTGCTTCTGCTCGTCGATTGCCTCGTGGTCGAGAAGTACCAGACGGCCCTCTTCCAGGATGGCCGCATCCCCATAGGAACACCCTGCGCCGCGAGGGAGCCAGCGACCCGGCTGCTGGATGCTGGTGCGGAGATCATCGATGCTCGAACAGCGAATCAACCGTGAGCGGGATCGACAATTGCCCGTCCAACCGGAGACGATGCTCCACGGTTGTGGTTCTTCATCGCCAGTGGACACCTGTGCTGCCTCCTCCCCCTGATCGACAGGGGTGCTCAGGAGAGTTGCGATCGGTCAGGCGATGAATTCCGGTTCTGGAATTTCCGGGACGGCACCCGTGCCGGCACCCATTCGCAGGAACCGGCATACAGCCTCACGACCATCTTCACCGTAATCGAGGGTGCGCTGGTTGACATACATTCCGACGAATCGATCGGTTTGCTCACGAGTGAGTCCGCGGTTGTACTGTTCGGCATAGTTGAGTGCCTCTTCCCTGTGCTCCAGGGCATAGGCGATGCTCTCGCGCAGAATCCTCGAAATCTCGCGAATATGTTTCTCGCCAAGATCTCTTCGGATGGCGTTTCCTCCCAGCGGCAGCGGAAGACCGTCCTGGGTCGTGGCCCACCAATCACCGAGATCAACCACCTTGTGGTATCCCTCTTCTTCATAAGTAACCTGACCCTCGTGAATGATCACACCCGCTTCGAACTCTCCCGAGTCGATCCTCTGCATGATTTCATCGAAGGGAACCACCTGCGTGATTGCATGAGGCATCCACAGTTTCAATGCGAGGGCAGCACTGGTCCATTCTCCGGGAACTGCAATGATGCAATCCTCAAGATCTTCCCTGGATCTCGGATCACGGGTGATCAAAACCGGACCGTAACCTTCACCCATACTCGCACCGTGATTGAGCAGAGCGTACTTGTCTGCAAGATGCGCATAGGCGTGAATGGAGATGGCGGTCACTTCGTGGCGCCCCTCGACTGCATGACGGTTGAGAGTCTCGATGTCGGCCATCTCGTGCTCGAATTGATACTCTCCTGTATCCACCTTGCCCTCACCGATGGCAAAGTGCATGAATGCATCATCCGAATCAGGAGAATGTGCTATGACGACCTTCACAGGTGCTCCTTCCGCCTCGCCTCCGAAACTGCCTAATAGCCCTGGATCAGCAAGGTAGCGGCCTGTGGCCGCAACAGGGAGAATATACGCTGCCACGAGGTGCCGCCAGCAGACCAGAGAATCGGTTCACTTGCGGGAAATAGACGGTAATTCTATTCTCATGCGCATGGAGGTTCGTTCCCGAGCGGCGGCGTATCGCCCCGGAGACGTACCTCGCCAGACTTGGAGAGATCTCATGGCAGACCCAGCGAACAAGGTCGAAAGTAACGTGCCTGGAAAATGGTATGTCGATGAGGAGTGCATCGACTGTGACCTGTGCCGCACCACAGCGCCTGACAACTTCCGTGCCAACGAAGACGAGGGCTATTCCTATGTCTTCAAGCAGCCGCAGACTCCCGAGGAGATCGAGCTCAGCGAGCAAGCCAAGGAGGAGTGTCCCGTCGAGGCGATCGGCGACGACTCGTCCTGATCATCATGCGTGCCACACAGGATGCACCGACTCCCGGTTGAATCGATTCGGATCTGGCTTCTGTTCGTCGCTCAGAATCTCAGTGGCTGTGCGCCAGCACAACAGTCGGACTCGGAAGCATGCGCCTGCGAATCACCTGCGTCGATGCAGGCACCACGCCATCGAAGAGTTTGACCAGCACCTCTTCCGGCTTCGTCTGGTGATCGCCCTGCAGGCAGATTCTCATGTGGAGTATCTTCTCGTCCGGCCGCACGGCGAGTAGATCTGCGCAATCTGCCGGGATCTCGTCATACCAACCGAGGTCTGCGATACCAGGACGGATATCCACCATCCTACGCTTCCCCTTCTTGCTGAACTTCTCGACCAGGAGCTCCTGCATCTCCATCAGCTGATCGATGACTCCGGCGCTCATCCCCTGGACCGAATCCTCGGGGAGCAGGATCAGGTAATCAGCCCAATTGCTCACCAGCGACAACTTCGGGGCTTCGGTTCCGATGGCGTGTACCGATCGAATCTCCAGTCCCTCGGGGAACTGATCGGCCAGAGCACACCTGAGTGTCTCGGGATCCAGTTGCTCTTGCAGGTGAAGATCCATCACCTCACTGAGCCCTGCCATGCCAAGGCGAAGCGGTGGACCAAAGGACATCTGCGGGATCGGATGAAATCCCATCGAGTAGGATGGAGTCAATCCCGCTCGACGTACCGCTCGCGGAATCATCCGGTTCAGATCGAGATGGCCCATGAAGCGTGAGCAACCGACCTTGGCGTAGCGAACCCTGTAGGAGTAGCGAACTCGATCGAGTTCCTTCCGCTCAGGCGGCCGATTGTGATTCTCCTGGGCGAGCCAGCGCGCCTTCGAGGCCTCGCGCACGGAGTCCAGGTCAGCATCCCTTTGAGACGAGTCGCTGACTCTATCCTGGTGGGCATCGAGGTACTCCAGGTGATCGATCCTCTCGGATTTCATCTGTGTCAGGTCGCATACGATCCCGCAGTCGTAGCAGACCAGCCTTCGCCTGTCCTCGCTCGCCTCCTCGATGTTGTTGTAGTGCGTCAATCGCTTGCCCGGCTTCCCGCAAGGGTGCGAGGTGCGATCCTTGAGCGATCTGCGGTACTCTCGTTTCAGAAACTCATCTTCGACTCCACAGTCGATGTGGTCCCAGGCCAGGCGAGCATCCAATGGGATCGTGCCGAGGTAGCGATACCGATCGATTTCGCACTCCTCGATCGCTTCCATCCAGAGGTCAAATCTCATCCGGTCTGACCAGCCATCGAAGCGGCACCCCTTTCGCCAGGCGGTCTCGACCACATCACAGAGCACCCGGTCACCGCGGCTCAGGATTCCCTCGATGTGGCTGGTGGTCGGATCATGCCACTTCAACTTCATGCCCGGTACACGAGTCCATTTGCGCAGAGCATCGTGCTTGCGCTCGATCTCGGGAATATCGTCCATCGCAGCCCACTGAAAGGGAGTGAATGGCTTCGGCACATGACTCGACACCGACACCGTGACTCCGGCTCTCCCCTTCGGCAGGTACTCATTGGCGATTTCCAGCATTCGCCTGCCGGTATCGGCAATGCCACGGACATCGGATTCATCCTCTGTGGGTAGTCCGATCATGAAGTAGAGTTTCATCTTGCGCCAACCGCGAGAAAAGATCCTGTGAGCGCTCTTTGCGATATCCTCCTCGGTGATGTTCTTGTTGACGACATCCCTCATTCGTTGGGTACCTGCCTCGGGGGCAAATGTCAGCGATGTATTTCGAACGCTGGCCATCTCATCGAGCATCGAATCTGTGAGGCCGTAGGCTCGCAATGAGGAGACGGAAAGTGAGATGTTCTTCTCGCGAAGTTCGGGCATCACACTCTTCACCAGCGGCTCGATGGCGCTGTAATCCGCCGTGGAGAGGCTCGTCAGTGAGACCTCGTCAAAGCCCCCACATCGAATCGAGTCCCTGACGGTCTTCTGGATCTCCTCGGGCGATCTCTCCCTGACGGGGCGATAGATCATTCCCGCCTGGCAGAATCTGCACCCTTCGGTGCATCCTCTCGCGACCTCGATACTGACGCGGTCGAAGACCACTTCCGTGTTGGGAATCGGAGAGGCGCTGGGAAATGGATACTCGCCCAGATCGGCGACATGAGCCCTGGAAACCCGAGCGGGTACCCGCTCGTCGAGCGGAGCATCCACGACCGTGATCCCGGTCAAGGGTTCGATCCGGGTGCTGTAAAGAGAAGGCACATAAACACCGGCGAGTTGGCTGATGGCGATCAACCGCTCGCGACGGCTGATTCCTTGGCGTCTGAGTTGGCTCCAGAGTTTGACGACGGAGTGGAAGAAGCCCTCACCATCACCGATCAGAAATGCGTCGATGAACGCACTCATCGGCTCCGGCTGAAATGCCACTGGCCCGCCTGCCATCACCAGAGGGCAGTCGTCATCTCGTTGCTCGGATCGAATCGGGATCCCCCCGAGATCGAGCATCGTCAGTACATTGGTAAATGTGAGTTCGTACTGGAGTGAAAATCCGATCACATCGAAGTCGGACATCGGCTGCCAGGATTCGATGCTAACGAGAGGAATCCCTCGATCCCGAAGTTCCTTCTCACAATCGATCCAGGGGGTATACATCCGCTCTGCTCGAACGCCCTCGAGCGAGTTGAGATGGGAATACAGGATCTTGAAGCCAAGGTGGCTCATTCCGATCTCGTAAACATCCGGAAACGCGAGCAGGAATGAAAGGTCTGCAGCCTTTTTTCTGACCGAATGAAGTTCACCGCCTGTATAGCGGCCTGGCTTTTCGAGTCGATGAAGAAAAGCGGAATATGGGTGGGAACCCAGATCCCCTCTATCAGGGATCTGGTCCAGATCCTCTCCATCGGCAGCAGTTGAGGGCCCACTGCGAAACCCCACCTTGCCCATGGAGTCCCAGAGAGAATCCTGATCCGTCATCTGATCCTCCTGCTTGATCCACCGACTGCCATGTAACACGCTTCCAGAGCAACACGGGCCCTGAGCAACACGGTACCGATACCCGGGCTGAACACATTGGAATGCTCCGGCGGCGAATCATAGCACAGACGATCACGCCTGCTCTCATCTCACGGGGCACGAATCGACGATACCGGTCATCAAATGACCGATTTCTGCCCCGGATCTGCGGACTCGACCTGGCCTGGATCGGCTGCCACCTCATCGACCTCGATCGCATCCAGAAGGGCTCCCTGGTGCGAGAGAACGCTGGAGATCGCATCCTGGAAGCGAGTCCTCGCCTGCGCGATCTGCAACTGGAGTTCGGAATCGAGTTCCGAGCAGCTCCCTTCCCATGCACCGACGCCATCGATCACCTCGGCCTGGACCTCGGCGACACGCTGATGAGCTTGTTCGGCAAGCCTCGCCAGGGTCGAGGCATCATCGCCATCTTCCTGGCATCGCTCGAGCAACTGCTCAACACTGCTGATCTGCTGGAGGAGGCCTGCTAGCAGCCTGCTGGCCGCGGATTCGAGCATCTTCAACCCTTCCAGATCCGGGATCTGATTCTGACATGACTCTGCAAGATACCGAGGTGGTGCCGCGCATCGGCCCGTGCAGGGATCCACTGGCTGGCGGCCGCCAGCAGCAGTGCAGCGGTCAGAATCTGAGGATCCGTCCAGTTCATCTAGATCTTCCCCTCGTCGATCAGCTGCTTGATCTTCTTCAAGGAGTGCCCCTCGGCCTGGAGACCACGAATCTTCGCGAGACGCTCAAATACCCACTCCCCGTAGAGGCGATGCCCCGCAGGTGTACGCGCATCCTCCTCGATAAATCCTCCGACAGTGTAATCGTGGATCGTCTGACGCGAGATCCCGGTATGGGACATCACCTCTCCGATCTTGAACAGTTTCGGTGGCACCTTACCCACAAGCGACTCCGCCACTGTGAACTCTCCTAGCCAGGGTGTCCCCCAACCGCGAGGCAACCCTCGAAGGCCTGATGCACTTTACACTTTATAAAGCATCCTGCAACAGCAGTTGCCGCTTCGCCGGTGAGGACAGGTTCAAGGTGTGTCTTTTGCACCGCTCGTCGGAACCGGATCGTAACCGCCCCGACTGAAGGGGTGGCACCGCATCAACCGACCGATGGTCAGCCACCCACCTCGCCATGCTCCGTGGCGACGAAGCGCCTCCAACCCGAAGTGACTGCAACTCGGCTCGAACCGACACATCGGTGGTAGCCAGCCGGAAATCCCACGCTGATAGATTCGCACACATACCATCAGAAAACGTGCAACGACTCCGGGCTTCGGGTGATCCGCGCGCGGTTCACCATCGCTCATCTCGACCTCTGTGCAATCTCGATGGCGATCAAGGATTGCGCCTCATCTGCAATGGTTTCATAAGCCAGAGCGGCACACCCTGGCCGAGGAATGAAGATGATATCCCTCACCTCAGGGGCGAGATCGCGTTGCAGTCGAAAAATCTCGCGGAGGCGCCGCTTGAGACGATTCCGCTGCACGGCATTGCCAACCTTGCGGCTCACCGCGAGGCCTATACGCGACCACTCTCCCCCAGTCGGGTAGATCACTGCTTTCAGATGCTTCGTCTTGCGAGTGATTCCCTTGGAGAAGGCCTGCTTGAAATCTGCTTTTTTTACAATCCGACAATGTCGGGGCAGACGATTCCCCATCGGTGAGAGAAATTTCATCAAGAGTTTGGCGTCGTATCTTTGACGGGACTCCCGTTGCGGTTGCGCGCCTGCTCAAGGCGGAACTCGGCAACCCGATCCGCAGCTTTAGCAGGAGTGAGGTCCTCTCTCCGGGCGGTCTCGAACACCTCTCGCAAACCGTCATAGATGTTCTCTATTTTTCGCACTGCGGTTCTTTCGTCGTATCCCTCTTCACGAACTTCCACGGAGACATTGATGATGCCACCAGCATTGATGATGAAATCAGGAGCATAGAGAATCCCACGTGCATGCAGCGAATCAGCATGATCACTTCTGAGCAACTGGTTATTGGCACAACCCGCCACCACCTGCGCCTTGAGTATCGGAATCGTCTCGTCGTTGAGAACCCCCCCGAGTGCGCACGGCATGAAGACATCGCAATCCACCGAATAGATCTCCTCCGCCGGAACCACCTCAACGCCAGGCAACGCCGCAAACTCCTCGCATCGCTCCTCGTTGATATCGGTGACAGTGACGGTCGCACCCAGCATCGAAAGGCATCGCACCACATCACCACCTACTTGCCCGAGACCCTGAACCGTGTAGCGCAGGCGGTCGAGATGACTGGTTCCGAACCGCTCCTCCGCACAGGCAAAGAGCCCCCGGATGACGCCCCTTGCGGTGAAAGGTGATGGGTTACCGCTGGAGCCGACACGACGCGAAAGTCCCGTGACATATCTGGTCTCCTTGCGAAGCCATTCCAGTTCCCGGATGCCGATGCCCACATCTTCAGCAGTGATGTATCTTCCGCCGAGGGTCTCCACGAAGCGGCCCATCGCTCGAAACCGTGACTCCGTGAGGTCCGTTTCACTATCTCCGATGATGACGGCTTTGCCGCCACCGAGGCCTGTATTGGCGCAGGCGCTCTTGTAGGTCATCCCTCGCGCGAGTCTCAAGACATCGGTCAGGGCGTCTTCCTCGGTCTCGTACTTCCATAGACGCAGCCCACCGAGAGCCGGACCCAGGGTGGTGTCATGGATGGCGATGATCGCGTGAAGGCTAGATTCAGGGTCTTCCGCCACGGCAACAGTCTCGTATCCTTCGACAGGGACTTCGCGGATTTTCAAGATCTCACCTCATTTTCTTCAACGATCAGTACAGACTCTTCCTGACGACCATGGTCAGGATCTGGACCGAACTCGAGAACTCGAACGGGTCTCGATCACGGTCATAATTGTTCTGTTGACAGGAACCGAGGGTTGAAAAAAACCACTGATCGATCTCGCTGCTTGGATCGAAAATTGTCGGGTCCGCAGTATCGCGAACAGGCTCCTGTCTCCCCCAACCGACACCCCGCATTCTAACCTCTGCACGATGGCCTCTACAGCGATATTGGTGCCAAATGTTATCCAGGTGAGAAGATCCAACCCCTTATCTCATGGCGTGTTGTGTAATGAAATGAAATGGAGTGCACCCCTTGCGCCCCCCACTTCTTGAGGGTAGATCGGGGGGATTCCCGTGCCACTGGAGCCATCGATGCAGTACCAGAGTTTCCTCTCGAAGCGATACCTCAAACGCCGCTGGGCTCCCTGGGCCGCCACCCTGGCGGTCGCTCTGGGTGTCTTCTCGCTGCTCTCGGTGCTCGCAGTGATGGAGGGGTTCAAGGTCGAGATGAAGGAGCGGATCCGCGGAAGCCTCTCGCACCTGGTGGTCGAGGGGATCGCCACGCGCCAGCTCGTTGGCGAGGATTCTCTGCTCGATGCTGCACGAACCACCCCGGGAGTAGAGGCTGCCAGCCCCTTCATCGAGACCCTCGCCATCTACAGGTCAGCAGTACTCGATTATTGTATCCTCAGGGGAGTCGATCCCTCGTCGGAAGCAGAAGTCTCTGACTTTGACCTCTACCTCCTCAGTGAAGAGGAGATCGAACAGTTGCTGGCCGACCCCTACATGATGCTACCAGAAGATCGGGCGCCACCCGATGCGGCTCGTGTCGTCGAGGTCTTCTCGCTCGAAAGACGGCGTCAGTTGCTGCGCTCGCGCCTGCGGGGGGATGATGTCGGATTCGTCGAGGAGGCACCACCTCAGGGTCTGGTCGTTGGAATCGAGTCGCTTCGTAGCGGCCGCCTCGCGATTGGGGATACGGTGCAGCTCTCGTCCTACTCACCGGTCACCTTCGAGCCCCGGATCGGCAAGTTCATCATCGTCGGGGCATTCCAGTCGGGAGTCTACGAGCAGGACCAACGCTGGGCCTACTCCGACATCCGCGCGCTGCAGCAGGTGCTCGATCTCTGGGACGAAGACGCTCAGGATATGGGGATATCCGGAATCGCACTGCGCTTGACCGACTACTCCCAGGCGGAGGAGGTCAAGCAGAGGCTCTATCTGGAGATTTCACGGCGGATGGATCTCCCAGCCTCAGACGAAGGTTCCATTCCATGGCGTTCGATGGAAATCAATACCTGGGAAAGTCAGCGCGACAATCTGCTTCAGGCAGTCGAGATCGAGAAGCGCATCATCGCCGCCATGATGCTGCTCATCGTCGCATTTGCTGCGGCCATGATCTTCCTGATCCTGATGCTGCTGGTCATCGAGAAGAGCCGCGATCTGGGAGTTCTTCGCGCTCTCGGAGCGACCAGGGGCGGTGTCATCCAGCTGGTTCTGACGCAGGGGATGATCCTTTGCATCTCGGGTGCCGTGCTCGGCCTGATCGGTGGCTGGATATTGACCGAGAACATCAATGAGGCTCACGATGCGATCTACCGCGCAACGGGGATGAGATTGTTCCCCCCCGACATCTACTACCTCGAACGGATCCCGGCGGTCTTACGCTGGCAGGACATGGTGCTCGTTTGTGCACCTACCCTCATTTTTGGATTCCTCGGCAGTCTGTTCCCGGCACTCTGGGCAGGACGGCGAGATCCGATCAGGGCGTTACACCATGAATGACTCCCAGCAATCACTCCCTGTTCTCAGCGCTCGAGGACTGCACAGAGAGTTCCTACTCGCCAATGGCCAGCCGCTTGAGGTATTGAGGGGAGTGGATCTCGACATCCACGAGGCAGAGATGGTGGCCATCGTGGGTCTCAGCGGCGTTGGAAAAAGCACCCTGCTGCACTGCCTCGGGCTGCTCGACACTCCATCATCGGGACAGATCATCTACAGAGATGACGAGCAGGTTTTCCAATCCCCAGGTCTCAGCGAAGCGCAGAGGTGCGCACTTCGGAATCGATTCATCGGTTTCGTCTTCCAGTTCTTCCACCTGCTCAACGACCTCGATGTACTGGAGAATGTCATGCTGCCAGCGATCGTCGGAAGCTCGAAGAGCCAGTGGAGGAAGACCCGCCATGACGTGGAAGCATATGCCCGTTCACTGCTGGAGAGTGTAGGCCTGCAAGGCCGAGAGCATCAGGCACCTGGCACCTTGTCTGGAGGAGAGCGCCAGCGCGTCGCGATCGCCAGGGCACTTATCAACAGACCCTTGCTGCTTCTGTGCGATGAGCCGACAGGAAACCTGGATTCCCACACCAGTAATAAACTTCACACCCTGCTCAGGGAACTTCATGAACAGCTGGGCACCTCTATTCTGGTCGTGACCCACGATCCGGATCTCGCTGACAGAGCCGATCGGCGCCTGGCGATGATCGATGGGCGCTTCGAGGCGGAACTGAACCCACTGGGCTGATCCGGGTGGATCAAATTTCAGATTGTATCTGCACCGATTCGATCTCCTCTTGTGTGTCGTGCAACGCCAGCAGCAGCGACTTTCCCTGCTCGCATTCCCGATCGAGCAATTGCTTCATCAGTCCGCGCCCCGCTTCGTTCTGGGCAGAGAAGGGCTCATCGAGAAGCAGCAATGACCCGGGTGAGCAGACGGCTCGTAGCAGTTCCGCTCGCTGAGCCTCGCCTCCAGATAGCTGCCCAGGTCGACGATCGATCAGGTCGGCGATGTCAAGATCTACCGCCAGAGTTCGAACCTGGTCTCGATTCTTGCCCGTCGATCCCCCGACCAGCAGGCACTGCGCTTCAACAGTGAGGTGCGGCCACAGACCTCGTTCCTGGCCGAGCCAGCTGATTCCTCGCTGCCACGGCTCGATGCTGCTGCCCCCCGTCATCGATTTGCCGTCGATGACCACCGATCCCGAGCGGATCGGCAGCAATCCAGCCACCGCCAGCAACACGCTACTCTTTCCGGCCCCGGTTGGCCCGGTCAGGGCCAGCCGGGATCCACAACCGATCTTCAGCGTCACTGGACCGATTCGCGTCGACCCTCGCTGGACAACCAGTTGATCGACTTCGAGCGCAGCAGCCTGTTCGAGCATCATTCTCCCCTTCGCCACGGTTTCACGATCAGCGCCGACATCGATGCACCGAACAGGGCCAGCATCAGGGCCAACCTCGCGGCCTGCTCATCATTTCGAAAGTGCAGCAACTGATGCAACTCCAGCGCCGTCGATGGGTGACCCGGCGGCGCCAGTAACAAGGTCGATTCCACTTCTCCCATCACCAGTGCAATCCCGATCACCACAGCCGGCACAAGCACCGGCAGCGCCCGCGGAAACCTCACCCTCCAGCGCGCAGTCGTCGGAGGTATCAAGCTCGCCGCATCGCGCTCCGCAGCAGGCAACACCCTGGTGGCGACAAATCCAGCCGCGGCCGCGAGCGCTCCCAACTTGCAAATCTGCGCAACTGTCAACAGGAATGGAAGATCATCGAGAAACGGCGGCAACATCGGGCGAACAGTGCTCACCAGAGCGATGGCTCCCAGGCTACCCGGCAGTAGCGTTGGCAAGCAAAGTAGCAGCAGGCCGATGCGATGCCCGCCGTCAGCGAGACGCCAGCCGCAGAGTACCGCCACCAGCGATGCCAGCAGCGCTCTCGGCAACTCCTGGCCGATGGCCAGTGCAGCAGAGAGCAGCTCGTCCCCAGCGACGGCCAGTTCGCTGGCTCTTGGCCAGGCGGTGATCGCGAGAATCATGATCAATGCCACTGCTGGGAGCACCCTCACCAGCAATATCCGGTCAGCCCAGATCACCTTCGGAAGACCCTCGATCCCGCCGCCTCGTCGCGAGCGGGAGGGATCCTCAAGAGCACGGGTGAGGAGAAAGATCGCCGGCGATGCCAGCACCACGAGCAAGAATGCCAGCTGCCAGCCTGCTGCCGGATCTCCCACCGTCAACCGGATCAGAATCCTCTGGGAGACCGTCTCCACGCCGGCGTATGAAGGCAACTCCGCGGCGGGTATCAGCAACAGCAGCAGTAGCCCTGCGCAGCGCAATGCCCCCGGCAGCATCGCACGTGCACGCGTCAACAGTGCAGCAAGGGGAGGCAAGGTTCTCAACGATCGCTCCTGCGCAAGAGGCCACATCGTTGCCGCTCCCAGGAGCATTGCTGCAGCCATGGGAGCCCATCGGAGCGCCAGCATCAGCACAGCCCCGAGTTCATCCCTGACCGTGACTCGCAATGAAGAGGAACCGATGCAGGCCTGCACTGCAGATGCGAGGGCTGCCGGTGGTATCAAGAAGGATGCCAGTAGCAGTATCACCACGATGGATCGCCACCGACCACGGGTTCCTGCCAGCAGCACTGCATCCAACCAGCCGATCGCAGTCGCCAGCAGCGCAGCCAGACCCGCAACACGAATCGTCGCAAGAATTACCGGAGCGTCTCCGGACCCTGGCAGTGCCCTGATTCCCTCGAGAGACAGCGCCCCGTCCTCGATGGCGACCCAGATGATCGGGATGTAGAACCCGAACATCACCAGCACCAATGGCGATAGCAGCCCGACGAGTCGATTCATCAAGGGTTCAGCAAGATCCTCTCTGCCTCGAAAACCGCATCACGAAGCTGGCTGGCAGCTTCGACCCAATCGATCTCGATGGGATCGAGTTGGGCGATGCCAAGGCCTCCCTCCGGCACCACCGCATCGTGACTGAGCGCTATCTGACGGCTGGGAGAAGCAGCCAACCACTCCTCCACCTCGCTTCGAAGTAACCAGCTGGCCAGTTGTTCAGCCTCCTCCGGATGAGGAGATCCTTTCACGAGCGCGATCACATTTGGAAGCAGGATGACTCCATCTCCGGCGAGAAACCCCTCGTCGATTTCTACTCCTCTTCGGCGCACCACCTCGATGTCATCTGTATCCGTGAGCCCGATCCACGCCTCACCGGAGATCACGCGATCACGGCTCGCGGAATTCGAGGAAGCGACCTGGATCTGATTCGTTTTCCATGATTGGAGCAATCGCCTGAACCGATCCGGTCCGAGTCTCGCGCGCAGTATTGCGAGATGACTTCCCGTGGTTCCAAATCTCGGATCAGCGATCACCACCTTGCCCAGCAATCCTGGATCGGCCAGTTGGTGCACCGAATCAGGCGCATCGACTCGTGTCGCCGAGGGAGGAAAAATCGCCACCGCCCGCGCTCTCGCCGCGAACCCGCACCAGAGGTTTTGTGGATCACGCCATCGAGCTCCGATGCCCACTCCAGCAGAAGATGGTAACGATCGATACAGACCCTCTTGCGCCAGTAGAACCGCCCTCAAGGGTTCGTTAGACCAGTGCACATCGCAGCGGGGACGCTTCCGCTCGCTGCGGATTCTCTGGGCCAGTCCGACCGTCTTCGTCGCTTCGGTGTCGTAAACAGCGTCGACACGAATTCCTGTCTCCTGTTCGAACTGATCGAGGATCTTCTCCGAGTGACTCCTGTCGTGTGAACAGTATACCGTGACGCTCTGGGCGCCATCTGGGCTGCATCCTGCGATCAATACCAGCCCGAAGAGCCACCATCGCATCACTGCCACCGGCCATCTTTCATCGACAGTACCCGGTCTGCTCTGCTCGCCACTTCCGGATCGTGGGTGACCAGAACCAGTGTTGTGTTCAGCTCTTCTCGAAGTTCGGCTAACAGCCCGAGTAACTGCTCACCACTGGCGCTATCGAGATTGCCGGTCGGTTCATCGCACAGCAACAATTCCGGCTCCTTGACGAGCGCTCTGGCAATGGCGACGCGCTGTCGCTCACCTCCACTGAGTTCGGAAGGCTTGTGAGAGATCCGGTCGAGCAGTCCAACTCGATCCAGGACCTGGCGCGGAGTCGTCTCGGGCATCTTCGAGCGGCGGTACTGCAGAGGCAATGTGACATTCTCGAGTGCATCTCGATCCCCCAGCAGATGAAAGGACTGGAACACGAATCCGATCGTCTCATTGCGCACACGAGCCATCTCTGCTCCTGTGAGCGAATGAACATCCTGTCCGTCGAGGTGATAGGAGCCGGACTCAGCACGATCGAGACAACCCAGGATCTGCAGCAACGTACTCTTTCCGCAGCCTGAAGATCCGACGATGGCAACGAACTCGCCCTTCTCCACCGTCAGATCCACGCCGTCGAGGGCACGGATGAGACCATCTCCCTCGCCGTAGGTCCTGTGAATTCCCTCCATCTCGATGAACATCCAGCACTCCCTCTTTCAGCCATCTGCACCGGTATCAGCGACCTTGAATCGGGTCAGAGATCACGTCGGCCACCGAGTACCATGGCAGGATCCAGTGTGGCGACTCTCCAGGCCGGCAACATCGAACCCAGCAATGCGGTGACCAGCAGTGCCACGCAAGTGCCTCCGATCATCGTTGGAGGAAGCCATGCGGGCCAGCCGAGTATCGGTTCGATCCCGTACTCGAGGATCTTCATGCCCAGCACGATCCCCGGCACCATCGCGGCCAGCGACAGCCAGGCACCCTCGAGCAACACCGGCATCACAACCTGGAACACCGTAGCACCTTCTGCCCTCCGAAGAGCCACCTCCTGGATACTCTCGTCGATCGCCAGCAACGAGATGGTCCCGGTCAGGATCAGCACCACGAGCAGATCGAGGATCCAGACGAAGTGACCCAGCCCCACGAACCTGTCGATGATGCCCAGTACCATGGCCACCCATCTTTTCTGCACATGCAGAAAAACACCCAGTTTCTCGCTCGCGATGTACTGTTCTACCTGTTCAACCACCGCCTCAACCTGTTCGAGGCCGGGTGTGTCGATCAGTAACAGCATCGGCTGGTCCTGGCCATGCTTCCAGGGCAAATAGAGATTGAGAAACTGCAATCGGCGAGCAGGGATGGACCTGGCACTGGATGTCGCATCAAATGAACTCATGTACTGGCGTAACAGCAACGGGTCCTTGACCACTCCGATGATCTGAACGCTGAACGCGCGGCCTTCGCGGATCGATCGAAGTTCCTGCCCCATGGCAGAAACAGGATCTCCAAACAACTCCACCGCCAGCGCTTCATCGATGGCAGCCGGAGTCGGCTCATCCGGATTCGAGGACCAGCGATCCTGATGTGAGAGAAACCTACCCGCCAGCATTCCCGGTCTCAACACCGATCGAAACCCGGGAGTGGTCGAGATCATGGTATGTCGGCACGATCCATTCACGGTACTGGTCAATCCGAGGTCGATCCGCACCGGAGAAACGGAGTCCACAACACCACGTAATCGCTTTCGGACCGATTCGATGTCATCACTGTCCAGCGCCCTTCCCTGGGTCGCCACACCGACCGCCAGGCTACCCAGCCGCAGTGGATTGATCACCGCAACCAGGTCGGAGCCGAGAGCATCGAGGTCGTGGGCGATCGCACGGCGCCCCCCCTCGATGGTGCCGACGATCGACACCACCGACGCCAGTCCGAGGGCAAATGTGGTCGTGACCAGGAAGGAACGCAGCGGATGCCGGACAATCGCCATCATCGAGTTCTGCAGGATCACGCCTCGACGGCTCATCGGCCCTCTCTCAGCAAGATCGCAGGATCGGTATCACTCACCGCCCAGGCGGGTCCTGCACAGGCGACTGCCGCCCCGCTGACCACGATCAGCACCGCCTTGAAGATCGTTCCCCACGGCCAGGTTGCGGTCAGCACTACTGCCGGATCGAGGTTCGCTCGAATTGATGCGATCAGAACTCCTACCAGCATGCCGAGTGCTGCTCCGACCAGGGAGATCAGCACACCCTCCCAGAGGAACTGCCAGAAGATATCCGCTCTCGTGGCTCCCTCTGCACGACGCAACCCGACTTCTGCCCGGCGACGGCGACCGGTCAAGAGCAACAGGTTGATCAGAACCAGCAGACCGATGGCCACCGTGACGACAAAGAAGATGTCGTGGAGCACCAGGTATCCATCCAGCTCGGGTGAAGCCAGGATCGACCACGCAGCATTGGCGTACAGCAGCGGCGACTTGCCGCGCCGGATCAGCGCCTTCTCGACGATGCTCTTCGCCTCGTTGATTCGCGCAGGGTCGACCGACACCACGATCCAGTCGACGGCCTCGGAACCGACCTCGCTCCGATCCACATGGAGCGACTTGCCTGCAGTCATCCAGGGTGAGGAAACTGGAGCGACACCCAGCATCTTCAGCGCTGCCTCGACCAGGTTGGAGAATTGATGGTCCGTGCCGAAGCCGAGCGGATCCACTTCAACCTCCCCAGGAGATTGAATGATCCCGACCACCTTCCATCTCCGAGCCTGCTCGGGAATCACTCCACCGATGGCGATTCGACCCAGCCGAGAAGTGCCCCGATCGATCCACAACTCCTCGCCGACCAGAGAATCGACCTCACTGGTGGCCAGTTGGGCTGCCAGCGGTTGCTCCAGGACCACCTCCGGTGGTACCGAATCCGGCACGAACCAGCGCCCCTCGATCAGGTGCAACGAACGCGCAGGCAGTTCGCTCACATCCGATCCGACCAGATAGGCTCTTCCTGTTGCGGGTATGACCAGTCGTTGTGCCATCGATTGGCCACTGACCACGGCAGCCGGGAAATCCGCATCCAGGGCAGACTCTATCGCCTCCAGATCATCCGGGCCGAGCATCTCGGAGGCACCCGGTTCCACCTCGATCTGGATGCGGTCTGTACCGAGTTCCCTGGCTCGCTCGATGGCAGCAGCCCTGGATCCCTCGAGCAGTGCCGCAGGGGCAACCATCAGTGCCACCGCCCACAGGATTCCCTGACAGATCAACAAGGTTCTCGCCGGATGTCGTCCCAGCTCTGCCGCCGCCCCCCGGATGGAGCCAGGAATCAAGATCCCCCGGTGAGACAATGGCTCTCCTCCAATTTCCAGATGAATACCCGACAGATACCGTCGAGGACTCGCCTCAGGCGCGTGGGGGGATTATGCTGGCGGGACCGTCGGGGGCAACCGTCATCGGATAGTCAGAGTCAGCAATGCCCTTGCCCGGGCAGGAGGTTTGAGATGTTGAAACAGTTTTTTCATTCCAGCGCTTCGAAGCCAGCATTCCTGTTCTCATTGCTGGGGTTCACTGCCCTGCTGATACTTCCTCAGGTTGGCTGTCTAGGTCTGGTTCCGTTTGAAGACCCGGTGCCACTGGTCGAGAAGCATCAACCCGATGACATCCCGGCTCCGCTTGGATTTGAACTCGACGACGAGTCCTGGTCATATCTCAAGTTTGAGCATGCTCCCCTTCCGATGCGTACCGTTGAAGTCATCTACTGGGGTGATCGCCCGGTCTCCGAGTTGAGCGACTGGTATCAGGACCAGATGCCCATCCATGGCTGGGAGTATGTCTCCACCATCGATGATCTCGGAGAACAACAACTTCGCTATCGCAAGGGTGACGAATATGCAGAGATTCTCATCAGGAGAACTCCAGATGACCATGGTCAACATTATGTGACCCGACTGATCGTGAGGATCGGTGTAGAATCCTGAACAAGTCGCTGCATTCGTGTAGCCAGGCAACTAAATAGGGAGAGCACCAAAAGATGGCCAAGATCGGTCCAGCACGTCCAGAGGAGAAAAAAGGTACGGAAGATCAGGAACCCGAGGAGATCGACACAAAGATCGAGAATCTCACTCTCGAGGTGGCCAAGGCAGCAAGGGTCAACTCGACTCCGATCTTCATAGCCCTGGTCATCATTGTCATCGTGATCTCTCTTCCGACGATTCTTGATTGGATGAAGACTCGCGAAACACAAGCGTGGAATAACATGATCGACACCACCCTGACCGGGGATGCCGAGCAAATTCGTGTCGCCTATCCGCAACTGCTCGAGGATATCGAGGGTCAAATTGTTGAGATGGTGGCCATCGAAAGAATCGCTCGCTGGCTGTGGGATCAGGACACCGATGCGGATCGCCTGCAGGCGATCACGCTGCTCGAGGAGAGCCGGAACCGCTTTCCTGACAGTTACCTGATCGGCAGTTACCTGCAGGAGTTCCGCACCACCTACGAGACCAGTCTCGGATTCGTGCTGCCGGAACCGCCACCACCGGTCGATCCACCGCCTCTGCTCGAGGCACCACAACTGGTCGGAGACGGGCCCGATGCCACCAGCGAGGACACGGCCATCCCCCCGGAGGATTCCGCCGCACTGGCAGATCCCGCACCGGAGCCTGCGGTGGAACCCGCGCCAGCGCCTGCGGGGGAACCCGCGCCGGAGCCTGCGGTGGAACCCGCGCCGGAGCCTGCGGTGAAACCCGCGCCGGAGCCTGCGGTGGAACCCGCGCCAGAGCCTGCGGTGGAACCCGCGCCAGAACCTGCGGTGGAACCCG
>QNYK01000106.1 GCA_003973385.1 Bacillota bacterium | reverse complement strand
GCGCGATCATCGGCGTAGGTTCCGGCTCCGACGATGGGGGAATCGCCGACTCGACCCCAGCGCTTGTCGGTCATGCCGCCGGTCGATGTGCCCGCCGCCAGGTGTCCGTGCCGATCGAGTACCGCTACTCCGACGGTGCCCTTCTTGCCCTGGGTCTTCTGGATCCACTGCTCTCGTCGGCGATCGGTCGAGAAGAAGGAGTTCTTGACCAGTTCGACGCCGCACTGGTTGGCGAAGGTCTCGGCACCTTCCCCTGCAAACAGCACATGGCGAGTTTCTGTCATCACTTTTCTGGCCAGTGTGATGGGGTGGCGCACGGTTCGCACCCCAGCGACGGCACCACAGGAGAGATCGGAGCCATCCATGATGGAGGCATCCAGTTCATGTTTTCCCTCCGAGTTGAAGACGGCACCGAGTCCGGCATTGAAGAGGGGATCGTCCTCGAGGAAGCGAATCACCTGTTCGACGGCATCGAGACCGTCGCCGCCATCCTGGAGTATCCCGGCGCCGATGGTCAGCGCCGATTGCAGCGATTGGCGGTAGGCGCTTTGTCGTTCCTCGGGAGCATCTTTCGAGAGGGCCCCGGCGCCGCCGTGGATGGCGATCGCCCAGCGATCTCTCAGGGGCTCACTCCTGGCATCGGGGCCATGGCACGCCGAAAGCAGAAGCAGCAGCAGCAGACCGATCAACCAATAACTGGAACAGTGGTGTCTCATCGGGACACTCATCCTCTCATCTTGGTGCAAAGAATTCTCCGGCCAAGGTGGTTGCCAGCCGAGCCGGTGCGTAGAATCTCCAGCAACGGACCTTCGGTGGCCACGACGGGTTAGCATAACCGGAGCCACACCACAGGTGGAGAAGATGGCGTACCAACCGCAAAAGATCGAACCCCGCTGGCAGCAGCACTGGTCTCAGCACCAGTTGTTTCGTGCCGGAGAACGGTCCGAACTTCCAAAATACTATGTACTCGATATGTTTCCCTATCCATCGGGTAGCGGACTCCACGTCGGGCACACCGAGGGTTATACCGCCAGCGACATCGTGGCTCGCCATCGCCGCATGAAGGGTTTTGACGTGCTGCATCCGATGGGATTCGATGCCTTCGGGCTTCCCGCCGAGCAGTTCGCCATCGAGGAGGGGGTTCACCCCGATGTCTCGACGCGTCAGAACATCGAGACCTTCCGCAAGCAAATGAACGCGATGGGCTACTCCTACGACTGGGATCGCGTGTTCTCCACCAGCGATCCTTCCTACTACCACTGGACCCAGTGGATCTTCCTCAAGTTGCTCGAGCACGACCTCGCATACCAGGAGCAGGCGATGGTCAACTGGTGTCCTGAACTGGGTACCGTGCTCGCCAACGACGAAGTGATCGACGGCAAGAGCGAGCGCGGAGGCCACGATGTCGTGCGCCAGCCGAGGAAACAATGGATGTTGAGAATCACCGCTTTTGCCGACCGTCTTCTGGATGGCCTCGATGATGTCGACTTTCCCGAGTCGATCAAATCGATGCAACGTGATCGAATCGGTCGGTCAGAGGGAGCGGATGCGACCTTCGACATCGTCGACTCCGATCAGAAGCTGAAAGTCTTTACCACTCGACCCGACACGCTCTTCGGGGCCACCTTCTGTGTACTTTCCCCCGAGCATCCGCTCGTCGATGAACTCACAGACGATGAGCATCGTGATGCCGTCAAGAGTTACTGCCAGGAAGCGGCGAGAAAAAGTGACATCGAGCGATCAGGTACGGATGCCGGCAAGAGCGGGGTCTTCATCGGTTCTCATGCGATGAATCCCTGTACCGGGGAGCCGATGCCGATCTGGGTCGCAGACTACGTCCTGATGGGATACGGAACCGGCGCCATCATGTGTGTGCCGGGGCATGACCAGCGCGACTGGGATTTTGCCACTCGCTTCAAACTGGCGATCGTCGAGGTGGTCTCCGGCGGAGATATCAGCCAGGAGGCCTGGGTCGGGGAAGGCCCACACGTAAATAGCGGCTTCCTGGATGGCCTCGACAAGGATGAGTCGATCACAAGGAGCATCGAATGGCTCGAGGAGCGGAAGATCGGCACCGGGATCGTCCGCTATCGTCTTCGAGACTGGATCTTTGCCCGCCAGCGTTACTGGGGTGAGCCGATGCCAGTGGTCATCGATGAGCAGGGCAAGGCCCATCCTCTTCCTGAATCGGCGTTACCTCTGGAACTGCCTCATCTGGATGATTTTGCACCGACCGGTACAGGAAATTCTCCTCTGGAGCGAGCGACTCAATGGAGTCTGACCAAGGTTCCAGGATCGGGTGCTACGGCCCGGAGAGAACTCGATACGATGCCCGGGAGCGCCGGATCGAGTGCCTACTTTCTGCGATTCATCGATCCAAAGAACGATCAGGCACTGGTCGATCTGGAACTGGCGAAGCACTGGATGCCGGTCGACCTTTACATCGGCGGAGCCGAGCACGCAGTCGGACATCTGCTCTACTCACGCTTCTGGACCAAGTTTCTCCACGACATCGGTGTCTGCCCCGTCGATGAGCCGTACGCGAAACTGGTCAACCAGGGCATGATCCTCGGTGAAGACCACCGCAAGATGTCAAAGCGCTTCGGCAATGTCATCGATCCCCTCGATGTGATCGCGGATCAGGGAGCAGACTCACTGCGGGTCTACGAGATGTTCATGGGGCCGATCGAGGCGGACAAACCCTGGTCTACCGGCGGCTTGATGGGTGCGCGCAGATTCCTCGATCGGGTCTGGCGGCTCTTTTTTGACCAGGATGATCAACTTCACGAATCGCTCTCTGCACAGGCCACAGATGACCAGATGAGAATTCTTCACCGAACGATCGAAAAGGTCGATCGCGATACCGAGGGATTGCGCTTCAACACGGCCATCTCCCAGATGATGACCTTCGTCAACGAACTCAATCCGATGGAGACACGCCCACGCGCCATCCTGGAGCCTTTCTGCCTGCTGCTGGCGCCGTATGCTCCGCATCTGGCAGAGGAACTGTGGAAAGCGCTGGGTCATGGGGAATCGCTGATGTGGGAGCCATTTCCGGTGTCAGATCCGCGCTGGCTTCAACAGGAAATGGTCGAGGTGCCGGTTCAGATCAATGGAAAGGTGCGAACCAAGGTTCTCGTACCACCAGAAATCACCGAGGATCAGATCCGCGAACAAGTCCTTGCTGATCCCCGTGTCCGGGAGTACACCGAATCCAAGGAGATCGCCAAGTTCGTCTGGGTACCAGGCCGCATGGTGAACCTCGTGGTTCGCTAGAGGTGTTGTGCGGTAAACTGGCGGCTAGAGATCGGCCATCGGGCCGGGTCTTCAGGAACGACCGGGGCGTATCGAGTGCGCCCCGGTCGATTTTCTTGGAAGTCTCGGCGTGAAAGAGGGGAAGATGAATCGGGAATTGATCGACGAGTTGACACATGCCTACTGGATGGAGCTGGAGGCGGCCATCAATTTCATCTCTTCCTCGACCAACCTGGTGGGAGCCAAGGCAGATCCGATCAAGCAAGCTCTGGCAGCGGATGTCGCCGAGGAAACGCAACACGCCCAGGATCTGGCCCGGCGCATCCACATCATCGGAGGCACCATTCCAGGCAGCATGCAGTTTTCTCCGGTGATGAAATCTCTTCAGCCAGGAGATGATCCAACCGATGTCCTGAGCGTGATCCGAGGCGTGATCGAGACCGAAGGGTCTGCAGTTGCCCAGTACAAGAAGATCATCAAGATGTGTGGAGATGATCCGGTCACGGAAGATCTGTGCGTGAGGTTACTGGCGGATGAAGAGGAACACCTACGCCTTTTCCAGGGCTACCTGCTGGAGTACGAGCGCGCATGAATCAGGGATGGCGGACAGTCTAGTTCTTCACCTTCAGTCGTATCTGCTGCAGGTTCATTCCATACCGACTGCCTGGCGGGCTGGACTCGAGCGGGGGAGGGCCCGGCATCCCGACACTGAAGTTAGCGGCGTAGCACAGCCAGGCAGTTCGACCGTCGTTGCTGATGAATTTCGACGGGATGTTCACGAAGTAGCCCTCTTCGCCGAAGTGCTCCATGAATACCACCAGTTTCCACGGCCCCGTGATGGTCGGTGACTCGAGGATATAAGTGTCGTAGGCGCCGTGATTTGCCCTCCCATCGGTGACGCAGAACAGATACCGCTTCAGGACCGGGTTGTAGGTGATCGAGGTGGGACCGACCCGGCCCCTCCACTCGATGAGCGGTTTCATCTCCGCACGCTCCCGTGTCCAGACCGGTTGGCCGTCCTCGTCATGTCCGGCAAAGAACTCGTATTTACTTGCGTCGTTGATGGTCTCCGGGCTCGGTGTGACACGCAGCAGATAGGCCTCGTCACCCATGTTCCAGTGGGCGCGACGAGCCAATGGGTCAGGTTGATGCGCAGTGGCCCCATGCGCTATGAGATAGGCCTTTCCATCGGGCGAGTACTCCATATTTCTTCCGAAATCGACGAAGAACGGCTCGCCAATCCGAACGGGTATCCCGGTCGGCTTACCCTCTCCATCGAGTGAAGGTGCCGTAAAGAGCGGCGCGGTCGGATCGTTGGGCCCGTCAGTCCATGTCTTGCCGTAGTCGCGGGAGATCCTGAAGCCCACGAGGGGGCCGAGTCCGCCGGGGCCCTCCGGATGACTTCCGTAGTACCAGATGCCGTCGTGAACCAGACTTCCCGACGGGTATCGCGCGTTGTATGGACCGGTGGGTGTGGGCAGTGCGCCCAACCCGATCACGGTGAGGTTCAGTGGATCGTCGCCGACGATCTTTCCATAGCCGCAGTTTGCGTCTGCACCCTCCTGTCCCAGGGTCCAAAGTGGCTCCCGGCTCCCGTCCGGCAACACTTTTTCCACGGTGCCGTCGGAGAAGGGAGAGTACATGTTTCCATCGGATGCCCACGACGGGAACCAGCAGTCAGCGTGTGCGTACTCGCGGTGGCTTCCGGTGAATGTGATCCCCACGATGTTGTCGGATGGCTCGAACGGGCAGTCGGCGGGAGGTCTCGAGGGCCAGTCGATGGCTGTATTGCGCCCCGAATCGTGGACCTGTCCCCTACAGCCACCGAGCATGATCACATCGAGCGCCGACACCAGAGCGATGACGCCAATCCTGGCGATTCGTTCTCCGGAGATCCGCATGAACTCCTCCTGATGGAGCATGAGAGTACTTGATCTGGCACGCTTCGAGTCGTCAGTCGGCGGGGCCGGTCATCTGCGAGGGAACGACCCAACCATCGAACTCCTCACCACTGCAGTAGCCCTTTTCCATCGCCACTTCGCGAAGTGTTTTCCCCTCGGCGTGAGCGGTCTTGGCAACATCTGCGGCCTTGTCGTAACCGATGTGGGGATTGAGAGCGGTCACCAGCATCAGTGAGCGGTGCAGAAGATCGTCGATGCGTTCCTGGACGGGCTCGATGCCGGCGACGCAATTCTCACGGAACGAATTCATGGCAGATGAGAGAAGGTCGATCGATTGCAGCATGCAATCGCCCATCACGGGCATGTAGACATTCAGTTCGAAGTTACCGAGCGCACCGCTGAAGCCGATGGCGGCGTCGTTGCCGATGACGCGTGCACACACCATCGTCATCGCCTCGGACTGGGTCGGATTGATCTTGCCCGGCATGATCGATGAACCCGGTTCATTGGCGGGAATGGTGATCTCGCCGATGCCACAGCGAGGACCGCTGGCAAGCCAGCGGACATCATTGGCGATCTTGTGGAGAGCCGTTGCCAGGCTTCTCAGGGCTCCGGAGAGTCCGACGATCGCTTCCTTGCCGCCGAGCTGGGCAAACTTGTTGGGTGCAGATATGAACTGGATGCCGGTTTTTTCTGCCAGCGCAGCGGGAACCTTTTCCGCGTAACCGGGTCGGGTGTTGAGACCGGTTCCCACGGCAGTGCCACCGATCGGCAACTCGTGCACCAGCGCCAGCGCATCACGGACCTGCTGTCCGGTGATGCGCAGTTGGTCGGACCAACCAGAAATTTCCTGCCCGAGGGTCAGTGGTGTTGCATCCTGCAGGTGCGTGCGGCCGATCTTGACAACATTTGAAAAAGCGGCGGATTTTTCATCGAAGCAACTCCTGAGCGCCTCGATGGCGGGTAGCAATCGGTCATGGCATTCGCTGGCGCAGGCGACATGGATCGCACTCGGAAACGAGTCGTTGGTGCTCTGTGCATGATTGACATGATCGTTTGGGTGTACCGGGCTCTGACTGCCGAGCGGTTTGCCGAGTGCCTGGTTGGCTCGATTGGCGATCACCTCGTTGCAGTTCATGTTCGACTGGGTGCCCGATCCGGTCTGATAGACCACCAGTGGAAAGTGGTCGTCGAGATCTCCGGCGATCACCTCGTCCGCGGCGCTCTCGATGGCACGCGCGATTTCCGGAGGAATCCCGCCGAGTTCGGCGTTGACCGTGGCTGCGGCCTGTTTGATGAGGCCCATCGCCCGGATCAGCGGACGTCGCATCCGCTCCTGCCCGATGCAGAAGTTCTGTAACGAGCGCTGCGTCTGCGCTCCCCACAGGCGGTCGGCAGGGACCTCCACATCGCCCATGGTGTCCTTCTCGGTGCGATATTCCACCGCGCTCCTTCTGGGCCTTGGCCCGACTGCCCACAGGGTACCCGAAGGGGCCATCTCAGGGCCACCGAAGCCAGCAGGAAGCTCCTACCTGCTCGTTTTCGCTTCCGTGGCGGCTAGCATGGTTCGATCAACGGGCGATTATTGCCCCCGGGGAGGGTCGAATGCTCAAATTGCGGTCGTGGGCGACTCTGATCTGCTGGTGTTCTGTCGTCTCGATTCTGGCCGGTTCCACTGTAGACCTTCGCGGCCAGCACGAGCCGTGGCAGGCGATGGACTATGGCCCCTTTCTGTCGGCGGCGATCGAGGTGACACCCGACAACATCGCCTGCAAGGGGATCGCCATACCCCTCGATGATGCTGGCGAGCATGCGATGCTCTTCGACACGGCAGAGTTGCGATGGGCTGCGGCCTGGCAGGGAGATTTCGTCGAGTTGCGCGGAATCGTCTACGACGGCCCGCACGGCATCTGGCCACGCATCGCAGGGAAGCCCGATTGGATCAATCCAGCTGGTCCCGGAATCGCCGTTGGCAAGGCGGGCACCTTTGACGATTCACGCCCGGTTCCCTTTGGCCCGATCGAGACGGGTCGCTGGCAAGGGCTCCAGCGCGACCGGGATGGGGTGTTGCTTCACTACACCGTCGGAAAAACCCTGGTATTCGAGAGAGCAGCCTTCACCCGCGGAGAAGATCTGTATGCCTGGAAGAGATCGATTCAACTGATCGGAATCGATGACGTGTTGAGGATCTCGCTGTTGAGCCTCGAGGACGGGATGATTCTCTCACCTTCCCTCGGTGGCCCCAAGGGCGAGTTCATATTACTGCAGCGTGGAAGACCCGTGATGGTCATCCATGTGAGTGGTGGCGGAGATTCCATCCGAGTGACCTCGTACGAGGGCCGGGTCGTGCTGATGGCCAGTCCAGAAAAAGCAGACCCGGGGCCGGTCCACATCCACATCGCTCCCATCGCCGGCCAGCAGCAACTGGCGCAGTTTCGCGCCATCACGGAAAGGGTCTATTTCCGTGACCCCTCGCCGCTGGCCCTGGTGTGGAAAAAGGGTTCTGCCCCGCAATGGCCCCAACGAATCACACTCTCAGGAGAGCATAATGCAATTTTTGGTGGGGATGAGCCTGCCGAATCGATCGTGAGAAGTGCTGGCGAGGAATCGAAGCGCATCGAACTTCCCCATGAACACGGCGACCTGCCGAAACTGCATCGGATGGACGGGATGCCGTCGAGTCTGTCGGTGGCGGCTGCGGCAGAGTCGGTGGTTGTGGTCAGTAGGCTCAGCGATCCCCTTCCTCCACCGATGGCGGGCTGGGATTGCGACGAGAGTTCCGGCGAGTGGATGACCAGTGTCGTCGATGGTGTGAAGGACCTGAAACTCGAAGGAGTGACCTGGCGAAGAGGAGTCAAGGGTCGCTCTCTTGATTTCGATGGCACGGCCCGAGCCATCTGGACTCGCCACGACGATTTCGAGTTCACCGGTGATGAGATGACCTTTGCCGCCTGGATTCAAACCACCAAGGACGGCAGCATCTTTTCTCAAACCGCCGCAGAGGGTCCGTGGATTCACGACGGAAAGACCTTCTTCATCCGTGACGGACATCTCTGCTTCGACATCGGTTGGGTTGGAGTGGTGGCGGGCGAGCAGCAGATCACCGACGGTCGCTGGCACCATGTCGCCTTCACCTGGAATCCCTGGGAAGCCAGGATCGTGCTCTATGTCGATGGAAAACAGGATGGCGACGGAACCCTGAATCCAGGTGGACCGGTCGAGAATACCGTCATCCAGATCGGCTTCACCTCGGAGAACTTCCCCGAAGAACCGTGGTTCAGCGGCTACATCGATGGAATCCGTATCTATGGTGACCATTTCCAGGCGGCTGGAATCGAAGCAATCGCAGCAGAGTCAGGCGAGCCGATCGTTCGGGCGCATGGACTCAGAGGAGCTTTCGAAGCTCATTTTATCATCGCCGAAACTGCAGACACATCGCTGGAAATCCCCGTCTGGCAACGAAAAGCATCGATTCTGCTTCCTTCCACCGATGTCGATGTTCAGGGAGAACTGCTCCACTGGCATGGACCCCTCTCCAGGCTCGACGAGTTCATATCGATGTTGCAGTCAGGAAGTAGCCAAGCAAACCAGCACCCCTTCGAGGTCGATAAGGTGTCGTGGCCCGATGAGAACCCGTGGAACTCCTGGATGCGCTTCGGTGATTTCGACTTCCTCGATGAGGGCAAGGCGGCGGCGATCTCGACCTGGAACGGCGATGTCTGGCGCGTGGATGGCCTCGACGCCGGACTCGAAAACCTCCACTGGCAGCGCATCGCCAGCGGCCTCAGTCAGCCGCTCGGGCTATTGACCCGGGGCGAGCCGGGACAGGAAGAGATCCTGGTGCTGGGAAGAGATCAAATCACACGGCTGGTCGATCTCAACGACGACGGCGAGACCGATCTCTACGAGGGTTTCTGTGTCGATGCGATGAACTCGCCACACTTCCACGAGCCGGCGGGTGGTTTGCAGGAGGGCCCCGACGGAAACCTCTACTACCTGAAGGCTGCTCGTCATGCCAAATTGCCAGCCCATCCGCAACACGGCACGCTGATCCAGGTCGCCGCGGATGGTTCCAGTTCAAAGATGGTGGCCTCTGGCTTCCGTGCACCGAATGGTCTGGCGGTGGATGCCGATGGCATCGCCTGGGGTTCCGATCAGGAGGGCCACTGGATGCCCGCCAACCGCATCAATCGCATCGCGCAGGGTTCCTTTCATGGCAACAACTGGAGTGGTGTCATGCTGGGTGTCGAGCAGATGCGAACCGAATACGACCCGCCGCTGTGCTGGATTCACCCGACGGTGGATCGTTCTCCGGCGGCACAGGTGCGTGTACCCGAAGGTGTGTGGGGAGATCTGTCGGGGAAATTACTCGGGCTCTCCTATGGCACCGGCGAGGTGTACCTGTTGCTGGAAGACGAGGTCGATGGCGTCCATCAGGGTGGCTTCGTGCCACTGCCCATCGAAACTCCCACTGGCACGATGCGAGGTCGCTTCCATCCGGATGGAAGCTTGTATCTGTCAGGCTTGTTTGGCTGGTCCTCCGACAAGACCGAGCCGGGTGGCTTCTACCGGGTTCGAAAGACAGCGGCGACTCTACCGTACCCACTGCATCTGAGGGCACTCACCGATGGATTGAGGATCACCTTCAACGAACCGATCTCCACCGATGTGGCGGCTCTGGCGGCTGGCTTCCAGCTGGAGGGATGGAATTATCGATGGAGCAGTAACTACGGATCGCCAAAACTCGACCTGGAAGCAGGTGAAGTCGGCACTACCGAACTGGAAGTGGTCTCTGCGACCCTCTCGGATGATGGCAAACAGGTCAGATTGGTGATCCTCGACATGAAACCCGCCATGCAGATGCACCTGAAGTGGGCACTGGAGTTTGGTGAGATCGGTACTGCGGAGTCCTTCATTCATTTCACGGTTCATCAGCTGGCCAAGGTGCGGGAAGGACAATAAATATGTTTGTCCACATGTCGATACATTCGCCCCGGGATGCATTCCGAGATCATCTGCGCGATTCGATGCATAGATTCGGAGGAGCGCTGGAAAATGTCGATGGTTTCATCGACGGAGGCGTTTTCGAGGACGAGAAGACAGGGCAACTCATCGGAATGTGCCGCTGGAGATCGCGTCAGGACATGGAGGAAAATATCCACGTCGCCGCCGAAGCAGTGCAGCACGATGACTTCGACCGCTGGGAGTACAATCCGCCCACTTCATTTCTGCTGGAAGAGAAGTAGCGGCTACAGCTCCGTCGCCCGCCAGCAGTACCAGCTGCCGACGGTGCGGTAGGGTTGCCACTTCTTGGCGGCGCGGGTCAGTTGCTTCGGCGTAGGTAGTAGCTTCTTGCCACGCATCCGTGCGAATCCTTTACGAACACCGAGATCGTCGACAGGAAGCACATCAGGTCTTCCCAGTTGAAAGATCAGCAACATCTGGACGGTCCAGCGGCCGATACCATGGATGGGTGTGATCGTGTCGATGATCTCGTCGTCACCCATCTTTTCCAGTGTTGAAAAACCGGGTACCAGACCATCGCGAGCGTGGCGGGCAAGATCACGGATGGCTCGCTCCTTGCCCCCCGAGACTCCGGAACTGCGGAACTTGTCCGGCTTCAGTCGGAGAACACGCTCCGGTGTCGGTCTCTTCATCGGAAACAGCGCCAGGAAGCGACCATGTATGGTGCCGGCCGCCTTGCCGGAGAGTTGCTGAAAGATGATGGAACGCAGCAGGTACTCGAATGGGGAGCGCCGCCGCTGAATCTCCAGCTGGATGCTGCCGCAAGCAGTGATGGCTCGCCCCAGATGAGGATCCACTGCCTTCAGGTGCTGGATCGATGTTTGCCAGATGGATGCCAATGAGGTGGTTGGTTTTCTGGTCACGGTGCCAGGCCTCCTGCGTGGTAGAATCTGCGATCGATGGTCGGTGGGGGGGGTACCTCCAGTAACAAGATGAATCAACCGTTGAGCCGAGGGAACCGATGACCCAGCAGGAGTCTGAAGAACTACCATGGCCAGAGAATCCGCGAGAAGCGATGACGCGCCTGGTCGACGAGCAGGGTGGGCTGCTTTACTCGCTCGGATTGCGCTTTTGTGGAGATGCAGGAGAAGCCGAGGACCTGGTCCAGGAAACCTTCATCCAGGCATTTCGTAACTGGGGTTCCTTCGAACATCGATCAAAGGTGTCGACATGGCTCTACAGCATCGCTGCAAGAGTGTGCCAGCGTATGCATAGAAAGAGAGCCGGAGAGCCGGAAAATATTGGGTCCTTACAAGAACTACTCCCGTTCGGCGAGCCACTGATTGCACAGATCGCGTCTGATCTGGAAGAAGAGGTGGTATCACAGATTCGCAAGGAATCGCTCGAGGAGATGGAGGCGAGAATAGCAGAACTCCCGCTGGAATTTCGGATGCCATTGGTGTTGAAAGACATCGTCGGCCTGTCTGTCCCCGAGATTTCTGAAGCGACGGGAATACAAGAAGGAACGGTCAAGTCCCGAGTGCATCGCGCACGATTGAAATTACGTCTGCTCATCGATGGAAAGTTGCCAAGGACCGATGAGTCTCCTCCTCCTGCGGCATATCCAATCCAGGTCTGTCTTGACCTGCTCGATGCGAAACAGACATCGCTCGATCGGAACACAGAATTTCGGTCAGAGGTGATCTGCCAGCGCTGCCAATCCGTATTTGCATCACTCGATCTGACCCAGGACGTCTGTGGCGAACTGGCCAGAGGGCAGATCCCCGAGGGCCTCAGGGGCCGCCTCGAGGACGCCATGGATGAGTTGTAACTACAGTTATTTAAAGAACATATGATTTCTGCTTCGGCTCAGGGAACGATGGTTGCATTCCGTGTCTCTCAAGTAGTGAGAGGCAAGTCTCGGAAGAAAAGGAAGAAATCATGTTTGTTCGACGTATCGAAGACGACCAACTGGCTCAGGTGAGTTACCTCATCGGTTGCCAACGCACAGGAGAAGCGATTGTTGTGGATCCTGAGCGGGACATCGATCGGTACATCGAGCTCGCAGCGGAGCAGGGACTGACGATCGTTGCGGCCACGGAGACCCATATCCACGCCGACTTCATCTCTGGCCTGAGAGAGTTCGGCGAACGTGGCGGTACATTGCTGCTGATGTCTGGCGAGGGCGGAGAAGACTGGACTCCTCGCTGGCTCGATCAGCATTCTTCAGGCGGATCCTACAAGCATCAACTGCTCAAGGATGGCGAGACCTTTTCCATCGGAAACATCGAATTCAAGGTGGTTCACACTCCGGGGCATACGCCCGAACACATCTCTTTCCTGGTCACGGATCACGGAGGAGGAGCAGACACGCCGATGGCGATCCTGTCGGGTGACTTCCTCTTCGTCGGTGATCTGGGTCGGCCAGATCTGCTCGAGAGCGCTGCCGGTCAAGTTGGCTCGATGGAGACTTCTGCCAGGCGACTGTTCCAGAGCATCAAACTGATCGATGGCATGAAGGATTACCTGCAGGTCTGGCCTGGACATGGTGCAGGAAGTGCCTGTGGAAAAGCTCTCGGTGCGGTTCCTACGAGTACAGTTGGCTACGAGAGGCGCTTCAATCAAGCGCTATTTTACTCCGATGACGAGGATCGATTCGTCGAGGAGATCCTCTCCGGTCAGCCTGAGCCACCATTGTACTTTTCCGAAATGAAGCGTCTCAACCGCGACGGTGCGCCGGTGATCGGAGAGATCACCACTCCTGCAGAGATGGACGAAGATAGTTTTGTTGCCGCCTACGAAGGTGGGGCAAGGGTGATCGACACCAGGGAGTGGGACCAGTTTCGCAAGGCTCACCTTCCAGGTTCTTGGTCTGTTCCGATGACGAGTCGACTCAACTCCTACGTCGGTAGCTTTGGCGACTCCCAGGACAGGTTTGTGATCGTGGGATCCGAGTCCGATGTTTCCGAAGTGGGCAGACAAATGATCCGGATCGGATTCGACAAGACCATCGGTTGGTTGCCACCAGAAATATTGCTGGGTCTGTCACGATTCGAGGGGCTTTGGGAGCAAATCGAAGAGGTCGAGGCAAGCGATGTCCTCACGGTGATTGAAGGCGACGATGTGCGAGTGCTCGATGTGAGACGCGCCTCGGAGTTTGATCAAGATCACATTCCTGGAGCCATCAATCTGTCGCACACGCGACTGGCCAGGCACCTGGATGAACTCAGTAAAGAGACCAGATGGCACCTCGTTTGTGAGACGGGAGATCGTTCAGCACGCACGGTCAGTTTCCTCAAGTCATCGGGGTACTCCGTCGTCAATCTTGCAGGAGGAATGAGTAATGTGAGGAAAGGGAGAGTGACACGATGATGAACGAAAACGCTCTCATTGAATCGATGCAATCCGAGACAGTCTTTGAACTGACAGGTACTGAAGCCCAACAGCGGGGCAAGGAAGAGCAATACGTGTTTGTGGATGTTCGTGAAATGTTCGAACATCAGGTGGAGGCGGTCGCCGATGCCATCGTCCATTCTTTTTCTGGATTCGATGCACACCGATTGAACCAGGAACTCGATGGCCGGCGGCCGATCTTCTACTGTCGGACAGGAATCAGATCCAGAAAAGCACTCAACAAGATGCTCAAAGCTGGGTTCGATGCGCAGCACATCATCGGTGGTATTCAGGGCTGGAAAGCCGATGGACTTCCTGTTGAGTCCTCAAAAACGGGCACTTCCATCGATGTGATGCGACAGACCCAGATGGCTGCCGGCTCGATCCTCCTTGCTCTCTCTGCTCTGACTTACTTTTTCAGCCCTCTCTGGATGGTAGGTGTTGCTGCAGTGGGGCTGGGACTCTTCCATGCAGGAGCCAGTGGCAGTTGCGCTCTTTCCTCCGCGATCTCCTGGCTGCCGTGGAACCGCACCACGAGTTGCCAGGCATGATAACCATTCTCGGAGCCATCGTAGTCGGGGTGGCACTGGGTCTGCTCGGCTCCGGTGGCTCCATTCTTACCGTTCCGATCCTGGTCCACGGTCTCGGGCGACCACTTGAGATCGCCGTGACCGAATCACTCTGGATCGTCGCTCTGATCGCCGGCACCGGTGCAGTGGGTGCGATTCGATCGGGGAGCTTTTCGCTCTCGACAGCACTCATTGCTGCTCCGACCGGAATCCTTGGGGCTGTGCTGGGGGCTGGCATCGGAGCCCGGCTTTCGCCGGAGCTGCGGGAATCCATCTTGATGGTGGTCGTGATTGGCGCAGCGGTGGCGATGCTGAGGGGGAAACAGGAACAGGGATCCGAACCGTTTACCATCCGGCCGGTACATCTCGGGTTTGCAGCGGCATCAGTCGGAATCCTCACCGGGATCGTGGGAGTCGGAGGTGGATTTCTGATCGTACCCGCACTGGTGATCTTCGGTGGACTACGCTTTGATATCGCTGCAGGTACGAGCCTTGCCCTGATCGCCGTGCAGTCCACTGCCGGCGCAGTGGCTTCCGGGACCCAGCTCAGTTCGGCAGGGATGACCATCGACATCAGTTTGATCGCCACCTTCGCAGCGCTTGGCCTCGGGGGAATCATCGTGGGCTCGCATCTTCGAACACGACTCGATGAGTTGCTCGTCAGGCGTATCTTCGCCGGAGCCCTCTTTGGTCTGATCGGGGCGGTACTGCTCGATCCTCCCTGGAACTGATCCCCACTTCACCACTGAAGACTACTGGCATGATAGTACTTCGAGTCTCTGATGGGAGACATGCGGTGCTCACGGGGATCCAATCCTGATACTAGCAGGGGAACTCGATGGATGGCTCACTGGGATCGCGATAAAGTTTGGTCAGTACCAGGGGTTGATTCAGCCCCCGACCACCAGCGGTCATCTTGTTTTCGAACTCCCCCGGTACAGGCTCTTCTCCTATGGGATCGAAATAGTCATGTACAAATTTTCGCTGGCCATCCTGTGCCTCTGCGTGACTGCTGCGTCCGGTCAGGCGCCGCCTCCGGCAACTCAGGCCTCGCCTCAGGGACAACTTTTGCATCTGGTGCCGCCTACAGGAGATCTCAAATCCGAAACCGGCGCCCTCGATGCGCCTTGTAGCGGTGGCCATGCAGTGGACCCGGATCAAGCGATGACACAACTTGTGCGAGGATGCGGCCGCGATATCCAGTTCGCTGCCAGAGCGGGTTCGCCATCTTCAGGTGGAGGATCTGGTTCAGCACCCACGAGCTTCCCGACTGGCCCCTGTACATCAGCCGACTTTGCGGCGGCAACCGGTGCCGCGTTCGTCGAAATGGTGGCCACCAGTACCGACGCTTGCCTCGACCAGTTGTGGACCTTTGACGGCGATGTGCAAACAGCGATCTCACCTGGCAATGTCATGTTGATCGCAGCCACCATCGAGGTGGAGGCTCTCGACCTGCTCGTCAATGCCGAGCGGCTGCGTCGGATGTGCTACTTCTACCAGATCGCTTTCTATCACCAGTTTTACCAGGCGAGCGTGACATACGACGACCCGACCTTTGCCGCGGCAGTGCAGGCGATGGTCACCATCGGTCAGCAGCCAGCGCTGATCACCGTGAATCCTCCTTTGTCATTGCTGTCGCAATGGCTGGTGAGCATCGACAGCACCAATGCCAGCGTACAACTGATCGATCAACTCCAGGCCGTGCTCGAGCGATATTCGTCCGATCTGGCCCATGAGAACGATTATCAGGAACGGCTGCTGGCGTATCGTTGCCTCTTCACTCTCGCCCGCCAGATCGGTAATGAAAACAGTGCCGGTGGTGTCAGCAGCCCATGGTATTCCGCAGTGCCACCGGGCCTGGTGGCAGCAGTTGGGGTGATGGCCCTCGATACTACTTACAGCGCGGATAGCGAGTATGTCGTGCTCAATGCCCTGTGGGTGATGAACCGGCTAGCCTTCCTGGAACCGACGACGAGGGATGCGGCGCACGACATCCTCACGCAGGCCTACAACCTGCACGTTCCGTACTCCGGACCGTGGTTGAGGGCGGTCACTGACCTGGATATGCAGTTTGATGGCCTCCTCTATGGCGGGGGTTCACTGGACCTGGTCCAGATCCGCGCAGATGTGATGGCGATCGCACTTCCCAATGAGTTTCTGTTCGATCAAGGACGGCTGAAATTCCTGACGGCGATCGACCTCGCCGTGGCGAACGAACTCTATGACGCCATCCAGGAGGTCGAGAGCCAGTTCTACAGGAAGAGTGGTGCCCTCGAGGCGGTTCCCGGAGACACCAATGAAGTGCTGACGCTGGTGATCTACGGCAGTCCCCAGGATTACTGGACCTATCAACCGTTCTTGTACGGTCTCTCGACCAACAACGGCGGCATCTTCATCGAGGGGTGGGGGACTCTCTTCACCTACGACAGAACACCAGCTCAGAGCATCTACACCCTGGAAGAACTGCTCCGTCACGAGTACACGCACTTCCTCGACAGCCGATACCTGATCACAGGGAGTTTCGGCGAGTCTGGAACCCTGTACGAAGGGAATCGACTGGTCTGGTACAACGAGGGGTTGGCGGAATACCTGGTCGGTGCGACTCGAATCAACGGGGTACTGCCACGAGGAATTCTGCTCGATCAGATTTCAGGGGACACTTCTCGTCTGACGGTGGCCGACATCACCAGTGCGACCTATGGATCGTTCACCTTCTACAGGTACGCCGGCGTGTACTTCGAGTTCCTCGAAGAACAGCGTCCCGATCTACTGGTGGCTCTCTTCGATGCGATGCTCGGAAACGACATCGTGGTTCTCGATGCGTTGTATGCGTTGATGGCGAATGATCCGCAGCTGCAAGTGGACTACGACAGTTTCATCGACGCTCAGATTGCTCTGCTTCAACAGGGCACAGGGCTATTTGCCGAAGATGTTCCGACCACTCCGACGCCGACCACACTGGCCAACGACAACGCAGGCCAGCTGTTGACGCAGCTTCAGTCGGTCCTGCCAGCAGGTGGGGCGTTCCATGTCTGGGCAAATCGTTTCCATTACCAGTACAGCGAGACGACCCCCCTTGGCGGCCAGCCGATTGAAGATTACCGGGAATCGACGGACCTGGCGCTCGATGACCAACTGGGGCAACTCACCGGGCTCTCCGACAACATGACCTCAGCGGTGGCGTGGTTCGGCGAGACCACCGTCTCGGCAGATCTGGCGACATCGACCGTGGTGTTCGAGGGGCCCTACTCTGCAACGGCAGCAGATGTGGTCGCACCTTCGGCTCCGACCGGAGTCGTTGCGGTCTCGGCCAATGGAAGCGTGACGCTCTCCTGGGATGCAAATCCGGAGCCCGATCTGAGTGGCTATTTCGTCCATCGATCTGTGGTTTCCGGCGGGCCTTACTCGCTGGTGAATCCGCTTCCACTGCTGGAAAACGTGTTTGTCGACAGCGAAGCGGGAGCGGGCGTACTCCACTACGTGATCACTGCGATCGATGCCTCCGACAACGAATCGTTGCCATCGCTAGAAGTGATGGTCGAGTCCAGCATCGACATCCTGGTGATCAATGGCTACTTCGATGCTGGAAATACGGGGTATCAAGACAGTTACCTGGATGTTCTCGATGGTCTCGGTATCGGCTACCAGGCATGGGATCCGTTTGTCGATGGTCCGGTGACCACCGGGTTGCTCGCTGAATATACCGACGGTGTCGTGATGTGGCCGGTCGGTTACTTCCACAGCGGCTTCCCCGATCAACTGGGTCCCGCGCGCCAGGCACTGCTGATGGAATACCTGCAGGCCGGTGGCAACCTGGTGCTCTCGGGAGCCTACGCCACCGCATATCTCGACACTACTGCCCTGTTCACCAACTACCTGTTCCTCCAGCACGAGCAGTGGGATATGGACCTGCCAGGTTTACTGGGAGAGCCGGGAAATCCGCTCGGGGATGGCCTCGACCTGCAACTGTCGAGCGGTGTCTACCAGTCGGAAATGACTCCGCTGCCACCGGCACAGAAGGCGTTCTCCTACGACCCGGCATCGGGCACGGGGACACTTCAAGGGGGCGGGGCCGCAGTGGTGACGGTCGATCAGGGGCACAAGGCGGCGGTGCTGGCATTTCCGTTCTCGTCCGTCGTGGCTGCAGATCGTACTCCACTGCTGGCACGGATCCTCGAGTGGATGCTGCCTCCGAGTCCATGCGCCAATCCATTCATCCGAGGAGACACCAACAGTTCCGGTGCCATCGATATCTCGGATACGATCTTTCTTCTCGATTACCTGTTCGCCGCTGGAGGCCAACCGAATCCCGAAGAGGCAGGCGATACCAACGCTGACGGAGCGATCGACATCTCGGATGCGATCTACCTGCTGCTCTATCTGTTCAATTCAGGGGAACCACCAGCGGCACCCTTCCCGGATGCAGGCTGTCCCTGACCCCGATGTGATTCGACGGGGTGGTCGTCCAAACTCGCCAGCACGGATCATTCCGTGCTGGCGAGTTTGTCGATTCCTGGATTGGGAAAGATCAGCGAAGGGAAGCGGGTTGCTGCGGCCCTCTCGATCATCATCTTGAGGATCTCCGGCCGCTCTTTGGCAAGGTTCTTCTTTTCTCCGGGATCGGCGGACAGATCAAAGAGTTGTGTTTGAGGGTTCTTCTTCGACAGTCTTCGCCGAACCAGTTTCCAGTCGCCGTGGCGTAGCGCCTGCTGATCACCGTGTTCCCAGTAGAGATCATTCTCACGAGCAGGGTTTGCACCACCAAAGGCGGGCATCAGGCTGTCGCCGTCGACAGGACGGTCGAACCCGATCCCGGCGATCTCCGCAACGGTGGGCATCATGTCGGGGAATGAGGAGGGGAACTCGCTGACGCTCCCGGCCTTGATCCTTCCTGGCCAGCGCACGACGAGAGGGACCCGGATGCCTCCCTCCAGTACGCTGCCCTTGAGTCCACTGAGCCCACGGGTGCTTTCGAAGAACTGATGGTCCGCTCCTCCGGCCCAGGTCGTGCCGTTATCACTGGTGAACATGACGATGGTGTTGTCGGTCAGACCGTGCTGTTCGAGACGGTCGAGGATGGCACCTACCTCCTTGTCGAGGTGGGTGATCATCGCGGCATAGGCGGCTCGCGGGCGTGGATGCGGTAAGTAACTGCCACCGAGGTAGGGCTTCTCATCCCATTCTCGTGGATAGGCATCGAGTTCTTCGACCGGAACCTGTAGTGCCACATGGGGGATGGGGCTGGGGTAGTAGAGAAAAAAGGGCCGATCAGAGTTTTCATCGATGAAGGAGAGCGCTTCTTCAAGAAAAACATCAGGTGAGTAGGTCTCACCGAGGTATCGCTGGTAGTACTCCGAGTCATTTGCGAGCGGTGCAGCGATCTTCTGGTGCGCCTTGAACCAGCCGTTACCGGGCAGCACCATCTTCTCGCCATTTTTCCAGAGGTGATTGGGATAGAAATTATGCGCCTTGCGCTGGCAGTTGACGGTGCATGAGGTGTCGAACCCCTGATTTTCCGGTGCGCCGGTCGTTCCCGGTCCACCGAGACCCCACTTGCCGAAGACGCCGGTGGCATAACCAGCATCGTGGAGCATCCTCGCCATCGTGAAGGTGCCGGCCGGCAGCGGATACTGTCCCTCGGGCTGGTTTTCGCCCCAGCCGCCATTTTCCCAGTTGTTTCGAACCAGTGAATGGCCGCAGTGAAGACCCGTCATCAAAACGCATCGAGATGATGCGCAGACCGGGGCGCCGGAATAATGCTGGGTGAAGCGCATCCCCTCGGATGCGAGTCGATCGAGTCTGGGCGTCCGGATCTTTTCCTGGCCGTAGCAACCCAGTTCCCGGTAGCCGAGATCATCCGCAAGGATGTAGACGATGTTGACGGGGGCGGGTTTCTTTCCCTCCACCTCGGGGATCTCCACCGACGTCGTCAGGCACAGTAACGAGATCAACCCACTGATCATCATCAACAGCTCCTTGTCCAACGAGGATCCACTCGTACGGTCACCTTCTCTAGGGCCACAACCAACCAAATGTAGCCGCCGTGATGGCGCTGTAAATGGCACCATCGATGATGAATTTGAATGTCACAGGCCAGGGAATGCACTTCCAGATCGAATCACAGATGGAGGGAACACAGTGCCCGAGTACTGCCGCCGTGGCGGCGATCCGGAACACCTCCTTGAAGGATGCTCCCGAAGCGACAGAGATCGAGGTGAGGTAGCCGACGAAGATGCTGATCAACAGGGCGTAGAGAAACCACAGAAAGAGGTTCTTTCCCATCGCGGGAGGGCCATCGGGGGTGATGGTCAGAAATCCGTTGGGCCCCTGATTCAACTTCTCCATGTGTTCAGGAGTCCCCATCTCCTTCATCGAATGGCAATGCGGGAACACATACAGACCAGGAGATATCTTCTGGCCACGGATGGCATCGCGGATCGACTCTTCCCCGGGCAGGGACTGGTAATCCTTGTTGTGGATCTGGACGATCATGTGAAGAACCGAACTGGCGATGAAGATGAATACCCCCGACAGCAGGATGGGCATCCAGAGTGATGAAAGTGATACTGCCTCTTCGACCGTGAGCTCCATTTGTCTCTCCTCTCTCGATGTGCAGGGTACACTGCAGATGTGCTGCTGCTATCGTGCTACTTCGATCAGAACCCAAATCGTCGGGAGATCCAGTGCCATCCGTTTTGTTCCTGTGTACCGGCAATTCGTGTCGTTCCCTCCTCGCGCTGGTGATGGGTGCGTTGATCGAGCGGCTGGGGGCCGGTGGTCCTCCTGCAGTTGGATCTAGTTGGAGCAGACCATGACCCGACAACCAGGCGAGACGATAAAACTGTCGCAGTTTCTCAAGTGGAAGGGCCTATGCGGGAGTGGTGGAGAGGCAAAGATCTGCATCATCGAAGGTGAGGTCGAGGTCAACGGTGAGGTCGAGACGAGGCGCGGTCGCGTGCTCAGAAACGGTGATCGGGTCAACTTCGAGGGTCAGCAGTACATCGTCTCCATCGGCGAGGAACGCTGATCAGCTGGAAGCTCCTGTCAGGACCCGGGCCAGCGCCCATCCCGCCGCGGCAAGCAGGACGCAGCCGACACATTGCCCCAGCATCAAGAGCAACATCTTCATGGTGTGTCCTTCGCGCAGCAGTTGCCATCCTTCGAGACCGAGTGCGCTCATCGTTGTGAACCCGCCCAGCACACCCACGACCAGAAAGATGCGCAGGCGCTCATCGGTGATCGATTTTGCATCGAAGAAACCGACCACCAGCCCGATCAGTAGAGAGCCGAGCAGATTCACCACCAGGGTCCCGGCTGCTGTGGGCACCACTGCTGCGGGCGCGACCACCTCGATGGGAGAGGATCCGCTTCGATTCAGCCACTGATAGATCCCGAAGCGCAACGAGGCACCTGCAGCTCCACCCAGCGCGGCCCAGATCCAGCTCATCTGTCCCCTCTTCCGAGTGACTGTCAGTCGAATATCAGGTCGCCGATGCCATTGAGACGCGACGATCTCTCATCTGGATCACCGTGAACCGTGATGGTTCCGATTCCATTGATCTCCGCAGAGATCTTGTTCGTGGCATACACTTCGATGTCGCCGATTCCATGGGTTGCCACGATGGCCTCCCTGGCAATCAACTCGGTCAGTTCGATGCTGCCGATGCCATGAGTAGAAGCCTGGACGATGCCCACCGATCCTCGTGCAGAGATGTCTCCGATACCAAATTGCGAGATTTCAAGTTCTTCTCCCTGGAAGTCGATGATCTGCAGGCTTCCGGTTCCGTCCTTTTGACAGGCAACCAGAACGGGCATCACGATGGCAACCTGTATTCCGATCTTGGTGCCAAACGAACCGGTTGTGTCGATCTGCAGTTCCCCGCCACTGACACTTGTACGAACAATCTCGATCAGATTGTCGTCGGCTGTGATCGTGACGCTCTGTTCGGCACCGATGGATATGGTCGTGTCGAAGAGTCCATCCAGTTCGACTCGATCAAAGGAGCTAACTTCTCGGATCTGAGTAGCGGAGTTTCCAGATCCCTGAAGAGTTGGTCTGAGCACAATTCCGCAGCCACAGGCCATCAAAGAGATGCTCAGAACAAGTAAACACATTCTGCCCATGTTTTCACTCCCTGCGTCTTGGCTAGAAGAACGCTGTTACTCGATGGATTGGTCTCATCTTGTCTCCGGATGGTGAAGCATCCTCGAGGGGATTTCCACCAAGATCTGTCTCCTTTTGAGAGGTCTGCTGGACTGCAGTGAAGTCACTGGTGCAAGATCGCTGGCTCTTCCATCGAAGGATGGATTTCAGTTTCAACAGAGATGATGGGCTTCCTTGGATCAGATCGAAAAACAGACCTACCGATTTCATGTCCGTGCGATCCTCTTCGAGGGTGTCTTCGGTGGTTTGATGTGGTCGACCGGGGAAATCGCTCGTAAGGCGCTCGGTGTCGATACGCTGCTGCTGACGCTGATTGTCATGGCTCCAGCCGTGTCGATGGGGGCAGTATTATTCTTCGGAAACTGGATATCTCGCACAGGGCCGCGTCGATTGTTGCGCAGAGCCGCAACTCTGGGCCGATTACCCATGTTGTTGGTCGGGCTGCTGCTGGTGCCTTCGATAGGAGACTGGTGGAGAACCGAGAGCGGCAAGGAGTTGGTGCCGTGGCTGTTCCTTGTACTGGTGACGATCCAGGCGCTCGCATCGGTACCGATCACGGCGGCATGGAACGGCGTCTTGCGAGGAAACTACACCGATGAGAACCGTGGAAGCCTGTTCGGGTATGCGCAGCGCTGGGGCTCACTGCTCTCTGGAATTGGCACTCTCGGCGCTGGAGTCTGGCTTCATTACAACAGCGATGCGTTTCCGTGGCTCTACATCATCGCAGCCATCGCCGGCTGGGCTGCCTGTTTCATCTTTTCCAGGGTTCCGCTTCGTAGCCGAGAAAAATCGGCGACCGACGCGCCGAAGATCGACAGTGCCCGTGCGTTGTGGAGGATTCTCTCTCGTGACCGCCGCTTTCTCACCTACGAGATCGGATTTATTCTGTACGGCACAGGATTCATGGCACTGGTCACCGCGAAGCCGATCTGGACCGTCGATGCCGAGTTCCTCAACCTCTCGTGGCCAGTTCTGCTGGGAACGAAGGGGCTGGTCAGTCTCGCTGCTGTCATCCTGACACCCTATTTCGGTAAGATGATCGACCGGATCGGTCCGGGTTGGCTTTCAGGTGGAGCGTATTCAGGACTGGTGCTGTACGCAATATTGCTCGCCGTCGCGGATTCGACGGCCAGTTTCATCGTTGCTGAAATCGTCTTCGGGATCGCGATGTCGGCGGTGATCCTGGCATGGAATGTCGGCCCCATCTCGTTTGCATCGATCAATGAGGGAAGAGAATACATGGCAGTGCATGTTGCGCTGGTCTGTATCAGGGGGCTCATCGGCCACCCGATAGGCGGTTTTCTTTCCGAAGCGACCGGAGATCCGCGCTATGTCTTCGGATTCGCGATGGTGCTGTGGGTCATCGCTGCTGCGGTGATGTTTTCGCTGGGCAAGGGACCTGCTCGTCGGGAGAGCGAATCACCGCTGGCGTGATACACTGTGCGCTGATGAATCAAGAGATGGATGCTGGGAGGGTGAAATGGCGAAGAAGCGAGGCAGCCGAGGGTCCAGTTCCCGTGCTCACGCACTCGAAGACGCACTGGTTTCTCTCGATCGTTCGCGGGGACCCCTGTTTCTGGAGAAGGACCAGGAGGTCACTTCAGGAAAGGTTCGCGCTGACGGCCAACGCGATCCCCACTGCTGCCGAAGACCCCAGAATCGGATGAGAATTTCCGATCTGGAAGCGATCGATATCAGCCGCGCCTTCTCGGAAAAGCCACACCTCAAGGGGAAAGCCGAGCAGGTGCTGCAGAAGATGGGGAGATCACTGATGTTCATCGGTGATACCACCAAGGCCCAGCCCTACGATTGCCCGCTGCTCGATGGAGACAGTTGCCTGGTTCACAGGGCAGCCAAGCCCATCGAGTGCCTCGCAATTCGTCCCGACGAGACCTTCAGCTCGGAGGGGAAACGCTCCATCGAGCGTCGAGATCAGCTCAACCAGAAGTTGTTCGGGGACCGGTGGGACTACAAGTCGATTCCGCTGCTGCTCGCCTCGTACCTGATGGATCCAGAAGGTGCTGCGGTTGGAAAGTCCGGCTCGACGCTGCGCAAGGAAATGCAGAAACAGAAACGAAAACAGGAATCCCGACGACGTGACGAACAGGATCCATCCCGATGAAACTGCTCGTTCACGACATCATATTGCCTCTCGGGCGAACCGAGGAGGACCTGGCGCGTTTTGCCGGTCGGAGACTGAAAATCCCCCCGTCACAGATCTTTACCATCGAGGTACAGCGTCGTTCTCTCGATTGTCGGAAGGGTCGTCCACCTCGCTGGGTTCATGCCATCATCATCGAAGTGCCCTCACATCTCGCAGAGAAGCTTCTCAAACAGAATCGAGCCAGGGTGTGGAAACCGGAAGTGGTCGAGGTTCCTCAGGATCGGTCCGATCGGCGCCCGGTTGTGGTGGGAACAGGTCCGGCGGGACTCTTCTGTGCCTGGCGATTGGTCCAGGGAGGAGCGAAACCTCGCATCCTGGAGCGCGGCCCGGAGGTGGTCGAGCGATCGAAGAGGTGGCACCGATTCATCGAGGGCGGGGAGTTCGATCCGGAGTGCCATCTGCTGTTTGGAGAAGGTGGAGCGGGGACCTATTCCGATGGGAAACTGTATACGCGTGTGCAGGACCCGCGGGTACCGGAGGTCCTCCAGGTGCTCGTCGATCACGGAGCCCCGGAGGAGATCCTTGTCGATGGACGTCCCCATGTTGGTTCGAATCTGCTGCCGAGTATCGTCAAGAGGATGCGAGTTGCACTGGAAGAACAAGGAGCTCGGTTCTATTTCGAGCATCGTCTCGTCGATCTGAAAATTGATGAAGATGCAGATGGACGATCGATTTCAAAGATCGTCATCGAGAAAGACTCCGAGCGATTCGATTGGGACGTCGATGCTCTGTTTCTGGCCACCGGTCACAGTGCCCGGGATGTATACCAGATGCTGGCGAAGCATCGGGTTCCCATGAGCCAGAAACCGTTTCAGATCGGTGTGCGCGTCGAGCATCCACAACAAGCCATCGATCAGATGCAATACGGCGATTCAGCGGGGCACCCACAGTTACCGCCAGCTGATTACAGCCTCGTCTCCAAGCGATCAAAAGATGATCTATTTTCCTTCTGCATGTGTCCCGGTGGTGAAATTCTTCCGTCGACCGAGCAGGCTGGATACATGTGTGTCAACGGAGCTTCCCGTTATCAGCGAAAGAGTCCCTGGGCCAACAGTGGATTCGTCATCACCCTCGAGCCTGCTACTTTCGGTGACGATACCGATCCACTGGCAGGGATCTTGTTCCAGCAGAAGATCGAGAAAGCGGCCTTCGATGCTGCAGGTGGTGACTTTTCTGTACCCGCTCTTCGTTTGATGGATTTTCTGCACGGAAGGATCTCCAAGGACCTTCCCGACAGCAGTTATCCGAGAAAATTGACGCCTACCGATCTTGCGGAGATCTTCCCGCCCTGGATTCTCGATCCGATCCGAACCGGACTGGCGGATCTTGCCGGTCGATTCCGCGAGTTTGCCCATCCGGATGCCATCATCACCGCACCGGAATCGCGGTCATCCAGTCCGGTGCGCATCGATCGACATCCGGAGACCTTTGAGAGCAGTGGTCTCGGGCGACTCTTCCCGCTCGGAGAAGGCGCGGGTTTCGCCGGAGGAATCCTGTCTGCCGCACTCGATGGAATGAGAGCGGCAGAGAACTGGATGTCGAACACATCATCCATCGGTCAGTCTTGAAGGCAGTACGGCAGCATTGACGTGACGATTGCGGCCACTGTTCAGAAAACGCCAGTGATACAGTTTCCGACACCAGAGTTCAGAGGGAGCCGAAGCGTGCGCATCTGCTTGTTGACCACACAGGATCTCGACGCGGTCCCTTTTCCAGAGGATGACTGGCCCTGCGATCCAAGGGCGTATCTTGCCGAGGCGAACTGGCATGTTGCCACTCTCGTGGGTAAGCATGAAAGCGTCGTACAGGTGGAAGCACTGATCGAGCAGGGTTTTGATCTGTTCTTCAATCTGTGTGACGGGGCTGCGGATCAGCCGATTCCAGGGATCGAGGTGATCGAGACCCTTGAGAGACACGGTGTTCCCTTCACAGGGGCCACTTCCGAGTGCTACGAACCGACCAGGGAACAGATGAAGCAAGTCTGTCATGAACTGTCGATCGCCACTCCTGCTCATGTACTGGCCAGAACCCAGGAGGATGTAGAACGTGCGGCAGAAGTGCTGAGGTTTCCGTTGTTCGTCAAGCACTACAGCAGCTACGCGTCGGTAGATCTGAGTCGCCGCTCACGGGTTCAGACGCGCGAAGGACTGCAAATTCAGGCCAGAAAGATCATGTCGCGTCACGGTGCGGCACTGATCGAGGAATACATCGACGGAATAGAATGCACGGTACTGGTGGCAGAAAATCCGCAGGATCCGGAAAATCCCATCACCTACACACCGGCGCAGTACTGCTTCCCGGAAGGCGAGAGTTTCAAGCACTCCGATCTGAAGTGGGTCGACTATCAGGGGCTCTCTTCTTTCCCCGTATCCGATCCGTTACTGGATCAGAGACTCAGGAGCGAATCGGCGCGCTTTTTCGTCGGGTTGAAGGCGGCCAGTTTCGGGCGATGTGATATCCGCGTCGATACAGCAGGAACTCCGCATATGCTCGAGTTCAATGCCAACTGCGGCATCTTTTATCCTGAGACGGACTGGGGGAGTGCGGATATCTGTCTGTCGCTGGATCCAGCGGGTCACGAGGGGTTTACCCGCCAGCTGGTGGCGGCGGCCCTCGCCAGACATGCACGACGGACCCCTGACTCGACAGACTCGATGCAAAAAGGGCCTCCGACCGTCTGATCGGAGACCCCATATCTCAAGTGATGGATACTGCCGTTTCTCGGCTAGCCGGCCACTTGTCAACTTCTCAGAACACGCGGCACCCTCTGTTATACGGTGCCTTTCCTCCTCCGATCGGCCATCTTCTGGTACTTCTCGAGTACTTCTCGAATCGACTCGCCATTGGCACCCGCATCGGCAAACTTGACCGCCAGTTTCTGCCACTTCAGTGCGCTTTCGAGATCGCCCTTCTCGAAATAGACGCGCGCCAGGGTGTCGAGGATGGCTGCGTCCTCCGAACCGGTCAAATTGTTGGCCTGTGCGGCCGCCTTCATCGCCAGATCGAGGTCCCGAACCTCGAGTCCTTCGGTATCGGCGATGCTCCAGGCGATGGTATTGAGCAGCATCGAGTCATCGAAGTTGTTTTCGACCAGTTCTCGACCCACAGCATAGGCTGCGTCGTAGTTGTGGAATCGGGTCAGCAGCAGACTCCATTTGTGCATCTTGAGCGAGAGATTGTCAGGGAATCGGGTCGCCGCTTCATCGAAGATCTCCATCACTGCTTTCTCGTCGTTGGCGCGGGCAGCGGTGGAAAGCGCACTTCGAATCTTGTTCATCTCGCGCTGAAGAGCCTGGTCATCATCGTACTTCTTGCGAGCGGATGCCCGATCCCAGGTTCCATCGAGTACCGCAGCCAGGGGTTCATCCATCCGGCTTGGATGACCGATCCACTCGATCATTCCATCTTTACCGATGATGAAACTACTGGGGATGCCTCGCCTTCCTGCAGCCTTGAAGACCTCGTTCTTGACCGACTTGTCCGGGTCGGTGGCCACGATGAAGGCCATCGCTTCAGCCCACGATTTGCCCTCGATGATGCTGTCCTTCGCCATGAATCCGGTGACAGTCTCGAGATCCTCGTCACTGATGGCGAGAACCGTGACTTGATCCTTGTACTTCTTCTGAATTTCTGCCAGGTGCGGCACGGCACCTTTGCAGGGACCTCACCAGGTGGCCCAGAACTCGAGAATATAGATGCGATTCTTGTCGAGAGTGGTCACCTCTCCACCCTGGAGGAAGTGCGAGATCTCCATGGCGGGAAGGGCGTCCCCGATGGAGAGGACCGGCTCATCGGCTGCCTGAACGGCTCCGCACAGGGACAAGCCGAGGATTGCCACCAGCAAGATCTTCATCACAACCACCTTTCAAGGGGAGCCTGATTCTGATTCATGACCTGGAGTGGAGCAAGAACCGAGTCTGGCAGTGGGTGGTCGTTGTTGCAGTGTGTCGGGCAAAATAGGATCATTCCCTGTCAGTAGCCATTTTCCGGGGGTATCGCAGATGTCCGAGTACAGACCGATTCCGCTCCAGTTCGAGCGTCAGGAACAAGATTTGATGCGCCTTCGCGCCGATGAGTTGCTCCAGCAACTCGGCAGTCGTCGGTCGGTTCGTTCCTTTTCCAGTGATCCTGTCGCTGAGGAACTGATCGATCGGGCCATCGAGATCGCCTCGACCGCACCGAGTGGGGCGCACCGGCAGCCGTGGCATTTTGTCGTCGTCGATGATCCGCAACTGAAAAAACAGATCCGTGATGCTGCGGAGAAGGAGGAGCAGAGATCATACGAGTCACGGATGCCAGAGGAGTGGCTCGATGCGCTGCGGCCGCTGGGTACCGATGCAGTGAAACCGTTCCTGATCGATGCGCCCTACCTGGTGATTCTGTTCGCAGAGACGCATCAGGTTGCTGCGGATGGGACCCGGTCACGAAACTACTATGTCTCCGAATCGGTCGGAATCGCCGCAGGGATGTTCATCGCGGCTCTGCACCTTGTCGGCCTGGCAACCCTGACTCATACCCCGTCCCCGATGGGGTTCCTCAGGGCGATCCTCCAGCGCCCAGCCAATGAACGGCCCTACCTGATCTTTCCCATCGGATATCCTGCAGCGGATTGCCAGGTCCCCGATCTGCAAAGAAAGGCCCTGGAGCAGGTACGAAGCCGGAATCTGGAAGGACGAAGCGAGGAATCCTGATCGATAGTGCTCGGGATCGCCCCATCCGGGAGCCGTGCAGCGTATACTGCTGTCATCATGAACATCGAATCATCAGACTACCAGTTGATCGATTTTGGCGGTCAGAAGAAGCTGGAATCGATCGGCGGACTGAAGATCATCCGACCCGAAGCCGCGGCTTCGGGACGCTGCTCCGATGAGAGACGTTGGAAGCAGGTCGACGGTAGATTTGATCGCGATGCCGGGGGTAAGGGCAAGTGGTCATGGAATACGCCACCTCCGGAACCGTGGTACGGCCAGCATGCCGGTCTCCAGTGGCAGTTGCGTGCCAATGACCACGGTCACATAGGTATCTTTCCGGAGCAGCAAGAGAACTGGCGCTGGGTCAGTGATCAGGTTGCAGGAGATCCCATCGAGGTGTTGAACCTTTTTGCATACACAGGTGGAAGCACCCTCGCAGCCGCATCGGCTGGAGCGAGGGTCTGTCATCTGGATGCCTCTCGCAGCAGTGTCCGATGCGCTCGTGAAAATGCCGCCGCATCGGGGCTGGAGGATGCACCGGTGCGCTGGATTACCGATGACGCGATGGATTTCCTCAAGCGTGAAGTGCGTCGCGAAAATAAATACCAGGGCATCATCCTCGACCCACCCTCTTTTGGCAGGGGGCCACGACGCCAGATCTGGGATATCGATCGGGATGTGATCAGCATGCTCGATCTGTGCCGGGAGCTGTTCGCCGCCGATGCTCGCTTCCTGCTGCTTTCTGCCCATTCAGCCGGGTATTCGCCCGATGTTCTCTCCAGGTTGGTCGAGGATCGATGCGGATTCCGCTGCAAGAAGGGCGAGATGCAACTGGAAGCGGCGGATGGTCGGATACTCTCTTCAGGTGCCTGGGCGCGCTGGAGCAAGAGGTAGATCGATGAGTGATGTGGAACCGATCACGAGTCTGCAGAATCCACGAGTGAAGCAAGTGGTGAAGTTGAGGGATCGCCGCGACCGTGATCGTGAAGGCAAGTTTCTCATCGAGGGTTTTCGTGAACTGACCCGGGCGATCGAAGCACTGCAGCCCCTCACGGAAGTTTATACCTGTGCTCAGTTCTACCAGGAAAGTCATGAATCGGCCCTGCTAGAAGCGGCGGCAAGTCGCTGCAACGCCTTGATCCAGCCGGTCACTGCCGATGTATTTCGCAAACTCTCCTATCGTGATCGGCCCGATGGGTTGCTGGCTCTGGCTCCCCGTCCAGACTGGACGCTGGATCGGCTCCGACCACAAGACGAGACGAAAGCACCGCTATTTCTGGTCGCCCAATCGATCGAGAAACCGGGCAACCTGGGGACTCTTCTTCGCACTGCCGATGCAGCAGCAGTGGACGGAGTCGTGGTGGTCGATCGCTGTACCGATCTCTTCAATCCCAACGTGGTGAGGGCCAGCGTCGGGACGATGTTCACGGTGCTTGTCGCCGAAGCCACCAGCGATGAGGCCTTCGATTGGTTCGATCAGCAAGGGGTTCGCCTGCTGGCCACCTCACCCGCTGCGGCGACCGCATACACCGACTCGGATCTCACCGGTCCGTTGGCGCTGGTGATGGGCAGTGAGCAGTATGGACTCGATGAACGCTGGTTGGAGAGGACCGATGATCAACTCAGGATTCCGATGGCGGGGCGAACTGATTCTCTCAATGTTGCGACCGCGACCGCCATCGTACTGTTCGAGGCGTTACGTCAGCGCTCTGGCGCCTAGTCGGGAACACCGGCAGGCGAAGGCCTCAATCCCGCCTCGTGCAGGGCGCTTTCCACTCGATCCCAGTCGAACGCGGGGCCCGGATCGACCTTGTGGGTCCCGACATGCCAGTGCCCGACGATTCCGGCGACAGGTTGACCCTCGGTTTCGAGTCTGAGGCGATCATGAACGCTTCCATCCAGGCGCCGTGGAACCGCTGGTTCGATGCCCTGGAGCGTGCGGCAAAGGGTGATCAGGAGCGATTCCAGAGCCTGGTACTGCGCTTCGGTGAAATCTCTCTGGTACAGCTGCTGGCCATGGATCTCGCCGCTGAAGAGGGGATCTCGAGCTGGGATTCCCGCAGTCCCCTCGGCGGATGTCCCCTCGACAGCAGCAGGGTCGAGGCGAGCCAGGTCGGCCTCGACCGTGTAGTATCGATCCGCACCCTCCGGGGTCGACGCAGCACCAAAATGGGCGATCTCGATGCCGATCGAACGATCGTTGGCGACTCCGGCGTGCCACGCCCGTTCCTTGACATCGAGGGTCTGGTAAATGGTGCCATCCACATCGAGCAGAAAATGACAGGAAAGTCCCCGGATGTCATGGAGGATGTGAAAACACCGACTTGACGAACCGCACGCATCGTAATGAAGAACGATGGTGTCAATCACCTCGGCGACATCAGGAAGTGTCCAGCCAGAGGTGTGTATGCGGCCAGCCAGCCCCTCGGGAAGTCCCCGCCGCATCGAGCCGAAACGCAGCACCTGATCGGGCTTGTCGCGGGGGGCCTGTTGCTGCGGCAGATCGTGGCGATGGGCCCGGTAGCCGTCAAATCCGCCAGGATCGATCCACAGGCGCACAGGCACGCCTGTGTGGACCAATTGACCGGCAATGACGATCTCATCGCCGCTTCTGGGGGCCAGGATCCCCGGCTGTATGGCACACCCGGCACACAGCAACAGTGCCGAGATGAGGCTCACACAGGAGAATTTATGTATAACTAACAACATGACTTCGGTGTATTTCCGACAATGCTACTTGTTTTGTGAGTTGACATGTGAAAGTATTGGTCATTCGTGACTCTCAATCTCCTCTCATCTGAGGAGTTCGTCAAGGGGGGAGTCGCAAATGTAAATTATTGTGCCACTTAGTGTATTCAAGTGGATGCTGGAACTCTCCAGCGGTGTTTTGAGGTTGTGAGGACCTCTAGTGTGCAATGTGGCGGGAGCAGGCACCCCAGGGTGCTGCCACAACGCCCGATTTCTCTGGAAGTCGGACCATCTGGGAAGGGTTATATCGGATGAGTATGGAGCAAGAGATGGACAATCTCGGTAGGCTGGATGTCGAAGCATTACGGCAACTGGTCACCCTCAAGGAAAATAGCGGCAAGTTGAATCGCCTTGAGAGCAAGCGCCAGCGCCTCAAGGAGGAGATCGATCGTGTCGAGGAGCAGATCCGGGAGTTTCTCGGGCAGTTCCCCGAGGTTCGGGGATACCTGGCCACCGCCGGTGGGTCGCTTCGTCGCCTGACCCCCTCGGGTCGTCGCCCGCGTGGCTGGATCCGCTCACAGGTCGAAGATGTGCTCAGGGAAGCGATCGAGCCGATGACCCCCGCAGAGGTGCGGGATGAAATCGCCCGGAAGCATCCGGAAGAAGCGACCAAGAATCTGTATCTGGCCATCTTCCAGCATCTCCGTCGGCACGATGAATTTTCCCAGGATGATTCAGGGCGCTGGCTGATGACCCAGAAGGAATCTGCCTGACCTGGCCAGGTGTCGTTCAAGATGTTCCGAATCTTCACCTCGGGGTGATACACTCCTCCGGCACCCGATGGGTCCGGCGGTTCGTGGCATCGGTGTGTGCCTCTTCATGACACGGACTGTATTCGGAGGATCTCATTGATGGCTGATGATACTCCTCAGGTGACACCCGAGGGAGCTTCCCGATGCAGCGGGAGTCTCTGGTGCGGGGCAGCGACCATCCTTGTCCTCGCCACGGTGTTGGCATTTACCACCAACTCCCTCAGACCGTCTCATTCGATCCATCTCGGTCGTGACTATTTCAACGAGAATCCAGCAGTCGAGACCGATAATGGGTCGGAGTCGGAGGTCAGCGGCAACGGCACCGAACCCGATTCTGGTGATCCCCCGATGGTTGAGCCCGACGATGGAATCCAGCGCCTCAGTTTCGAGGAGGCGAGAGATAACTTCTACAGCGGCGAGGATGAGTTCGAGGCCACCGGAGAATCGATCTACCTGTTCGTCGATGCGCGCGAACGGGATCTGTACGAGGAGCGACACATTCCTGGAGCGGTATGGCTCTACCATTACGAATCTGAGCAGTTGATCGATGATTTGCGTCCAGAGCTGGAAATGGCCTTCTTCGTCATCGTCTACTGCAATGGTGGCGATTGCGAGGATAGCCTTCATCTGGCCGCAGACCTCTCATCCCTCTACGGCATTCCGACCGAGAACATCTATGTCTTCGAGGGCGGGCTCAACGAGTGGGTCGACAACGAGATGCCGGTCGTCTCCGGATCGGAGCGGCGCTGATGGAGTTGGTTCGTAAGCTGGACGCGACCGGAGTCCCGCTCTTGCTGGCGAGGATCATCGTCGGGTTCACATTTCTGTACTATGGAGCTGAAAAGATCGGCGATCCGATCCCATTCCTGAAGAGTCTCAAGGGATACGATGTTCTGCCGCTGCATCCCTCCTGGGTCATCAACAGCCTCGCCGTGGTATTGCCATGGGTCGAAGTCATGTGCGCTGCGGCATTGCTGAGCGGGATACAATTACGCAGTGCGGCGCTGCTCACCACGGTGATGCTGGCCGTGTTCACTCCCTTGATTCTGAACCTGGGACTGTCTCTGGTCGGCACGGAAGTCGCCTTCGAGAGTCTCTGTGACGTGGTGGCCGACTGTGGCTGCGGCAGCGGCAAGGTTCGCATCTGCCCGAAGTTGGCCAGTAACTGCGGGCTGCTGGCGCTATCACTGTGGGCGTTATTGAGTAGAGCGACTCGGTTTCGAGGAGGACTTGGCGGCTGAGTGTCGGTGTGAGATGGATCGGTCGATCAGTCTCCAGGCACTGAATCCTTCTGGAGCAATCGATCGATGGTTGCTTCCAGCAATCCTTCTCCGCCGGATCCAACCCGCACCCAGGCGATGGCTCCCTTGCGATCGATCAGCACCACCATCGGGATTCCTCCGACACCGTAACTGTCGAACTGCCTGCGGCCGGTGACGACAAACGGATAGGAGACGCCGAAGCGACGCCTGAACTCGAGGACGTGCTGGAGGAAACCGTTGCCGTCCATGCCATTGACCCCCTGGCCCCGCACAGGATCTTCTTTCGAAGGTAGCCAGCCGCGGGAGTAAGGTTTGGTCACCCCCAGTACCACCAGCCCCTGGTTCACTCTGGCCCTGTAGATCCGGTCCAGGCCGGGCATCAACATCCGACAGGGACCGCACCAGGTCGCCCAAAAATCGAGCATCACGACATTTCCACGCAACCCCGACAGTGGTTTCTTGTCGCCACCGAACCAGGTGGCGCCGGTGATCTCGGGGGCGGTTTTGCCGAGCAGTCTCAGGCGGACGGTGGAGTTGCGACGGGCCCGGGCATCATCGCCGTTTCGATCGAGATCGTCGGTCAGACGGCTCCAGGCGCGACGCGCATCGAGCACCTCGCCGCGGGACGCATGAAGATCACCCAGAAGCATCCAGGCTTCTCGAATCTCGACACTTCCCGCATCCAGTTGTTGCGTGGCTGCCTTGATTGTGGACATTGCTGCATCGATCTTACCCGTCTCTGAAAATGCCCGTGCCAGCGGCACTCGTGCCTTCTTTGATTCGGTGCTGGCGGGGAACTTATCGAGCAAGATGCCGAGCGTCCGTGCGGCTTCCAACTGCCGACCCTTGAGACCATGATCGGTTCCGATGATGAGAAGGCATCCTCGCAGCAGTGCCGCATCTTCATCAGTTTTCAGTAACACCTCGAGATCCTGATCCTGGCAAGCTTTGATCAACTCGAGAGTGTGCCGACGTGTAGCGGGGAGGTTGGCACTGGCTTCGGCGGCCACCAGGGCGTCATGCGCGCTGCGGATGACATCGACGGCATCTTCTGTGGGACAGGGGGCGGTTAGCAATACCACCGAGAGCAGCAGTGACGTGGCCATCGATCCTCCAGGTCAGAACCGGAAACCTCCGGCGACATCCAAGGATACTACAATCGGCTGATCCGGGGTTTTTTCAGTCTCTATTATTTTTCTGATCGGTCAGCAACTGGACCATGCCGCGGCCGAGAGCATCCCCGACTAACATGTAGGTCTCGGCATTCTGGTTGTAGTGGAAGCCCTGATTTCTGGGGGAGATGGATGCGTCTTTCCAGAAATCACGCGTTTCCACGGTGAGCACGTTGCCGATAAACTCGGGGTACTTGCCCTTCTCGCCACTGACAGCAAGTTGAGCGTTTGCCACGGTCACATGAGGACCTGCCATTTCCCAGCCGTTGAATCCGATGGTGGCCATCACGCAGGGTGCCATCGGCGCCTTGAACTCGGCTCGGAAACTCTTCAGGAAATGAACCAGGTTTTGCTCGTAGCGGCTGGCGTGCGCCGGATTTCCATCCTTGTGTCCCTGCCACCAGACAAATCCAGCGATTTCATAACCCTGATCCTGGTACTGCGGGAAGTGAGTCGAGAAGTTATCCAGTACTGCATGAGTTTCTCTGACGAAATCGTCGTACTGCTTGCCGGCGTACCAGTCGACTTCCTTACCGGGATCCTCCGCCGTCCATGACGGAATGGAGTCGTTGTATCCGGCATAGGTTCTGCCTTCGTGGGTGAATCGCTTGCTCCCTGGAGGGAGAATGTCCCAGCCGAGACTTCTATTGCCCTGGGAGGCCTTGAGGATGATGACCGGTTCGTCGTGGTAATAGCCCATGATGTGACCGAACTGCAGTTCCGGACCGATGGTGTTGCTACTGGAACCACAACCGACAGACAACCACTTGTTTGCCGTGGCCGTGACCACACCCTTGTACCAGACATCTTTTCGAACCGTCCAGTTTCCCGCGTCATCCACCAGGTGAGGGAACTTCCCATCGGTGTGAACGACCGTGTGAAGGGTTCCAGGAACATCGATTCTTCCGAACCAGCCGAGACCATCGGCTGCGGTGGTCAAGAAGGTGAGCTTGAATGAGTACTTCTTGCCAGCAGTGGTCTTGAAATCGTTGTAGACGGGCTCTTTCCCGACCTCTCTTCGATAAACCTCGACCCCATCCAGTTCCATGATGCAGAAGGAGCTGGCTTGATAGCCCGGTTTGAATCTGAAGAGACCGGAGTCTTGTAGATTCATCCATCCCCGGACAACTTGCACTCCTCCACCTGGAAAGGGAGTCGGCTTCACGCCGCCGTACTCGGGCAGATCTTTCGTATTGATCGGGGTCGACAGGTCATAATCCGTCGTGGTGGAGTAAGTCCCTGGATAGACGGAAACGGTGAGATCCGAGAAGTCAGACCAGCGTGAGAATCCGCCATTGACCTGGCCGATCCCCACCATGTTGGATTGACCCGAAAGGATGTACACCTTGACCGGTTTGCTGGTCACGGGTGGTTTACCGTCGGGATCTGGCAGCAAAGCAGGGATTTCCTGCGCAACCGAGGGAACGATGATCAGCATCGTCATGGCAAGGGCGAGCAAGACGCTGCTGGCTTTACAGGTCGTGTTCATTCGATGATCTCCTTCGAGTGGGTGCGTACTGCTCCGTGATTCAAACCTCCGTGATTCCGACCATAGCCTCTCAAGAAACTCGCGGTCATGATAGGTCCTCGATCGGTCCGGCGTTTTACCCGACAAGACCCTGACCGTAGAATGTGTGCGGACATTTGAAGTGTTTCTTGATGTGACGAGAGTTCTGGAGGGCAGATGGCAAGAAGGGGAAAGGTCTTCAATCGGCTGGGCCGCCCCAGGCTGCTTCGAAAGGAAATCTCCAGCACCGAGACCGTGGTGGGGTTGGTGCTGTTACTGACCATCTCGGGCATGATCTACTGGCTGGTCGAGCAGCGCGATAATTATGACCCGGGGGAGCGTGATATCGACATCGCCCTGCTGATCGCCCAATCGGTCGAGGACAACCTCTACAAGACGCCGCTCAAACGCTGGCGAGATCCAAGCCTGGCCGACGTTGGAGCCGCGCCGATCGCTCTCGGTCCCTTCGATTCCTCCCTGTTGGAAGGCGGCTGGGGATCGGTTTCCACCCCGCAGACCTTCGAAGCCGATACGCTTTACGAGAAGATCAACGGGCAGGCCGACCAGTATGTGAAGTTCGGATTCCAGAAACTGACCGTGATCGAACTGAAACATCGAGGTACTGGTAGGTTTCTCGACGTATTTCTCTACGACCAGGGCACCTTCGAGGGCAGCCTGGGGGTCTACCAGGAACAACGCGGCGGCAGGGCTACAGAACAGTTCGAAGGTGTCCATTACACACCGAATGCCATCGGTGCCATCGGTATGAGCGGACGGGTCTTTTTCCATATCATCGCAGATGCACCCGATAAGTCGGTCGAGGTGATGACCCGGCGTGTGGTGATGGCGTTGGCCAGGTTGGGGCAACAAGGTACGCCCCCGACCGGATTCGAGATACTGAACAGCGGTCTTGGTGTTCCCTTCCAACAGATCGGCTACCAGCCGAGCAACGTTTTCCAGTATCGCTTCGCGCAACACTTCTGGTTCGGGGAGCTCGAAGGAACAGAGGATGCGCGCATCTTTGTTCACACAGCAAAATCCCCGAGCGATGCACGGCAACTCTACGACAAACTCCTGGCAGAACTGCTCGAAGATTACGATGTCATCGAATCGGCTCCGACCCACACATTCCTTCAGCATCGCTTCCTCAAGACCTACTTTGGCCTGAGGCACGAGGGTGCATCGGTGTTTGGAGTCGAGAAGTACCCCCGGGCTGAGGGCGTTGCGGTGGCCTTGAATCGTTTACAAACGACACTTGCCGGTGATGGCCCGATGGGCAGGGATGATCTCGAAGGCGAAGATGGCTACCATGGTGACGGTGAGGAGGGGAACCGATGAACGAGTCAGAGAAACCCGCTGGTTCCCAGGGTGCCGACAAACCTGATCCCGCTGTGCCCGATCCCGCAGTACCCGATCCTCCAGGAACAGAGTCGAGCGAGCCACCCCCGGCCAAGCCGATCCAGCATCCCGACTATGAAAAGGACCCGATGGAACGCCGCAAGTTCCTGGGCCGCATCGGTGCTGCGGCGGGGATCCTGGGAGCTGCCGGTTATCTGGCGCTCGCTCCCAAGGACTGGCCCCTGTCTCTCAGGGATACGACCGGGTTGCGAAGCAAACCCCATTTCACTCCGGTCAGCCTCAACGATTTCAGGGTTCCGAAGCCGATCCAGCAAACCGCCGATGTGGGGATTGGTCGGGGAGGCACGCCGGATCAGATGCTTCGCAAGGCACTCGATGCGGTCGGTGGCCTGAAACACTACATCCAGCCGGGCGACATCGTGGTGGTGAAGCCGAATGTCGCCTTCGATCGTTCCCCGGCACTGGGAGCGACCAGTCAACCGGCACTGCTCGAGGCGTTGATCAACATGCTGCTGGTCGACTGCCGGGCGCAGGAGGTGCGAGTTTGCGACAACCCCATCGAGTCTCCTGCGGATTGTTTCATGAAAACAGGGATACGTAAGGCGGCAGAGAAAGCGGGAGGACGAATTTATCTGCCAGACTCCAACGCCTTCAAACTTCTCGCCACTCCGGGGGCAACGTTGATCCAGGAGTGGTGGTTCTTCCACCGTCCGTTCACAAATGTCGACAAGGTGATCGGTGTAGCCCCGGTCAAGGACCACAATCTGTGCTACGCATCGATGGGGATCAAGAACTGGTACGGGCTGCTCGGCGGACGCCGCAGCCAGTTCCACCAGGACATCCACGAGATCGTTTCCGATCTCTCGATCATGATTCGCCCGACGCTGACGATTCTTGATGGAACGAAGATCCTGATGGAGAACGGACCGACCGGCGGAGACCCCTCGAATGTGGTCGACGGGGACGTGGTGATGGCGTCACTGGACCCGGTCGCCCAGGATGCCTGGGCCTTCGAACACCTGCTGAAACGTGATCCCGACCAGTTACCAGAATATCTGCACAAGTCCGAAGCCAAGGGCAGTGGCAAGATCGACTACAGAGGTCGCATCAAGGAAATCCTTTGAGTTTGCCACCCGTGGTTCCTGATCCGGGCAGTTCCAAGCCGGACTCTCCCGCAGTGAAGTACTTCCCGCCGCCGGTGCGCAAGAAACTGCGACTGACCAATGTGCGGATTGCTTCACAGATATTCTTCTTCAGTGCATTCTTCGTGCTGTGCTGGTTGACCTGGACCTCCCGTCTCGAAGGCTACCCGGTTTCACGAATCCTCGAGATGGATCCGCTGGTGATGATCTCCACCATGCTCTCGACGGGATATGTCTACCGCTTCCTCGGCTGGGGTCTGCTGGTGCTGGGTCTGACGCTGTTGGCCGGGCGCGTCTTTTGCAACTGGATCTGCCCCTACGGTACGCTCCATCAGTTCATCGGATGGCTGTTCAACGTTCACAAGACCAAGGAAAACTTCGACCGTAATCGCTACCGTGACATGTACTACTTCAAGTACGCCGTCCTCGCGGTGCTACTCATCATGGCTTCCATGGGCGCGCTTCAGATCGGACTGCTCGATCCGATCTGCCTGATGTATCGCACCACCGCCACCGTCGTTGCGCCCATCTTCGACATGACGATTGAATCTATTCCGGGAATGGACCCGCTGTGGATCGACAATCTCAAGTTCGCCCCGGGCGTGTCGAGTCGGGTCTTCGTCGGATCGTTCTGGATCGGTCTGTTCATGCTGGTGCTGGTGGGAGCCAATGTCTTCGTGCCGCGCTTTTTCTGTCGATTAATTTGCCCGTTGGGCGCCTTGCTGGGCGTTTTTTCTCGGTTTTCGCTGGTCCGTATCAATCGAGATGTTCACAAGTGCACCGACTGCAACATGTGTCTCACCCGCTGTGAAGGAGCTGCGGACCCGCACGCTGCTGTTCGTGTCAGCGAATGTTTCTCCTGCATGAATTGCATCGACGACTGCCCGGAGGATGCACTTTCCTTCAGCATGGTTGGACTCGATACCAAGCAGGTGAAACTACTGCCCGATATTTCGACGCGCCGCATGTTTTTCGCAGGTGTCGTTGGTGCGCTGGGCTATCCCTTCCTCAAGATCCACGGCACCAATACCGATGCGAATTTCTCACCGGATCTGATCCGACCACCTGGGTCTGTTGAAGAATCTGAGTTCCTCGAGAAGTGCATCAAGTGCGACCAGTGCATCAACTCGTGCCCGACCAATGTGTTGCAGCCGGCGACGTGGGCTGAGGGTGGCCTCGAAGGACTGTGGACACCGGTCATGAACTTCAACATCGCGCACTGTCAGTTGAAGTGCACGCTGTGTTCGGAGGTGTGTCCAACCGGGGCAATCCGCAAGATCACCGTCGATGAGAAACTGGGTAAGGGGGAGTTCGTCGAACAGGGCCCCATTGTTCTGGGTACTGCCTTTTTTGACAAGGGTCGCTGCTTGCCACATGCCATGGATATTCCGTGTGTCGTGTGCGAAGAGGTGTGTCCCGTTTCACCCAAGGCGATCCAGACCCACGATGAAGAAATAAAAACCGTCTTCGACGAGATGGTCGTCCTGAACAAACCGTTCATCGTGCCCGATCTATGCATCGGCTGTGGAATCTGTCAGGCGGAGTGTCCAGTACGAGATGATCGTGCGGTGTATGTCACGGCAGTTGGAGAAAGTCGCTCCACGGAGCGCAGCTTGCTGCTGAAAAATCGTTCCGGTTCAGGTTAGGATCAGTGCGGGGCCAGTGGCCCGGGAGGAACCATGGGCAGTAAAGATGTGGACCGCAGGGATTTTCTGAAGAAGAGTCTGGTTGCGGGTGCGAGCCTGACGGCGATGAGCGGCATGGCGGCGGCTCAGGATCCTGCCAAGGATTCGGACAAGAAGACCGATCAGGATCCCGAAGGCTTGAAACTGCTGCCAAAGGTTCCACGGCGTGAACTGGGCGTCACCGGCAAGAAGATCCCGATCCTGCTCTTTGGCTGCTCACAGGTGTTCGATCCCAAGTACGACAAGATGCTGCACCGTGGCTTCAAGGAGGGTGTCGATTATCTCGACACGGCACTCGTCTACGCCGATGGACAGAGCCACAAGACGCTGGCCCCTTTCGTCAAGCAGGTGGGACGCGACAACATCTGGATCACGTCGAAAGCCCCGAGCAATCGCGCCACCGTGAAAACCTACACCCGAGATCTGGATACCTGTCTCGCTCAACTCGAGGTCGATCACCTCGATCTCTTCTTCATGCATTTTGTCTCCCATACGAAGTACCTCGAGAAGGAATACATCGAGATGGGGGAAAGGCTGAAGAAGCAGAACAAGACGAAATTCTTCGGGTTTTCCTGCCACGATGGAAATGTTGTCGAGTTGATGAACAAGGCGGCCAGGGTTGGCGGTATCGATGCCATCATGTTCCGCTACAGCTTCGGCCAGTACGGCGACAAGGAACTCAACAAGGCCATCGATGCGTGCAAGAAGGCCAAGATCGGGCTGATCGCGATGAAGACCCAGAGGTCGGTTCCGGCCGCACAAGAGGAGGTCATCAAGTTCAAGTCGAAGAATTTCACCCTCGGTCAGGCAAAACTGAAGGCGGTGTGGGCTGACGAGCGCATCGACTCCGCCGTCTCCCACATGGACAGCCTCGACCTTCTCAAGGAGAACGTTGCTGCGGCCAGGTCGCCGATCAAGCTCGGCATGAGCGATTTCCATCAGCTCAATCGTCTGGCCGCCTGCACGAGCGGTTTCGCGTGCCTGGGGTGTACCCAGCACTGCCAACCGCACGTTCTTGCCGACACCCGCATCGCCGACTCACTGCGTTACCTGATGTACTACGAGTGCTATGACGAGCCGGAGAATGCCAAGGGTCTCTATCGAAAGATGTCGCCGGCAGAGCGGCAGATCGACGGGGTCGATTTCGCTGCGGCAACTCGCGCCTGCCCCGAGGGAGTCGACATCGCTGGCCGATTGAAGCTTGCCCAGGAGTTGCTGGCCTAGGGAGTGCTTACTTCAGGGCTGATGATCCATCGTCGGATGATCCGCCGCAAAACCAACGGTACAGCACCGGTAGCACCAGCAATGTCAACACCGTCGATGTGGCGAGTCCGCCGACCACCACCGTCGCCAGCGGCCTTTGCACCTCGCTTCCGCTTCCCTGAGCAAACAGCAGTGGAATCAATCCAAGACCGGTAGTCAGCGCTGTCATGAGCACAGGGCGCAGCCGCATCGATGCGCCTTTGATGGAGGCTTCATCGATGCCGAGTCCTTCGCGAACGAGTTGGTCAAGACAGGTGATCAGCACCATGCCGTTTTCCAGAGCGATGCCGAACAGCGCGATGAACCCTACGGATGCAGGAACCGAGAGGTTCTGCCCCGTGAGCCAGAGGGCCACCACTCCTCCAACGAGAGCGAGCGGAATGTTGAGCAGGATCAGCAGCGTGTTGCCCATCCTGTTGAAGCTTCCGAAGAGCAGCAAAAAGACTCCGAAGAGTGTCATCGGTATGACGAGCAGGAGGCGCTTGTTCGCTTCCTGTTGCAGCCGGAACTGTCCTCCCCAGGTGACGAGATAGCCGGGTGGAAGATCGACGCGCGCATCGATCTGTGCTTGCGCTTCCTCGACAAACGAACCGATGTCCCTGCCCTCAACGTTGCACTGGATCGAGATGAAGCGCTGGTTCTGTTCCCTGGTGATCTGACGAGGCCCGACAATCTCTTTGAATTCCACCAGATCAGAGAGAGGTACCTTCACGCCGTTGGGAGCCTCGACCAGGATTGACGAGATGGATTCCCTGGTATCGCGATACTGGTGCTGATAGCGCACGAGGATGTCGAAGCGGCGAATCCCCTCGAAGATCTGTCCTGCCACATGGCCGCCGACTGCGGCGCGGATCACTCCCTGGACCTGGGAGACATTGATCCCGTAGCGGGCGATCGCTTCGCGGTTGACCCGGATGAGTAACTGAGGCGTGCCGCTGACCTGATCGACCTGGATGTCCACGGCACCATCGACGGTGCTCACCACGGAAGCGATACGATCCGCTTCCCGCTTCAGAACCTCGAGGTCTTCTCCGAACAGTTTGATCGCCAACTCGGCACGAACTCCCTCTAGTAATTCATCGACATTCATTTCAATTGGCTGCGTGAAGTTCACGCCGACACCGGGAACTCCCGCCAGAGTTTTTCGCATCGATTGTTCGAGCTCTTCAAGCGCCTTGTTTGTCCCCGGTTCCAGAAGTACGAACATCTCGGCGCTGTTGATCGGATCGGCATGAGCTCCCACCTCACCTCGGCCGATTCGACTCACAACCTCCCTGACTTCAGGTAGTGCCATCAATCGCTTCTCTGCAAGCAAGGTGACCCGCTTGCTCTCCGTCAGCGAGATCGAGGGGGCCATCGTCAGTCTCACGACGATGGTTCCCTCGTTGAGTTTGGGTGTGAACTCGGATCCTAGCTGGGGAAAAGTGATGGCCCCGATGGCGAGCAGCGTTACTGCAAGAAGGGCAGCCAGAGATCGCTTTCCAACAAGGAACCGCAACAGCGGTAGATACAAGCCGAGAAAAAAGCGAACAACGGGATTTTCCCGCGTGATGGAGTCTTCATCAGACTGTTTCATGACGAAGGAGCACAGCACAGGAGCCAAGGTCAGCGCATATAGAAGCGAGCCTGCCATCGCCAATGCGACGGTGTAGGCCAGTGGCCTGAACATCTTTCCCTCGACGCCTTGCAGCGTGAAAAGTGGCAGGAACACCAGGATGATGATGGCGATCGCAAAGGCGATGGGCCGACCAACCTCGCAACAGGCCGAGAGCACTGCCGACTGTTTCGATTGCGTAGGGTCTCTGAAGCGTCGATCAACATTGTCGACCATGACTATGGCCCCATCGACCAGCATGCCGATGGCGATGGCGAGCCCACCCAGTGACATCAAGTTCGCCGTGATGCCGAAATAGCTCATCAGTACGAATGCAAACAGCACCGAGAAGGGGATCGAGAGGGCTACGACGATACTGGGCCTCAGTCCACCCATGAAGACCAGGAGGACCAGCACGACGAGGCCGATCCCCTGCAAGAGAGCGGTTTGGACCGTGGACACACACGCCTCGACGAGGCTCTTCTGTTCGTAGTATGGAACGATGCGAATTCCATCTGGGAGGATGTCCTCGATTTCTGCCAGTTTTTTCTCTACTCGGTTGATCACCGTCGAGGAGTTTGTGCCGTACAACTTGACGACCATTCCGGAGACAACTTCTCCAATGCCGTTGTGCGTCTGGAGACCACGCCGGACAGTGGATCCGATCTCGATATCGGCAAGATCATCGAGGTATATGGGCCGGCCATCGATGGACTTCACGACGATGCGCTGCAGATCCTCGATCGATGCGGCGAGGCCCACTGAACGGACGACGAATTCTTCACCGTTCTTCTCGATGAACTGAGCTCCGACATTGAGGTTGTTGGATTCGACATGCTCGATGAGTTCCTGGAGGGTAATCTCGTACCGAAGTAGAGCATCGGGTTGGACTCGAACCTGATACTGTTTCTCGTCCCCACCGATTCCGAGTACCTCGGTCACCCCTGGAACCGTCTGAAGATGTCGTTTGACGATCCAGTCCTGGATCGATCGAAGTTCCTCAAGGGAGTGGCTGCCGCTGGTGTCTTCCAGGTAGTAGAAGAGAATCAACCCCATACCGGTCGAGATCGGACCCATCTGAGGCACTCCGAAGCCAGCGGGGATTTCCTCGCGAGCTTCCTGCAGTCTCTCTCCGACCAGTCTCCTGGCGAAGTATGTGTCCATCCCGTCCTCGAAGTAGACATTGACGACGGAGAGTCCAAAGTTCGAGACGGAACGGATCTTCTCGGTTCCAGGGAGGCCACTGAGCGAGGCTTCGATGGGATATGTGACATACTTTTCGATCTCTTCGGGAGCTAGCCCCTCGGTGACGGTGAATACCTGGACCAGATTCGGCGAAACATCCGGGAAGGCATCCACAGGCATTCTCTGGTAGCTGAAGAGTCCGGCTCCCATGACGATGATTCCGATCACCACCACCATCAGCGGCGAACGAAGACAGGAGCGGATCAGTGATTCCAACATCTTCTTTCTCCTCTAATGCGCGTGGCCGTGACCACTGCCGAAGTCTTCTTTTAGTAGTTCTGATTTGAGTGAGAATACGCCTTCTGATGCGTACTCTTCATCTGCAGATAGTCCCTCTGTGATTTCAACGAGCACCCCATCAGAGCGCCCGGTTCTTATTTCCCTGGGTGCGAATCCGTGGTCCGACTTGATGAAGATGTGCTTTTTCCCCTCGATTTCTGTGATGGCGGTCTTCGGGATGGCGACCGGAACAGCGAGTTCCCCGGTGAGAATCACTGCAGTGACGAAAAGTCCTGGACGAAGCTGTCCGTCATCGTTATCGAGTACGACCCGAGCCGTAGCGGTACGTGTCTGCTCATCGATGATGGGACTGAGGTAGGTGATCGTTCCCGTCTGCTCCTTCACTCCGTTACCCGGGAAGACTCGAACCGTCTGTCCGATCTGGACCGATGGCAGGTACTTCTGATAGACCGCAAGATTGACCCAGACCGTGTCCAGATTTGCGAGGACGAACGCCTGAGAGTCTTCCTTGAGCAACTCACCTCGAACAAGGTGGCGCTCGATGACTTCTCCTGCCAGCGGTGCGCGCATCTCGAAACGGGTCAACTCGGTGTCAGGTTCATCCGGCAATTTCTGAACATCTGATTCGGAAAGTCCGATGGCGTGAAGTGCCTGCTTTGCATCTCGAAGCGCGATACTTGTCTCCTCGAAGGCAGTTTTGGCCTCGAGAAAATCTTGTTCGGACCCGATCTTCTTGTCCCAGAGGTTCTGTTCCCGGATCAGCGTTGCTTGAGCGAGTCCCACGCGGGCTGACGAGGCGAGATACTTCGATTTTGCTGCAGCAAGTTCTCGGCTGTCGAGGATTGCCAGCACTTCTCCAGCAGATATCTGATCACCGATGCGCTTCTTGACCTCCCTGACGATACCGGGAACGCTCGGCACCATGTGCACCAACTGATCTGCGTTGGCCACTATTTCGCCCGGGAGTTGAAACTCCAGGGAGAGCGTTGCCGCAGCAGCCACCTTCACTACTATCCCAAATTCTTTCATCTGAGCTTCGGTGATGTGCACATCGTCAGGGTGAACCTGATCAGCTTGATCTGTCGGCGGCGCCGACATTGCATCCATGAATGATATGGGCTTCTGCTGCGGTACAACCTTGGGCTGTTCCTTGGCGAAGCATCCGGATACTCCCCAGATCAGAAACAACAGGCCTGTCACTGCCAGATTGCTTTTCATCGTAGGCCTCCAATCTTCAGTTCTGAAATGGGTGTTCCCACCAGGCCTTCGACCTGTGCACGGGCTCTGTGGTAATCAGTGAGTGATCTCGCGTACTGATCTCTGACCTCGAACAATGTCTTCTGTGATTCCAGAACATCGAGCTGGGTCAGCTTCCCCTGACGGTACGATTCGCGAATTCCTTCATAGGCGGCTCCGGCGGCGGGAAGAACCTGCTCTCGAAGAGCGGTGACTTCCTGGAATGATGAGAGAAGAGCCTGGTATGCATCGATCAGGGCAGAATGGACCCGAATCTCGGCGGCTCTGCGCTCATCGGTTGCCCTCGATAGATCAATTTCCGCCTCCCTCAGCCGTCCCTGGTTGCGGTCATGGATGGGAAGGGGAATCGACAGGCCGACGACGAATGCAGTGTCTTCGGTACCCTGGAGTAGCCGGGCACCACCGGTGATGGTCGCGTCTGGAGTGGCCTCGGCGGCGACCAGTTCAATTCGAGCCCTGCGTTCGGCGATCTCGACATCCCAGCGGGAGACATCTGGATTCTTGCTGATCCTCGCAGTGAGACTCTCGAGTGGAGGAAGATCCTGGATTTCATCCAGCGATCCAATTGCGGATGTGAAACGTGCGGATCTACTTCCCCAGATCGCTGCCAGCATCGCTCGGGATGCATCGAGGGATCGGCGGGCTCGACCGAGAGAGATTTCGCCCTGAGAAACCACGATCTGGGCGCGGATGGTTTCTATCGGCGAACTTTTTCCTGCGTTTTCTCGCTCGGTAACTGAATCCAGTACCTCACGGGCAAGGTCGAGACTCGCTGACTGAAGTTCTACCCTCCGCTGTCCGGCGAGTACCTCGATGAATGCCAGGGAAGTTTGCGAGATGACCTGTAGCCTCTTCGCCTGTAGGTCCCATTCTGCAAGCCCTTGACCCAGCTCCGCGACTCGGAGTCGTTTTCTTCTCTTATCCCCGAGTTCGAACAACTGACTCAGTGAAATCGTGGTCTCCGCCTCATCGAAACCGCCAAGTGTGGAACTTCCTGCAAAGTTCTCCACTTCGCCTTCGATCTGCGGATTCGGACGCAATCCTGCTTGCAGGGTGCGTGCCTTGCTGGCATGGACTCTCCAGGAAGAGATGGAGAGTTCCGGGTTGTGGCTCATCGCAAGCGACAGGGCATCCTGAAGAGTCAGCGTGTCCTCGGGTTCACGCTGCTCGGGCTTGATCAATTTCGAGCGCTCAAATGCCCCGATGCCTCGAGGGGGCAGAGTTTCCCTCGGTTGCTGATAAACAGCAGGTGACGTATAGCAACTCGACAGGAAGACGAGAAGTAGCGTCATGGTGGGCAGCAGTTTTTCAGGCTCTGGATGCTGCGTCGGTATTTGGTTCTGTTCCATTCGGTCCTCTGATTTCTGGCTCTATTTCGAAACACGGCTCGCGCTTGTCCGTGACCAGTGGTCTGCGGATGGCACCAGCGGGGATTGCGTTGGGGATCGAGCGAGAAATCAGGCGAGTAGCGGAATATCGGAGGCGTGGAAGGGGATGTTTTTGCCAGCAGCCTGCACTCTGCAATGGACACAGGGTCGGGGACTGGTGATGAAATACGGATGAACTGGCAAGGCATCGGAAACGAAGTGAGCATCTTGTCCGCTGAATTGGAAGTCCCGGGTCCTGTCCTTCTGGACCAGGTCTCTCACCAGATAAGGATCATTGACGCAGGCGTCATGTGAGCAGGCATCATGCGAGCAGCCATCGTGAATACAGACGAAGTCATCATGTGTACAGGGGTCGTGTGAGGATCTGTCGTGTGAGGAACCATCGTCTTTACAGCCTTGAGAACAGTGTTCCTCGTAATGGCCATCTTCCCCATCCACGCAACTGTGTTCACTGCCGAGGAAGCGGAACGACTCGCATACATGCGGCAAGACTCCCGCGGCACACAATGTGGGCGCAAGGGAGAACCACAGGAACCCGATCGTCAGCAGTGCATTTCTGATCATGATGAAAATCCTACCAGGATGCGGGGAGAATGACAAAGTGCCATGAGAGGGTCGACATGGCTACAGGCACGTCACAGCGGGTCGAGGAGGTTGGAGGAGCAATTTCACTCTCACCAAAATACTAGCGTCAATTCGCAGATGGGTCTCTCTCGGATATCAATCGTGCCACAAGAAAGTCAGGTTCAGCGGTGCCAACCCGGCAATAATTGGAGACTCGGAGCCGATTCCTGACCTGGCGTGGTGAACAGGGGATCGGGTCACGAACCGAACTCGATCCGTGAAAGCGTCCCCGGCAGGATTCGAACCTGCGACCTCCGGATTAGGAATCCGATGCTCTATCCAGCTGAGCTACGGGGACAGTCCTCTCAACGATCACTCTCTGGTCACGATCGAGTGAAGCGGCGCAGCCTAGCCTCTTCTCACTTCCCGGTCGAGAGCAGCATCCGGAAGCCGCCAAATTTTGGAACTTATCGACCAATAACGACTCTTCAATGACATCTCTCTACTTTCTGACAATCACCCCCGAGAGTTGCTGATTCAATACAATTCAATACATTTGATACCACTGGTGACTTTATTCCGACAAGGAACAGTGTTTGGGGAGAAAATCGATGTCTCATGAATCTACAACCCTTAGGGGTGATAGGTGTGCCCGCTTCGCAGCCAGTTCCACAACGATGTTGCGAACACTTCTGCTTCTTACCGCCATCGCCGCTGGCCTTCATGGTCCTGTTTCCGCTCAATGCATCATCGACTCAGAACTGCTCGGGGCCGCAGCGTCCACAAGCTTTGCAGTGATCGATGGAAATCGCGCAGTTTCCAGCGATGGATCCAGCGTCGAACTGTTCGATCGCACCACCGGAAGCTGGTTGCTGGAACAGAGCATCGATCTGGCAGGAGCAACTTTGCTTTCGATGGGACTCGAGGGCTCAGATCTGGTGCTGGGGCTCTCTGGAGAAGTCCAGTTCTATCTCCATGACGGGATCTCCTGGACCCTGGACACGGTCATCGATGGGGCCACCTCTGGCTCTGCTGATCCTGGTTGGGGTTCTGCCCTGGGGCACTCAGGAGACTTACTGGCTGTAGGCTCTCCTGATACAGATGAGACATATTTTTTCACTCGAGTCTTCGATGGCGCTGGTGTTCCGACATGGATTCCGGCTGGAGTCGTGCTGGGAACACCCGGAGACGGATTTGGCACCGAGATTTCATTGAGTGGCAGTTATGTGAGCATCTCTGCTCCGACAGCTGGTCAGGTGTTGACCTTCGAGTACCAAGGCCTGGCGCAAAACCAATGGATACTGGATGCAACGCATCCTCTTGCCGTCGCCTCCGGTACCCATCTCAGTCTCGATCAGACTGCAGGAGAAACGCGCTTGTTATTGCCTTCGCCACTGGGAGCCAATGTGTTCCTCCGCGGTCCAGGCGGCTGGGCTCCCGAGACGGTGCTGAGTTTTGCTGAAGCTGTCGATGGACCGATGGAGATTTCTGGAGCCAGGGCACTGGTCACGACAACTTGTGGTCTGGAGTTATTCACCAGGTTGGTTTCAGGCTGGGATTCTGGTTTTCTGATCGAGAGTTTCAGTGCCCTCGAACCGTGTGTGCCAATTCCAGCAGGGACGGGATCTAGCATCTTGTCACTGTCAGGAGACACAGCGCTCGTCGCTACATCATCCGGAGTTCGTTTTATTGGCAATCTCCTTTTCACCGATTGCAACTCGAATGGGATTCTGGATAACTGCGACATGGCCGGGGGGTTGCCGGACTGCAACGGCAATGGCATTCCGGATAGTTGTGATTTTGCAACCGGAACGATGGACTGCAACGGCAATAGCATCCTTGATGCTTGTGAGATTGCCCAGGGTGCAGCGGTCGATTGCAATGCCAATGGAGTTCCAGACAGCTGCGATATCAGTTCAGGTGGACTCGATTGCAACGGCAACAATCAGGTGGATAGTTGCGAGATCGTCGCAGGAACCGAAACCGACTGTAATGGAAACTTGATCCCTGATAGTTGTGATGCTCTGGCTGGCATCGATTACGACACTCTGGCTCCTGTGATCACGGGATTGCCAACGGACATCACCATCAATATTCCCAGTGGTCAGTGCGAGTCCGCAGCAACCTGGACTCCACCGAGTGCCACAGATGATTGTTCTGCAGTCTCTCTGGTTGGAAGCCATGCTTCTGGTGACCTGTTTCTTTCTGGCTCTACCACCGTCACCTACACAGCCACTGATGATGTAGGGAATGTAAGTGAATTGAGCTTTCTGGTGACTATCCTGGAACCAGATCCCCCGTTTTTCATCTCGGTTCCAAATAACATCACCACCAGTGCTGATCCTGATACTTGCGAACGAAGTGTCTCATGGCCGGCACCGTTTGCGCTCGATGCGAATAACTGTTCATTTCCTGGTGTCACTACCGATTTCCCCCAAGGCCATATTTTCCCTCTGGGATCCACCACGGTGACTGCTACGGCGACGGATGGTTCGGGCAACTCGATTTCTCAGAGTTTCGTTGTGACCGTGGTCGATGGAACTGCTCCTGTGATTGAACAACTTCCAGATATATCGGTCAGTCCAGTTGGAACGGGATGCTCAGCGGGAGCGTCCTGGAGTGACCCTCTGGTCACTGATTGCACCAGTGTGATCATGATCTCGACTCCAACCTCGCCTGCGCTAATTACCCCTGCGGGTAGAACAGTGACCTACTCCGCAGTCGACAGTGCAGGAAACTCATCTCAGATGAGTTTTCATATCTTTCTGATCGATGATGTCCCGCCTGTCATCAGCGGTCTGCCTGCTGACATGACGCTAACGCCACTGGAGGGACTGTGTGGAGTGACAGTGGACTGGCCAGCGCCGATCGCGACGGATAGTTGTGGAGTGACGGCGGTGACGAGCACCTTTGACCCCCCGTCAACCTTCGGTGTGGGGACCACGACGGTCAGTTACTCAGCATCGGACGCTTCTGGAAATGAGACGATAGCGAGTTTTTCGGTCACGGTACTGGACAATGACTTCCCCCAGTTCGTCAGTTTTCCGGGATTTGTCGAAGTGGTCACATCTGCGCTAGCCTGTGAAGCAGTGGTGACCTGGGAAGAGCCCGTAGCCATCGATTGCACTTCCGTGACACTGACATCTTCCCATACGTCTGGCTCTGTCTTCCCGATTGGTGTTCAGCAAGTCTCCTACGTCGCTACCGATATCCACGGAAAATCGACCACGATGACCTTCTCGGTATCGGTGACCGATGGAATTCCACCCACTCTCGTCAATCCACCGGCTGATCTCACCCTCGTGACGAACCCAGGAGAATGTACTGCGATTGCGACCTGGGTCCCTCCTACGGTGATCGATGACTGTGGGGCTTCAACCCTCACGTCAACTGTGGATCCAGGTGCAGTGCTTCCAATAGGAGTGATTGCAGTGACATACACTGCCGTCGATGACTCTCTGAACACGACGCTCCACACATTTATTGTCACGGTCGGCGATTCCAGCCCGCCAGTATTTGACACTGCACCAGCAAATCTCGATGTTGGAACATCGCTGGGGCTCTGCTCCGCGCAGGTGTTCTGGACCGAGCCGGTGGCCACGGATGATTGCACGCCACCCACGACAATCCGGAGTCATGCTCCAGGAGCGTTCTTCGGTCCGGGGACGACGACGGTGACCTATACCGCGACAGATGGTAGCGGAAACGTGACGACGCAGGCCTTCGACATCACCGTGAGCGATACCGAAGCTCCGGGGTTCTTCCAGATGCCGCTCGACCAGGCCGTTCCCGGTTTACCAGGGAGCTGCGACGCCTCGGTCACCTGGGTTCATCCGACCGTCATCGATCACTGTGAGCAGGTGACCTTTCAGGTCAGCCACAATCCCGGGGATGTGTTCCCCATCGGTGATACCGTGGTGACGTACACAAGCACCGATTCGGCGCTCAATGAAAACTCGCAGAGTATCATCATCACCGTGTTCGACCAGGAATCCCCGACATTCACTTCCACCCAGGCCGATATCCAGCTCTCTTCGGAAGCAGGCTTGTGTACAGCGGTTGCGACATGGACAGAACCCACAGCAGTAGATCTCTGCGGTGCGGTCACTTTCACATCGAGTCACGCCTCAGGCACTACTTTCAACATGGGTACGAGCACGGTGACCTACACCTGTACCGATGATGCAGGAAATACAGCGGCCCTCTCATTCAATGTCAACGTAACTGACATCGAACTCCCTCAGATCCTCTCGTTACCCCTGGACATATCGGTTGGGACTGAAGTCGGCTCCTGCTCTGGCTTCGCGACATGGTCCGAGCCCACAACGCAGGATTGCGATTCAGCGACACTGATTTCTACTCATGCCAGTGGGTCGGAATTTTCTCTCGGTGACACGGTGGTGACCTACACTGCCACCGATCCGACCGGAAACCAATCGACAGGGTCTTTCACGGTCACTGTTGTGGACGAGATTGCGCCTCTGATCACATCGGCTCCATCAGAGCTCACAGCAGACACCGCACCTGGAACTTGTGCTGCAACGATGTCCTGGGCAGAGGTAACTGCCGAAGATCATTGCTCAGCGGTGACGATCTCCTACAGCCATCTCCCTGGATCCTCCTTCCCGCTCGGTACGACTGTTGTCACTGCAACGGCTACCGACCAGGCCAACAACAGCACCAATACCACCTTCTCGGTGTTGGTCACCGATTCCGAGAATCCGATTCAGTTGTCGGGGCCGCCGACCCAGGTGGTGTTAGAAAATCCTGCAGGTGCCTGCGAACTTCCCGGGGTATGGGATAGCCCGGTGTTCGCTGACAACTGTACGGCAATTCCATCCGTAACTTCCTCCCATCAACAGGGCGACTTGTTTCCCATCGGTGAAACCCTGGTCTCCTACACCTGTCAGGATGATGCACTCAACCAGATCGTCAGCACATTCACGGTGGTGGTCGTCGATACGACGCCACCCACGATTGAACTGATGCCCCAGGATGTGGCTGTCACGACGGCGAGTGATTCGTGCGAAGCAGCGGCGACATGGACCTTGCCAGAGGCGAGCGATTGCTCTGCTTTCACGATGAGTTCCGACCTGGCCAATGGATCCAACCTCCCGATCGGCAATCACATCGTCAACTTCACCTTCACAGATGATCACGGGAACTCATCTTCAGATAGCATCCTGGTGACCATCCTCGATGGCGAACTCCCTCAGGTATTCGGAACTCCCGCAGACATCACGGTCAATAACGGTGCAGGAAGCTGCGGTGTGATGGTTGTATGGACGGAACCGACGACGACTGATTGCACCTTCAGTGCTCTTGAAACCAATTTCTCCAGCGGCTCCCAGTTCCTCGTCGGGGTCACCACAGTGGTGTACACAGCGACTGACACCAATGGGAACCAGACCCTGACCAGTTTCGATATCACGGTTCTCGATATCGATGCCCCTGTGATCGAGAACCTACCAGCGGACATCGTCCTGGAAGCTCCGATTGGTGCCTGTGGAGCGATTGCAAGCTGGGCAGAACCGACAGGGTTCGACTGTGTTTCCCTTCTGATGAGCAGCAATATTTCCAGCGGAGCATCGTTCCCGATCGGCGATACGGTAGTCACCTACAGTGCCATCGATCCAGCTGGTAACAGTTCATCGGCCAGCTTCACGGTCACAATTCTGGATGTGGAATCGCCGCAGATCGACACATTTCCCGCCGACATCATTCTGGATTCGTCACCAGGTGCTTGTACTGGAATCGCAACATGGGCCAGCGCCACAGCCAGTGATTGCACGGGGATTTCTTCACTGGGAACCGATCACGCAAGTGGATCGGAGTTTCCCATCGGTACCACGACGGTGACAGTCCTTGCGACCGATGGTGCGGGCAATTCTTCCAGCGCCACTTTCGATGTGACCGTGCTCGATGCGGGCCCGCCAACCATCAGCCAGATGCCCGCATCGCTCGTCCTGGACAACAGCCCTGGGCAGTGTTCAGCGGTCGCAACCTGGACGGTTCCGATCGCCACTGACTGTTCAAGCGTGGCGATGACCGGAGATTCGACGAGTGGAAGCATCTTCCAGGTCGGGACAACCCTGGTGACCTACACCGCAGTCGATGCAGCCGGAAACACCAGTCAAGCGAGCTTCGAGGTCACGATCCTCGATACTGAAGCACCATTCTTCATCAATGTTGCCTCGAAACTGAGTTTTGAAACGACCCCGGGACTGTGCGTCGGGACGGCTACCTGGGATCCAGCACAGGCAGGAGATCTGTGCGGAAGCGCAACTGCCACCAGCAGCCATTCTCCGGGTTCACAGTTTCCGATCGGCCTCACGGAAGTGACCCACACCGCGACGGATGAATCCGGTAACAGTTCCAGCATGGTCACACAGATCACCATCGTCGATGCCCAGGCGCCGACTCTCGATGGGATGCCACTGGACATCGTTGTCGATGCTCCCATCGGAAGTTGCAGTGCGCTGGTCAGCTGGGTGCCTCCGACAGCCACGGATTGCTCGACGGTAACACTGGAGAGTTCTGCCACACCGGATAGCCAGTTTCCCATCGGATTGCATACCGTGAGTTACACGGCGACCGACGATCAGGGAAATACTAGCACCCAGTCCTTCACGATCACGGTTCAAGATGTTGAATCGCCGACCATCTCATTGGTTCCGAGCGATCTCGTCTTCAACAATGATCCGGGAGCCTGTGGGGCACTGGCCTCGTGGGAAGATCCTCTGGTCACGGATTGTAGCGACCTCGATTCGCTGGGCAGTTCAATACCGAACGGATCTTTCTTGGCACCCGGGGATACTCTGGTGACTCTCACCGCGATCGATATTCACGGCAACCAGTCACAAGCGTCCTTCAACATCACGGTCATCGATCAAGAGGCTCCAACCATCTCGGGCGTGACTCCCTTGATGACCGTTTCAACGGACTCCGGACAGTGCGGAGCGACAGTGTTCTGGGTTGAGCCTGTTGTCCAGGATAACTGTGGCGTGGCATCGACCGAAGTGAGTTCAGTATCGGGTACATTTTTCGGTATCGGGGAGACCCAGATCACCTTCACCGTCACAGATATCCACGGGAACTCTGCGACATCTGAGATGCTGGTCGTGGTCAATGATGAGGAGTTTCCTCAGATCGTGAACCTCCCCGGCACCATCATCGCCACGCCGCTTCCCAGTACATGTACTGCTTCCGTGACCTGGGCTCCGCTGGAGTTCATCGATAACTGCTCGGGAGGAACGATCACTTCTTCCGTACCATCGGGAGCTGAGTTCCCGGTCGGGGTGACCGAGGTGTTGGTGACCGCCACAGATGCATCTGGGAACAGTGCTTCCGGTAGCTTTACCGTCACGGTGGAGGAGTGTTACTCCGATTTCATCCGTGGCGACGCCAATGATGATGGTGCCATCGATATCTCTGATGCCATCGTGATCATCGGGTACATCTTTCTCGGGAGCCTATCAGACTGCCATGACGCACTCGATTGCAATGATAGTGGAAACATCGACATCTCGGATGCGATTTACCACTTCAATACCTTGTTCCAGGGTGGACCACTTCCACCGCCACCCTATGATGTCTGTGGGCTGGATCCGACCGAGGATCAGCTTGTGTGCGAGTTCTACCTGCACTGCCCCTGAGGGTGAAATATTTACAGTTCCTGATAAGAAGCCCTGCCAGTTGATTCGGTCGGGGCTTTTTCCTTGTCCTTGTCGACAGGCCTCCCCTTGACCGGAGCGAGTGCTGTTTCTATGACAGCAGCATCGCCTCCCCAACCGGGAGGATCAGGAGGTGCCCTTGGCTGTCGAGAAAAATACCAATAATGGCGCTACTGCTTCCATTCTGCTGCTGCTTCTGGCCCTGACGGCGGTTCCGCTCAGGGGAGGAGACGGGCTCTCAGTTCCTCCAGCAGATCCGGTGCCCGAAGCAGATCCAGTGCCAGTACCTTCCGATGAACCGGTGCCCGGTTGGCCACGAGAAGCGCAGGCCGCACTGGATCTGATCGAGGTCCCTGCTGGTTTCGAGAAGCGCCTGGTTGCTTCAGAGCCGTTGGTCCGAGATCCGGTCGCCTTTGGCATCGACGCAAAGGGTCGCGTATATGTGTGCGAATCTGCGCGGCAAGAAAATGGAGTGGAAGACAATCGTTCCAGCCCTTTCTGGTTACTCGATGACCTGGCACTCCAGACGGTCGAAGATCGGTTGGCGATGTATGAGAAATACAAAGATCGTCGCCAGGGAGGGATGGACTATTACCGTGCCCACGATGATCGGCTAACACGCCTCGCCGACACCGATGGAGATGGCATTCTGGATGCCAGAACACTCTTCACACCAAGTTATATGGCTCCACTCGATGGAACTCTGGCAGGTGTTCTGGTCGAAGATGGAAAGGCCTGGATCACCAATATTCCGCACCTGTGGTTGGCGACAGACGCGGATGATGATGGCGTGGCGGAGCAGCATGTCTCCCTGCAGCGTGGTTTCGGTATACGCATTGCGCTCCGCGGTCACGATATGCATGGGCTGGTACGCGGGCCCGACGGCAGGATCTACTGGTCGATCGGTGACCGGGGCTATCACATCATCACTGCTGATGGCCGGGTGCTGGCCGATCCCGGATCGGGAGCCGTGTTCCGATGTGAACCGGATGGAAGCGACCTGGAGGTGGTGCATGTCGGGTTGAGAAACCCTCAGGAGCTTGCATTCGACGATCGAGGAGACCTGTTCACAGGAGACAACAACTCCGATGCTGGAGACAGAGCACGACTGGTACAGATCGTGTGGGGCGGTGAAACCGGCTGGCGAATGGAGTACCAGACGCTGGAAGGTGCCAACCGACGGGGTCCCTGGGATCAGGAGGGGATCTGGCAACTCGATCATCCCGTGCGGCCGGTGTGGGCACTGGCCCCTATTGCTCACCTCACCAGTGGTCCCTCTGGATTCGTTCACTATCCAGGAACCGGCTTGCCAGAAGAGAATCGAGACAGTTTCTTCCTCTGTGATTTCCGTGGCAGTCCGGGCAATTCATCGGTGTGGAGATTCAGGCTCGAGCAGGATGGAGCCGGATTTCAACTCGCAGATTCGCAAGTTTTCGTCAACAAGGTGCTGTGCACCGATGTGGATTTTACTCCGGATGGAAAGATGTGGATCTCTGCCTGGGGTGGAGGTTGGGGTTCCACCGACCGAGGCCGTTTGATGGAGGTGTGGCATCCCGAAAGTCAGGCGCAGAGCCAGCAACATCGTGTGGGGCACTGGCTCACCACCGATCTCCAGCAGTTGCCTTCCTCGCAGCTCGGTCAGTTGCTGGCCCATCCGGATCGAAGAGTGCGTCAAAGAGTTCAGTTTCATCTGGCTGGGGGTGATCGAAACTCGGTGGCCATGCTGCTGGATGTAGCCCTGAACGGTGAGGGGCTGAGGGAACGTAGGCACGGAATCTGGGGGGTGGGGCAGTGGGCGAGAGTCGAGGGGATGGGCTCATCTGAGGAGGTGAAATCCCTCTCCAGGCTCTGTGATGATGAGGATGCAGCGGTTCGAGAGCAGGTCGCTCGAGTGCTGGGAGAGCTGCGAGGTGGGCCGATCAGCCCGCTGATTCGCTTGCTCGATGATCCCGCTCCTCGGGTCAAGTTTCATGCTGCACTGGCGATCGGACGCATTGGAGTGCCGGAAGCGGTCGAGCGCTTGGTGGAGATGGCGGCCATCGATGGCCCTTTGGATCCGCTGTTGCGTCATGCCGCAGTGATGGGACTTGCAGGTTCGGCCAATGGCACGGATCTCATCGTTCGCACCCACGATGAGGATCGAGAAGTTCGCCTGGCCGTACTGCTGGCGCAACGCAAGCGAGGTCACCCCTGTTTCCAGTTTCCCAGAAGATCGGGTGACGCCCCGTCAGTCTCGCCGCAGGTCGATCCGTATCTGAAGTATTTCTTGCTGGATGAAGATCCCGAGATTCGCACCGAGGCGGCGCGAGCGATTCACGACCTGCCCATCCCCGAGTCCCTCAGCATGCTGGCCGATCAAGTCCTGAGTGTGGCGGCCGCTCCAGAGGGGTCGCTGGAATCGGTGGCGGAGTACCGGATGCCGTTTCTCAGGCGCGCCATCGATGCGGCTCTACGCCACGGAGAACCAGTTCATGCGGCGGGGCTGGCTCGCCTTGCAGGTCGTTCCGACGTGCCAGCGGAAGCGAAACGAGAGGCTCTGAGAGCGCTGGCCCAGTGGTACCAACCAGACCCTCGGGATCAGGTGTCAGGCAAGATACGCCCCTATCGAGGAACTCCAAGGGAACGAGTCGATGTGGCTCCATTGCTCAGGTCCGGATTGCTGGAGTTGATGCAGTCGGCAGGTGAACTGGCCGGGGAGGCGCAGAGGGTTGCCAGTATTCACGGGGTGGTCTTGCCGCTCGAAGTCAATCAGCGGATTCTCGCCGATGGCTCACAGAAGACCCGGTTCCGCATCCAGGCGCTGCAACAGATCGCCAGCGGTCATCCGGCTCAGGCGGATGCCGGTCGCAAGCTGGCACGCAAGAGTGGCGATCCACGCCTTCAGGTCGAGGCGGAAAAACTGGAACCTGACCAGGCAACGAGGGTCAAGGCCCTCATCGAACTGGCGACTGACGGGACGAACACCGAACTGAAGCAAGCGGCGGTACGGGCTCTGGGTGAGGATCTGGATGCAGTGAAGGCTCGGGCTGCCATCGTGAACTGGATCGATGCACTGGAGGCAGGAGAACTTCCGCGTGAACTCGCTCTGGACGTGCTGGTCGCTGCAGAGATGGCCACGGAGGATGATCTTGCCGCACGAGCGGTGCAGCTGAGAGAGGGAGACGGATTGGACCGGGTCGCAGACCATCAGTGGGCTCTCGCTGGCGGAAATTTCGATCGCGGGCGGAACATCTATCTGGATCATCCGGTCGCACAGTGTCAGAGGTGCCATTCGTTACGAGGAAACGGCGGCGTGGCCGGGCCAGCGCTGGATGGAATCGGAGCCATGCAATCCCGAGATCAGATCTTGAGGAGTCTGGTGGACCCCTCAGCGCTCCTTGTCGAGGGATATGAGACCGATACAGGCATCTCTGCGATGCCAGAGATCCACTGGGTCCTGACAGGGGATGAAATACGCGATTTACTGGAGTTTGTATGCGGTGAAGCAGATTGACAAGGCATTAATTTCACGGTTTGATGGGGGAGTTGGAGTTCTGTGAGTTGACCAGTTTCTTTCTCATAAGATGATCTCCGACAACTATTTGCGAGAACGGTCGTGCGTTCGGCGAGCTGGGGTCTGGTTTGCTCCTCACTCCTCACTCCTTTCCGGATAGGTCCTGGTGAATCGGGGGCGCGGCCGTCCTCACAAATAGAGGATCTTGCTTGTCCTACCTCCATTCCCTGGCTTGCTATCGGTGCTTGGCAACGACCGATAAGTCGATATACTCAAGGATGCTTGGGTTCTGACAGATCGAATCAAACCGACCAATTTCGGGTAATCCACCCGTGAGACAGTTGTGTGATTGGTTCACTGTCCTGGCTGGAGTTCCTCGGCCGAGTTATTGGGACCGAGTTGGAGCTCCGAGGAGGTGGGTTGGTGTGCGGTGCAGGGTCATCCGTGGCCGGGCGTGCACGCCTTTTCCCCCACCTGGAATTAGCAGGCCGTTGGGTCTGCTGAGACTGAAATATTGAGTTTGGATGGCCCACGGCTCTGTCGGGCTGCGATACGGAATGCTCCTGCTGGGCAGTTTGCTGGATGGAGTTCTCCGGTTGAGGAACACAGGTGTTGTTCCATCGATAGAAATTCTTGGGGTGTGATACGGGTGCTTCGGCACTCAGGAGTGACAGCGAAAGGAACTTTGCAAATGCTTCGCAAATTCATAACTAGCTTGATGGTCCTCGCCATTGCTTTCACGGTGACTACCACCGCCAATGCTGGTGGAGGCGACTACACATTTACGGTGAGCGATGGTGCTGGCTCCACAGGAGATGACATCACACTCGCAGCTCTAATGGACAACATTGGCGCTGATGTGCAGGGTTGGTCGTTGGGTGTTTGTCATCCAACAGATCTCTTGACTATCAACGGCGCACAAACGGGGGCTGATACGTTAACCGCAAAGAACGGTTCACCGCCGGACTTCGATCAGATCAGTGTGTATCCGACAGGAGCGACTCAGGGAGTCGTGCTCTGTTTCACAGGATGCGCAGTGATTGGAATCGTGAGCGGTTTCGAGATGCTGACGATGGATTACACCATCACGGGTGCCGACGATGCCAGTGTCTGCTTCTGTGACACCGAAGGAACTCCGCCAGTGGCCACAGTTGTGGTCAGCGGTGGAGCCAGTATTCCTCCGGCACAGAACTGCGGAACGGTGGATGTGATCAACCCCAACCAGTTCTCCGCCTCGAGTTCGACTGCGGTGCTGGGTGATGCGGCAGGAACCACGGTGAGCCTCGTCAATGTCACCATGCCCGCCATCGATGCGGTGCAGGTCAATGTGAGTTACAACGGCTCAGTTGCCATGCTGACCGGTGTGACGCCGATGTTTGCCTTCGAGTTCTTCGCTGTTCAGGATCCCACCACCACGCCTGGTGCGATCGTATTCGGCGGGCTCGCTGACACCGGAGCCGACGGAACTCTGGATAACCAGATTCCTGCAGGCGCAACCACTGCTCTGTTCAGCGTCGACTGGCTGACCACCGCCGAAGGGTCGATGGACACCGGATTCGTTGACGGAGCCGGAAATCCTCCGCAGGACAACGCAGTCTGGGCGGGACAGGGCTTCCTCAGTCAGCCGACACTTGTTGGCGGTACTCTGACGGTGGTCAACTTCAACTCTTTCCTCCGCAGTGACTGCAACGGTGATGACATTGTGAACATTGCTGACGGTATCTTTGGTATCAACTGGTTGTTTGATTCAGGTTCTTCAAATGTTCCGACATGTGAGGATGCTTGTGATTCCAACGACGATGGCACCATCGATGCTGCTGACTGCATCTACATCTTCAACTACAGGTTCCTCGACGGACCTGAGCCGATGGCTCCCTTCCCGGCTGCGGGTCTTGACCCGACCACCGGAGATGGCGTCGGCTGTGACGGAGATGCAGACGACCTGTAGGATTCGCCAGTCACTCCTGACGATTCTGGGCTCCCCGATCAAGCAGATCGGGGAGCCTTTTCTTTTGTCTTGCGACCGTGCCAGGTCTCTCAGAGAGAGAGTGCCTCGATCGCAACGGTGGATTGATCGATATCTGCATCGGAGTGTGCCATCGACAGGAAGCCAGCCTCAAATGGTGAGGGAGCGATGGCCACTCCCTCTCTCAGCAACCCATGAAAAAACCGTCGGAATAGCTCCTGATCAGATGTAGCAGCCTGGGCGAAGTCGGTGACGGGCCCCTCGGTGAAGAAGAGCCCGAACATCGAGCCGACTCGGTTCCAGCAGTGTGTGATTCCATGGCCTTCGAGTGCTTGCTTCCATCCTTCTTCGAGACGCTGCCCTTTCGCCTCCAGGTCGCGATAGATCTCCCCTGAAGAGTTGTTCAGTTCGGTCAGCAAGGCGATTCCCGCAGCGACCGAGAGCGGATTACCACTCAGCGTGCCCGCCTGGTAGATGGGGCCGATGGGAGAGAACTGCTCCATCGCAGATCTGGGGCCACAGACAACCCCCATCGGCATTCCTCCGCCAACGATCTTCCCGAGCGTCGTCAGATCTGGATCGATTCCAAGCAAGCCCTGGGCACCACCCGGGTGGACACGAAAACCAGTCATCACCTCGTCGAAGATCAGCATCGCACCATGTTGCGTGCAAAGTTCTCTCAGTCCTTCAAGAAAGCCGGCAGCAGGGAGAACGCAACCCATGTTTCCAGCGATCGGCTCGACGATGATGGCAGCGACCTGATCACCCTTCTCACCCATGAAGTCCGTCACTGACTCCAGATCGTTGTAGGGGACAACGCAAGTCAGATCGGCTGTGGCTGAAGGGACACCCGGACTGGAAGGGTGTCCGTGAGTTGCTGCTCCTGATCCTGCAGCGACCAGGAAGGAGTCGGCATGACCGTGGTAGCAGCCCTCAAATTTGATACAGAGATCTCGTTCGGTGATGCCACGAGCCAACCTCAACGCCGACATCGTTGCCTCGGTGCCGCTGGATGTGAGGCGGACCATCTCTACGCCGGGCATCATCTGAACGATCAGCGAAGCGAGCTGGTTTTCTCGCTCCGTGGGGGCGCCGAATGAGGTTCCATCTTGAAGGGCCTGAGAGATGGCCTCGAGGATTCCAGGATGAGCATGGCCGAGGATCATCGGTCCCCAGGATCCAACGAAATCTATGTACTCGCTTCCTTCAGCATCGGTGATCCGGCATCCAGCTGCGCTTTGAATGAAACGAGGGGTTCCCCCGACCGATCCGAAGGCGCGAACCGGGCTGTTGACGCCTCCAGGAAAGAACTGGCGAGCAACTTCGAACAGATCCTCATTGCGGATGTCACTCATCCCCACTCCTGTCTGTCTCTGCATCGAGGTGAGAAGAGTAATCCAATGTCACCCCAGGGGCCACCATGTGACACTCTTTGGTCCCACACTTCCTCCCTCCGGGGAACGAAGTTAGGATGTGACTCCTTCTCCTCGAAAGGTGGGGCGAACCGATGAAACTGATATTCTTGTTACTGCTACTGGTGACCATCTCGCTGCGGATTTCAGGAGGGGATCGTATCACAGGCCAGGCCTTTGCCACTCGGTCCGAGGTGTACGCTGTGCATGGGATGGCCGCGACCAGTCATCCGTTGGCGACCGAGGCAGCGCTGGAGATTCTTCGGGCTGGTGGAAGTGCTGTAGATGCAGCGATCGCCGCCAACGCATGTCTGGGCCTGATGGAGCCGACCGGAAATGGTATCGGCGGGGATCTGTTTGCCATCGTCTGGGATGCCAAGCAGAAGAAACTCCACGGCTACAATGGCTCTGGCAGATCTCCCCGCTCCCTGACCCTCGAGGAAATGAGGAAAGAAGTCGAGGCTCTCGATAAGAAGGAAATTCCCGCCCACGGAACTTTGCCCATTTCGGTGCCGGGATGCGTGGATGGCTGGACAGCATTACACGGACGCTTCGGAGTGCTCCCACTGGATCGGGTTCTTGCCCCGGCAATACGCCACGCCAGAGAAGGATTTCCAGTCACCGAGTTGATCTCTCACTACTGGAAAATCAGTGCCCGGGTTCTCGCGGATCAACCCGGCTTCCTCGATACATTCACCCGAAATGGCAAGGCACCTCGGAAGGGAGAGATCTGGACCAATTCTGACCTCGCCCGCACCCTTGAGAAAATCGGCAGTGACGGCCGCGATGGGTTTTACAAGGGTGAAGTGGCACAGCAGATGGCTTCCTTCATCCAGGAGCATGGCGGTTACATCACAACGGAGGACCTCGAGTCTCACCGGGGCGAGTGGATCGATCCGGTCAGTACCAGTTATCGCGACATCGAGGTGTGGCAACTTCCGCCCAATGGTCAGGGAATCGCTGTTCTTGAACTGCTTAACATCATGGAGGGTTTTCCCGTCAAGGAGTGGGGGTTTGGCAGTGCTGAGCATCTCCATCACTTCATCGAGGCCAAGAAACTGGTGTTCGAGGACAGAGCCAGAGAGTACGCCGATATGGAGTTTCACGATGTTCCGGTGAAACAACTCATCTCCAAGGACCACGCCGACAAGCTCCGGAACATGATCGATCCTGATAAGGCAGCAAACCGGATAGACACCGGTCGAAGTCAGACAGACGTCGGGGACACCGTCTATCTGTCTGTTGCAGATTCGGCGGGAAACATGGTGTCCTTGATACAGAGCAACTATCGGGGAATCGGCAGTGGTGTCTGTCCACCCGGACTCGGATTCGGCCTCCAGGATCGAGGTGAGTTGTTTTGTCTGCAAGATGGCCACGCCAACATCTACGCGCCAGGGAAGCGCCCCTTCCACACGATCATCCCGGGATTTGTCACACGCGATGGAGAGCCATGGCTTTCCTTCGGCGTGATGGGCGGGGCGACTCAACCTCAGGCGCAGGCGTGGGTATTGATGAATCTCATTGATTTTGGAATGAACCTGCAGGAAGCAGGGGATGCGCCCAGATTAGTTCATGTCGGATCATCTCAACCCACGGGATCGGTGATGACCGATGGGGGAGAAGTCGCGCTGGAATCCGGGTTCGATGCCAATGTGATCGAGAAGTTGGTTCGCCTCGGGCACAAGATTGGAAGCCGCAAGGGGCTCTTCGGCGGATACCAGGCGGTGATGAAGGATTCACAACATGGCGTCTGGGTAGGAGCCAGTGAGTCCAGAAAGGACGGCCATGCAGCGGGGTACTGATCGCAATCGATTGATATGCACTCTGGTGATGAGCTTGGTGATTCTCACAGTTCCTCTGCCGTTGACTGCAGATGAGCCCAGTTTCAAGCCAACTTCTCTGCGGATCGAGCCTTTGACCCTGAAGACGGAAAAGGGGTCTGCGCTTCCAAACCTGACTCGAGGCGCAGATGGCTCCGTGTGGATCTCATGGGTAGAACCGATCCCCGCGGGGAAAGGTGTTCGCCTGCGTCTTTCAACACTTTCGGAAAAGGGGTGGAGCGAGCCGGTGACTGCAGCCCAGGGCACGGGTTGGTTTGTCAACTGGGCTGACTTTCCCTCTGCAGCGGTTCTCGCGGACGGAACGATTGCGGTCCACTGGCTCGGAAGGATCTCAGATGAGACGTACGCATATGGTGTGAACGTCAGCATTTCCCGTGACCAGGGGAAGAACTGGAGTGATCCCATCATTCCTCATCGAGATTCCTCTCCAACGGAACATGGTTTCGTGGCACTGCGCTCGATGGGAGATCGATTCTACCTGGCCTGGCTAGATGGCCGCGCCATGGTGGGTGGCTCTGGAAAGCCGATGACTCTGCGCTCGACGACGATCGCTGCAGACGGAACACGCGGTACAGATCGGCTTCTAGATGATCGTGTTTGCGATTGCTGTCCACTCGACGCGATTGTGCGTGGGGAACAGATTTCGCTCGTTTACCGAGATCGCGATCATCTGGATGTGAGGGACATCTCCTGGATGACGCTCACCGCTGAAGAGATCACTGATACCGGTCTGGTGCATGAGGACGGTTGGGTTCAGGAGGGATGCCCGGTCAACGGTCCCGCCATCGCAATCTCTGGAGAGGATCGTGCGGTGGCCTGGTTCACGGGAGTCGATCGGGTACTCGATAAACCATCTCCCGAAGGTGCGGTACTGGTGAAATCACTGAACACTTCCGATGACAGCTCGATTCCGGTTCGCATAGATGATGGACGCCCCATCGGCCGCGTCGATCTGACAGGGCTGGAGGATGGTACTTTTCTCGTCTGCTGGATCGAGCGAAAGGGAGAGGGCGCAGAGGTGAGGGTTCGCCGCTGGGGCCAGGTGGCCACAGCCGCCGGTGAGGAATCCATTCGGCATCGGATCTGGTCATCACATATCGTCGGCAAGACCTCTCCAGGACGAAGGAGCGGCTATCCCAGAATCATCTCTTCAGGATCTGGAGCTGCCGTGGTCGCCTGGACGGAAACCGGTGTGGATGGGGGTACTGCTGTACGAACCGTACGACTCCCTGCGGCTGAAAAGAAGGATCCCTCCTCCGAGTGATGGGGAAGCAGGCCGTGAATCAGTTCGAGGTGACGATGGGCGAAGAAGTGGGCTTGAGAGAAATTGCCAGGTCGGTAGCCTGGAAGGGAACAGATCTTCCGGGTCAGCGCCACGCGACTTGAAGAGAGGCCTCTAGAATGTCATCAAACAAGATATCAGTAACGCCTGAAGATCAGTTCCTCGACCGCAGGAGCATTCTTCGAGGAATGGGCATGGGATTGGCTGGCCTCTCGACGCTTGGAGTTTCAGAGATACTGCAGGGCATCTCCGCATCCTGGATTCTTCAAGATCCCAACCCAGAAGCGATACAGCCCGCCATCGGTGAACAGTTCAAGGATCTATTCCCTGCAAAACGAAGCGCCGATTTCACGATTGCTCCACGAACTCTGACACCGGAAGGAATTTCATCGATCTACAACAACTTTTACGAGTTCACCAGCGTGAAGAATCGCGTCTGGCGGATGGCACGCAACTTCAAGGTAGTTCCATGGAAAATAGAGGTGGCCGGAGCTGTAGAAAAGCCGTTGACCCTCGATCTCGATGACCTGATGAAGGTGGCTCCGCTGGAAGAGCGACTGTACAGGTTTCGCTGTGTTGAGACCTGGGCGATGCAGGTCCCCTGGATTGGTTACCCGCTCAACAAATTGATCGATCGTTGCAAACCGCTCGGAAAGGCGAAGTACATACGTTTCATCTCCATCCTGGATGAAGCTCGCATGCCCGGCCAAAAGGACAAGCAGTGGCCATGGCCATACTTCGAAGCGTTGCGGCTGGACGAAGCGAGGCATCCCCTGGCAATGGCAGTTGTAGGCCTCTATGGCCATGGGCTTCCGATGCAGCACGGCGCTCCATGGCGAGTGGTGGTGCCCTGGAAGTACGGCTATAAATCTCCAAAATCGATCGTCAGGATTGAATTTACCGAGGAGAAGCCGGCCACCTTCTGGAATCAGGCGTTGCCGAGAGAATATGGATTTTATTCCAATGTGAATCCTTCAAAACCGCACCCGAGATGGAGCCAGGCGATGGAACGGGACATCGGAACGGGTAAGCGGAGACCAACGCTCCTGTACAACGGCTATGCTGAACAGGTCGCAAAACTCTACTCCGGTAAAGAGGTTTGATCCGCGCGATGTGAAGAGTGGATCAGACCGGCCACAACTCAGCGACCAGATCGGCGATGGCATCCGTATCATTGGGCCCGATTGTCCGGTCAGCGACTTGCTTGAGTTCGTTCATCGCGTTTCCCATCGCAACTCCCAGACCTGCGTCCACTACCATGGGACTGTCATTGGTAGCATCTCCAATCGCAACGCATCTATCCGCAGGGATCTTGTGATGTTCCTGAAGAAACCGAAGTGCCTCCTTTTTGCCTTCACAGCTGGGTTGGACATCGACAACCTGCAACGTACTGTCTTCGTGTGAAGGCAACAGGTTCAGAGGAAACCAGGTGTAGTAGGCATCGGAAGAAGAGACAGATCGGATTTCATCTGCAAATCCCTTTGAATCCTGATGGCGATCAGAAAAGAGGGAGAGGCGAATGGGTCGTTCGATCCTCATCTGCGAGGGTGAAACGATCTCGATATTCTTCATATCGTGAAGTGCGTATCCGACAGCATCTGTTCTGGGTGAGAACGCCCGCTTCGACCCTGCGCACATGACGACCGGTAGCAGTTCATTCTGCTCGGCGTACTTCAGAAGACGATCGAGCAGTGCTTTCTCGAGGTTTCGTTCCTCGATCAGGCAGCGTTTCCTGGGGCACCAGACTGCAGCTCCGTTGTAGATCACCGTAGGATTGAGGATTCCCAGTTCATCGATGACAGGTGACGCAGACTGTTCCGAGCGACCCGTAGCCACCATCACATGAACACCTGAAGAGGAGATTCTACGCAGTTCTGAAAGGACTCTGGGGCGGATGCCACCACCGTCCTCAATCAAGGTGCCATCCAGATCCAGGATGATCGCATCGAATTGGCGCATCGGTTCTCCTTGTTGAGATTTCAGTCGAGATGGTGAGGTGGCTTGATCGCCTTGGCAAGCGATCGGCGGAAATGGTTCCGATCGGGGATGACAGTGATTACAATCATGTCACTATCCAGATGGGTAATCCCGTCTCAGTGCAGCGATCAGCAGGGAGGACAGGATGACTAGCCATGCCGAAGGAGGGCTCAGGGTCACAGCGGTGTCCCTGGGAAAAGGTGAGGTTGCATGGAAGGTTGATTTTCCACCGATCTGTCGCCGTGATCCTAGACTCAAGAGAGAGTGGAAGTCATTGGAGGAGGCGCTGGGGGCACTGAAAAGGGTATCCGAGAGAGACGCAGTGGACGCAACTACTGCTGATCTGGCTGATCAGCGCTGTCCCGAAATAACCTGGGGTTCTGACCGTTAGTAGGTCACACCATTTCGGGGCAGGATATGAGTGTGCGAAATGCCCTCGGAGGGCTCGCGGTATTTCTTGATAATTCGTTCACCGGGTCGCCAGCAAAGGATCACACTTCTGTTGGCGATCTTCGACGGAAAATCCACCTGACCACGATCCATGCCGATGCTTTGCCATTCGCATCCGAGGCTGTTGAGCTGCTTGATGTGACCCTGCCTGCGACTCTCGATCTTGCCGCGCTTGGGTGAATCGGGACCAATCCCTGCGAGCCCCTCGAGCCGACGCCCCTCCTCGACAATTCGGGAAGCGATCTTTCGAACCAGGGGAAGAGTTTGGTTTGCCTCTTCCAGAGTGAATAGTTTTCTCATATCCCTCCTTTAGATCCCGATCGGATCTTGCCCCTCGCCGCCTGGTAGGCGCGCCTTCATCGGGATCTCTGGGGAGGATAAGCAGGTGATTTCATCGCGTCGTATGTCGCGCTGAGACCCGGACTGGACAGGCAGTGTCACCTTCGCAGGGCCTACGATCAAGGTGCTGGCTACGTGGGGAAAACACCTCAATCGCCGTAATTCGCGCTTTCTGGCCCCCTGGAATTATCCTGCGGCTTTGGTGTGACCAGACTTGTGCCGATGGTAGCCTGATATCTTCCTGAAACTTCGGGCTCAGAGTGGCTCACGGCTATCCCATATCGAGAGATGAGAAGGAGAGGCATGGCAATCTTGGAGAGTTTCAAGATCGAACCCAAGGAAACAATTTTCCGACCCAGCGCAGAATTGCTGAGAGATCTCAGTTCGCAGATGTCAAATGCGAATGTGACCAGTTTCGACAATCTGAATGTTCAGACTCGCGTCGATTCTAGATCCAAAAAGTCGACCTACATCATCGATGATGACCCTTCTCGACACAGCGATCAGTGCATATCTCGCAAGGAGGGCGAACGGATCGCTGAAATGCAGGACGAGTTCATTCGATCAGCACAGATGGTATGTGTCGATGGCTACATCGGAAATGATCCCGAGCACAGAACTTCAGCTCGCCTGTGGATGGAGAAGGCTTTCGCCAACATCGCCGCGATGCAAGATCTTCTCTATTACCCGCTGGACGGCAACGAAAGTGAACAGTGGGAACCGGAATTGACCGTGGTTTACACGCCCAGTGTCGTGGCCAATGGGTATCCAGATGATCGCTGCATTACAGTGGATCTCGAAGCAGGAGTCACCAGGGTGATGAACTCCGATTACTTCGGCGAGTCAAAAAAGGGTGGACTCCGGATGTGGAATGCCCTTGTCTACAACAAGGGAGGACTGGCACTTCATGCTGGTTGCAAGATGATTCCTGTTGGCGATGAACAGAAGACTGCCCTGATCGTTGGACTGAGCGGCACCGGCAAGACGACAACAACCTTCACGCGACAGAATGGTTCCGGTCCCGTCCAGGATGATTTTGTTGCAATGATGGATGATGGGACGATTCAGGCGACAGAGAATGGCTGTTTTGCAAAGACTTTTGGTCTTTCAGTTGAAGATGAGCCGACGATTCATGCCGCGGTCTGCAGACAGGTTTCCTACCTGGAAAATGTTGCTCAGGACAATGATGGCAACATCGATTTCTTCGATGAGTCCTACACTCAGAATGGCCGAGCAGTCATTCGCATGGAGGATATCTCTGGCGCGATAGATGCCAGAGAGGTTCCAAGCGCTGATTTCCTGCTGATCTTGAATCGAAATGAAAACATCATTCCAGGGGTCTGCAAACTCGATGCTAAGCAGTCTGCAGCCTATTTCATGCTCGGAGAAACCCAGGGAACGAGTGCTGGAGGCAAGGATGAGGCAGGCAAGTTCTTGAGAGTACCTGGAACAAACCCCTTCTTCCCATTGCTCCATTCTCAACAAGGTAATCGTTTCCTCGAGTTGATGAGGGCGCACCCGATGGAAGCCTATCTTCTCAACACTGGAAGAGTCGGAGGCCCCGACAGCGACGATCGGTCGAAAAAAGTTCGAATCGCTCATTCCAGTGCCATCGTGAAGGGGATTGCAGAAGCTACCATCAGTTGGGAGACCGATCCTGATTTTGGCTATCTGGTGGCGACATCGGTCCCTGGAATCGATGAGTCTGACATTGGAATTCTGCAACCTAGAATCCTGTATAACGATCAAGGACGAGATGAAGAGTACAGAGTTCATGTTGATAGAATCCGTGAAGAGCGTGTCGAGTACTTGAGCTCTTTTGCGGGTCTGGACCCGGAAATCGTCAACGCGCTTGGCGGATAACTGCAAGGGGAATACACCTTGGAGATCGTTACCAACTGCGTTGCGATCATCCTGACCGTCCTCTACGGCGTTCTTCTTTCAGGAGAATTCCGGGCGTTGAGGGAGCGGCAGGATCCTTCAATGCTCGCCACCCGGTGGATCGGTGTGACGGTTGCGATTCACCTCGTTGCCTTGATCGTTCGTGGGATCGAGGTTGGAGCGTGCCCTGTTGCGAGTCGGTGGGAGACTCTCTCACTGCTGGCGCTCCTGATAGTAACCATGCACCTGGTACTCGCCGGGATATCACGTGATAGATCCACACTCATATTCGGAATTGCAGTGACCTTTCTCCTCCAGCTAGGAAGTGCAAGTTTCTCGCTGGGAGAATCGATCACGGATCCGCAGGGGATCGACTCGATCAGTTCACTTCATGCGTTCACGGCCTGGATTGGAGTCGCGGGGGTCTCCACAGCTGGGATTCATGGTGTTCTTTGGCTACTGCTGAAGCGGTCGATCAAGAGCGGACAATTTGGAGTTCTCTTTCATAGGCTCTCCTCCCTGGAATCGCTCTCCCGTTTGATCCGGCTGGCAACCGTGATAGCAACAGTTTCGCTGGTCGTCACGATGGTCAGCGCAGTGTTCCTCGGGGAAGTACTCACCTGGTCAACCGGTCCGGTGACGTCGATTTCACTGGCGCTGGCGATTCTGTTCGGGGTTCTGGCTCTGGTGCCCCGTTCGACTGGGACGGTGACTGCCTGGCGAGCGTGGTTTTCGGTCACGGGCCTGGGAGGCGTTATTTTCATCATCGTCTGGATAATCAGATTTGGACCCCACGCCTGATGAAGTTATCAAGCCTCACACTGAGCCATTCGGTATTCCCCATCGAGATCCGCGAGAAGATGGCCTTTTCCGATGATCAGGCGATTCGATTTCTGATGGAGATGTCCAGCAGATCCGAGATCGATAACGCGCTGATCATTTCTACATGTAACAGGACCGAACTTTTCATAGCTGTCGAAAATGAACGTAGAGGGGAGTCGATCCTCCGCGATACTCTCCAGCGCTGGTCGATGGAACGGAACTTCACGATTCCGGACAACTCCACTCAACTAATTCTTGGTCATACCGATTCGATCGATCGCCTTCTCAGGGTGGCGTCAGGGCTTGAGAGCCAGTTGCTGGGAGAGAGCGAAGTACTGGGGCAGGTTCGATTATCCATCGATTTGTCAAAACAAGCCGGCGTGGATGGCCGGATCATCCGGAAGCTCTGGGAGAAGGCTCTTCGCTGCGGAAAGCGAGTTCGTACCGAGACTGCTCTGGGAGATGGCGCGCTGTCGGTGGCATACGGAGCCCTGCAAATTGCTCGTAAGATTCATGGAGACCTCTGCGGACTCAATTTTTGCGTTGTAGGCGCAGGCGAGGTGTCGGAACTTGTTCTGAAGCATCTGCAAGGTATCAAGGATGCGAAGATAACCATCCTCAACCGGAGTCATGAGCACGCTGAGTTTCTTGCTGAGGTCTACGGAGCCACCCTTGGTGACATGGATGCACTGGGAAAGCACATCTGCGATGCTGATGTAGTGATCAGTTCAACTGGATCCCAGCAACCCATCATCGATACTGAACTGGTCAGGTCCTCGCTAGCAGGTCGAGCCAGGGCCCTGTTGCTTGTGGACCTGGGTGTCCCGAGAGACATCGATCCCGAGGCGAGAAGTCTCCAGCAGGTTTTCCTCTACAACATCGACGACCTCGCTCGGATGATCGAGGGTCACCTGGATTCAAGAAGAGCAGCGATTCCAGATGCAGAAGAAATCGTTCAACATGAGTGCAGGCAATTTGAGAGATGGATCGGCAATCAGCAGTTAGGACCAGCGATCCGGTCCCTACGGAAAGCACTGGAAGATGCGAGCCAGAAGGAACTGGACCTGTTGCGCGATGAACTGGATATCGAGGTGCATGACCATCTCTCGAAATTGATGCGAAAAGTAGTGAAGAGGGTGCTTCACAGACCGACAGAGGAATTGCGGACATCTGGCACCCAGCTCAGTGATGCACTCTTGACCCGCCTCGAGTCGCTATTTCAAGGCGATGATACCGAGGAGCAGAAGAAGGAAGTCGAGTGAAGATACGACTGGGAACACGTGCGAGTGTCCTGGCCAGGACTCAATCTGGCGGCATCGCCGATCTGATCAGGGCAAGGCATCCAGAGATCATCATCGAGGAGGTGTTGATCGAGACCGGTGGAGATCAGGATCAGGCAACACCGCTTCACGAGATGGGATCACCGGGTGTCTTTTCGGCGGAGGTGGAGCGTGCTCTCGCCGATGGTGAAATCGATGTGGCTGTGCATTCGCTCAAGGATCTTCCGGTCGAGCAGCCTCCCGGGCTTGTGATCGCTGCCATCCCAGCCAGAGAAGATCCGAGTGACGCATGGATCTCCGAGGGATATCCCGGACTTGTCGATGTTCCCCCTGGGTCCTCTGTCGCCACCGGGTCATTGCGCAGATCTTGCCAGATCCTGCACCGATACCCTCACCTTGAGATAGCTGGAATCCGCGGCAATCTTGATACAAGACTCAGAGTGCATCAGGAGCGGGGGGATGCTGGGCTGGTTCTCGCCGCTGCAGGTCTCAACAGACTCGGACTGTCGAACCGAATACGTTGCACTCTCTCGACCACCGAGATCACCCCCGCACCGGGCCAGGGTGCGCTTGCAGTGGAGATCCGCGCCGAAGATGAGAAACTCACCTCCGTGGTTGCAGAGTTGGATGACGCAAGCACGAGAGCCTGTGTCGATGCCGAGCGAGAGTTTCTCGCCGCTCTTGGGGGAGGATGCCATCTACCGATAGGAGCCATCGCCGTCCGTACCGGGGGGCAACTGTCTCTTTGTGGTGTTCTCGGTCTACCGGATGGTTCCGAGTTGATTCGACTCGGCTTTGAAGGCTCAGCGAAGGACCCTCGATCGATAGGGCGTGAACTGGCTGCGAAGGTTCGTAAGGCTGGAGGAGATGCCATCCTCCACCGACTCGATCAGCAGGAGAAGATCTGATGGGAGTTCTACCGCTGGAAGGTTCCCGCTGGATTCTGACTCGTCCACGAGAGAGAGCTTCGAGTTGGCGGGTCGCGCTGGAGGAGAATGGTGCCGAGGTAGTCCTATCCCCGGCGATCTTGCTCAGAAGAGGTCCCAGCGAGCCGGTCCTGCAATCGTTGGATGGACTCCCTGGCGGCTCACTGTTCATCTTTACCAGTGCGACCACGGTCAGACACTTTTTCACCATGATCAATCCATCGGAGCATGATGCTCTCAGATCGATGGAGTGGATCGCTGTCGGGCCTGCAACCGCTGATGCTATTCGAGAAGCAGGGTTCGAGGTCAGCGTCGAAGGAGATGGAAGTGGAGCGGACTCGCTCTGCTCCCAGCTGCTTTCCGAGATCAAATGCGGCAGCGCGATTCATTTCACGAGCGATCTTGGTTTGCCGATCGTCTCTGAACGATTGACGGCCGCCGGCATCGATGTGATGAGGGTGGAAGTATCTCGATCCCAGGTGGAAGATGATCTGGATCCGAATAGTTGGAGCGCCGGTCAAAAAAGCCTGTCGGGAATTATCTTTACCAGTCCGGCATCCGTTCGTGCAGTGGTTTCCAGAATCGATGATGCGTGCGATGTGATGCAGGTGACTCCTGCAGTGGCTACAGGTGTTACCACTGCAAGAGAACTGCAAGTGCAGGGCTGGAAAAGGATCGAGATCGCTGTACGGTCAACAGCGGTGGATCTGATCCAGGCTTGTTCCAGGATCGTGGCAGGCTCGGTAAATTGGCCGTGACATCCAGTTCGCTGCTCGATATCAGCAGTGAGTGAAAAGAGGCGCGAGATGGCGAGCTTCCCTCAGCGGAGAATGCGGAGACTGAGGAAGAATCCCGCAATCAGGGAGATGCTATCGGAGACTCGTTTGAGCAGACACGATCTGGTACAGCCGCTCTTTGTCTGCGATGGCAAGGAAATAGACCGCCCCATCGAAACTCTGGTGGGCCAGTCACACCATTCCACGGACCGGATCGGTGAACGGGTTCTCAGGGTCAAGGAGTCAGGAGTTTCTGCGGTGATCCTGTTCGGGATCCCCGATCGGAAGGATGCCACAGGATCCAGTTCTCTCGATCCCGAGGGGGTGGTTCCCAGGGCGATCAGGGCAGTCCGGGAAAGTGTTCCCGAGATGGTCATCATCGCTGATGTGTGCTTGTGTGAATTCACCGACCACGGCCACTGCGGTGTCCTACAGGAACAATCGCCAGGTGAATTCAAGGTCGATAACGATGCGACCCTGGAAGTACTGTCACGTCAGGCAACGATCCTCGCAGACGCAGGCTGCGATATCGTAGCCCCATCTGCGATGGCGGATGGCCAGGTTCAGGCGATACGCGTCGCGCTGGATGCTGCAGGTCACGAAGAGGTGATGATTCTCTCCTACGCTGCCAAGTATGCCTCAGCCTATTACGGTCCGTTCAGGGAAGCTGTCAAGAGTGCCCCAGCGGGGGGAGATCGTCTGGCATACCAGATGGACCCCCGTAATGCTCGGGAAGCACTGCAGGAGGTGGCGCTGGACATCGATGAAGGTGCCGACATCGTGATGATCAAACCAGGGTTACCCTATCTCGACATCATCGCGAGGGTCCACGATACCTTCGAGGTGCCGGTGGCGGCCTACCATGTCAGCGGTGAGTGGGCGCAGATTCAGGCGGCTGCTGAACAGGGCTTGATCGACGGAGATCAGGTATATATCGAAAGTCTCCAGGCGATTCGCAGGGCTGGAGCATCGTTCATAGTCACTTATGGCGCCGAGCAAGCTGCAAGAATGCTGGGCTCATGTTGATGCAGAAGGTGGCGAAATGAACCAGCAAGATTCACTACTGATTAGAGCGCTTCGTCGTCAACCGACGGAACGGACACCGGTCTGGTTCATGCGTCAGGCGGGTCGATACCTTCCGGGGTATCAGAAAATCCGATCAGGGCTAGACTTCCTCGAACTGTGTAAGAATCCCGAGTTAGCTTCGGAAGTCACCGTGGAACCGCTCGAAGTGCTCGATGTCGATGCGGTCATCATCTTCAGCGATATCCTGGTTCCGCTCGAGGCGATGGGGATGGGAGTCGAGTTCGGTGATCGCGGGCCTTGTATGTCTGATCCACTGACCGGCAGGGATGGAATCGAAAGACTCTGTATACCCGACCCGGTCGAGTCGACCGGCTTTGTCATGGATGTGATTCGAGCGACTCATGCCAGAGTCGACGGAAAAGTGCCAGTGCTGGGATTTGCAGGAGCACCGTGGACTCTTGCATGCTACGCGCTTGAGGGTTCTCCGAGCAGGACCTTTGCTGCCGCGCAGCGAATGGTCTATGAGAGTCCATCCGATCTCCACCTCCTGATGGAGAAGATCGCAGATACGGTGACGGCTTACCTGCTGGCACAGGTCGAGGCGGGAGCAAATGCGATACAGTTGTTCGATTCCTGGGGAGGGATGCTCGGTCATCAGGCTTTTGAAGAGTTCTCGCTCGCCTACTGCCGGAGAATCCTGGAGGGGTTGGATGGCTGTGGTGTGCCGAGGATCCTCTTCATCAGAGGCGCAGCCAGCCACCTGCATGCGATTGCCTCCATGGTTGACGAACTGGGAGTTGAAGCGGTGAGTCTCGATGAGATGACCCGTCCGCAGCATGCGCTCGAGATCTTTGGCCATCGATGTGCCTTGCAGGGTAACTTGCCTCCTCAGGCTCTGTTTGCTCCAGTCGATGACCTTCGTAGCCGGGTATGCGATCTTCTCGATGTATTTACCGATCACCCGGGACATATCTTCAACCTGGGTCACGGTATTCTACCAACGACTCCCGTAGAGAATGTCCGGGCAGTGGTGGACGAGATTCGTGCACGCAGTTGAGTCTGGCAAAGGCTGCCGCATCGCAGTGGTGGGTGGGGGAATTAGCGGACTCTCTGCAGCCCATCATGCTCGTGACCTCGGTGCAGATGTTCATCTGTTCGAGGCTAGCCATCGGCCCGGTGGCTGGATTCGAACGACCAGGCAAGATCAATGGACTCTTGAGTGGGGTCCTCATTCCGTACTGCCGTCGAGTTCATCGCTGATTCAGCTCATCGATAGGGTTGGACTCACGAGTACCTTGAGAAGTGCCGAGCCAGATGCCAGAGCTCGATACATCTGGCGTCGAGGTGCACTGCGGAAGTTGCCATCTTCACCGCTCGCAATTCCCTTCTCACGTGTGCTCTCACCGGTCGGCTGGGCGAGGCTGCTGATGGAACCGTTCATCCGTCGCGGGGGCGTCGAGGAGGAGACGGTCCACGCATTTTTTCGGAGGAGGTTCGGCGAGGAAGCCGCTCGAATCCTCGCGGATGCGATGGTCGCCGGGAGTTCTGGAGGGTGGCCCCAGCAACTGGAAGTGGATTCGTTTCAGCCGCTCTTGCGTCAGTGGGAGCAGCAACATGGCAGTGTGCTGGCGGGGCTGCTGCGGCAACCCGCGGTGCGTGGAGCGCCATTTTCGGGCCCGGGAACCCTCGCTGATGGAATGGACTCATTGCCGCACGCACTGGCCGCTGACCTGGGTGATCGGTTTCATGGTGGGTCCCCGGTCGAGGCGCTGGAGCCAGCAGATGAAGGCTGGAAGGTCCATTACAGGGGGGCGTATGCATCCAATACGATAGAGGTGGATGGCATCATCCTGGCGCTTCCCGCACCCGCCTGTGCAGCACTTCTGGCCCCGGTCAGCGATAGGAGTCGGGCGATCCTGGAATCGATTCCGTATGCTTCTCTTTCGCTCGTACAGATAGGTTACGATGCCAGGAAATGGCGTGCATCTGCCCGGGGATTCGGTTTTCTGGCCCCCAGGAGTGAAAAGCTCGGGGTCCTGGGGGCGATCTGGAGCTCGTCGCTGTTTCCCTTCCGGGCACCTCCGCAACATGGTCTGGCAACTGTATTTCTGGCCGGGAAAGGCGGCCCATATGGCGATCCATATTCCGATAAGATTCTGGTGGAACGATCCCTCGATGCGATGAGAAAGGTCCACGGTCCAGGTCTGGAAGTGGAACTGGCTCTTGTCGGGCGTGCTCCGGCAGCGATTCCCCAGGCCACCCGCGGTCATCGGCGAAGAATCGACCGATTGCAGCATGACCTGTGTTCCTTGCCAGCACTGGCGCTGTCTGGCAGTTACCTCGATGGCATCTCACTGGAGTCCTGCGTTCGATCGGGCCAAGATGCGGTCGTTGGATTACTCGATCGCTGGAAGTCATCTCCGGAGGCAAACTGATGGACCCCACAGAACCCGCTGAGTCCCACCCGCGCCGAATTCGGCCTCAGGATCATGCAGTCTGGAATCGGAAAAAAATGGGTAAGAGCACCATTTACCATTCAGACCGGATGCTGGTGGGTGTGAATGCGCTCGAGCCGGGCCAGCAACACTCCCTGCATGCCCACGAAGGCGTCGACAAGGTCTATCTGGTGGTCTCTGGAGAGGGTCAGTTTCTTCTCGAAGGCGAGCAGATCACGATGGGCCCTGGCGAACTGCTTGTAGCACCCGCAGACGTTCCACACGGCGTCCGCAACGAGAGTCATGAGCGACTGACTGTACTCACATTCCTGTCACCTGGTCCTGCGAGATAGTACTGATTCGGTAGGTATTGCCGAGGCAGTGAATCGACATCTCAGTCGAGAAGAATATTTTTTCTCTGTCCCAAACCAATGAAACAGAGGAATCTGCGGTAGTCAGATATGCCAAGAACGCTAAATTAGAGTTCCTACTCTTCCCACAGACAAGCCGAAATTCGATGTAGCCCTCATCGGTTTACATCCCTGTTTCGCACCTGCGTACATGTTGAATCCCTGGTATCGGGAAGAGGAGTTCCCTCTTTCTGTCCATTCAATTCCCCGCCCGTGAGGTACACGAGAATTCTGGAGGTACAGAACCATGAAGACGCTGCCCCTCGCCTTCCTGGTATTGCTGTTTGGTGTGATCCTTGGTTCCAGTTCCGTGGTATTCGCCCAGTGCGAACCTGGTCTGGACTGTAACGGAAACGGATCTGCTGACAGCTGTGACATCGTCGATAACACCAGCAACGATTGTGATGGAGATGGGATTCCGGACGAATGCCAGATCTCTCTCGATCCATCGCTGGATTGCAACCAGGATTCGATCCTGGACGCCTGTGAAGGATCTCTTGAAGATCTCCTCACAGTTTCGGCGCAAGCAAACAGTTTCGGAGGTTCTTCCGACATGTCGGGAGATCGCCTCGCCATCGGTGCCCCTGACGGAGTCACGTCAGGTATCACTACGGGAGAGGTGTACCTCTACCGCAACATCGGCAGTCGGTGGGTCCAGGATGCCATCATCCAACCTCCTGATAGCACTGCCCTGGCTCAGTTCGGCTGGAGCGTGGCCCTCGATGGGGATCTTCTCATCGTCGGATCACCGGGTGCCAATAGTGGCCCTCTCAGTGAGAGCCGCGGCGCAGCCTACATCTACAGACACAATGGTCTGAGCTGGGTCTTCGAGCAGAAGCTGGAAGCTTCCAATGGACAGGTCAGCGATGAGTTCGGAATCTCTGTCGGAATATCCGGGGACCGTGCAGTCGTCGGCGCCTGGCGAACTCTTGTTGGTGTCACTCCAGGATCCGCCTACATCTACAGTCATGATGGAACCACCTGGACCGAGGATCAGATCCTCGAATCCAACGATCCGAATCCGGTCAAGAGGTATGGCGGGGCAGTAGCCATCGATGGAAACACCATCGCGATCTCAGATCAGAGATCCGATCTTGGATTCCTTCAGCAGGTCGGTGGGGTCTTCCTCTACACAAGCATCTCCCAGACCAGCTGGATCTTCACCCAGAAGATCACTGCACAGGATCCTCAGGAGGGCAGTCAGTTCGGAAGATCACTGGATATCTCTGGAACCCAGATCATTGTCGGTGCTCCCATCGCTGACGGGGCTAATGGAGCGGGCTACCTCTTTGATCGGACCGGCTTTGTCTACAACCAGACACAAAAGTTTTCTCAGCCGGCATTTCCAAACGCGCAACTGGGGATTGATGTTGGGATCAGTGATGGCTCGGTAGTCATGGGCGCTTGGCGCGCCGATGGACAAGCTGGACTTCTTCTCATCGGTGAAGCGGATGGTGCCGGCGGGTACACGACCTCTACATTCTCGCCAGCTACAATTCTCAGTAATGATAAGTTCGGGGAAAGCGTTGCCATGGCTGGACGCTGGGTCGTTGGTGCTTCCAGTTCAACCGCATACGCATCCATCGATCGCCTGATCGGTGCTGAAGACTGCAATCAAAATGGAATAGACGACCCATGCGACATTTTCCTGGTGACGAGCCAGGACTGTGATCTCGATGGAGTTCCTGACTCCTGTCAGATTGCTGATGGGTCTGCATCGGACTGCGATGCAGATGGTGTCCCCGATCATTGCCAGATTTCGAATGGCTCCGAGCAGGACTGCAATCTCAATGGTGTCATCGACTCTTGCGATATTGCGAGCACCAATAGCCAGGATTGCAACCTCAACTCGATTCCAGATGATTGTGAAACTGATTGCAACTTGAACGGCATCGAGGACAGCTGTGAGATTGCTGATGGTCTTGAATTCGACTGTAATGGAAACGGCTTCCTTGATGCCTGTGATATCCAGTTTGGCTTCGCCATCGATTGCAACAGCAATGGAATCCCTGACAGTTGCGATCTGACAGATGGCACTGCAGAGGATTGTAATGGCAACAATGCCCTCGATATTTGCGAGATCACCATCGGAATCGCTACCGACTGCAACGGGAACAACCAGATTGACCAGTGCGAACTGGATTCTGGTCTTTCTCAAGACTGCAATCTGAATCTGGTACCGGACATCTGCGATATCGCCTTCGGATTGTCCACTGACTGTAATGGCAACATGTTGCCAGATGAGTGCGAACTCAGTTCAGGTGCGCAGCAAGACTGCAACCAGAACGGAAGTATCGATGCTTGTGAACTCCTCGCCGGAACCTCTCCCGATTGCGATGTCAACGGCCAGCCCGATGAATGCGATATCGCGACAGGAGCTCTTGATTGCAACGCGAATGCAATTCTCGATATTTGCGAGGTGAATGCAGACCCGAATCCGCCAGTCATCGCTGGCCTGCCTGCTGAAGTCGTCGTCATCGCCGACCTCGGAGGGTGCAGCGCAGTGGCGACCTGGGACGATCCGATCATCACCGATGACTGCGGAATCGCCTCCAACTCTTCAACTCATACCTCTGGTAGCACATTCCCGGTGGGGTCGACCCCGGTTTCCGTCACAGCGACGGATGTCAGCGGTAATGTCACTGTACATACATTCAATGTCGTTGTGGTCGATGACCAGCTTCCGACCATCTCCAGTGCTCCTGCAAATATCACGGTCGATAACGATCCTGGTATGTGCAATGCGATCGTGACCTGGGCCGAGCCTGCCGCTTCGGACAATTGCCTCAACACCACCATCGCCAGCGATCATCTCTCAGGAGATGCGTTCGGCGTAGGTGTCACAGCTGTGACCTACACAGTCACCGACGATAGCGGGAATGCTGCATTGCATTCCTTCGAGGTGACTGTTCTCGATGTGGACCTCCCAACCATCATCGGTCTGCCAGGAACCGTCATCGTGAACTCCAATCCTGGATTGTGTACAGCACAGGTGTCATGGGCGGCCCCAAGTATCGAAGACAACTGCCCTGGATCGACATCCACGTCTGATCACCAGCCAGGAGATGCATTCCCGGTAGGAACCACGCTGATCAGCTACACCGCAACAGATGCCAGTGGCAATCAGTCTGCAGCGTCCTTCGAGTTGACGGTGATCGATAACGAGATGCCCCAGGTTTCTGGAATCCCGACGAGCATCGTCCTCGATAACGATCCAGGATCCTGCGGGGCGGTACACTCCTGGGCCGCACCGGTTGCGACCGACAACTGTGGTGCTCCCCTTGTGAGTATTTCTCACAACTCTGGTGAACTGTTCCCCATCGGTACAACGAGTGTCACCATCAATGTCGATGATGGGCATGGGAACACGCTTGATTTCGCTTTCGACGTGGTCGTCAACGATAATGAGTTACCGGTGATCTCAGGTGTGCCGACCAGTTCAGCACATTCGACCGAAGCTGGCATATGCACGAAAGTTGTCGATTGGCCAATGCCGATTGCTTCCGACAACTGCGACACCGCAACACTGGTTGGAAGCGCCTTCCCAGGATCTGCTTTCCCGGTCGGTGATACCGAGGTGACCTACACGGCCACTGACATCCACGGAAACATCAAGATCGAATCCTTCCTCATCTCAGTTTCCGACGATGAACTCCCGACTCTCGATGGTGTTCCTGCTGATATGAGTGCCAATAGCACGCCAGGAATCTGTGGAAGTGTTGTTGCATGGCCCGAGCCGGTCATTGGCGACAATTGTGGAATCGGTTCATACACAACCACCCATGAGCCGGGTACCACCTTTGATGTTGGAACCACGACCGTCACATACGATCTCTCGGATGTGAACGGAAACAGCGTGACGCAGTCCTTCGTCGTGACAGTCCTGGATATCGAGCAACCGCTGATATCCAGCATGCCGGCGGACATCTCGCTGGTAAATGAGCCGGGGACCTGCGCTTCAGCGGCGACCTGGGATTTGCCTCTGGCTACAGATAACTGCAATGTCACAACGCTGGTCTCCGATCGTCAATCTGGTGAGCAATTCGATGTCGGAACCACTGTGGTGACATACACCGCCACGGACGCCTCCGGACTCGAGTCCACAGCTTCATTCCAGGTGATCGTCGAAGATACAGAGCTTCCGACCATCGACGGCCTGGTCGCTTCTGTTACCGTGACCAACAGTCCCGGCAGTTGCGATGGCATGGCATCCTGGGTTGCTCCGACCAGTTCTGATAACTGTGGATCTCCGACGCTGACTTCCACTCATGAGCCGGGTTGGATCTTCACAGTTGGTGAAACCGCTGTGACCTACACCGCAACCGACCTTCACGGAAACCAGAGCACTGCTCAGATCCTGGTCACGGTACTCGATGAAGAGCTGCCCACCATCATGGACGCTCCCATCGAGATCAGCCTATCCTCGGAACCTGGCCAGTGTACGGCCCAGGCGCTGTGGACAGAGCCCACCATCGCAGACAACTGCGAAGTTCAACTGGTCGAGACGACACATCCATCCGGAACGATTTTCCCGGTCGGTTCGACCACGGTCACCTACACCGCCACGGACAATCACGCTAACAGTTCTCAGCACTCCTTCCTCGTCATCGTCGAGGATATGGAGCAGCCCCAGATCCTGGATCTCCCTGCAACGATTCAGCTCGATTCAGAACTGGATCTCTGCTCGGCGGTGGCCACATGGGTCGCTCCCACGGCGGCTGATAACTGTGAAGTTTTCGAGTTGCTGAGTAGTCATGCTCCGGGGGATACATTCCCAGTGGGAACGACCACCGTCACTCTGACTGCAACGGACATTCATACCAACTCCTCGACGGCCACCTTCGAAGTTGTCGTCTCGGATGCCCAGGCACCACAGATCATCGATTTGCCGGCTGACATCCAGCTGAACTCCGAGCCGGGCCTTTGCTCTGCGCTGGCGAACTGGGTCGATCCGACAAGTCAAGACAACTGTGGAATCCAGGGTCTGAGTAGCAGCCATACTTCAGGGTCGCACTTCGACGTAGGAACCACCGATGTCGTTTTCACCCTGAGTGATATTCACGGCAATGAAACCATGGCCACGATGCAAGTCACGGTGACTGATATCGAGGCCCCTCAGATCATTAATCTGCCAGAACGTGTCACGGTTCCGACCGTGCCGGGTACTTGTGAGGGAACAACCTCATGGATCGACCCTGATACCGCAGATAACTGTGGTGTTGCCACTCTTGAGACCGACATTGTCAGTGGTTCCTCACTGCCTGTCGGAGAGACGGTCGTCACTTACACCGTCACCGATGTGCACGGAAACGCCACGAGTCAGAGTTTCATCGTCACGGTGGAGGATCAAGAACTTCCGGTGTTGATCGGAGTGCCCCTGGACCTCGTCATCCCGACCGATGCAGGCTTCTGCACCGGCACTGCTCCGTGGCCAGCACCTACTGCGCAGGATAACTGCGGTATCGACACCCTGGTGGCGAGCCATCAGCCTGGCGATGCACTTCCGAAAGGCATTACCACCGTTTCCATCACGGCGACGGACATTCACGGAAACATTCAGACGGAATCCTTCCTCGTCACCGTTCATGACGATGAGGAGCCTGTGATCCTGAATATTCCGCTCGACATCACCATCACCGCCGAAGCGGGGCTTTGCGGAGCTTCTGTCACCTGGACACCTCCGACGACCGACGACAATTGCGATGAGGATGTGATCCTGACTTCAACACACCAGCCGGGAGATTTCTTCGCGGTGGGTACAACAGAAGTCACCTACACGGCAGCGGACGATGATGACAACACCAGCACGGCCTCGTTCCTTGTCACCGTCACCGACGACGAGGTACCGGCGCTGTCCGGACTGTCTGCTGACATCAATCTGGCTGCTGAAACTGGATTGTGCACGGCAGTGGTTACCTGGACGGCACCGACTACCAGTGACAACTGCGAGGTGGGTACGCTGACTTCAAGCCACAATTCAGGTGACATTTTCCCGGTTGGTAGCACAGAGGTTTCCTACACGGTGACCGACATCCATTCCAATGCAACTACCGCCAGTTTCCTTGTCACCATCAGTGACGACCAGGCACCGGAGTTCGTCGGGCTTTCCGATCAAGTGACCGTGCCGAGCGAGCCTGGAAGCTGCACTGCTGCGGTCTCCTGGACTGCACCAACAGCGACCGACAACTGCGAGGTTGCCGGCATCACTCTGAGTCACACTTCCGGGGACCAGTTCCCGGTCGGTGATACGGTAGTAGACCTGACGGCTACAGATATCCACGGCAATGAGACGATGACGAGCTTCATCGTCACGGTGGAGGATCTGGAAAGCCCGGTGGTGCTTGATACTCCGGCTGACATTTCACTCGGAAACGACGCAGGTGCTTGTGGAGCGGTTGCCACCTGGGCGCCAGCCTCTGCCAGTGATAACTGCGGAGTCCAGTCGTTGACATCGAGTCACGCCAGTGGCGACTTCTTCGATGT
>QNYK01000107.1 GCA_003973385.1 Bacillota bacterium | reverse complement strand
TGGTTCGATCAAATTTTGCTTGAGGAGATTTGATGAATCAAAACGGCAACCCCTTCGAGAGCATGTGGCCGCAACTCAGTGAGATCTATCAGGTCGAAGGCGTCTCTGCCCTGATCGATTTCATCCGCTCAAGGGAGCCTCTGCTCGAGCGTAGAGGCCTATTCCTGATGGCAAGCCAGCGGATTTCCAGCGGTCAGGATCTATCCAGAACCCTCGATGACATCGTGGCCATCTCGCGGGCTGCCATCGGTGAGTTCGCCACTCAGGCAGAACTCGAAACTGACCCGGATGAAAAATCGAGGCGCCTCGACGGGGCCAACATTCTCTCCTACAACCTCGCTGCAGACCTCGCACCTTGTTGGCCCGACGATGATGAACCTCGAACGCTCGAACATTACCAGGAGGGAATCCGCTGCGCCGATGACTGCCTGCGGTGGCGACATGAACTGAACAAGGGCCCAGTTCCCTTCAGCATGGCCTGGTGGGCGCTGGGTGCTCACCGATGTGGGATGTCGGACTGGAACGGAGCCTCGAAAGCGTTCGAGAAGTCGCTTGAGGCCGCCAGGGAATTTGCCAGGGAATCAGATGAGAGTACCGAAGCGGGCCCGCAAGCTTCATTTTCCATCAACATCGCCTCTGGCTGGCTTGAATTCGCGCGCTGGAGAAGTGGCGACAAGAGTTCCTATGATCGATTCCTGAAGGTGATCGGGGCCTTCTCTCAGGTCGTCCAGCGAGGAGAAGAAGAGCAAGGCGATGCCCTGCTTGGTATCCAGCAACTGGAAACCGCCGCCAAGCGACTGACTGTAAACGAGTCACCAGACCTGTGAACAAACGCCGCAACCCTCGCCTGGAAATTCTTCACGACGACGACTCTTTCTGTGCTGTTTCAAAGCCAGCAGGCTACTCGACCGTCAGCGAACGATGGGACCACGATCGGATCTGTCTCATCGACCTTCTCTGGTCTCACTGGAAACAAACGGACTCCGCTGCTCCCAGGCCCCATGTTGTCCACCGCCTCGACAAGGAGACATCCGGAGTCATCCTGTTCGCCAGAAATGCAGTTGCACAATCGAAGTTGAGAAATCAGTTCATGGAACGTGAAGTGAAGAAAAGTTACGGGGCGCTGGTCAAGGATCTACCGGATCCACCCAGGGGAACCAGTATCTTTCAGGTTGCCGAAAATCCTGCTCGCCCCGGATCGATGAGATTTCAATCCAACGGCAAGGAGTGCATCACCGAGTATCAAGTGATGGAAGCGTATCGCGATCACTGCTGGGTCGAAGCACGGCCAAGGACCGGAAGAACCCACCAGGTCCGGATGGCGATGGCGAAGCTGGGAACTCCTTGCATCTGCGATCCTTTGTACGGAGATGGGCAACCACTGTTTCTTTCCTCATTCAAGAGAGGTTACCGCAAGGGCCGAGACGCCGAGGAGAGGCCACTGCTGGGCCGTCTCGGCCTTCACGCACTCTCGATCACGGTGCGTCACCCGGTCACCGACGATCCGATGACGATCTCGTCATCTCCACCCAAGGACCTGGCGGCAGCCTTGCGCCAATTGCGCCGCTGGTCACGAGCCTGAATCTGTACCGTTGACCCTCACGCCTCAGCAAGTTATTCCTCCTGCACAGGAGAGGGGCTGACGGTTGGACTCTCAACAACAGCAACCGATCACGGATTGCGTGATTCTGGCAGGCGGCTCGGGGGTTCGCATGGGAGGTCCCAAAGCGCTGCTCGAGGTCGGGGGGGAGACGCTGCTGAGGCACCAGTTCGAGCTGCTCTCGGCGCTGTTCCCCCGCACCTCCATCGCCCTCAAGAATGACCGACTGATCGATAAGATCGACCCACTCAACTGGCACCAGATCCTGATCGATCCCCCGGATAGTCGCAGCCTGCTCGATGTACTCGGCTCCATCATCACGAGAGTGAATGGTCCTGTTTTCATCGCAGCGGTGGACCTGCCGCAACTCACAGCGTCGATAGTGACCACCATCTGCTCACATCACAGTACAGGGATCTCGGTGATTCCGGTCGAGCAGGATCGACCCCAGCCGCTGGCAGCGGTGTGGGACCCTGCAGCGCTGGAAGTGCTCGAGCCTGCTGACGGAGACCTTGCGTTGCTCGCCTGGGTCAGAAGAGCCCGGACACGGCTCCTCCGGTGGCCTGTAGATTTCCCCGAGCACCGAGACGATACGACATCTCGACCCTTCCAGAATCTCAACTCGCCTGAAGATCTGGACTCGCTGGAGCCCGATTCTTGACCGCTGTACCGGTACCCGCCCGATTTCGATTGATGGAACTGCAAAAGCGGCTCTCCGACGAAACTCGTGGTGAGATCGACGCTTCGATCATAGACCCTTCCGGTGCCCTTCCTCGCTGGCGAGCTACCTACGAAAAGGCAACCGAGGGCCCCATCACTCCCATCTCCATCGATCAACTCGTCAACGAACTCTCCGACTCCGATGTCATCCATTTCGGTGATTACCACACCCTCAGAGAATCCCAGAAGGGCCCGCTGAGAGTGATCGAGAAGCTGCTCGAAGGAGGCAACAAGGTCGTTCTCGCGACCGAGGCTTTCCACATCGATTCTCAGGATGTGATCGACCGCTGGTGGAATCGTGAGATCGATGAAGATCAACTGCTATCAGAATCGAGCTGGGAGCAGAGGTGGGGATTCCCATGGCGAAATTACTCGGTGCAAATGGAGTTCTTCCGCGACAGAGGGCTTCCGATCATCTCGCTCAATTCCGAGCCCACCGTCGTCGGTGATTCCTTCGAGGCACGCGAAAAGATCGCAGCGATGAGAATCGTCGAGGCCCTCAGGGATCACGATGGTGCGATTCTCGCGGTGATCTTCGGAGATCTTCATGTGGCGGCGCAACATCTGCCCAGCAGCGTCACCGATATGGCGAACCGTGCAGGCCACCGTCTTCCGAGTCAGACCACCGTCTTCCAGAACATCGATCGCGTTTACTGGGAACTCGCATCTCAGGGTCTCGAACAACAGGTTTCCGCAGTGAGAATCGGCAACGACCGATATTGCATGGTCAACACGACGCCCCTGGTCAAGCACCAGTCGTACCTCAACTGGCAATTGAATGAGGATGTCCTCGAAGAGTCGATGGGGTTGCAACAACTCCCCGCCATCTCCTCTTCCATCATGTCGGATCAGGTCTGGATGTTGATAGAAACGATCTGCGGATACCTTGAAATCCCGACCGATGGACTCGATGGATACACGGTTCATACGGGACGAAATCTCGACCTGCTGGACAATCTCAGAGAAGCACACAAACTCGACGATTCGCAGATGGAACTTGTCAATGCTCAACTGGAACTGGAAGAATCGTGTTATCTCTCTCAGGTTCAGATCATCGTACTTGGTAATCTCTCGATCCGGCACGCAGCAGAGGAGGCTGCCCATCACATCAATTCGGTTCTCTGCGCTGATTCGGGGCGGGCCAATGACCCCATCGAACATTTCTATGAGATCGCCATGCGGGAAGCCATCGGTTACATCGGGACCAAGATCATCGATCACAAGCGAAGTTGCCTGGATGTCGAGCAACTCGAATCACTCGCAAGAGAACTGGAAGGCGATGCACTGGATCCGCTGCTGTCTGCGACCCTATTGACGGTGCGGGACACCCTTGGGCACATCGAAGCCGAAACCAGCTGGCTCTCTGGACACGGCAAACTGCCCGCCAATCACGATTTTGCCAACCGGGACCCCGACATCTCCGCGGGTACCGCCCACGCCATCGGCTATCGAATGGGCGAACAGATCTACACCGGCATGGTCGAGGGAAGAATCAAGCGCGAACTGGTGAAGCAACTATTTGATACTTCGCTGAGGGGATCGACAAATACCAGCCAAATCACCTGGATTGACTGGGCAAAGCGATGTTATGTCGCCGATTCTTCATCATCGACGGATAATTCCAATCGAGGATAGAGGATCCCTGGGCTCGCCACCACTGCGCTGGCTTGCAACAGCCGTTGCTCTCCCAGACAACTGACACACTCACCAGCAGGAGGAGCCGCTTTCTCGAAAGCCGCTGCCAATTTGCTCGCACTGTCTGGCAAGAATGGCAGTAGCAGCACCGCAACTGCGTGGACCAACTCGAGCAATGCCGCGAGGTCGGCGCCGCAAGCGACCGGATCTTCTTTCCTGCTCTTCCATGGTTGCGCCGCATCGAAGATGCGGTTGCCGTTCCTTGCCAGCGTCACGACCGCGTCGAGGGCTTCGCGAAATTTCTGTCGTTCGAGAGCGCTTGCCCAACCCTTGCGTGCATTCTCAATCACCTGCAGAACTTCAGATTCGAAGGGAGAGTTTGCTGCGCCTTCAGGCACTTTCGATTCGAAGTTCTTCTCTGTAAAAGTGAACACTCGATGAGCGAAATTCCCGATCACATCTGAGAGCTCATCATTGTTTCTCTGGATGAAATCTTCCCAGGTGAAAGAAGTATCCTTCCCCTCGGGTGCGATTGCCGTCAAGTAGTAACGAACCCGGTCGGTGTCGAATTGCTTCAGGATCTGTTCTGCTGTCACACCCACGCCCCTCGACTTCGAGAACTTCTCTCCCTTGAAGTTGAGGAATTCATTTGCCGGGATAATTGCTGGCAGCTGAAATTCCTGCTGGCCCATCAACATCGCTGGCCAGATCACTGCATGGAACAGGATGTTGTCCTTCCCCAGGAAATGGACGATCTCCACATCTTCGTCGCTCCACCACGATCGCCACTCATCTTCCCTGCCCCTGGCCTTGAACATCTCACGGGTGAAGGAGATGTAGCCGATCGGTGCATCGAACCAGACATAGAGTACCTTTTCGCCCGCCTCTTCCAGTGGTACGGGCACACCCCACTCGAGATCCCGTGTGATGCTCCTGGCTGGTAGTCCTTTCTTCACGATCGCGCGGGAGAAGTTGCGAACATTGTCACGCCAGCCCTCACGACTACCGAGCCACTCCTCGAGACGATCCTCGTAGCGATCGAGTCGGAAGAACCAGTGCTTCGTCGCAGTGAGTTGTGGGCTAGCTCCACAATTTGCACAGATCGGGTCGATCAGTTGATCCTGTTCAAATCCGCCACCACAGGAATCGCATTGATCACCTCTGGCATTGCTGGCTCGACACAGGGGGCAGGTTCCCTCGACATAGCGATCCGGCAAGAACATCTCGCAGCCTGCGCAACGGAACTGATCGGAGAATCGCTCCTCGATATCCCCGCATTCCTTGATCTTGAGAAAAAACTCCTGGGCCAATTCGTAGTGGCCTTCGCAGGTGGACGTTCCGCTGTAGTGATCGAACTCGATGGCGAGAGAAGAAAAGACCTGCTCCTGGATCGTGCGGTATCGTTTCACTACCTCCTGAGGAGTACTGTTTTCTTTCTGCGCGGAGATGGTGATGGGAACACCGTGGTCATCGCTGCCGCAGATGAAAATCGTCTCGACTCCGGTCAGCTGCAGATACCGATTGTAGGTGTCGGCAGGAAGATATACTCCCGCGACATGGCCGAGATGAGGATGGTTATTGGCGTACGGCAATGCCGCCGTGATGAGAACTCTGCGCGAATTCATCGGTCTATCCCCCAGGGAGATCCCTCATTCTGCCGGATTGCCTGAAGCCTGATCGGCGGCCGCTTGTTGCGCGGCAGCCTGAGCGGTCTGGGTATACGCCATCTGCAAATCCCTCAGCAAGTCGCGGATCATCTTGTCCTCTTCAGGGTCTCGATTCCCCGCAGTCTTCTTTTCAAGGACAGCCAGCAAATTGATGGTTTCCTTGGCAAGGTCAAGATCCAGAATCCGCTCGCCACTCCTGGGATCAGGAATCTGTCCCAGTGCCATCAAGGCGGGGTAGGCGATCTGCTGGACGAGGGCCGGGAACATCGGGTCCGCTTCAGGCGAGGAGCCGTCCCCGGCTGCCTTTCCCGCCTCCGAATCTGGACTGACCTCCAGTTCCTGGGCGATCTTCGCCTTCTCATCCTGCGCTCGCTTTTTCCAGTCGTCATCGACCCGCTTGTTCGAATCAATCACGGCTCGATTTCCTCTCCAGGGCAGCCCCGATCAGACCACGGAAGAGAGGATGCGCAGCAAAAGGCTTCGACTGGAACTCGGGATGGTACTGACACGCAACAAACCATGGGTGATCGACAACCTCGACCACTTCCACAAGATTTCCATCTGGCGATGATCCAGCAATCCGCAACCCCGCCTCGGATAGGCGATCTCTGTAGATGTTATTGAACTCGTACCGGTGCCGATGCCGTTCGCCTGCCTCTGCAATGCCATACTCGACACTGCAGGTGGAATCCTTGGAGAAGCGGCATGGCCACTCTCCAAGCCGCATCGTGCCACCCTTGTCCGATACATCTTGTTGTTCCTCGAGCAAAGTGATGACCGGATCAACAGTGTCCTTGTCAATCTCTGTCGAGGACGCGCTTTTCATCCCTAGCACATTCCGGCTGTATTCGATCACCGCAGCGTGCATCCCGTAGCAGATCCCGAGAAAGGGGATCTTGCTTTCCCTGGCGTACTGGACTGTTCGAACCTTGCCTTCGAGGCCACGCTCTCCGAAGCCTCCTGGAACAAGAATTCCATCGACTCCCCCCAGCACTGCAGCCGGATCACCTTCAGCCAGATCCTCCGCCTGCACTCTGCGGAACCTGACACGAGATTTGTGGTGAATCCCCCCGTGGGTCAGAGCCTCATAAATCGACTTGTAAGAATCAGTCAACTCGATGTACTTGCCCACCACTGCGATCTCGACCTCGGATTGCGGAGCTCGGAGCGATTCGACGACCTCGATCCAACGATCCATGTTGCCGGAACCTGGCTTCCTGCCAAAATGCTCGAGAATCCTGGCATCCATCTGCTGCTGCCTGAGCACCAGCGGAAGCTCGTAGATCGAGGTCTCGACATCCTTCTCGATGAAGACCGCTTCCGTCGGGACATTGCAGAAGAGAGAAATCTTCTCGCAAACTTCCGGTTCCACATCAATTTCAGTTCGGCATACAAGGATGTCGGGAAGTATACCGATCTCCCTGAGGCGCCCCACAGAATGCTGGGTGGGCTTGGTCTTGATCTCGCCGCTTGCTCTGAGATACGGAAGTAATGTCAGGTGGATGAACAGCGTATTTTCACGGCCATGCTCGTGTCCGAACTGGCGTAATGCCTCGAGGAACGGGAGGCTCTCGATGTCCCCTACAGTTCCTCCCACCTCGGTGATCACAATATCGACATCGGTGGATGCCACCTTTGCGATGCAATCCTTGATCTCGTCGGTGATATGAGGAATGACCTGAACCGTCTTTCCAAGATAATCACCGCGTCGTTCTCGCTGGATGACGGTCGAGTAAATCTTTCCGGTTGTGTAATTGGAATCGGCACTGATCTCACAGGATGTGAAACGTTCATAGTGGCCAAGATCCAGATCGGTCTCGGCTCCATCCGGCGTGACATACACTTCACCGTGCTGGAAAGGACTCATCGTTCCCGGGTCAACATTGATGTATGGGTCGAACTTCTGCATAGCTATTTTCAAGCCATGGCTCTCCAGGAGAGAACCGATGGCAGCACTCGTCAGGCCCTTGCCCAGGCTCGAAACAACTCCACCGGTCACGAAGATGTACTGCGTCATGAGTTCTCGTCCGTCCCCTTCTGTCCAGGGTTAGCTGCTGGGCTCATCCCAGTTTGCCCCTCGCCCCCTGGATCTTGCTTCATCCTGCGGATCTTCTCCACGAATCGCCTGTAATCCTGCTCGGTATCGATCCCCGCCGCAGCGGATTCGACCGTCCCGACCCTGATCTCACACCCTGCCTCAAGCAAGCGCAACTGTTCCAGTCTCTCTTGTTGCTCCAAAACTCCTCGCGGGAGGTGGCAGAAGCGTTGCAGAGCCTCGTTCCGGAAGCCGTAGATCCCGATGTGTTGCAGCCAACCTTGCTCTGGGACCTCTCCATCTGCGGTTTCAGGCACAGCAGACCTGGTGAAAGCCAGTGCCCGTCCAGTGCCATCGGTGATCACCTTGACCCGGTTCGGATTCCTGAAATCTGCCTCGGAATCCCTGCCCGATCTGCTCACCGCCAGTGTCGCCACGCCACAATCAGGGTGATTCTCGAGCAGTTCGATCAGCATCTGCACATGTTCAGGATCCAGTTGCGGTTCATCCCCCTGGACGTTGATGACCAGGTCATCTCCCGATAGTCCCAGGGTCTGACAGGCAGCAGCGACTCGATCTGTACCGGTTGGGAGATCCTCGGCGGTAATCACCGCCTCGCCGCCGAATTCCTCGACCACCGTCTGGAGTGGCTCTCCATCTGTAGCGACGATGACCCTGTCCACATCCTGAACCTGAAGACAGCGTTCATGGACATGGCGGATGAGAGGCCAGCCGGTCTCATCAAGCAGCAACTTTCGAGGAAGTCTCTGCGAGGCAAGACGCGCAGGGATGACGATCAACTTCGCCATGAAGGAACAATAAGGTGGGGACGGGGTGCTGTCCACCGACCACGGGTAGAGGTCAAGATTTCATCCATCTCGATCAGGTCACCGGTGCCTGGGCGAGACTCTCATGCAACTCTTCAACCCGGTCGATCATGGCACGCATCGGGAAGTGCTCACGAACATGCTTCACACCCAGCTCAATCTGTTTTTGCGCCCGGGCGGGATCAGCCAGTAACCGCTCACCCGCTTGGGCCAGAGCTTCCGGATCATCCGGGCGCACCAGTGTGCAAACCCCCTCCTCGCCCAGCAACGAGAGGACGTCACCACCGCTGGTGGCAATCGTGGGAATCCCTCGCGCCAGCCCCTCCAGCATATGCAAGCCCGTGCCTCCCCAGTCGCTGACCAGCATCAGCACATCAAAAGCACGGTAGACAGCATCTACATCCGCTGGTGGAGCCGCAAAGGTGAGATGCCCCTCAAGATCCATCGACTTGCAAACCGAGCGCAGTCTGCGTTCGTCGGGCCCTTCGCCGAGGATCGTGAAGATCACCTCGCCGATCCTGTCTCTCAGTATCCCGGCAGCCCTGAGAAAGTCATCGAGACGCCGTCCCTTCTCCAGTCTTCCGACGGTTCCGATGACTGGAATCCCCCGGGGATTCCAGGGAATCGTTGCCTGTTCAGGAATGGTGATGCCGTAAGGGATGACGCGAATCGCATCCTTGGCAATTCGCTGATCGTTGACGAGATGCTCGCGAAGATCCTGATTGATCACGATGACCGCCGAGGCTACCTGGGACCCGCGTGATAACCGATCGCGACCGAGCCAGGAGTGAATCGTGTGAATCATCGGTCGATCGAGCACCTTCGATAACCTGGCACCGATGCGATGGGCACTGACCCCGCCGGTGCCATGGATCACGACCGGATCGAATTTCTGCAGGAATGATGTGAGGCGACGACGCGCGAGCCAGGAGGAGGGGTACTCATAGACCTCGGCGCCGATATCTCGGAATCGGGACAGGAATACACCACCACGGCAAACCAGCTGGATCTCATGACCTCGCTGAATCAGCCCCTCGACGAGGCCCAGTGCATGCGTGGTCGGGACTGACCAGTCGAGTCGCCCTGACACTACGAGAATCCGCAATGTTCCCCCGTTCCTTCAGACACCGATGCCGGTACTTGCTCAGCGACAGCATGCAGGATATACGACCTTGAACACCCCGACCATGAGGAGGCTCTTTCGTGCCAGGATCTACACCCCCGAATAGTTTTGATTCGATCGCACTGGCCAGCGGGGGGCTAGATTCCACCACCGTGCTGGCGATCGCCATTTCGGAGGGATTTTCGCCGCTGCCGCTGACATTTCGATATGGACAGAAACATTCGATAGAAACCGCGAGGCTGGAGCAGATCGCAGCCGCGATGGGGCTTTCCGCACCGCTGGTTCTCGAGCTACCTTATGAGCACTTCGGCCAATCCGCGCTGCTCGGATCCACTCCCATTCCTCCTGAGCCACAGCAAGGTGCCAGCGCAAGGCAGGAGATTCCATCCACCTATGTGCCCGCAAGAAATCTGGTCTTCCTCTCGATGGCGGTTGCTGTGGCGGAGTCGCACGGGGTGCGCGATATCTGGATCGGCGTCAATGCTCTCGATTACAGCGGCTATCCCGACTGCCGCCCCGAGTTTCTCGAAGCATTCCTGAGTGCAGCAAATCTCGGCACCAGAGATGGCTCCACCGCTGCTCAGGAACCATGGTGGCGGATTCGGGCGCCGCTCGTGGAGATGACCAAGGCTCAGATCATCCAGCGCGCAACAGAGCTGGGAGCAGACCTGTCGTTGACCCTCTCCTGCTACGATCCTGATCCGGAAGGTCTGGCCTGCGGAAGGTGTGATTCCTGCGGCCTACGACGGCGAGGATTCGAGGAAGCGTCGATCCCTGACCCTACCAGTTACCAGTTCGACTGCTAAATTCGGTCGGTTTTCCGGCTCCATTGGCAGTGATTCCAGCACTGCGTTAGTATCCAGTCGGCCCGAAACGCCCCGAGAGGAATCAACATGAGTAGTAGCATTCTCGTCACTGGCGGCGCCGGTTTCATCGGCAGTCACCTGTGCCAGAAACTGCTCGATCGCGGCGATGGAGTCATCTGCCTCGATTCCTTCACCGATGATTACGACCCCGCCATCAAGCACCGCAACATCGAGCCCTGCCTTCAGGGTGACGGATTCGAGTTGATTGTCGGGGACATCAGGGACCAGAAACTACTCGCTCAGATAGCCAGGACTCGAAACATCGATGCCGTGATACACCTCGCTGCAAAGGCTGGAGTGAGGCAGTCGATCCGGCAGCCATCGATCTACGCAGATGTCAATCTCAATGGAACTGCAAATCTGCTCGAGATGGCCCGAGACAACTCCATCGATCACTTCATATTCGCGTCGTCCTCATCGGTCTATGGCGAACGCACAGAAACCCCCTTCCGTGAGAGCGATCCGGTCGACCATCCCGTATCTCCGTATGCTGCGACCAAGAAGGCTGGCGAGCTGCTTTGCCACAGCTTTCACCATCTACACGACATGAGCATCTCCTGCCTGCGCTTCTTCACCGTATACGGCCCGAGGCAGCGCCCCGAGATGGCGATCCATCTGTTCACTTCATTGATCGATCAGGGGAAACCTGTACCGATGTACGGGGACGGATCGGCTGAAAGAGATTTCACATATGTCGATGACATCGTAGATGGTGTCGTTGCTGCTCTCGCCCGTTGTAACGGTTACAACATCTTTAACCTTGGAAATCACCAGAGCATTCGCCTTGATCATCTGATCGAGGAGATTTTTCGATGCTGCGACAAACCCATCAGCATCGATACACTTCCAATGCAAGCTGGAGATGTCTCCAGAACTTTTGCCTGCATCGAGAAAGCCCGGAGAGAACTCGGGTTCAATCCTGGCGTTTCGATCAGAGAGGGACTGGCAAGATTCTACGCCTGGTACTCGACCCAGGAGAAAACAGAGCATCAGCTGAGCACTGGAGGCTGAATTGTCGACCAAGGAACGAATCAGGATGGTAGCAGTGGGCCCCGACGATGAGTCGGAAAAAGCGGCCTGGATCGATGCTCTCGGAGCTGCCATCGACTCCAGTTCATTTTGCCTTGGATCTGCAGTGGAGAAATTTGAAGCCGCCTGCAGGGAGCGACTCGGCGTGGCACATGCGATCGGCGTTTCCAGCGGCACAGACGCCCTGAAGTTGGCACTCGCTGCGGTGGGAGTCGGAGCCGGAGACGAGGTGGTTGTGCCCGCCTTCAGTTTCTTTTCCACGGCATCCGTGATCGTGCAACTGGGTGCAACCCCGGTGTTCTGTGACCTGGACACGAGCACCCTGTGCATCGACCCCGATGCCGCTGCAACTGTGATCTCCTCGAAGACCAGGGCGATCCTACCGGTACACCTGTACGGCCAGACCGCTGATATGGACCCACTGATGAAGCTCTCGCAGCAGCATCAGATTCCCATCGTCGAGGATGCGGCTCAGTGCTTCGGAGTTTTTCATGGGGGCCTGCCAGCAGGAGCCATCGGAGATGCCGGTGCATTCTCCTTCTACCCGACCAAGAACCTCGCTGCCGCAGGGGATGCCGGAATGGTCGTCTGTCAAGACGATGAACTCGCCGACAGGATCAGACGGTTACGAGTTCATGGTGACTCCGGAGGATATGACCATCAGTTGCTCGGCTGGAACGCCCGCATGGATGGCTTTCAAGGCGCTATTCTGTCGCTGCAATTGAATAAACTCGATCAGCGTCAGGCGATCCGCAGACGAAATGTCGAGGAGTACAGACAAGCCCTGGGCGAATACGACCTGCTCGATCAGTTGATACCACTTGGACGCACGCAAGGATCTGACCACTGCTGGCATCAGTTCATCGTGATGGTAGAGGAGCGAGACCGCATACGAAACGAGTTGTCGAACAGAGGCATCGATTCAGGAGTCTACTATCCAGGCACCTTGCCCGAACAGCCGTGCTTCACCAGCGATCCATCGAATGCCCATCGCTATCCTGTTGCCGAGAGTGCTGCCATGAAGGTGCTGGCGCTGCCGGTGCATCACAGACTCCAGGAGGGAGACCCCACCCGGGTGGTCGCTACTCTGGCAGAAATTATTCTGGAGATGATCGGGAAATAAAAGTGGGAGGTGATCGCCGGCAAAAGGGGTTCCGACGTTCACACTCCCAACAGCGAGGAAGAGTCTGTATATAGCGGTGGTAATCTCTCTCCATCGCTGACTGAAGATGCGCAAGCCCCATGCCAAAGATTACAAACTCGACCTGTAATGCCGCAATATGGCCATAATTTGCCGATTGGAGCCGCCTCGATGGTATTTAGCCATCGGGGTCAATTGGATAGTCAAACTTCCAATAAATGTCTGACCTGCCAGATGCATCACCGGAACTGGCTGATATTGGCCAGGCCTACTGGCTCCCCCCGGCCATATCTGCCTGCTGCAGCGCACTCAAACGGGCGTAGAGCCCTCCTCTGGATCGCAGTTGTTCGTCGGTCCCCTCCTCGACGATCGTGCCCTGATCGAGCACCACGACTCGATCGACATCCCGTACCGTCGACAGCCGATGCGCCACCACCAGCACTGTCCGATCCTTCATCAACTGCTCGAGCGCGTGATGCACTCGCTGCTCACTCTCCGAATCGAGCGATGCGGTCGCCTCGTCGAGCAGCAAGATGGGAGCGTCCTTGAGGATGGCCCTGGCAATGGTGATGCGCTGCCTCTGGCCACCAGAGAGCCGATCTCCTCGCTCTCCGATGACCGTATCGTACCCCTCAGGAAGCGCCATGATCTCTTCGTGTATCGATGCAGCAGTTGCAGCAGCTTCTACATCTGCATCGCTGGCTGCTGGAGCACCTGCTCGAATGTTCTCCTTCACCGTCGAATGGAACAAGAACGGCTCCTGACCAACGATGGCAATCTGCTCCAGCAGCGAAGAATGTGTCAGATCTCTGTAATCGACACCGTCGAAGTAAACCTCTCCTCCCGTCGGCTCCCGGAAGCGAGCCAGAACATCGAAGAGGGTTGATTTTCCCGAACCAGATGGACCGACCAGAGCTACTCGTTCTCCCTTACGGATGATGAGCGATACTGCATCGAGAGCCTGTTGTTCCTGTTGATCATAGCGATGCGAGATACAACGCAACTCGATCTCCCCCGAGAACGGAAGCATCGCCCTCGCCTCGGGCCGATCCACTACCTTGACCGGGGTATCGAGGATCTCGAAGATGCGATCGGTCGCAGCTGCCGATTCTGCAACAGTGGTCGCAATCCGAGTCAGGTTCTTTATGGGAGTGTAGCAGGACAGGATCGCGGCCATGAACACTGCAAAGTCACCAAAAGTGATGTCCACGACTCCTACGGTGACCACCCACCCACCTGCGGCGATGGCAAAGGCAGCCATCAGGTTGTAGAGACCTTCCACCAGGCTACGGCCCTTGGCGCGGGCTGCCTCGGTTCGAACCAGAGCATTGCGCAGATCCTCGGATGTGCTCTCGAATTGTTGCTGCCGCTGCTTCTCGAGGCCGAAGCTCTTGACCACCCGGATCCCTGAGAGCAGCTGAGAGAGACCCTCGGTGGTTTCACCAGCGTGTGATAGCGCACCGCGAAAACGCGTCCTGACCTTCCGCGCCTGGCGGATCATCGGGATCCCCAGCAACATCATCAACGGAATCGCAACCAGCGTCATCTGCCACGAAGCCAGGAAAGCAACCGCTAGCGAGAATAGTATCGTCAAGGGGCTCTGCAGGATCTCGCCAAACAGAAGTTGTACCGAAGCAGAAACACTCGCGACATCACCGACGGAGCGAGAGATCACATCGCCGTGGCGACGCGATTCAAAGTATTCGAGCGACTGGCAAGACAGAAAGCGGAACAGTTGATTTCTGATATCGACGACCACCTGGATGCGAACACCCTGGCCGATCACAAGACGGAAGTAACTGGTGACAGCAACGATCAATGAAAGTGCTGCGATGAACGCAGAGACATACCATAACAAACTCAAGGTTCCGGTGCCCGGATCACCATTGAAAACCAACAATTCTCCCGAGCCTCTGAGTTGTGCAATGACTGCAGAGTCGGCGGGGAATCCGGCCGGATCTATGTCAAACCCCCTCAGTTGCCCTTCGTTGATGGTTCGGATCGTGGACTCGAAAATCCCATCGATTCTGACACGCGTCCCACGCAGATCCTGTACCGATCCACCATCGCTGAGTTGAGCCGTCACCAGATACGCATTTTCCCACACCAGCGACTCTGGCCTGTCCTTCTCAACTGAAGGGAAACCGACCACGAGCGCCTCATCGATCCTGAATCGAGATTGCTTCTGGTGGGGCAGCTGGAGATCGCCTGGCAGCACTGGCAACAGATGATCCTCGAACAGAGCCACGGTTCGGCCGCTCGATCCGTCAGCACTGGGAGCGATCACCCCATCGATGATGAGTCCGACCGCACCCAATCTGAGACTGTTGGAGGCGGCATATATCAGCATCAGGAGCACGATGAGAGCAATCGAGTTCCTGTGAGGAACTGCGTAGGAGAGCAGTCGTCGGAGGCCTGATCGTCGTCTGGTCTGATCTGTTCCCATCAGGCCCCCTGCTCCAGTCGAACTTCCCACGCCTTCGCCTGTTCGATGAATATGTAGGCTGCCAGCAGCACGGCAACAACAAAGCCCTGCATCCCGTCGCGATATCCTCGGTCCTTGATGTAGCGAACCCAGAACATCGAGCAACTGGCTCGCAGCCACGAAATCCTGGAGAGCGGTAACATGGCGCGCTTGCGAAGACCTCCCACCTCACCCCTCGCCAGGGCCGGTGCACTCTGAGTGGTGTATCTGTTCATCCGCGAAAGAAAGTCGTGAATCGTTGGATGGGCGAAGTGAAGAACTTGTCCTGAAAGCACTCCTACATCGCCAGAGACGATGGCTTCGGAGTGAATCAACCCTGCAACATAGTCGCCTTGTCCGGCGCGGAAAAGGCGAAGGTGGTGATCGTCCCAACCGCCATGCTGAAGCCATCGGCCCAGCAGGTAATGTCGAAATGGAATCTGAAACCCGGATTCGGATCGATCGGAATTCAGCAGACTCTCGATCTCATCTCTCAGTTCATCGGTCACCCGCTCATCGAAATCGAGCACCAGCACCCAGCCCTCCTCGATCAACGAAAGTCCCCGTCGGCGGATATCCTCGATCAGCCCCTCCCCATGAGGAGCATCGATCAACTCGACTGATGAGTGTTGCTCGAGAAGTTGGCGGCTTCCATCCTCACTGCCGTGATCGATCACGACGATCCGATCCGCCCAGCAGACATTCTCGAGCCAGGGGCCGATGTTCTCGCGGTCATTGAGCACAGCCGCGACCACGGAGAGTGGTTCGGACGCCGCACTCCGCTCCGTGGCGGTGGCTGCCGTGGATGTTGGTTGCGATGGCACCGGGCCTCCCTCCCCGGACACAGCCGTCGGGGATACCCCTGGATGCTGCGGTTCGAGGAGCCGATCGTCAACCGGACCCGATTCACCGGGTCTGGCTTCATCGGTTCAATTGCTCCTTTTTCGCCTCTTGCGCCGTGCTTCGATCAATTTCTTCAGATCTTCAGATCGATCAACTTCATCGCCGGAGGTCTCTGGAGAGGCGGGTTCGCCTTCTGGCCGGGCCGTTCGGTCAGGCTCCTCCCGTCGCATTCGCCTGGCCGCTATGGCGCGACGCGGCAGCGCAGGTGAAGTGACATCGACCTGGTCGGGTTTGACCGCCAATTTGCGGTGTGCCGGCAACTGGAACTGCACCCTTCTGGCTACGATGTCGATGAAGAAGAGCGAGAGGCCGATGACGGCCAGCATCGGCCACAGTGGGGTGCGGTCCATTCGCCTCGGGATCGATCGATCGAGCAGATCATCTTGTTGCGTCAGCACCCGGCCTCCGGAGGCCGTGGCGATCCGCCTCAGCATCTCTTCGTCACTCCTGAGTGCCCGATACTCAGCTGGATAACTGACAGAGATCGCCTTCGTCTGACCTCCTGTATTCCCCTGGCCATCGTCATGATTGATCCTGACCAGGTACGACCCCTCCTGCGAAGCATCGAACTTGCCGATGTATCGACCAGGTGCGACCTGGTTCACCTGCAGTGGTTCCTCGGACAGGTCGGGTGCGATCAGCTGGCCTTCTAGATCAAGCCCATCGATGAAGCGGCCATCGGGATCGATGGCATCGATGATCACGATGCCTTCATCCCCCTCGACCGAGTGAGACACCTCGAGGATGCCCTCCTCCAGTTCACGAGAAATCGATCGCACCAGCTGGGTCCAGAAGGTCGAGTTGCCATTCCAACCCTGCCAGGATGCGCTCCACCGAGCTCTCGCATCGGAAGTGAACGCAGCAGTCTTGCCAAGCCCGTGCCTTCCCAGGGCAAGAACCGGATCCTCTTCAGGGTTGACCAGCACCAGCCTGGAGAGCGGCTTCAGGGTGGTCAGGACGATGCCATGAAGTGGAGGGAACCCCTCCCCCAGTCCCCCGATCGGATCGGCAAATTCGACGATGGCAGGAGTGAATGTCTCCTCGGAGATCAGATTTCGTTTCACCTCCAGCGCTTCCCTGAAGAAAATCTGTGGTAACTGGGTCGGATCATCCACGAAATAGAATCTGCCACCGGTGTCAGCGGCTATTTTTTTCATGGTGGCTGAGCCCAGTGGTCCGTTGTGTGGATTGATGCAGATCGTCGAGACGCTGATTCCCGCCTGCTTGTATGCATCGATCAGATTCTTTGAGGGCGGAGTTGGATCTCCATCCGAGATCACAATCACGTGCTTTGAGTATGCATTGGCTGGTAGCAGTCCATTGATCGCCATCTGCATCGAAATGCCAAAGGTCATCATGTCTTCTGGCTGCAACCGCTTGATCTGGTCGAGAACCGCACTCTTGTCGCCGATATCAGCGAGTGGAATCCCCCAACCATCCACACCACTGGTGTAGACCAGCACCCCGAACTGATCCTTGGGGGTCAGCGGTTCTGTCGCGGCGATGGCAATTCTGCGCGCCCACAGGTTGCCCAGCGAGAACTCGCATGTATGAAGAATCACCGCCAGAGCTCCGTTGGGCAACTTCTTGCGCTGCTGGATGTCCATCTTCACCGGCAGCGCTTCTTCGATCCTCGTTCCTCGCCACCCACCCGCTCCAAACGATTCGGGACCACCCACCATCAGCAACCCCATACCCGTGGCGTGGACCAACTTTTCCACCAGTGAGATGGTGGCCTGATCCAGATCAAATGCAGAGACGTCATCGAGAATGACAGCCTCGACTCCAAAATACTCCTCTGGGGCTGCAGGCAATTGCTCCGGTGCCACCATCTGAACCTCTATTTTGCCAGCGGTGAGCACTCTCTCGAGAGTTCGATCAGGATCATTCGAGACCAGTACGACCCTGGGAGGCTGCAAGGTTCTCACCAGTCCCAGACCAAAATTATTCTGCACCAGCGAGTCAGCGCCGTCCTCGGGATGGACCGAGACCTTCAGCCTCTGAACCGCAGTGGAACCCCCCGTGAGTCCGAATATGAACCTGTTCTTGCCGATCCCCAGTTGCACCGGTCGGCGCTCGATGATGTCGCTGCCATCGGAGAGCACCATCGTTGCAGAACACTCCTGGCTCGACCACACGATCGAATCAACAGAATAGGCCTGATCTGGGTGAACCGTTTCCGGAACCTCAACACTTTCGAGTATCACCTCCGCTTGATGCTCGTATCTGACCGGGAGTACATCGACGACGATTCCTGCGACTGCCAGGTTTTTCGCCTCACGAACTGCATCCCCCTCGGTCGAGTTCCCATCACTGATCAACACGACCCTTCGGGATCCTCCCGGCGCGCTCCCTTCGAGCAAACTCGCCGAATACCTGAGAGCTGCAGCGATGTCCGAGCCACTTCTATCGATATCTGCGGAAATACCGGAGCCCAGTCGCATCGACATCGGCTGCTCGAGTTGCTGGTCCTTGCCAAAGGAGACCAGTGAAACCTGGTCAGGAAACTCCAGTGTGCCGAGTTGATTCGAGGTCTGTTCGATAAACTGGTCACTGACCAGTCGAGGCACCGACGCCGAGAGATCCCGCAATACCAGGATGCTGAGGCCTTCTCCTCCGGTCAGATGAACCGTCCTCGCCAGTGCCAGCACCAATGCCGAAAAAGCCAGGCAGCGCAGTATCAGTGCGGTTTTCTGCACCACAACTGGCAATCCTGCCCTGCTTCTGGCCGAGAAGTAGATCGTCACCAGGAGGATCGGCACCAGAGCCAGTAACCACCAGGGTGAATCGAAGCCGAGCGGGGGTATCAAGGTGCTGCTCCCGGTAGAGCGGCCGCCACGACCCGGTGATTGCCGGTATCGGCGATGAGAACCCTCGGATTGGCGTCCCCGATGTGAACCGCGAGTCCTCGCGGTTCGCTGAGACGGCCGACTCGTCGGCCGATTCCACCGACCGAACCCAGCAACTCTCCATCGCTGCTGAAGCGCTGCAATCGGCACCCGGACTTGTCGACAACCACGAAACTACCGTCTCCGACAACATCGATGTCAAAGGGTGTATCGAACTGGCCCTCTGCAGTGCCTGGCCCTCCGATGGTCTGAAGATGATCCCCTTCGAGACTGAATCTGAGGATACGGTGATGGCCACAATCGACAACGAGTACCGTACCGTCATGGTCCACTGCAAGACCTTCAGGGCGCAGGAACTGTCCAGGTCCATCTCCACGCTCACCCCACACGGAGAGCAGGTTGCCGAGGCGGTCAAATCTGAATACCCGGTCGAGTTCGCCATAGGAAGCGACCAGGATCGAGCCGTCCTGTGCGATATCGATTCCACGTACCAGTTCCAGACCAACATCTTCACCGAAACGACGGATCTCCGCGCCGTCGAGGCTGAACTCGATGATTCTCATGTAATGGGTATCCGCGACCATCAGCGTGCCCTCTTCGGTACGGCACAGATCGATCGGATGGCCCGCAGACCACTCGGGCAGCATCCAGACATCCTGAGGAACCCCCGCGGAATCGAAACGCTGAGCTCTGCCACTGCGGTCGATGACGATACATCCGAGTCCCGGAAGCGTCTCGATGGCACGGGGCTGAAAGAAGCGACCGATGCCACGGCCGGGTCCACCGATCAGAACGACATCGGAAAGCGGTGCCACCTCGGGAACGGTCGAGATACAGGAAACCAGCACCAGCACGGCAAGGAGCAAGGTCCTCGATACCATGCTGCATTCCTCCCTCTGGAGACCACTGTGAAAATCGCTGGAGAATCGAGGCTGCTCGCTCGATCAGTCCTCGGTTCTCCCCTGGAGTCGATCAAAGTAGTCGCGCGCCACCTGGCGCAGCGAAGCGGGGATCCGCTGCTGCTCCAGATCCGATTCTGCAAGGCGAGAACTCGCCGCGACCGCCGTCCGCATCATCTCCTTCGCCTCGCCAGATGGGGCTTCCCCATCGACCAGGATCGTCGCCACGGTGACCCCTTGATGGCCTCGTCCCGACACCGTTTCTGGTCGAGAACTGGTCTCTCCATCTTTGGCTTCCGGTCGCTGGCCGCCACCACGACCCAGCTGCAAGCCAACGCCGGGTCCAGGCCTGGACCCTGTCCCTGCGATAGGAGCCGGTGACCCCTTTTGATTGAGGTGAACGAAACTTCGCTCACTGGAGGAACCCGAACCCTGTCAGGTTCCCCCCTGCGCCTGTCACGTGCCTGCGAGACAATCGGGACAGATCTCGGGAGGAGGACCTTCCGGCCATTCCGATGGGAGCGAACTCAGTTCTGCCTCGGTAAATTTGATCTGCTTGCTGGCATGATCGAGCAGATCACTCTCCCTCAACAATCTTGCAAGAAGGTCCATCTGATCCGCCAACGCCTTGAGGTCCTGCGCCGATGGATTGCCCTTCGATCCGCCGGCAGAGGTGTTCAGTTTCGAGGCCAGATCTCCGGATAGCCCCAGTGCTTGAGCCAGCTTTGCCAGATCGGCTCTCGCCTGGTCCCCCTCGGCACCCGGCTTCTGGGCTGCCTTGGCCAGTTTCTGCAGTTGCTGCCCGGCTCGACCCAGTTCTCCCTTGCGCAGCGCCTTCTGCAACTCCTGCCCGGCTCGGCTCTCTGGACTGGCTTGCTGCTCTCCTGCGCGACGTACCCTATCTGCAGTACTTCTCGCCGCCGACAATTCCGATCGGCCCAGCCGACGCTTCACCTGACTGCGCGCAGCCTCGGTCCGCTTCAATGCAACCTGTCTCGTGGCCTCCCGACCTTCTGCGCGTTTTTCAGATGGCTTCCTCTGCTCCTTGCGAGAGATTTGCTTCAGCAGTTTTCTGGTCTCCACATCGATCTTGTGTACCTCTGCCAGTCGAGATACCTCTCGTAATCTCCGGTCGAGGGATGCGATCTTCCTGGCGGTACGATCCGATTCACGCTTGTTGCGCACCTGCTCCTGCTCGATGCCGAGTAAATCGACCCCGGGCATCGAAAAAGCACCGATCAGCATCACCAGCGCCACAGCTGCCCTCCACGGATGATCTGGACGACCCAGCGGCACGGCTTGACTCGGGTCCACATGAGCCGCGATCTTGTCTGCATCTGCGGCGATCATCTCTGCGGCCTCGTCATCGAAGCCCTCCTGGCGGGCCAGAAGTGATGTCGAGATGGTCTGTGGAATTGAACCCTTCAATTCTGCCTCGACCGCCTCGCTGACGGGCGCCGGTCGAACCGAGAAGAATGCGATGGTCATCGCCAATACCATCACACCGATCGGAATCAGCATCTCGAATGGTTCCGGAATGGCGATGGAGAAGAGGCGCTCCGACAGCAACAGGATGACCAGCGAGGAGATCGCCAGAACCATCGCATCGCTCGAGTGCTGGACCATCGCACGGAACCTTCTCCGCAGACGGATACGCCTCAGCAATCTCTCGATGGTGTTCTGGCGCGAGTCCATCACTGCCCCAATCGGGTCAAAGAACCACGGGAATCCAGGGCGGCTGTCTCTGGCCACCTTTCCTCAGTCCCCATCCTAAGGTCTGGAAGCCGCATCTTCAAATCCGGCTCGTGGCTACTTGCTGTCCATCCACGGCTCCAGATCGACTCCCAGAGCATCTGCAATGCGATTGATGTGGTTGAAAAAGCCGATGATATGCACCAGTTCAAGAATCGCCTCATCATTGAACCCTACCCCTTTCAGGGCATCGACCTCTGCGCGGCTCATCTCGGAGGGAGTCAGGGTCAACTTCTCGGTGAAGGCGGCGATGGCGCGCTGACGATCATCCAGGGATTCAGGGCCCGACCGGACCGCTTCGACGAGATCCTCGCTGCCGGGCAGCGATTCGAGATCTCGCAGGTGCGACTGTACTCAGTAGTGACAGCCATTGAAATCGCTGGTGAGAACCGCCACCCATTCCCGTTCCGCTCGCGAGAGTTCAGATGGTCCTCGCATGACACGAAGATACAGTTCGAGAAATGGTTCGAGCAGATCGGGACGTGGGGACATCACCTGGATGATCTCGGCGACTTCCCCCGCTCGCGACCGACAGCCAGCATAGACGCGCTCGAGAATGCCGCTGGCATCCTGATCCTCGCGGAGGTGCTCGATCCACGACATCGGCGTCTCCTATCCGCTTGCCGGAGGAGTGGCTCGCCTGGCCAGCATCCGGTCGACCAGTACCAGTGCCATCATCGCCTCGACGATCGCCACTGCACGCGGCAGCACACAGGGGTCGTGGCGACCTCGCCCCTCGAACTCGACCTCTTCTCCGGATCTGTTGAGCGTCTTCTGAGAGGTGGCGATGGTGGAAGTCGGCTTGAATCCAACCCTGGCCCAGACCGGTTCACCGCTGGTGATCCCTCCCTGCATGCCTCCTGATCGATTGCTCTGCTGACAGATCCCCCCGGCACCGTCCGAGATGAAGACATCGTTGTTTTCACTGCCACATCGCGAAGTCGCGGCAATTCCATCCCCGATCTCGATCGCCACTGCTGCGGGAATCGACAGCAAGGCAGCGCCGAGTAGCGACTTCACCTTTGCAAACACGGGATCCCCCCAGCCGGCGGGCACGCCACGTGCCGTCACGGCGACCCAGCCACCGAGGCTATCTCCCGCGTCGCGGGCCGTTTGAATCTTCTCCATCATGGTGGCACTTCGTGCGGGGACCGGACAGCGAACTGCAGAAGCCTCCACATCCTTCGACTCGACAAGTGCGGGATCGACGTCTGCACGGATACCTGCCACTTCATCGACCCAACCTACGATCTCGATTCCATATTCCCGCGCCAGCATCACTCGACAGACGGCACCCGCCGCTACGCGAGCAGCGGTCTCTCGGGCACTGGCGCGGCCTCCGCCACGGCGATCGCGATGACCGTAACGAGCCTCGGTGGTGAAATCGGCATGACCCGGACGGTAGAGATCGGCCATCTCATCGTAATCCCCGGGACGCGCATCGATCGATTCGATCCAGATCGCCAGCGGCGAACCGAGCGTCTTGCCATCGAGGAGCCCCGAAAGAATTCTGGGTGTGTCCGGCTCTTTTCGAGATGAGGCCAGATCGCCACCGGGTCGACGCCTCGCCAGATCTGCCGCGATCGTCTCGATGGAGACGGGGACACCGGCAGGCAGCCCGTCGATCACGACGCCGATTCCCGGGCCATGAGATTCGCCCCAGGTGGTGATGCGGAGGTACTCTCCGAAACTATTGCTCATGCAAGGAATGTAGTGAATCCGTGGCCAGATGCCAGCATCTCGGGGGCCGGGAATCGCAGCTGGACGAGCAGCACCACTGAGCGGCAAGGTGTTGAGTGGATCACCCGATGAAATCGTCCAGCCGAGCGGTGGTGCACCCTCAGGGGCACCCACTCGCATCACAAGCCAGGACATCATCGGTCGGATCCACTCCGCAATCGGGGAACGGCGCCGGCAACGGCGAACCCATCGCGAAGCCCCACGCGAGCAACATGACCGGATCCGCGAGGTTGACCGATGCATCATCGTTGCAATCGAGGGCATCGAGACAGGTGACGCCGCTCGCGCTCACGAACAGGTAGTTGAGGGCGACGATGGCATCGGCGAGAGGCTCGATCGATCCGCTGGCATTGGCGTCGCCCCGGACCAGTCCCAGATCTGGAGCGAGAGTCACGATCGCTGGCGGAATGTCGGGGTAGGACGATTGGGTCGGAGCCGTAGGAATGTCCACCACCACGATATTTCCGACCGGAGGATTGCCCACCTCGAGGGCAAACAGTGTCGAATTTTCTCCATCCAGATCGCCGATCAGGGTCGCTGCCACCGTCTGGTAGTGGGCCACCGCAATCTCCGCCGGAGTCTCGTAGTAGCCATTTGCAGTGGAGTTCAAACTGTAGATAGCACCGATGAAGAAGCCATCCGGTTCGAGGCCGATCGCCCAGAAGTCAGGACCGTTGCCATTGTTGATGCCCACGACATCAACCCCCTGAACGACATCGTAGGGTTCGATCAGGGATGGATCATGCCCGATGCTCAAGGACCAGCCCCAGACAGGGTTGGGAAATCCGAGACTGGTCGGCAATTCGACGATGGAAATGCTGGTAGAGCCGCTCCCCTCCCCTGTCGATACATCGTACAGGATGTCGAGGGGGGCCGGCTGGTATTCGAACAGCCACTGTGCGTCCGCTGGCAGCGAGAAACCACAGCAGAAGAGGCCCACGAGCATTACAGATCGAATTCGTACACGGAACATGTGTCACCCCATCTCGGATCAGCGTATCGACTCCAAGAAACAACGGGAAGCAGGCCCGCTCACCCAGCAGGCACTCGCCCACTGTCGAACCATCCGCACCACGAGGATCATCGGACAGGAAAATTGCGAGCGATCGAAATTGGTTTGAAATGTGGGTCATGGGCCCACTCGGGCGCCGGGAATCGCAGCTGGACGAGCAGCACCACTGAGCGGCAAGGTGTGGAGTGGATCACCCGATGAAATCGTCCAGCCGAGCGGTGGTGCACCCTCAGGGGCACCCACTCGCATCGCAAGACAGAAGATCATCGGTAGGATCCACTCCGCAATCGGGGAACGGCGCCGGCAACGGCGAACCCATCGCGAAGCCCCACGACAGCAGCAGGATCGGATCCGCGAGGTTGACCGATGCATCGTCGTTGCAGTCGAGGGCATCGAGACAGGTGACGCTGGTCCCGCTCAAGAACAGATAGTTGAGGGCGGTAATTCCATCGGCGAGAGGCTCGATGACTCCGTTGGTATTCGCGTCACCCCGGACAATCTCCGGTTCCAGGGCGGGGATGAGATTCACGGTCCCGTCCTGTCCGATGACGGGGTTGGAGACGCCACTCACCACCATCACATTCGTCACCGGGGGGTTGCCCATCGGTGTGAAGACGAGAGTCGTCGTCTCCCCGTCGAGGTCCCCGGCGAGCGTTGCCGCGACGGTCTGGTAACTGATGACAGCGATCTCCTTCGGAATCTCGTAGACGCAACTTGCGCAGCCGGTGAAGCAGTAAAGAGCGCCGATGGTGATGCCGTTCGCTTCGATGGAGGTCTGCCAGAAAGCCGGAGGGTTTCCATTATTGACGGTCTGGATATAAGACCCCTGGTCGATTTCGATGGCTTCGAGGATGGAGGGATCATGCACCAGGCTCATGGTCCATCCCTGCACATTGTTCGGGAACCCGAGGCTCGCTGGCAGTTCGACGTTGAAAATGCTCACCGAGCCGCTCCCCTCCCCGCTGGTCAGGTCGTAGAGGATGTCGGTAGGGGTCGGTTGGTATTCGAACAGAACCTGTGCATCCGACGGCACCCAGAAACCGCAGCAGAAGAGCCCCACCAGGGTCACGATTCGCATTCGCGCTCGGATCAATTCACACCGCATTTCGTACCGCTGAGCCCACTTCAGGAATGATCGGGAAGCGGGGAGATCGAGCAAGGAACTGCACGAGAGCAGTTCGAGAAGTATCGCGTTGATCGATCCGGTTCTCATCACCGACCTGCTGTCATCACTTGCTCAGGAACAGCCTGTAGCATAGCACTGAATTGTATCCCAGATCGCACAGGAGTGCGGGAGTTATCCTCCCGTGAACCCCGGTGTCGAGCACACCTGGGCCGTAGGGAGTGACGATGGTCCGGCAGATCACCACGAAACTGGCGGACTGGTATCGCCGGTCGAACCAGCAACTACCGTGGCGGGGTATCCGTGATCCCTACGCGATCTGGCTCTCCGAGGTGATGCTGCAGCAAACCCGGGTCTCGACGGTGATCGGGTACTGGAATCGATTCATCGACAAGTATCCGGACGCGCAGTCGCTCGCCGCTGCTGGACTCGATGAGGTGCTCGAGTTGTGGGCGGGCCTCGGCTACTACTCCCGCTGCCGCAATCTGCACCAGGCAGCAAAGATGATCGTCACCGATCACGACGGCCAATTCCCGCGCGATCCTGAACAGGTGCGAAAGTTGCCTGGAATTGGCGAGTACACCACGGCGGCCATCTGCAGCATCGCCTTCGGTGAACCATTGGCGGTGATCGATGGAAATGTGCAGAGGGTGCTTTGCCGCTACCTGGGGATCGACGGAGATCCCCGCCGCGGCGATGCCAAACACAGTGTACATGAAGCTGCCGACGCTGCTCTCGACTGCGATCATCCCGGCGATCACAACCAGGCGATGATGGATCTGGGTCGTTCGATCTGTACGCCACGCTCCCCCGCCTGCCAGATCTGCCCCCTTGGCAACGGATGTGTCGCGCGAGCCAGTGGGGAGCCGACCCGCTGGCCGCAACCACGCCCGAAACGAGCCACCGAGGAGCAGTGGTGGGCAGCTGCTGTCGTGATGCAGGGCCAGCAGGTTCTCACCTGGGAGGGCGACGGCGAACTGCTCGCCGGACACCGAGGCCCGCCCCTCGCCAGGCTTGCAGGCCCCGGAATCCACGCCGAGAAGATGGCCGACAGGGAACTCAGGAGATTCGGCATCGAAGGAGCGACCCTGCTCGGCCACGGTGATCGATTCCGTCACGCCATCACACATCGACGGCTGCAGATCTATCCGCTCGTCTATCAATTCACCGGAGAGATCCCGGAAGCAGCGACCACGATCCCCATCGAGGAAGGCGGTCGCCTACCGGCTCTCCATCGCAAATCACTGGCCGCAGCAAGAAAACTACTTCTCGAGGAGCCAAGATGACCACCTGCTTCATCACGACATCCAACCAGTGGCGTGATCACACTCCTCGATCGATGTCTGCCGAGGCTGCCGTGACCGGGGCACTGCTGTGTCCTCCAGACCATTTCGATGTGGTCGACATCCGCAATGCTCACATGGAAGGACAGATCGGAAGCATCGACAAGCAACTGGCTCACTCTCAATGGACTGCGCTGGTCGATGCCATCGAATCGCTCGGATTGTCGATTCATCTGTTGCCTGCACGGTTGCATCTGGTCGATTCTGTATTCACTGCCAACCCTTCACTCGTTACCAATGACTCCGAGGGAAATCCCTGTGCGATCATCGGACGCATGAGCCACCCGAACCGCACCGAGGAAAACGCTCTTCATCGAATCGCTCTCGAAGAGATCGGAGTTCGCTGTGAAGAGTTGCCTCCAGAGTGCGAGGGTTGCTGGGAGGGAAACGGAGATACTCTCAAGCATCCGGGGCGTGCGGTGATCTGGTGCGGTGTCGGTTCGAGGAGTTCTGCCGCGTGCCACCGACAGGCAGGTGTCATCCTCGGGCATGATGTGGTTCTGCTGAATCTCACCGATCCTTGCTTCTATCACCTCGATACGGCGCTGGCTATCATCGATCGAAACCGCGCCGCCGTGGTCAGACGAGCCTTTGACGACGAGGGGCTTGCGCTGCTCGAGGAAGCGTTTGAGCAACTGATCGAGGTCGATGAGTCGGAGGCAATGGAGCAACTGGCGGGCAACCTCTGGTGCCCCGATGGTCAGCACGTATTGATGCCGTCGAACGCTCCTGTCACCAGAGAACGCCTCATCCAGCAGCAACTGGATGTGGTAGAAATCGATACGGGTGAGTTCCTCAAATCGGGAGGCAGTGTTTTTTGCATGAGACAGGAGATCCGTGAATCGGTCTGATTTTGATCACCGGGTCGATATGTTCATCCGACTGCTGCGAAAGCCCGCCCCCGATGGTGTCTTCCATCCGTGGCGAGATGTCGATGAGGAACTCGATCAGCCTCGCGCAGCCAGGATCCGGTCCGACAATCTGGCCCTCTACCTGCGTGCACATGAAAACGCCCGGGCCATCCTGGTCGGTGAAGCGGCGGGGTGGGCTGGATGCCGTTTCACGGGGATTCCCTTCACCGGTGAGAACCTGTTCGAGGGTTCCGATCAGCTGGAGTGGACCAACGGACTGGCGCTGAAGCGATCCTCGAGTAAAGAGACCCCTTACAAGGAGCGTTCGGCGACCGTCGTCTGGGGAGAGATCGCAGGCGATCGAAATATAGTGCTGTGGAACGCCGTTCCCTGGCATCCGCATCGACCCGCTGAACCACTGACCAATCGCAAGCCAACTCGAACCGAGCAGGAAGCTGGCAAGGCTGTCCTGATGCAATACTTGCAACTGTTCGATCGGGCCGAGCCGATCGCCATCGGAAGGGTGTCACAGGAGGTGCTCGCCAGGATCGGAATCGAGGCGGGATATATCCGCCACCCTTCGATGGGGGGGCACAACAAATTTCGCGAGGGTGTCCGTCAGCTGCGGAGAAGACTCAAGTCTGCTTCACCCGCTCGATGAAATCGCCGGTCTCGGTTGATATCTTGACCAGATCCCCCTCGGCGACATGGTTGGGAATCTTCACCTGCAGACCGGTTTCGAGTGTCGCGGGCTTGAAGACATTGTTGACCGAGTCGCCCTTGAATCCTGGCTCCGTCTCGGTGATCAGGAGCACCACTGCGGACGGAAGATCCACCGACACCGATTTCCCCTCGTAAAAGGTGACGACCACCTTCTCGTTATGCTTCACATAGGGCATCAGGTCGCCAACGAAATCAGCGTGCAGCTGATACTGCTCGAAATCTTCCGTATCCATGAACACGAAGAACTCACCATCGGGGTACAGGTACTCGCAATTCTTCTTGTCCAGGTATGCGGTTTCTACCTTGTCTGCTGAACGGAAGCGATGAGTGATGTGATCACCTCGCCGAAGGTTCTTCAATTTTGCCTGTACTGCGCCGCCGCCCTTGGAGAGTTTCTTCTGCTCCAGCTTCACACAGACCCACAGGTCATCCTCGTAGTTGATCACCTGCCCTACCCTCAACTGGGTCGCTGGAACCCCCATCGATCCCTCTCCTCTCATGGTGCATCAAGCACGGACTTCAAGTTGCCGATTCTGCATGGAAGCATACCACGGGTGGCGTCGAATTCGTATCCGTAGCAACCAGAGAGCTATGGCTCCACAATTTCTGGATCACCCAGTCCCGTCTCGCCTTCTTTCGCAGCGATGATGGCGCTGCCGACGGTATCGCTCCAGACATTGACCACGGTACGACACATATCCAGCGGCCGATCGACCGCCAGCAGCAAGGCAGCCCCCTCGAGGGGCAATTTCAAGGCACTGAGGATCGTCAGCATCATCACCAGTCCAGCAGACGGGATTCCTGCCGCCCCGATGGAAGCGAGAAATGCAGCCATGACGACCGTGACCTGGGCGCTGAAAGTCAGTTCGAAGTCTCCTGCAGTGGCGTAGTACTGGGCCAGAAAAATCACACCGATGCACTCGTACAGCGCCGTTCCATCCATGTTCACCGTCGCTCCGAGTGGAGCCACGAAGGATGAGGTGCGGTTGGACACCCGGCCACGCGTCTCGAGTGTATTGAGGGTCGTTGGAAGGGTCATCGCTGAGGACGAGGTAGAAAATGCGGTCATCAGGGCCGGACTCATCGCCCGGACCCACTTCAGAGGCGACACCCCTCCCACCACCTTGAGGAGCAGTGGCAGGACCACGCAACTGTGGATGATCAGTGCCAGCATCACGGTCAGCATGTAGGCACCCAGAGGGCGGAAAATGTCGAATCCGGTTTCCCCCACCACCTTGACCAGAAGACAGAAGACACCGTAGGGAACCAGACGCATCACCCAGGACGCCATCCGCATCACCACATCGAAAGCGGATTCGAAGAGGTCCAGCATGAAGCGTCTCGGCTTGTCGGAGGCCTTCGTGATGAAGAACCCGAACAGCAACGAGAAGAAGATCACCTGCAGCATGTTGCCGTTGCCTGTGAATGCATTGAATGCATTTTCTGGCACCATCCTGCGCAGGATATCGAGCCAGTTCTCACTCCTTTGACCAAAGTCCGCCTCCGGTGAGATCCCCAGGCGAGCCCCGACTCCAGGTTGAATAATATTGACCAGCAGCATTCCCAGGCCCACCGCCAGGAACGATGTGGTGGCGTAATAACCGAAGGTTCTTCCACCCATGCGGCCGAAATCGCTGCCTCCACCGATTCCAGCCACGCCGGTGACGATGGAAGTCACGACCAGAGGCATGATCAGCATCTTCAGCAATCGCATGAAGATGTCTGCGACGAATATGAAGGGAGCCAACCACCTGGCACGTGCTGATTCTGGATCGAGAGCGACCAGCGAACTTCGCTTTTCGCCGGAGACCAGATCGATGGTCGCCACACCCCCCGAGCCTTTCAGAGCCAGAAACTCCGCCAACACCTGTGGCGATGTGGTCACGACCATCGCTTCATCCGCCATGCCTGCGTTGATCGAGACCCGACTCACAACATCACCGATCTGGATGCTCTCGGTCGTGCTTCTTCCCTTGGGGAGTAACTGCTGGGAAATACTATCAACCCGGATGCCGACGACCTGCCCATCCACTTCTACCACTTGCTGGGCAAAGTTCACGCCGATGGTTCCGGGGGCCTCGGTGAACTGCTGAAGCCCAAAACCAACCAGCACTCCAGCGACGAGCCAGACCATGATCTTCCAGTGCTGTTTCATCTCGCTCCTCTTGCTCAGGATCGTGAAGTGATGATGGAACAGGACATCTGTTCCGGAATCAGGTGCTCCTGCAATCGCGTCTCGACTTCCTCATGACTGATCTCGGATAGCAGGTCAACCACCTCGAAGGGATCCGCTCCCAGAAATCGAGTACCACAGTAACTGCTGGCTATGTGCTCCAGGGAATTGAAGGCTCGCAGCAGGTATCCGATTGCAGAACGTCGCTGACGTTCGATATCAGCAGGATCGATGCCGCAACTGCGAATTTGTCCGACCTGGTCGCGAATCGTGGAGATCAGTTGATCGGGATCGGCAGAATCGCCTCCGCTGACGGAGTGGCCCACATCGGAATGAATCTGGTAAGAAGTGCCGAAAGAATCATCGATCAGCTCCCTGACATACAACTGTTCGAACAGCGGACCACTCTGTCCGAAGACACACTCGAGCATCAACTCCGTGACCAGTTCCTTACGCATCAATTCGCGACCAAATAGACCGGAGTGGATGTCCTTCCAGCCAAACAACACCTTCGAGCGACCCACCTGCATCTGCTGACGAACTTCGGCCTGGGCAGGTCCGGTCGACTCCGGGGTGAGGATCTTCTCGATCTCGGGGGCGGGTCCGAGGTCGGTCTCGGCGAGTAGTCGCCCAGCATGTTCGAAGTAGGAATCCTCATCCTCGTCGGCAACCGCCAGCAGGATCATGTTCGATGGGTGATAAAACGCAGACCAGCACCGATCGAGAATCTCCGGTGAGATCCCAGCGATGGTCTGCTCGGTTCCTGCGATGTCCTTTGCAACAGGGTGATCTCGATACAAGCCCCCCAGCAGGTTGAAGTACACCCTCCAGCCCGGGTTGTCGGCGTACATGCGAATCTCCTGGCCGATGATCCCCTTCTCCTTCTCAACATTTTCATCCGTGAAGTGTGGCTGCTGAACGAATCGCACCAGATGCTCAAGGCACGGGAAGAATTGATCCACACATGAGAAGAGGTATGTTGTTCCAACGAAGCTCGTGAATGCATTTGCGCTGGCACCGAGCCTGCTGAACTGCATGAAAGCGTCTTCTTCTGGCCCCTCGAACATCTTGTGCTCCAGGAAGTGCGCGATGCCATCGGGAAGTTCCTGCTCGGGTCCACCACCGATGCGATAGCGGTTGTCAACAGATCCGAAATGCGTGGCGAAACAGGCGTAGCGACGCAGGTAGCCCGGTTTTCGACAGAACGCAACGGTCGCACCGCTGGCATGAGTTCGCTCCACGACTCGCTCCCCGAGTGTCTGATTCTCGAGGATCTTTTCCTGCCCAATCCAGGTCACGAGGCCTCCTCGTCAGGGTCTTCGCCTTGCCGGGGTGACAGCAGGTAGACCAGATCAGGCTGCAACAATCCGGCAGCCTCGACGACCGCCTCCCGGGTCACCTGAGCGACTCGTTGGCGCAGCTGGTCGATGTCTGGATCACGCCCGACCAGACGGGAGACCAGGTCGAACTCCGCCATCGCTGCCGGAGAGTCGGTCGCCATTCTCAGACGAGAGTCCCACGAATCGATGGTCATCTGGAACTCCTCGTCAGTGAACCCGCCCTTCTTCACGACATCGATCTGCTCGAAGATGCTCTCTCTGGTTCTCGAGGCGGTATCTCCATCGATTCCAGCACTCACCAGCATCAGCCCGGCGCTGCCGTCGATGTGGGAATTGATCGAGTAGCAGAGGCTCTGCTTCTCCCTCACCTGTGTGAAGAGTCGGGAGTGCGAGAAGCCACCGAGGACGCCATTGGCGATCATCATCGCCTCATGAAGGGGGTCACCATGGCCCGTGTTGGTCCTCAACGAGATGACAAGATTGGCCTGATTCCCCTCGAACTGCTCCTCCACCTCTCTCAGTTGTCCTGCACCCCTCCTCGGATGTCTCGGAGCAAGAGCAGTGACATCTCGATCGCGCCCGGTGGTCAACGGAAGAAGCACCGCGGCCACCTCATCTGGATCCACTTCACCGCTGAAGTGGATGTACATCGGGTTGTTCTCGATCGACTGTCTCCAGGCGGTGGTGACCGACTGAGGAGTGGCCAGTTCCAGTTCATCGATGGTGCCGTATTCGTGGAAGCGCCACGGCTCGTCTGAACAGGTTTCCTCCACGCAGCGTTGCATCGCCCAGGAACGCTTATCATCGAAGCGCCCTTCGATGGTCCTGCGATGCTGGGCCACCTCGGTACTGACCGTCTGGCTGCAGAATAGCCCATCGGAAAGCAACGGCTGGTGAATCACTTCCCGGATGAAATCGACCGCATCGTCGAGAACCTTGGCATCTCCCGGAAGTCGCGAATCCTCTGGGAACTCCGCCCTGAGCGATATGATGTGGCGCTGACCTGCTCGATCGACCGAAGCGCTGAGGACCAGACCCCAGAGTTCCTCACTTCTTCGACTGATCTCCCTGAGCGAAGGGTGAGACGCTGACCCTCGCAACAGGCAGGCAGGGGCCAGGCAGCGGAGCGCAGCACCGTCCCCGAGATCGCTGATCCAGGAGACGCGCAGGGAACTGGTCTTCCTTCTCGGCTCGCGGCGAATGTGCAGCGTGGCGCCGGGAGCAGACTCCCTCGTATCGAATCCACCCACCTCTGAGGAGAACGATCGGGTCAACGATCCTCCCCACCTGAAACACTGACAATTTCCTCGGAAATCAATTCGCCATCTGGTTGCGTCAGCGCTCGGATCTGACGCAGTACTGGAACCAGTTCGGCAAACTGCTCAGGCGTCAGCGCCTGACGACCGTCGGAAAGGGCTGCCTCAGGCTGGTCGTGTACCTCGATCAGCACCCCATCGGCGCCAGCTGCGACCGCCGCTCTTGCCAGAGCACCGACCCGATACGCCTCTCCACTGCCATGTGATGGATCGACGAGAACTGGAAGGTGCGTCCGTTGATGCAGTTCTGGAACCGCGCCCAGGTCGAGCACGATCTTACGACTCGCAGCACCGCAACGGATACCGCGCTCACACAGGATCACATTGGGATTCCCGGCGCTGAGGATGTACTCCGCTGCCAGAAGAAGTTCATCGGTGGTCGAGGCAAAACCTCGCTTCAGCAGCACGGGCACACTCGTCTGACCCAGCTCCTTGAGCAATGAGTAGTTGTGCATGTTACGGCTTCCCACCTGGAGCATATCGGCGATGCCGCTGATCGATTCGACTTCTCGAGGATCGAGAACCTCCGTGACAATACCGAGTCCCGTCTCTTCCCGAGCACTTTCGAGAATCGGCAATGCCAGTTCCCCCAGTCCCTGAAATGCATAGGGAGAGGTGCGGGGTTTGTAGGCGCCGCCTCTGAACAGGTCTGCACCGGCGGCTGCGACACTTGCTGCGATCCGCAAGGTTCTCTGCTCATCTTCGACCGCGCAGGGGCCAGCGATGATGCAGAATGATCCAGGCCCGATCAGGGTAGAACCGACCTGAATTGGCTGAACAGGCCTCGATCGATCGATGGCCCAGTGAGCGGACTGGCCGCCGACCACCACGACCTTTTCGACTCCTGGCCAGCTATCGACTGCCAGCGTCTCGATGGCAGCAATCTCTCCACGGAGTACAAAGTAATAGCGGCTGTTCGCCTGGATCTGAGAAATGATGGCGCCGTGAGATTCAAGCCGTTCCCTGATCTTGCGTCTCGATGGAGCCTCGAGCCCGGAACAGAGCACCACGACCATTTCTGGATCAGAATCAGTGGATTCCATCGGCTCCTCACAAGGGTCAGCGGGCAACAAGCGATAGAAGCGGTCGAAACAACGCCAAGGTATAGAAGTACCATGAAGGACCCCGGCCCGGAAGCCAACCGGAGTCATTTGCGGTCAAAACGACGACCCAGTTCTTGCCAGGAGATGAACAGTTCCGAGGGCCTTCCGTGAGGACAGTTCCAGGGCTGAAAAGCCAGGTCACGTCCCCGGATGAGGTCCTCCTGCGCCTCCGGTGAGAGTGGATCCCCCGCCTTCACCGCTGCCTTGCACGCCATCGTCTGGAGCAACCGCTCGCGAAGATCGGGAGCAGAGGCACCACCACTGGCGACCGGCTCGAAGCGAACCAACACCTCCCGCAAGAGCTCCGGAGGATTGCGAGATTCGAAGCCCTGGGGTACGGCTCTGACCAGTGCCACGCCGTCACCGAACTCCTCCGCCTCAAGCCCCAGTTCGGCGAGCGCGGACCTGTATTCGACGAATAACGACCACTGCTGAGGGTCGAGTGGCACCGGCTCCGGGACCAGCAATCCCTGGCACAGTGTCCCCTTCTCCCTGGCTGCGAGGATCTTCTCGTAGAGGATTTTCTCGTGAAGCGCGTGTTGATCGATGACGCAGAGTCCATCTTCTTGCTCGAGAATCAGAAATGAATTGCGGACCTGAAATACCCGAATCGACCCGGAGACGAGGGTTGGATCTCCCGTCAGAGGTTCCTGGCTGCCATAGGGCGATCCTCGTTCGATCACCCTGTCGAACTCGACGGCGCGTTCCTCCTCTGAAGCGTCACGCGGAAGCGACGCGACCACGGGCGTTTCGTCGGTGACCAGATCAGACGGGATCACATCTTCCAGAACCAGTTCCGGAACCGAACCTGCAGCCTCGAGGGTCTTCCTGATCGCCCGACGAATCCGTCGGTGCACGTCCTCTCGATCCCGGAAGCGCACTTCCAATTTCGATGGATGGACATTTACATCGACGAGATCTGGATCGACATCGATCCCGATCACTGCCATCGGGTACTGACCAGGGATCTGGAAACCTCTGAATCCCTCGCGAACTGCGTGCTGCATCACCCTGTCACGGATTGGCCGACCGTTGAGAAATGTCCAGATCCCATCGGAGTTTCGGCGCTGGAGATCTGGCCGGGCGATCCAGCCTGTCACCCCCTCATCGCTGTGTACCTCGATCATCCGGGCAGAGACTTCGGACCCGAGCACCTCTGCAATGCGCTCGTGCAGTGATTGATCGGCAGGGAATCTGAGCACGGTTCTGCCATCATGGGTGAGGGAGAATCCGACCGTCGGATGGGCCAATGCTGCTCCCTTGAGAGACGCAGAGCAGCGAGCCACCTCAGCAGAACTGGCCTTGAGGAAGCGTCGCCGAGCTGGAACTGCGGAGAACAGATCCTTCACCGACACCCTTGTACCTGGCCTCATCGCCATCGGTGAGAGTGGCTCCATCGATCCCTCACTGGCGCGAATCCTGTGAGCCACATCATCGCCAGCAGTTCGAGAGGACAGTTCGACCGTCGACACCGCAGCGATGCTCGCCAGCGCTTCTCCCCGGAATCCAAGCGTGAGGATCCTGTGAAGATCCGACGCATCTTTCAACTTCGAGGTGGCATGGCTTTCTAGCGCCATCGGCAACTGCTCGGGCTCGATCCCCTGGCCGTCATCTGTGACCTGGATCAGGCGCTTGCCGCCATCCTCGAGGTCGACATCGATCCGAGATGATCCTGCGTCGAGAGAGTTTTCGAGCAGTTCCTTCACCACGGAAGAAGGTCTTTCGATGACCTCCCCTGCAGCGATCTGGTCAACCAGCAGCGCTGGCAACTTGATGATCTGATTGGCTGGCTGCGGCATTCCCATCCCGTCAGTCCTGCAACTTGTACTGCTCTATCCTGAGCGCTCCCTCGAGCGTGTTCTCAAGCAACTTCGCCACCGTCATCGGTCCGACGCCTCCGGGCACCGGCGTGATGTAGCCGGCTCTCTCACTGGCGGCCGCGAATTCCACATCACCGACGATCGATCCATCATCGAGCCTGTTGATCCCGACATCAATCACTGCAGCGCCCGGTTTGATCCAATCTCCACGGATCATCTCTGGTCTTCCGACGGCAGCAATGACCACGTCCGCGCGGCCGACATGGCCCGCGAGATCCTGGGTCTTGGAGTGGCAGATCGTCACCGTAGCACCCTCTGCAAGCAACAATTGCGCCACCGGCTTGCCGACGATGTTGGATCTCCCCACCACCACGGCATTTGCGCCTTGAAGAGGGACACCTGCAGAGCGAAGCAGGTCGATACAACCGAGCGGAGTGCAGGGAACGAACACCGGCTTCCCGACAGCCAACTGGCCGACATTGACAGGGTGAAAGCCATCGGCGTCCTTGGAAGGGGAGATTCGTAACATCAGAGGTTGCGCGTCCAGGTGCCCCGGCAAGGGCAACTGGAGGAGGATTCCGTGAACCTCTGGATCTTGATTGAGTTGATCGATGAGTTCCTCGAGGTGCTGCTGAGTCACATCTTCGGGCAACTGGTGATGAAAGGAACGGATCCCCGTCTTCTCGCAGGCCCTCTCCTTGTTGCGGACATATACCGCGCTGGCAGGATCATTCCCGACCAGAATGACACCGAGTCCCGGAGGTCTCCCGGCGCGCTCCTCGAAGGCACTGACTCGCCCCTTGAGGTCCTTTCGAATTTGCTTTGCGCGTGCCTTGCCGTCGATGATCTGTGCCGTCACTCGATATCCTCCCGGTTGGTCGATCCAGCGAGTTCCTTCAACGAGTCCAATGGCCGCTGCGGCCGCCGGATTTCTCCAGCAATCGGACACCTGTGATTTCCATACCACGATCGACGGCCTTGCACATGTCATAGATGGTGATCAGCCCGACAACCACAGCAGACAGCGCCTCCATCTCGACCCCTGTTCTTGCCATCGCGCGGGTCGAAACCGACATCCGTATCGATGTCACTGCATCGTCCTCGCCATCTTCAATCTCTACCAACACATTGTCGAGGGGCAGCGGATGACAGAGTGGGACCATCTGAGAAGTTTGCTTGGCCCCCTGGATTGCGGCGATCCTGGCAACTGCAAGAACGTCCCCCTTCTCCACATCTCCATCGAGGATGAGGCGTAGAGTTGCTGGTTTCATCCGGATGTAACCTTCTGCCGTGGCTCTTCGGTCGGTCACGGGCTTGTCTCCGACATCGACCATCCGGGCATTCCCTTCCGAATCGGTGTGAGAGAGATGTTGGTCTCCGTCTGAGGGCATGGGGGGACTCCTACAGTTTCCGTTGAACCACGAATTCGGCCAGTTGTTCGAGAGCATCTCGAGCCGCGCTCTTCGGTACTGCTCCGTGAAGCACTTCGATCGCCTCCCTGGTCAGATCTTCGGCTCGCTCAAGCACCTGATTCAGGATCTGCTGCTGATCCAGCATCCTCTGCAGTTGTCGATGTGGTTCCGAGCCAATATCAAACTCCTCGGCAACTGCCAACATCGAGAGCAGTTCTGCTTTGCCCTGCTGATCCAATCCGTCGCGAAGCAAGATCATCGGTAAGGTCAGTTTCTGGTTGGCCAGATCTGTACCCAGTGATTTTCCGACCTGCTGCGGATCTCCCGTCACATCGAGTGCATCATCCGCGATCTGGAAGGCTGTTCCCAGCAAGTTGCCAAATCTTTCCATCGCCTCTACCTGCGTCGCAGTGGCTCCCGACAGCAACGCTCCCAGCTTGCAGGAGAGGCCGTACAAGATCGCTGTCTTCCGATGGATGATCTGGAAGTACTCCTCTTCGGTCAGATTCAGATTGCCTGCATTGCCCACCTGCATCATCTCGCCGATGCAGATGTCTCGGGTGCAATCTGCTAGCAGACGGGCAGCCCCCGCCACCTCGGTCGAGATCACGAAGCCACGCGCATAGATGATGTCACCGAGCAGGATCGCTGCGCGATCCCCATATCGATTGTGAATCGTCTCGACCCGACGACGGATCTCGGCCTGATCAAGCAAGTCGTCATGAACAAGTGTTGCCGTATGGATCAACTCCACCACCGCACCACAGCGGATGTGATCGGACCCTGTATCTCCAAAACAGCGTGCAGAGAGAAACAAACAGGCAGGTCGAACCTGTTTGCCTCGAAAACGAGAGAGATGCTCCAGCAACTCATGCACGAATGGCTCGCTCGATGCAAACTCGTCATGAAGATACTCACGCAGTGAACTCAGATCGTCTTCTATCGATTGGTAGAGACTCGCGAGCCACTCGGATCGCTCGATGGGGTTCTCTTCTACGGCTCCACCGCTACCCGAGGTCAACGTACTGGTCCTCCGATGGCAGGAAGATCATCGATGGGATGCAGCGGAAGCTGGAATGCCATACTCACACCACGGTGGAACACCCTTCCACCATATAGATTGAGTCCCTGTGCTCTCATCGGATCGCGCTTCACAAAATCCTCCAGGCCGCCCGATGCCAGTTTGAGCAGATATGGCTGCGTCGCATTGGTGAGTGCAAATGTCGAGGTTCTCGATACGGCGCCTGGCATGTTCGCAACGCAGTAATGGACCACTCCGTCGACGACATAGGTGGGGTCAGCGTGGGTTGTCGGCCTGCAGGTCTCGACGCAACCTCCCTGGTCAACGGCGACATCCACGATCACCGATCCGTTGGGCATCTCCTTGAGCCATTCACGAGGTACCAGAACCGGCGTGCGATCGCCAGCCACCAGTACCGCTCCGATGACCAGATCCGCCTGCTGGACAGCCTCTCGGATGCTGAAATGCGTCGAGAAACAGGTATTCACATTGGCCGGCATCGTCTCATCGAGATAGCGCAGGCGATCGAGATCGATGTCGAATATCTTGACCCTCGCACCGAGGCCAGCCGCCATTCGAGCAGCATTCGATCCCACGACTCCGCCCCCGAGAACCACAACCCGGCCTGGCTCGACACCGGGCACGCCCGGAAGTAGCACTCCCCTGCCACCGTTTTGACATTGTAGACTTCTGGCGCCGGCCAGAACCGACATCCTTCCGGCCACCTCACTCATGGGAGTCAGCAGCGGAAGCGTACCGTTGGGCGCCTCGATCGTCTCGTATGCAACCGCGGCAACCCCGGAGTCCAGACAGGCATCGGTCAACTGCTTCGATGCGGCAAAGTGAAAAAAGGTGAAGACGGTGAGGTCGTGGTGAAGGAACTGATACTCCGTCGGCAGCGGCTCCTTGACCTTGACGACGATCTCGGACTCATCCCAGACCTCCTGGGCGCTGTCGACGATCCTGCAGCCAGAGGCGGCGTACTCTTCGTCGGAGATGCCACTTCCGATGCCGGCTCCTTGCTCGATCAGTACCGTGTGACCTGCCTGGCTCAACAGGAATGCACCTGAAGGAACCAGCGAGACTCGTTGCTCCTGCTGCTTGATCTCCTTCGGAACTCCGATGGTGCGGGCTGTCATGTGGTGTCTCTCCTTATCGAAACCCTGCTTCCCCGATCTCCCCTGCTGGCAAATCGATCGGGCCGCATCGTGGTCTCTCGTCCCCGATGATCCTGCCCAGAGGAGGGGGTCGCTACCTCAATACCGTTCAGTGTCGGGAACCGTGCAGGGCCTGCACGGCCGGCTCGAATCCAACCCCAGTCACGGATTCTACTTCTGACAAAATACGCTGACAACCGATGCAGGCCGATCCAGAGCCCATCTCCTCAAAAATGGCGCCTGACAGGCACCCCTGACCCTCGGCGGCGTCATCGCTGGCCACAGGCAAACAGGTTGATCTCCTGCTGCTCGTAGAGGATCTCGCTGTCATCGCTGGCGAAAGAAGACGCTCTGAATAGCCGATGGATGTCGCCTCATCTGCGTGGATCAACTCCCTGTCTAAGACAGGATCCATTCCGGCCCTCGATCGATTCGAGGAGTGGAAGTATCCGACGAAACTGCGGCCCGCCCCGGAAAAGGAGATCGTGGATGAACTCTGGTGATGAAAGCCAACCACCCACGCGGAAATCTCGGCTGGATCTCAAGCCACGGTTCCGACGCGACGCCGTGACAGCAGCGGTCACTTGCCGATTTCTTCCGATCCACAACTGTTCACTGGATTCGAACTGCTGGAGAGGGTCCGATACCGGAGAGATTTCCGACACTGCAGCACCGGAGGAGGTAGGAATTGTCAGCACGGCCAGACCAGCATGCACCACTGGCCATGCTAGGAGGGGTCTTCGACCCGCTGCATCGAGGCCATGTCGAGATCGCACGCGCTGCTCTGCAATTACCTGCGGTGGAAGAGGTGGTCTGGATCCCCTGCAGGATCCTTCCCCACCAGAAGCATGACCCCATCGCTCCACCGGAAGCACGCCTCGAGATGGTTCGCAAACTTTGCTCGAGCATCGATGGATTTGTTCATGATGAGATCGAGTTCGACCGGCAAGGCCCGTCCTGGACCATCGATACGATACGCTCGATGAGCGCCGCACATCCGGGACGGCCACTGCTGTGGCTGATCGGAGCCGACAACATCGCCCACATCGGGAGCTGGAAAGATGCAGAGGAACTGTGGCAGCTGGCCATCCCGGTCGTGGCTCACAGGCCTGACTCCACCCCGCTGATGGAGAGATCCCATCTGCCCTATCTCGATGATGAGAGGTGGGAGCAGGTGATCTCATGGCAACTACCGAGGATCTCTGAAAACATCTCATCGACCCGGATCAAGGCGATGCTGGCGGCAGGTGAGCCGATCGACGAATGGGTTCCGGGCCCTGTACTCGAGGCGATACAGGCCGGGGGTTGGTACTGCTCTGGTTCTCCTTGAATATCCGATTCGAAGAGGCAACATCTGAGCGTCGACGGTCAGCAGGCAAGCGAGGAAGGAATCGAGATGTCGAGGACGAGGATTCGGGACCTACCCGGGGCAGCAGAGCAAGAGGTGGTGCTCAAGGGCTGGCTCTACAATCGCCGATCGTCCAAGAAGATGCACTTCCTGCAACTCAGGGATGGTTCTGGAATCGTCCAGTGCATCGTTACCAGGGATGATGTGGGCGAGGACGATTTCGCACAGATAGGCCAGATCCCTTATGAATCTGCCATTGAATTGAAAGGCACTGCCCATGCCGATGACCGTGCACCTGGAGGTGTAGAGGTGCACACCAGTGCCGTCGCCGTCATCTCAGCAGCCGAGGATTACCCGATCGCAAAGCAGGACCACGGACCTGATTTCCTGCTCAGGCACAGGCATCTGTGGCTGCGTTCGCGGAAACAGGTCGCATTGATGCATATTCGCGATGAAGTGATCCGGGCCATCCGAGATTCGATGCACGAACTGGGATTCACATGTATCGATGCGCCCATCTTCACTCCGAACTCATGCGAGGGCACCAGCACACTATTCGAGGTCGATTACTTCGACGACGAAAAGGCCTTTCTCACCCAGAGTGGCCAGCTCTACATGGAAGCCGCTGCCATGGCTCTCGGAGATGTTTATTGTCTCGGCCCAACCTTTCGTGCCGAGAAATCAAAGACCCGACGACACCTCACAGAGTTCTGGATGTTTGAACCCGAGATGGCATTTGCAGACCTGGATGATGTCATGGATCTTGCCGAGCAGATGCTCACGCGAATTGTCTCGCGAGTGCTTGAACATCGTCAGGATGACCTCGAGGTTCTTGAGCGAGACATCGAAAAGCTCCGGAATGTAACGGCACCCTTCCCCAGAATCAGCTACTCCGAAGCAGTGGATCGCATGAATGCCCAAGGGCACTCCTTCGAATGGGGCGGCGACCTCGGCGCGCCCGATGAGTCCATCATCTCCTCGTGGTTTGATAGCCCGGTGATGGTCCACGGCTACCCCGAGGAGGTGAAGGCGTTTTACATGAAGCGAGATCCCGACGATCCGCGGATCGCCTGCGGGGTCGATGTTCTCGCTCCAGAAGGCTATGGCGAGATCATCGGAGGAGGCCAGCGCGAAGATGACCTGGACGTCCTGCTGGCACGGATCCAGCAGCATCAACTCTCCGAGGAGGACTTCCGCTGGTATCTGGATCTGAGGAGATATGGCTCGGCTCCTCACGGAGGCTTCGGTCTGGGCGTCGAGCGCACCGTCTGCTGGATTGCAGGAATCGAGCATGTTCGGGAATGTATACCGTTTCCCAGGATGCTTTATCGGATCTACCCCTGAAGGACCCTTGCGCTACCCCCCCCCGGCGTTACAATCGGGTTTACATTGGATCTGTCTGCTCACAAAGTCAGGTTCAATCGGATCGCCATCCTCCAGCGAGGAGATGATTCCAAAATTGATGGATTCCGACCTTTCCCCCGGGGCGCGGGGGAAGCCGGCTCGGTGCCCGCCGACATCAATTGAGGAGGATCCGGCAACTGCCTTGGGCCGGTAAGCACCGGCCCGGAGAGGACCATGATGCCAAACCTGTGCCCCACCCCCCCTCCAGGCAAGTTCTGCCTCTGGGTATTCTCGGTGCTATCGATGCTGCTTCTGACGCTCCCCCTGGAGGGTCAGACGGGTACGATACAGATCGAGGTGGGTCTCTGCGGGTCGAATCCAAACGGTGTCGATGTGGCCAGAAATGGTTCCAATGACACCGTGTGGGTCATTGACAGCTCCAGTGGCAAGATCTGCGTCTACTCCTCGATCAGCAACCCCCCGGGACTGGCTCTCGCCAACATGATCGACCACCCTGTCGGTGCAGCTGTGGCCCCGCTGTTTCAACCTCAGTGTTCAGGAATCGCCTACTGCCAGGCCACAAACACGTTCTGGCTTCTCAACTCGACCTCCCTGGAACTGGTCGAGATGAGTGATCAAGGGCTAGCGATCGGCGCTCCAGTCCCCTTCTCGATCTCAGGGAGTGCCTCGGGTCTCACATACGACATCTTGTCTGAATCTCTCTGGACTCGCGACACCGTCAATCAACTCGCCATAGAGATCGACCCGATCACTGGAGATGTGATTTCCACCCTGCCGATCCCCGGTGCAGAGGTCCGATACGGCATGGGGATTGCCTACAGACTTTCCAATACCAACCAGGGATTCCTCGACTTCACCTACGGAGACGCTTTCGATGCCAGTGTTGCGGAGTTGAGATCGATCTCGGTACAGACGGGCGAGTTACAGTGCTCCGGTATCGAATTCGACTCCACGATAGATCATCAGTTGCTGGGCATCGCACAGGGGAGTAACCCTTCAACCCTGCTGGCGGTCACCTCCTCATCTTTGCTGCAGATCGTCCAGACGGTTCCCGGCTTCTACCCCCCCGCAGATCTGTTCTGCACTGCCGATGGCGAGGGTGCGGTGAATCTATCCTGGCGCAACTGCGGACCGGGTGCCGGAGGTCTTTACAGCCTGCTCAGGATCACCAGAAACGGCGCCATCGTTGACACCCTGCCAGGATCTGCGACCTCATGGACCGATCTCGATGCCGCGACCGGAGTCACACATAGTTACCAGGTCCAGGGAGTGGTAGGGAACCTCATCGAGTCCGCCAGTTGCTTACTGATTCACGGACCAGGAGGCCTCGTCGACGCCGTCGCCTTCCCCGGAGATCGACCCAGAGACCTGGCATACGATGCAGAGATGGACGATCTCTACGTAACAGAATCCTTCAGCGGAGTGATCCATGTTCTCGATTCCAATCTGATTCTGAAGCGCATCATCGATACCGGCTTGCCCAACCTGCGAGGTATCGGCTACAACTCGATCCTCGATGTCTTGCTCGTGAGTCGAGCCAACAGCAGTCTTGTCACCTTCGTGGACCCCTTGACCGGAAGCCCGCTGAGTTCCTTCCCGGCAAACTCCGGTTCCATCGCTTCCATCACGTACGATTCAGCCGCCGATGACTGGCTCTTGTTTGACAACGCATCCGATCCAGTTTCGATCCGTCGTATGGAAGCACTCGATGGGGCGGAAGGAAATCCACTCGGAGTCATCACTCCACCGAGTACATCTGGTTTGATCATGGGAGGCGGAGTCGCTAGCTTCTCGGATGGAACCTTCATCTGTGGAGTCGAAAACCTCGGCCAGGTCACCAGCATCAGTCAGTTCACCGGGTTCGGATTTCCCCTCAACTTTGACCTACCCCTGTCCGCGATCGGGAACTCCCCGGTGCTTCTGGACAATGCCGTGACAGGATTCGAGGTCGTCGGAAGTTCGGTTGTGATCGCAGGCCAGGCGACAGATACCCTGTTCCAGTTGCTGGTCGTCAGCGATGGCCCCGATTTCATCCGTGGAGACGCAGATTCCAGTGGCACGTTGAACCTTGCGGACGCCATCTTCACCGCGACCTGGATCTACTCCGATGGGCAGGCTCCCTCCTGTCGCGATGCCTGCGACGCCAATGACGACGGCCGACTTGACATATCTGACCCGATATATACCTTACTCCACCTGTTCACCGGATCTGCGCCTCCACCGGCCCCCTACCCCTCTCCGGGACCAGATCCAACGTTCCTGGATGGAATCGATTGTTAATCCGTTCGGATTGACTTGTAACCTTTTGTCAATAGACTTGAATAGCCCTTCGGTCCCGAAGGGTCCGTCCGCTCCTGCCCCGCAGCAGGCTCGGAGGGGAAGAGTATTTGCGTCGGTACTTTCGGCGTCAAGGGGAAGAGTTGCTTGCGGGGGCCCCGAGGGGGGCGAGCGAGGAGATAGAGATGGATACCTGTTTCAGGCAGGTGTTCGTTGCTGTGTGGACGGTTCTGGTTCTGACCTTTCCGGTTCAGGCCCAACAATCTCTCAGCATCACGGACACCAATACTCAGGGCCTCGAGGCCCTCACTGCAATAGTGACTCTCGACAGCGACACAGGAACGCAGGGCTATGTCCTTGCCATCGGCTTTGACTCGTCGCTGTTGAACCCAACGGAAGTCACAGTGGAAGGGACAGATGTGGAATCTGTCGGTGCTGAACTGGTAGTGGCGGAGATCCTATCCGGGGGGTTGACCCTTGGTGTGGTTCTCGACGCCGAGTTGCCATACGAGGGTCAGGAGATCCCCGCAGGCTCAGGCACCAGTATAGCCGTGCTGAGATTCACTCCTTCCGTCATTTCCACCTCGGACATCACCTCCGAGTTGCAGTTCCAGGATGGCGTTTTCAATTCGCCTACGCTGGACAACATCATCGTCCAGGGAGGACTCTCTGTCGGAGCCAACGATGGGCTGTTGCTCATCGACGGAACCGTAACGATTTCTCCACCTCCACCCGATAGTTTGAGAATAGAAAATGGTTCCGTCCTGGCGGACGGGATGTCCATCGGAGACGCAAGAGTGCTGCTCTCCAACAGTTCAGGACCGGTACAAGGATTCGTGATCGCTGTCGCCCACGGGGGCGACGAACTGACCCTGCAGGAGATCACCCTGGTCGGTACATTGACCGAGGCTGTCGGCAACGAATTTGAGGTCACAAATCTCTACGCTGACGGCGGAACCATAGGAGTCGTGCTAGATTTCCAGCCCCCGTTTGAAGGGCAGACGATCCCCACCGGGACCGACAATCACATCGCGACCTACCGATACAGTTGCAATGGGATCATCTACTTGCCTGATTCAGATCTGGTCACTCCACTGACTCCCATCAACAGTTACATCGGAGACCCTCTCCTCGACAATGTGATCGTTGTCGGCGGACTGTCCCTGTCTCCATCTCTCGAGGCAGGATCGATGACCTGTATCGCGATCGAGCCTCCTCCGGAACACAACACGATCATGACCGCAAAGATCGATTTCGAGGAGGACACGGGTAACTACGCGTACCACGGTCAAACGGGCACACTCAGCTTTTGCTACTCTGATCCTGACGATGAGATCCAGGGTGTGACCATCACAATTTGCTACGACTGCGATCTGACCATCGAAGAAGGGACCTTCTCCCTGGAAGGCTCCATCGTGGAGATGGTCGGGGCGGAATACATCAACCACCAGGTCGATGACGATTGCTCCGATGGTGAGTCGGGAGAGATGGTCCTTGCGATCCTTCTCGATGCCCTGCCGCCCTTCGAAGGGCAGACCTTGCCACCGACTTCTGAAGAACTGCTCCTTGGCAGTATTCAGATCACCGTCGATGAGACTGCAGAATGTAACGTCGCTCAGGAGATCAACTTCTGCGACAACATCAACGGCAACGGAAGTGTCATGCTCTACAACAACGTTGTCATCGATTACCTCTCCGTCCAGGACTTCGAACGAATCGGCACCAGCATCGTCGTGGTTCCCCAGGAGATCTTTCAGCGAGGCGACTGTAACAGTGACGACAAGGTAGACCTCGCCGATTCCGCGACGACGATTGCTTCCCAATTTTCGGGTCTGCCAATCCTCTGCGCCGACGCCTGCGATGCTAACGATGATGGAATCATCAATCTCGCAGACGCAGTGTTCGGAATGAACTGGCTCTTCAAGTTTGGGACTGCTCCGCCGGACCCGGGACCGTTTGATGACGGACCCGATCCCACGGAGGACATGCTCCCTGTTTGTGATAGTGACGATACGGGTTGCTGATCTGTAACCCACGAGAACTACCTCTGCGCTCGAGGATGCGCAGGTAACAAAAAGCGAGGTTGATCGGCAACCCTGTGCCGTCAACAGGAAGGATGTGTCATGCGTAGTTTCGTACGCAATTTCTGTACCGTTGCAGTGGCCTTGATCATGGTTGTGGTCTTGGGTCGCAGTGCGATGGCTCAATCTGATCCGAACTTTTTCATGCACATGGATAGTTCGGATGTCTTTGGTGGATCGATGTTCACGGCCACTGCAAAACTCGATGTGCTACAACCTGCCGAGATTCAGGGCTGGAGTTTCAGTCTCTGCTCTGATCCTGCAGAGTTGACACCGCTGAGTACTGCACTTGGTGCCGGCACCAGTATCGTCAAGAACGGTAGCCCGCCCGACTTCGAGAACACAAACATCTCCGCAGATGCGGTGATGAACGGTGTCGTGATCTGCTTCACCGGTTGTGCTTCTCTAGGACAGGTGATCGACTTCGAACTACTCGATGTGAGTTACCAGGTCGAGGCCTCCGTCGGGCATATCAGTACGGTCGATTTCTGTACCGCTGGATCTCCGGGTGTGAGCACTCTCGTTGTCATCAACGGAGACAGTGTCATTCCCGAATGGCTCGGAGCTAGTTTCACTGCACTCAGCCCGAACTTCCTGAAGTTCGGAAATGGCATGGGCATCGCTGCACAAACAGCACACTTGCCGGTGCTCGTCTCTACAGTTCGTCCGCTCGATGGACTTTCCATCGCTGGATCCTACGATTCGACGTTGCTCTCGTTGATCGGAGTCAGTGCATCTGGCGTCGCTGCCAATGCAGATTTCGTCGAGACTTCAAGCAATGTTGCAATTGGTGAAATTGCAGCCGGCCTGATCATGGCGTTCGACACTTCTATCGACATCCCCATCGGAGATGACCAGGAAGTCATGACAGTGGACTTCCAGATCATTGGCGATCTCACGGGGCAGACTGAACCGACTGTCAGCGATGTCATTTTCTTGCCGAGTGCTGGAACTCCTCCTATCACGAACTTGATCGTCGATGGGAATTACCAGGAGACTCCGAACCTCGTCGCAGGAACCATCACCATCGTCAATTTCAATCCTTTCGTCAGAGGGGATTGCAACAGCGATGGAGGACTCGTCAACATCGCCGATGGAATTGCTGTACTCCAGTACCTGTTCCAGGGAGGCGCTGCTCCCAGTTGCCTCGATGCATGTGATCTGGATGACAACGGACAGATCGGAGTTGGTGATGCCGTAGGCGTCTTCAGCTACCAGTTTGCCGGAGGAGCTCCTCCAGCAGCACCGTTCCCGGACGCAGGGATCGATCCCACTACCGGTGACGGAATCGGCTGCGATGGAGATGCGGATTCGCTGTAAGTGGAGGATCTGGCCTCAACACGGATTTGCTGATCAAACTCGCGACACATCGATGTGCTCCGGAGGGTTCCCCTCCGGAGTCCATTTTTTTCCGGGTATTTGTTTCCTGTGGCAAATCTCGGGCCTACCAGCATCGGTGAGGGATGTGGATCACATGGGGGACGGTGATACGATAGAAGCATGTTGAAATCCGTGCACTGACGCCGGATGCCCCCCGTGTGAAGAGGAGAACTCTCGATGCTACGCATCCTCTCTTTGATGATGTCCATCACGCTGATTCCAGCTATTTGCAGTGGTGCCGATGTCCTGACCATCGATCAGGTCAGCGGCAACGCAGGGGATTTCGATATCCCATGCTTCATCACGGCAACTCATGATCAGGCGATCGAGGGTTTCGCTGTCGGGATCCAGTTCGATCCCGCAGAGTTGACGCTGGCTTCCATCGATTTTCAAGACACTTCAGTATCTGCTCTCCTTGCCGGTGCAGACCCCGATTTCGCAGGAACCAGCATAGACAACATTACCGGCACATTTCTGGCCGGAGTGATCTTTGGATACGGCAGTGTGACCTTACCTCCAGCCTCCTTGCCCGCTTCACCAGCAGATCCGAACTCCCTGTTGAGGATGCTCTTTTCCATCGAATCCACCTCGCTTCCCGAGGTGATCCCGCTTCAGTTCGTCGATGGTATCGGCGATCCGCCGGTGTTGAACGTGCTCTCTTCCGGAGGGGCTTCCGTCACTCCGCAGCTCGTCGATGGATCTGTCACCGTCAACAACCTTCACCGCTTCTACTTCGGAAACATGGCCTCCTATCCCGGAAGCAGCGTCCAGGCCATCGTCCGCTACGAGCACGTCGACGAGATCCAGGGCTTCCAGATCTCCCTCTCTTACGACAACACCATTCTGACGCTCAACGAACCCATCGATGGTTACGACTGGTTCTCAGGTCTGACGCTGGATTCCGCGATGCCTGGCGGTCCCGGTGCGCAAGGTGGAATCGAACTGTTCTATCCTGCAATGGATCCGGCTGTAGCTCCGGGTGTGGGGCTCGCCACCTTCTCTGCCATCTTTGATTTTCTGCCACCTTATGGCGGACAGGTTCTGCCCGCAGGAACCGATCAGACGCTGCTACGTCTCGAGTTTGACACATTGGCCAATCCGGTGCTGCTCGGGACAACAACCGAGATCGCCTTCGACAATTCATACCTGCTGCCTTCTTGCCCCCCCAGCGATCCCAACTGTACGGCAGGACCGGCCCTCAACTATGTCATCCTTGACGGCCTTTCAGTTGTTCCCGTACTGGAAAACGGAATCGTTGAGTTCCTCGATCAACCGGGATTCATGCGGGGCAATACCAACAGTGATTCGGGTGTCGACCTCGGCGATGCGCTGTATATCGTCAACTGGCTCTTCGCTGGTGGGCCGATTCCCAGTTGCATGGATTCATCCGATACCAATGACGATGGAGGAGTCGACATCTCCGACACCATCTACTTGCTCAACTACCTGTTCGTCAGCGGACCATTCCCTCCAGCTCCAGGGCCGAACTCATGTGGGCTGGACCCGACTTCCGATACACTCGATTGCTTACTAACAGGCGGCTGCTGATCCCCGGCAACCGCAACTCTGAAAAACCCAGGAAGCCCGGCCGCCATCCCCGGCCAGAGTGACCACCCTGCCTCTCCCCCCAGGAGGATTCATGCGTGATTTGATTTTTTCGGCAACACTCGCCATCGCCCTGTTGTTCACAGGATTGATCTCCGGCCAGGACCTGATGCATGTAGACGACGCAGTCGCCATCCCTGGTGCCCAGCTCGATCTCATCGTCAGACTCGATAACTCGATCGGCGTGCAGGGCTTCCAGTGCGCCCTCAGCTGGGACTCCAGCATCTTCACCTTCGATTCCGTGGACACGGCTGGTCTCGACATCGAACTGCTGCTGGCTCCTTACATGGTGGAGTTCTTCACCTCGATCAACAATGACGAGATCGAGCCGGGAATCGGTTGGGCTGCGTGTGCTGCCATCTTCGATTTCAGCCCTCCATTTGGAGGACAGACCCTGGCACCTGGATTCAATACCTCCATCACCAGGTTTCATTTCCAGACCGCGGCCGACAACGCTCTGGTTGGATATTGCACAACAATCCAGCCCGCCAATAACCTCGGTCAGCCTGTGATACACAACATCTTGACCATCGACGGAGTCTCTTCAATGCCAGACCTTCAGGGGGGAGAGGTTTGCTTCGTGAACTCTTCTCCTTTTCTTCGAGGAGATGCCAATGACGACGGAAGTCTGAATCTCGCAGATGCCATCTCGCTGATCAGTTACATCTTCGGTGGCGGCAGCGAGCCACAATGCCGTTCAGCTGCAAACGCGAATAGCGACTACACGGTGGATATCGGAGATGTGATCTTCCTGATCAACCACCAGTTCCTGGCCGGACCTCCCCCCGGCGCCCCCTACCCGAACTGCGGTGCAGACCCAGCGGGTGAAGCAGGCATTGGCTGCGAGTCCTACGAAAGTTGCCTGTAGCACGGTCCAGGGGTCCTTCCTCGAGTGCACTCCGTTCGGTGACCTGGCACCGTAGCGGTGACGATTTCCTGCTCCGTACCCTATAATCGGCGGCACGCATCCGACCGAGGGCGGGAGGTCCATCTGGAGAACAGCAAACTCCGATCCAGAGAATTTCGGAGCCACATCGGCTGGATGTGGTCTGGCGCAGGGGGCGCTGCACGCTCGTGTCTGATCGCCCTCCATGGTCTCGGCCAGAACGGATCCAGCATCCTGCACAAGTTGAATCCTCTGCATGACCGAGGAATCCATCTGGTGGCTCCAGATGGCCCTCATCGGCACGAGGTCAGAGGACCCGATGGCATCCGCGAGGGTCATGCCTGGTACATCTACACCGGCGACCAACAGCACTTCCTCGCTTCCCTTCTGGAATCTGAACAGGACCTGCTCGGCATCGTGAAGACGGTGCAACAAGAGAGCGGTGTCAAGCCCGAAGGGACGGTCCTGCTCGGCTTCAGCCAGGGAGGCTACCTGGCTGGATTCGTCGCTTGCCGTCATCCGGAACTGTTTGGAGGGTGTGTCATCTCATCTGCCAGGCTCAAGCATGAGTTCCTCACCGATGAAATCGCGCGAGGTGACCTGCCAAGGATGCTATTTCTTCATGATAAAGCAGATCCGCTGACCGGTCCCGATCCGGTGCTCCAGTCTGTCGACCATCTCGAGAAGGCCTCTGCCCAGGTCGAGTTATGCTGGCACCAGGATGGCCATCGCCTCGGCGATGGTGCCATCTCTTCATTACAGGACTGGCTGCAGCGAAACCGTCTCATCGACTGATCCGAGAGGTTGCTAGATGGCGCCGATGGACCGCTCTCGCTCGACTGAACTGCGGTCAGTTACCTGCAACCTGTGAAGCAGCGACCTTCAATTCTTCAACCTTGCCGGTTCCCTCCCATGGAAAACCATCTCCCACGCGACCAAAGTGGCCGTGCGTCGCAGTGGCACGATAGATGGGACGCAGGAGGTCGAGGGAAGTGATGATTCCTTTCGGGGTCAGATCAAACACCGTCTTCACCAGGCGCTGAAGGTCGGTATCCGGGATCGTGCCGGTACCGAATGAATCGATCAGAACAGACATCGGCTCCGCAACTCCGATGGCATAGGCGAGTTGCACTTCACACCTGTTGGCCAGTCCAGAGGCGACGATATTCTTGGCGACAAATCGTGCCATGTAGCAGGCAGAGCGATCGACCTTGGAGGGATCCTTGCCACTGAAAGCGCCACCTCCATGGCGCCCCATACCGCCGTAGGTATCCACGATGATCTTTCGCCCTGTCAGGCCGCAATCGCCCTGCGGACCACCAACGACGAAACGCCCGGTCGGGTTGACGAAGTACTTGGTGTTGTCATCAAGGAGTTCGGCGGGGATAACCGCTTGAATGATGCGCTCCTTCACGAAGGCGGTCAGTTCTTCATTGCTGACATCTTCTGAATGCTGAGATGAGAACACCACTGCATCGATACGTTTCGGGATCCCATCTACATATTCCACCGTGACCTGGCTCTTGGCATCGGGACGCAAGAATGGAGCCTTGCCATCAGCCCGGAGCCTGGCGTGTTCTGCGACCATCTTGTGTGAGAGTGAAATCGCCATCGGCATCAATTCCGGTGTTTCGTCACAAGCGTAGCCAAACATCATTCCCTGGTCTCCGGCGCCATCACGATCCACACCCAAGGCAATATCTGGACTCTGCTTGTCTAGAGAGACCATCACGGAACATGTATCAGCATCGAATCCCATCTCTGAATCGGTGTAACCGATGTCTCGGATCACTCCCCTGACCAGTTGAGGAATGTCTATCATCGCCTTACTGGTCACTTCGCCAGCAATCACCACCAACCCGGTCGTCACAAGCGTCTCGCAAGCGACGCGACTCTGCGGATCACCTTCGAGATATGCATCGAGAATCGCGTCAGAAATTTGGTCAGCCATCTTGTCGGGGTGGCCTTCAGAGACAGACTCAGAGGTGAAAAATGCATTCTCGACCAACATCCGAGGTTCCTTCCTTGTTGCGAAATCCGATCAGGTCGCAGGTCGATCCGTACGGCTCGCAAGTTCCTCTCGATTGATGACGCCCGTCGATGGATACGGTCGATCTGACGGGCGGCAGATCGAGATACTCTATCGACTCCAGAACACCACGCCAACCTGGATCGTTGTCAGATCAGAACTTCTGCAAGGTGCTGGCAGCAGCGCTCGGTGGCTCCACCCAGTTCATCGAGGAGTTCCTGGACCCTCGCATGCCGCTGCTGCCTCGATGGGCGATCTGACGCCCAGAGGCTCAGTAGTCGCAACAGATCGTGCTCATCAGCCACCTCCTGAACAGCATCGTGACGCTGGAGCAGGGTCTTCATCTCGTGGAAATTCTCGACATGAGGGCCGTGGCAGGTGAAGCAGCCGGCTGCCACCGGTTCCATCAAGTTGTGTCCCCCTCGCGCCACCAGGCTGCCGCCGACAAATGCCGCATCGGAAACGCGATACGCACCATCCAGCCGACCCAGGCGATCGATCACAACTACCTGCGATGTGCCTGAACCCTGGCTCGATTCCAGAGCACCTTCGAGACCGCAGCGACGCACCAGTGCCACCACCTCTGCTGCCCGTTCGACATGCCTTGGCCCTATCCATAATTGACTACCTGGCCAGACTTCGAGCAACTTGATGTGCGCAGCCAGTAATAGCTCTTCTTCGCCAGGATGGGTACAGCCGGCACTCCAGCGAAACAGATCGACAGACACGCCGCAGGATCGATCGAATTCCAGCCTTCGACTGACGGGGTCGGGACCGCGCAGTGAGTCCAGTTTGATGTCACCAGGGATCCGTATGCGCTCGGGGGCAACACCCAGTTGCAGAAATCTACTCGCATCTTCATCACTACGTGCGCAGATCAATTCAGGGCAACTTGCCATCCACTTCGTCAGAGGGCCAAGCATCCTGAGCCTGCCGAGGCCTTTTTCCGTGATGCGCCCGTTCATCACCACTACCGGGATCGAACGAGATCGACACGCGAGTAACAAGTTCGGCCACCACTCCAGTTCAATCAGTATCAATACATCGGGCCGCAGCCTCTTCAGAACCGCCTGGACAAATGGAGAGAAATCGAGGGGCAACAGATGCACCTGGTGGTCATCAAATAGCTCCCTCGCAAGATCACGCGCACCCGTGGTCATCGTGGAGATCACCATCTCGGACCCGGGGCGTGATTTCCTCAGGGTGTCGACGAGCGATACCGATGCCCTCACCTCTCCGACGCTGGCCGCATGAATCCAGATGCGTTCGCGCGTAGGAAGAGAGATCCGCCAGTTGCCGAACCTTTCTTGCAGCGATCCTATCGACCTGCCACGAGCGACAACGAGGTAAAGTATCCATGGGGAGAGAAGTACCGATGCGACCAGCATCGGCAGATCGAGCAGGAATCCACAAGCTCTGAACCACCACCCGGCGGCAGCCAGTGGTTTCACCCGATGCCTGCTGGCGAGTTCATCGGCACTGGAGGGATTTGTATCGGATCGGGTCTGGTTCTCACCTGGCTGCGCCTGCACCACCGAGGTCACTGCTTTCCGCAACAGCGCTTGTACTTCTTGCCGGATCCGCAACTACAGGGGTCATTCCGCCTCAGTTTAGGCTGTTCATTTCGAATCGTTTCGACAGATTTCGAACTCTGAGATCCCCGTACTCCTCGCTGCATCTGTTCACCGTGAGAGTGGAATTGCTGTTGCAGAGCATCGGCGGATACGCCCTCCGACTGGCCACTCCAGGTCTGCTCAAGCCCCCTTTGCGCTTCAGATTCGTCGACCTTTTCGATCCGAATCCGGGAAACGATCGAGGAACTCTCTTCACGCAGCATCTCCAGCATGGCCGAGAAGAGTGTGTAGCCTTCTCGCTTGTACTCGAGTTTTGGATCTACCTGAGCGTACCCGCGCAATCCTACGCCGGTGCGCAGCTGATCCATCGCATGAAGGTGTTCTTTCCACTTCTCGTCGACTGAACGCAGAAGCACATAGTGGAGCAGCCTATCGAACTGTTCCGCTCCAGCTGCTTCGCGCTTTTCATCGACAAGTTTGAGCCAGCACTCGGTGGCGGCTGCCGCCCAGTCCTCCGGCTCTCCATCCTCGAAGGTTGAAGGGGAAATCTCCACCATGTATCGGTGTGCCAGGTGCTCGCTGAGGGCTTCCGGGGGTTTCTGATCTGGCTCCTCGATCTGGAGTAATCCGAGGGCGTAGGCCTCGATCACCTGATCGAAATTCTCCTCCACCAGGCCGAGTAGATCGTGGCTATGCAGAATCCTGTCCCGGATCTCGTAGATGACCTTCCTCTGGCTATCCATCACCTGATCGTATTCGAGCAGGTTTTTCCTGATCTCGAAGTTCCTCGCCTCGACCTTCTTCTGGGCCTTCTCGATGGCACGGGTGACCATCGGATGAGAAATATCTACTCCCTCGTCCATACCGAAGCGTTTCAACATCGCCGAGACACGATCACTGGCGAACAACCGCATCAGGTCATCTTCGAGCGACAGGTAGAACAATGTCGTTCCTGGATCGCCCTGACGACCGCAGCGTCCCCGTAACTGGTTGTCGATCCGGCGAGACTCGTGCCGCTCGGATCCCATCACCATCAATCCGCCCACATCGGTGACGCCTTCGCCGAGTACGATATCGGTGCCCCGCCCGGCCATGTTGGTGGCGATGGTGACGCGGTTCATCTGCCCTGCCTCAGCGATGATATCCGCCTCGCGGGCATGGTGCTTGGCATTGAGCACATTGTGCTGGATGCCACGTCGCTTGAGACGCTCTGAGAGTAGCTCCGAGTCCTCGATGGAGATGGTCCCGACCAGCATCGGCCTGCCAGTTTCGTGTTCCACGCAGATCCTGTCGGCGACGGCAGTCCACTTCTCCTTGGTTGTTCGGTAGACGATGTCGGTGAGATCATCCCTGTCGACCGGCTGGTTGGTCGGTATCTCGACCACTTCAAGTCCATAGATCTCACGGAATTCGCCCGCTTCCGTGAGCGCTGTTCCTGTCATCCCGGAGATCTTGTTGTAGAGCCTGAAGAAGTTCTGGAATGTGATCGTCGCCAGTGTCTGATTCTCGTCCTTGATCTTGAGGCCTTCCTTGGCCTCGACCGCCTGATGCAATCCATCCGACCAGCGCCTGCCATCCATGAGGCGGCCCGTGAACTCGTCGACGATCACCACCACACCATCGTTGACGACATAGTCGACATCCTTGCGATGCAGGAAATGCGCCTTCATCGACTGCTCGAGATGATGCGGCCAATGCATATTTGCAGGCGAGTAGAAGGAGTCGACACCCACCATTTTCTCGGCAGTCTCGATTCCGTCCTCGGTGAGCAAGACCTGCTGCTCCTTCTCCTTCACCTCGAAATGTTTCCCCTTGGCCAGTTTTCGTATCACGCGATCCGCCTTGTGGTAGATCTCGGTCGATTTCTCAGCCGGTCCGGAGATGATGAGAGGAGTCCTCGCTTCATCGATCAGGATCGAATCCACCTCATCGACGATGGCGAAGAATCGTTGCTTCTGACACTGATCCTCTGGCCTGGTCTTCATGTTATCGCGCAGATAATCGAATCCGAACTCGTTGTTGGTGCCATAGGTGATGTCACAGGAGTACTGCTCGATTCGCTCCTGGCTGTTCATGTTCGACTGGATGGCACCCACCGTCATCCCCACCCCCTCGTACACCACCTTCATCCATTCTGCATCCCGTTTGGCGAGGTAGTCATTGACGGTGACGATGTGAACACCCTGGGAAGGAAGTGCATTGAGGAAGGCGGGAAGCGTGGCGACAAGGGTCTTTCCCTCACCGGTTCTCATCTCTGAGATGCCTCCGTGATTGAGAACGATTCCGCCCACCAGCTGGACATCGTAGGGTCGCATCGCGACACCGGTTCCAGTCTTGAGATACCGCTTTGAAGATTCTCGAACGGCGGCGTAGGCCTCGGGAAGAAGGTCGGAGAGCGAGGTTCCCGCCTCCAGGCGCTCCCTGAATTCGACCGTCTTGGCCCGCAACTGCTCTGCATCGAGGGCCTCGAACTGGGTCTCGAGTGCATTGATCTTTTCCACCAGCGGCATGATCTCGCGAATGATCTTGTCATTGCGCGTCGGTACCACCTTGTGGAACGCTGCCTTGAGGCCACTGATGAGGCCCATGATTGGACATCCCTTTCGATGGGGAGCATTCCCCGATCCAGTCAGGGTACCTGTCGCTCCCGATCCGGCAACCGATCCTGCAGTTGATGGAAGTTCCCTCGCACATCGTCGAGTGACCTCATTCCTGCAGAAGCGAGCAGATGACGCAATTCCTGAAGGATTTCCGGCAAGCAGGTCGGTTCCCTGTAAAGGTGAGTTCCTACCTGGACCAGCGACGCGCCAACCGAGATGAACTCCAGAATGTGCTGTGCCGAGCAGATCCCGCCGATGGCACAGACGGGCACCTTGACGGCCCGAGCCACCTCCATCGTCATCCTGAGGGCGATGGGACGTATTGCAGGACCGGAAAGGCCCCCGGTTTCGGTGCCGATCGATGATTCACCAGTCCGCCAGTCGACCGCCATCGCACGGATGGTATTGATCAGAGAGACTGAATCCGCTCCTGCCTCCTCCGCCGCGAGCGCTTGCTCGGCGATGTCGGTCACGTTGGGAGTCAACTTCGCCATCAGGACCCCGGTAGTGAGAGGACGAACCGCGCGAATCAGCGTTGCGGTGGCCTCCGGGTCGAGACCAAAGCGGAGTCCTTCCTTGACATTTGGACACGAGACATTGAGTTCGAACCCCGCCACCAGATGTTTGCCTTCGAGGGCCTCGACTACCGTGCAGTACTCCTCGACCGTGCGCCCGACGACATTGACAAGCAAGGGGACGCCATATCTTTGCAGCCGTGGCAGGTAGTCACTGACAAACGCATCGAGTCCTGGATTTTGCAGGCCTATCGAATTGAGCAGCCCGGCGGGGGTCTCCACCGCCCTCGGAGGAGGATTGCCGCATCTGACCTCGACCGAGATCGACTTCGGGACGATGGCGCTGAAGGTTCCCGGAGGAAGGAAGGGTTCAAATTCTTCGCCGTAGCCGAAGGTTCCCGATGCGGGAAGGACCGGGTGTGTCAGATCCAATGAGCCTGAAGGACAGGGTAACTTCACATCCAGCCGCACCTGAGAAGGGTCTACACCCTTCGAATCTGGACTCGGTCCACCCGGGTTCAGGACTGCTCCCGTCGCTCCTGCGCCGCGACACAGAGCCGGGTCCAGGGAACCGCCTCGAGACGCGGTATCGGGATCAGATCTCCGGTGTCTTCGCAGACACCGTAGGATCCTTCATCGATGCGCTTGAGTGCCTCATCGATCTCGTTGACCAGATTCGTCTCGCTCTGCATCGTGGAGAGGGTCAACTCGATCTCGAAGTTCTCGGAGCTGAGGTCTCCCTCGTCTCCGCTGGAACCTCGACCCTCGCCGTCGAGGCTGGTGAGATTGCCCGTGACAACATTTCGGTGCTGGAGCAGGAGTCTCTTGAAAGGCTCCAGTTCTCTCTTGGTGTACTTCTTCTTTGCCATCGGCTCCTGAGCCTTCTCTCTATCCATCAGTGACTTCCTGCAGTCTCGACGCAGATCTCATCTCCGGGCCGTCCTGGAGCGCCATCGGCGGTCCTGTTGACCGATAACAGCATACCGGGATATCCTCAAGGGGGATCTGGCACCCCTGAAAGGCAGCGGATTCTATGAAACGAAGCGGTGTCTCGCAAGGGATCAAGACGGATGAGTTGCCACAAGAACCGATCCAGAGATGGCTCGACTACCTGCTCGTGGAGCGAGGTCTGGCCAGAAACACACTGGAGGCATACCGCCGTGACCTGATCAGCCTCACTGCCGAAATGCGCCAACTGCGCATCCGCTTCCCCGCCAGGGTCAGGCTCCAACACCTCCAGAAATATCTGCAGAGGCTGATGAAAGGGGGCGCCAGTGCCAGTAGCCAGCGGCGGCGGATCTCTGCCATCCGCGGATTTTTCCGCTTCCTCGTCCAGGAGGGTCTGATCGAGGCAAACCCCACTGATCTGCTGGTATCGCCGCGTCAATCGAAGCGTCTGCCGCGAACTCTCTCTCTCGACGAGGTGAATCGCCTGATCGATGCGACGGAGGAAAATAATCCGCACCTCGGTCTGAGGGACCGAGCCATCGTTCAGTTGCTCTACAGTTCGGGTATGCGAGTCTCGGAACTGTGCGGACTTCGACGCAGGGACTTCCTGACCGATGGCAAGTACCCGCTCGTTCGGTGCGTCGGTAAGGGGGACAAGGTACGACTGATTCCCATCGGAGACAGAGCAGCACTTGCAGTGGAAAAGTACCGATCTCAGCTGTTGGAGGACGCTCCCGCCCTCAATGATCAGTTATTCCTGTCCGCCACCGGGCGAAAACTGAACAGGCGCAGCGTATATGCTCTGCTGGAGCGAGCGGCTCCTCTCGCCGGGATCTCACAAGGTGTGAACCCGCACCTGCTCCGTCACTCGTTTGCCACACACATCCTGGAGAACAACACCGAGATGAGAGAGATCAGTATCCGAGAAGGCTCTGATCCCGTACCTGCGGACGCGCTACCTCACCTGCAACACCTGCTCGGGCATGCCAGCATTCACACGACAGAGATCTATACCCACGTCGATCGCAAGCAGCTGAAGGCTGCTCATTCGCGCCATCACCCTCGCCCTTGAGGTGCAGGCCGGTAGTTCTCCAGGTCCTCGAAGCGAGTGATGAGCCCGGCGGTCAATCGCCTCGAGTCATCGGCTTGAGGCAGCGGATCGCGGTCTTGCCGATCAGGATCAGGTCTCCCGGTCTCAGTGCAGCAGTATCGATCAGGCTGCCCTCGAGATGGGTTCCGTTGAGCGATTGCAGGTCGGTGATCTCGACACCGCTGGAGCCGTTCTGGATCCGGCAATGACGCCGACTGGACAGACAATCGTGGAGTGAGAGATCCGCCTGGGCAGCACGCCCGAGGGTGATCACGGAATCGTTCAGGATGTCGATCTTTCGACCTAGATCGCGATGGTCCCCCTGCTCCACGACCAGTTCCAGCACCACGACAGACTCGCTCTGGCCCTGCGGGGACTCCTGCTCGATCGAAGCAGCGTCCGCTGACCGTCGGCGCGGGTCGATGAGGCAAAATTGAAGTTCGGTGCTTCCGATCATGAGGATCTCGCCACCAGAGAGGGTACGAGTGGAGGTGGGGATGTCATTGACCATGAGGCCCCCGCCGGTGAGGTCGTGGACCTGCCAGCTGCCCTGGTGATAGCGTATCCCTGCGTGCCGATCTCCAGCGAGAGGATCGGGAAGGCTGACGCTCACATCGGCCGCAGATCCGATGACAATCGGGTCGGAATCGATCTGCCAAACCCCACCACAGAGGGCACCGCCGAGAACCCTGATGAAGGCACGTTTCGGTGCATCCGGCGCACCCTTTACATCGGTATCGGTCGGCAAAAGATGTGCTCCTCCCGGGAAACTCTGGTCCCGAGAAGAATATCCCGCTCACGCGAATCGGACCAATCGGCTAGTTGAAGCAGTCCAGCAGGTCGGGGGTGGGGTCGACTCCGGGGTCAGGGTAAGGCTCAGCGGGCTGAGGGCCATCGAGATAGAGGAAACTGAGCAGATGAATGGCGTCGCTGAGGTCGATTCGAGCATCGTCATTGACATCCAGAGCCTTGGGGCAGAGAGGGATCGGGCATGCGGGGCAGGAGTTGGTCATGAAGACCAGATTGTTGATGGCATCGGAGAGATCGAGCCTCAGGTTTCCGTCCGCATCACCACGCAGAAAGATTCCATCGACAGCGATGTCGATGGTCAGGTCGATGGTCACGGGAGCAACGGACTGGTTCTGAATCACAAAGACATTGCTGATCGGAGGCACTCCCAGGTCATTTTCGAAACTCAGTTGCGTCTGCTGGGAGACGGTCAGAGAACCGCTCACATCGAAGTAGATCCTCGCGAACTCCATCTCGATTCCTGTGGCAGGAATCACCTGGCCATCATACGGCGGCAAGATATCCATCAGGACTCCGAGTACCGCAAATCCAACATCATTGTCGATGACCCCCTCGACAAACTCAGCACCTGCAACCTGCGTGATGGTTCCATCGATGGTGGCGGAAGCACACTGAAGTACGGTCGGGTCAAAGGCGAGTGCAGCGGAGAACCCCTGCAGATCATCGATGTTGTAGCCGCGTAAACTGACCTCGTAGTCGATCTCACCAATAGATGCCTGCCCCGACGTGGAAGCGGCGATCAGAACATTCTGGGAGAGCACCGAGAGTGAGCCATCGACCAGATCGGGGAGTACTGCGTTGCCTTCGACGAATACGAGAGTGTCGATGGCGGGCTCTCCCACTCCGTTGGCGAAAGCGATCGGCTCCACATTCGTTGGCACCAACCAGCTCGAGGCATCGAGGACCAGGGTTCCGAGAAGTGCATTGGAAGGGGACGGCAAGGCCTGATCGAAAGGAGCAGAATCGTCGAAGATGGCGAGCAGCGTCGCCTCTCCTTCTTCGAGGTCAACGCTGGTGTCGAGGAATTCGACGGCAACCGCCTGAAGTACGGAGCCATTCAGGTCCAGATCCTGCAGGAAAATCCGGTCCGGATCGACTGCGATCCCCACCTGGACACCACTGACGGACTGACTGGCGGTGAGAGAGATCTCGACTCCGACTCCCGCCTGACCGGGGTAGACCACCACATCGCTCATCTCCAGTTGAGGTGCCTGCGCCGATACGAGCCGGCACATCAACACCACACAGAGAATCGCGTTCGCGACTGCTAGGCGATGGCGGTTGGATTTGGTCATCGAGTCACCTCGCTTGGTTCACGCAACACAGGGTCCAGGGGACGACTTCAACTGTGTCGAGCAACCGAGATCGCGTGCGCCGGACAGGGGGAAGCCGACTCGATCCACGGACCTCTAACTACTCTCGATTGTAGTCTTTGGAAGCGATAATCTAAGTGTGAATCCCCGATTGGTGGGCACGCAGGTTGCCACGGCTCTGAAGGAAGCAGGGCTCAAATGAGGACGGTGAGAAGTCGGTACAATTTTCCGGTAGCCACTGCGCGCCCTCGGTGAGTGAACTCGACTGGCCGTGCAAAACTCTGGTGGGTGAGTACTGGCGAGTGAGACCAGGATTAGAAAAAGGGGGGAGAGTGGTGACCGCCGAGATCCGATAGATCTTCAGTTTGTGCACCCTTCTCCCCCACGCGTCTTCCGTCCCCGAGGGGGCAAAAGCGAAAAACCAGCGTCAACGAGCCCGCCCGATGTCGACGACCAGCCGCTTCGAAGCCCCAACAAACCCGAGGGGTAAAGAACACGGAATCAAACAACGAAGGCGATGAACAACGCCTCGATCGACGAGGCAGATTTCAAAAAGGGGGATGCCATGAGTCCCGGGCTCAGCCCGCCACAAATGCCGGGGCACAACGGTCATCCCCCCCGGTTGTCACGATCATTTCCGGATCGAAGAGGCTGCTCGGAGGCAGCCGATGCGATCCGTACTCCCCTGACCTCATGCAACAGCGATACCAATCTGCTGGAATTTCTTAACTCCAACGATGGCAACGGTCTATGGAGATTGATGTAAATCAGGCCAGATCCGGTCGATGCTCGCAGGCGAACATGATCTGACATAAATGCAGATGAGATGGAGGATTAGTCACTTTGCATCAAGATGAAGCAGTGCGCTCTATTTCGAATCAGTCAGCGGAGACTCCATCGGCAGGGATCCGATACTTGCTCATCAATCTGTAGAGGCGATTTCGATCGATGGAGAGGAGCGAGGCTGCTCGGCTCTTGACCCCCTGGGTGTGCAGCAGGGCGCGTCGAATGTGCTCCGCCACCACCTCGTCATAGGTGGGAAAAGAACTCTGACGGTCACCGAGGGAATGTTTCGCAGCGATCGAATCTCCGACCTCTCGTGCCGCCTCATGGAAACGAGAGAGTCCCGCCTCGAGGTCCGCGTCTCGCTGTCCATCGCCTGCATCATCGTGGCCTGGACCGATGCCCTGGATCTCATCCGGCAGGTCTCTGGGGATGATGTTGTACTCGTCTCCCAGGGCGAAGGAGCGCTCGATGACATTGTGAAGTTCTCTGACATTGCCGGGCCACCGATACTTCTTCAGCAACTCGAGGGCTCCTGGGCTGAGGCATCTGGGTGGGCAGTTATAGGCATCTGCCATCTCGAGCAGGAAGTGATTGGCCAGCGCCTCGACGTCCAGTTTTCGCTCGCGAAGTGGCGGAATCTCGATATTGACGACATTGATCCGGTAGTACAGGTCATCGCGAAACTTTCGCTCCTCGACGAGTTGCTTGATCGGGGCGTTGGTAGCTGTCACCACTCGCGCACGAACTGGAATGGGTCGCGTGGATCCGAGTGGGGTGACTTCCTTCTCCTGGAGCACACGAAGTAATTTCACCTGCAAGTCAAGATCGAGTTCTGTGATCTCGTCGAGGAACAGGGTGCCCTTCTTGGCAGCCACGAAGACACCATCCTGATCCGCCACCGATCCGGTGAAAGCGCCCTTCTTGTGGCCGAAGAGTTGACTCTCCAGCAATGTGCGAGAGAGAGCACCGCAGTTGATGGCAAGATAGGGATAATCCTTCTCATTGAAATTCGGGTTCTTCAGACGCAGCATCTCGTTTCGTTTTCGATGGATCTCGTGGGCGATCAATTCCTTGCCTGTACCTGGCTCACCCTGGACGAGTACCGGCGATGGTGCGCCAGCGACCTTGTCGACGATGCTGAACACCTTCTCCATCTTCGGATCTTCATGAACGATGTTGCGCTGCCTGCGCGCAGCACTGTTTATCATCGAAACTGCGAGCCGCTCCTCGCGGAACTTGAGTGCCTTGCGGATCGCCTCGACCAGATCCTTGAAGGTGTCTGATCCCGGTTTGGCCTTCTCGATGATGTCCCGGACATTCTCGTCGATGAGTTGATTTCTGGCCTTCTGTCCCCCAACACCGGAATGGATGATGAACTGGATCTTATCGTCGAACTTCTGGACCATCTGATTCAGTTCATCGCCTCGAAAAAAGGGCATATCCAGATCGCTGACGACCACATCGATCGTTTTTTCCCTGAGGGTCGCCAGCACGTTTCTCTCGTCTGACTCGATCTCTACCCTGATGTCCAGCGCCTCTTCTTCGTAGTGCTGCTCGAGGCGCAGGGCGAGGGCATCCAGTTGTAACTGATTATCATCGACCAGAAGAACCGTCGCTTTTTTTTCCGCCTTGTCACTCATCATTGGTTCCCTCCAGGGTTGGTCACAACCCATCCCACTCCCTCGGCGCGACATTCAAGCAGCGCTCCGAAGAACCCTGATTGCAGTGGCGGAACTGCAATCTGATCCAAACCATCTACGGTGAAGTGAAGAGCAGTTTCTTCACAATGAATTCTCAATGTCGTCTCTTGCGGAAGATTGGGGCGGGAATATTCGAGCGAGACGACGATCGCCGCAACCCACAGATCCCCAGCGGGAACCTCCCCCTCCACTTCGATCTCGACAGAAACCGCACTGTAGCGTCTGCGATAGTGTTCGAGGATCGCCTCGACATCCCAGTCGGCCAGCACCGTGATGGTGGTCAGAAGAGCATCGGCTCGGGTGACCCCCTTCAGTGCCAGGTTCTGACACTTCTCGATGCGCTCTTTGTCTTCATTGCGCATCGCTATTTCGAGAGCAGCTGAAGAATTCTGAATTACCGTGAGATGGTTTTTGAGCTGGTGGAGAAGCTTGGGGATGATGTGCCCCAGGGTCTGCTGCTGAACCATCTCGGTAGATGGATGGGGCTCGTTCGCACCAGTGACGTCGCAGATCTGGAGCAGCAGACAGGGTCCATCACTCGAGGGAAGGTGATGCAACCAACTCGCCTGGAGCATCGTCTGCGAGTCCAGCGGCCACTGGCAAGTATCGAACTCGCCCGATCCTTCACCCCACGGCTGATCGAGTACTTTCGGCAACAATTCCACCGCTTGATACCGCTCCAGTGCCTCCTGAAAGCCTTCAGAGCCGGCCCATTTCCGGGAGGTCCCGAGGGTCCAGATCGCCCACTGGGAGCTTCCGGACCGCAGCGCAGCTGGTTGGTCGAGCAAGGATCACGAACCTCTCTGGCGGGATTGGGCGAACATCGGGGCTGGTGGCCATCATAGGGCCAATTTCCCCTTACTGCTACGAAACGCAGCAGTCCGGGGTCGAGTTCCCGAAGACGCTCAATAGGCAAGAAAGGAGGCGGGAGACCGGGGATTACCACACCACGGTTTCCCGGTCACCCGCCAGGGATGGCAAGATGGGGCGATTCAGGGCAGAGGGCCCAACTTCGCCAGTTCACGTGGAGAAAGGTCAGACAGCCGGCCTTTTCCTCTTCCAGCACACCAAACAATGACACTCCGGCTGCCTGATTTCAGATTCTCCACGGCCAGGGGATGGCCCCCGGGACTCGACGACCTGTGCGCCGGTCAATGAAGTCTGCCATCTCATCGGATTTCGTGCCAACTGGTCACAGTGCCTCGTCAGCGGCCGGTTGAGAAGATATGCTTCGGTCCATTCAGGGGACCTCGAACTCTCAGGCTCGGATCCACTGCCAGAGGAGTAGTCATGTGCGGCTTCTACGGTGCCATAGGATCAAATCCAAATGTCTGCCATGAGGTCTACGAGGCGCTCGTCTGTCTCCAGCATCGAGGACAGGACTCCGCAGGAATCGTCAGCTATGACCACCGTTTCCATCTCAAGAAGGGAAACGGACTGGTTCGAGACATCTTTCGCGCCAAGAACATGGAACGCCTGACCGGCACCTGGGGTATCGGCCAGGTTCGGTACCCGACCTTCGGTGGGGCCACGACTGAAGACGCACAACCTTTCCAGGTCCACTACCCATACGGCATCGCGATGGCGCACAACGGGAATGTCACCAACGCCGAGATTCTCACTGAATGGCTCCGTTGCGAAAAACGCACCATCATGAATTCCAGTTGCGATATCGAATTGATACTTGCCACCTTCGCCGCAGAACTGGGAGAAATAGGCGGTGTTGATCCCGATCCTGAGTCTGTCTTCAAGGCGATCGAAAAGGTGTTACAACGCGTCAAGGGTGCCTACTCGGTGATCAGCCTGGTGGCACAACTTGGCATGGTCGCCTTCAGGGATCCCCACGGAATTCGACCACTACTGATGGGAAAACGAATTGCGGCTGATGGAACCGTGGAATGGGCGTGCGCCTCCGAAAATATCGCTCTCGAAATTCTTGGATATAGCGACATCGAAAACATCGGTCCAGGCGAGGCCGTGATCTTTCGACCGGGTGAAGATCCCCTGCGTCGCAAGGTTCTCAGCATCCGTCACAATCCTTGCATATTCGAGCATGTCTACTTCGCCCGCCCCGACAGCATCATCGACAATGTCAGTGTCTACGAGGCGCGCAGGAACTTTGGCATCCAACTGGCCAAGAAGTGGGAAAAGAGCGGATTTCACGCGGATGTCGTGATCCCTGTTCCAGATAGTGCCTGCACTTCTGCCAGCACCATGGCGAGGGAACTGGGCATCGAGTACCGGGAAGGCCTGGTCAAGAATAGATACATCGGGCGCACATTCATCATGCCTGGTCAGGGTGAACGGACCTCGAGTGTTCGCCGAAAACTGAATGCGATCGAAAGTGAATTCAAGGGCAAAGATGTGCTGCTTGTCGATGACAGCATCGTACGTGGAAACACTTCGCGACAGATCGTCGAACTGGCCCGGGCCGCCGGTGCGAAGAAGGTCTACTTTGCATCCTGCTCGCCACCTGTAAGACACCCTTGCGTCTATGGCGTCGATATGTCCACCAGAGCCGAGTTGATTGCGAACGAAACGAGTGAAGCTGAAATCGCCCAGAAACTGGGAGCCGATGCCGTAATTTATCAGGAGATTTCAGACCTGCGGCTGGCAGTCGCCAACTCGGGTTCAGATCTCCACTACTGCGCAGCGTGCTTCGATGGCAATTACCCGACCGCAGATGTCAGTGCTGAAACTCTCTCCAATATCGAAGAAGCACGCCTCCAGGACCAACGACAGCGGCTCTCCACCGAGGCAGACAAGGTGGGAGAACCTGGATAGAATCGAAGATCGGGAGGACCAGTTCGTTCCACCCGTTCGACTTATCTGTTCGATCCACGGCGTTATATTGACGCCATCCGTACACTGCGGTGATCGGCGATACAGCCCCGCGGAGGTCCATTGCTCGCTTCGATCGGCCTGGCACTGACTCCGACACTGCTGTGTGCCATGATCGGATTGGCGCTGTTTCTGGTCCTCGATGCCGATCCTGGCCTGTGCCGACGGCGAACCCCTCGCGGAGTGTTTCTGTCGGCACTGATCGGCTCATTCGCATTCCTGTGCTCCATCTTGCTCTACCTGAGGGTTCCGTTGCCGGCCATGATCGTGCTGGCTGGTTCAGCACTGCTGTTCCACCTGCCTGCGATACTGCGCATCGCCTCCCAGGCCCAAGAGCCCATTCCCGATGAAAGCCCACTGCTCTGGCGCTGGCGCTCGTCGGTTGGCCGGGGCAATCCCCGTAAACTTCTCGGCAAGCTCCAGCGGCTCGAAAAGAAACTGCGGAAAGATCCGATGAATCCGATGCTACGACTGAGGGCGATGGAACTGGCGCTGGCTGCGAACGAGAACTCCAGAGCGCTCTATCACGCCCATATGCTCGACGAGATCCTGCCACAGGGAGAGGCTCACGCTCATGTGCTCTGGACCACAGCGCAGATCATCGCCATCCGACAGCGGAGGCCCGCAGATGCCATGGGGGTGCTGAACAGGTTCGAGAATCTCTACCCAGCTCAAGGCGAGCAGATGCCATCACGACGCTGGCCCAGCGAAAGCAAGGCACCTGGCGATGAAGACGGCTCCCCGGGGAACTAGATCTTGACCCCTGGTCAGAGTCCCGGTGCGTTGACCGCGTGTTCGACTCTGGCTTCGGTGAGAAACGCCACGACCTGATGCGCTGATTGCGTACCTACATTGTCCTGCGCCTCGACTGTAGATGCGCCCAGATGTGGTGTGCAGATGACACGTGCGTGTTGGCGGTATGGATGATCAGCAGCGGGAGGCTCCTCAGCGTATACATCCAGGGCAGCCCCGGCGACCTTGCCGCTCTCGAGCCCCTTGAGCAGCGCTGCCTCCTCGATCACCGGTCCTCGGCTTACGTTGACGATCCTGACTCCATCCTTGCAACGAGCGAGGAACTCATCGTTGACCATGCCTATAGTCGAATCGTTGAGCGGAGGATGCAGTGAGATGAAATCGGCACGACCAAGGGCGTCCTCCAGCGAAATGAGCTCCGCGCCGCAGGAACTGGCGACTTCCGCTCCAACAACGGGATCGCAAGCGACCACCGTCATTCCCAGAGCGTTCGCCTTCTTGCAAACACGACGCCCGATCTTGCCGAGTCCAAGCACCATCAGTGTCCTACCCGCCAGTTCAATCCCGACCAGTTCCTTGCGACCCCAACCCCCTTCAGTCATTGCTAGATGGCCCTGGGGGATATTTCTCGCCAGCGCGAACATCAGGCCCAGCGCCTGCTCTGCTGCTGCGTTCGAGTTCGCGGCAGGAGTGTTCATGACCAGGATTCCTCGGTCTGCGGCCGCATCGCAATCGATGTTGTCGACTCCAGCACCCGCACGGCAAATGCACTTGAGTCCCGGCGCCCTGTCGAGGACTTCCGCTGTGATCTGAGTTCCAGAACGAAGGATCCAGCCGGAGATGGATCCGAGGCTGGCATCCACCTGATCCTCTCCCTCGACCACCAGGAGCCCAGCCTTTTCGAGGATCTCCCGGGTCTGGGGGGGTAGCGGGTCTGAAATCAGCACTTTCATGGGGGTGTCGTTCATCTCAGCTGGTCCTTTCGGCGAGTTCAACATCGTGTGAGACGCTGGTTGGGTTCAATCCTCAAATCTTCCAAGACAAAGGCAGGCGTCGTGACCGCCGAACCCGAAGGAGTTCGACAGTGCCACCCTGATCGGAGCTTCACGCGGTTCATCGGGGACCGAATCCAGGTCGCACTCCGGGTCCGGATCGACCTGGTTGATGGTCGCTGGAACAACGCCTTCGCGAATGCCGACTGCGATGGCAGCCAGTTCCACCGCCCCGGAAGCGCCCAGAAGGTGCCCGATCTGGGACTTGGTGGAACTCACCATCAATTTCTCCGAGTGCGCCCCGAAGAGTTCCCGGATGGCTTGCATCTCCATCACATCATTGAGGGGAGTAGATGTGCCATGAGCATTGATGTAATCGACCTCATCGAGGTTGCGGCCGGCATTCTCGATGGCAGCCCTCATCGCGGCTACTGCCATCGGGGCCTGTGGATCGGGTGCAGTGATGTGGTAGGCGTCGTCGGTGAATCCAAATCCGAGTACCTCGCAGTAGATTCTGGCATCGCGCTTTCGAGCGTGCTCGAGTTCCTCGAAAACAAAGATGGCACCGCCCTCTCCCATGACGAAGCCATCTCGACTCGCCTGAAATGGACGCATCGCGGTGGTAATCTCGTCATTACGCGATGACATCGCCTTCAGGGAGCAGAATCCGCCGACTCCAAGAGGCGTGATCGCTGCTTCACTTCCTCCTGCGAGCACCGCATCGCAATGGCCTGACACGATCGAATCGTGAGCCACCCCGAGGGCGTGCTGACTGGATGCACATGCGGATACGGTGGCAAAATTGAAACCCTTGAAGCCGTGCTGGATGGCGATCTGACCCGAAGCAGCATTCATCATCATCTTGGGAACGAAGTACGGAGAAATTCGGGAAGGACCGCGGTCCCTGAAGTTATTGTGCTGGACTTCGATCTCGGCGAGTCCACCGATTCCGGATCCGGTGATGACACCGTAGCGGGTCGGATCAGCGGAGGGATCGAGACCGCTGTACTCCATCGCCTCTGCTGCAGCAACCAGGGCAAACTGGGCGAAACGATCGAGCAATCGCAAGGTCTTCCGGTCCACCCTCGACTCCGGGTCGAAGTCCTTGACCTCCATGGCGAACTTGGTCCTGAACTCGGAGGCATCGAACTGAGTGATGGGGCCAACCCCGTTGCGCCCCTCCAGAATGCCGTTCCAGAAGGATGCGAGGTCATTTCCGATCGGTGAAACAACACCGATCCCTGTGATGACGACCCTTCTGCTGCTCATCCTGGAACACCTTCCGGAGGCGTACTCACTCCTTGACGGTATTCGCCTCGATATACTTGATGGCGTCGCCGACGGTTTTCAGATTCTCTGCGTCCTCGTCAGGAATCTTCATGTCAAAGTTGTCTTCGAGGTGCATCAGCAACTCGACGATATCGAGGCTGTCCGCTCCGAGGTCCGTTTGCAGGTTTGCCTCGTCCTTGACCTTGTCCCGTGCCACATCGAGCTTGTCCGCGATGATTGCCTTGACCTGATCTCCAACACTCTTGGCAGATTCTGGTGTTGCGGAGTCGGGCGATACCTTCTCGATACGGTTCGTCTCCTGTTCTTGCGGTGCTTCCGCCGAGGGTTCTTCTGCTGGATTCATCGAGTTCCTCCTTTTGACGGGCCGACCACACGCAGTGCTCGGGGTGGTTTCCTGATTTTGTTGGAGCCTGGCTCCGCGCCAACTGCGGCGATGGAGATAGTCCCTGCAATCGTCACGATTCTAGAGTTCATCTGCGAATCGTCCAGCATACTTTGAAAACAGAAATTCAACAGGCAAGGCCTCCATCGACCCGTAGCACCTCTCCTGTGATATATGACGCCTCATCACTGGCGAGAAACATCACCGCCGAGGCCACTTCCTGGGCGGTTCCTGCCCGTCCGGCGGGAATCCTGCTTTCGATGGCCTCTCTCGCTTTCGGGGGCAGGTCGGCAGACATATCGGTATCGATCATTCCTGGAGCCACTGCATTGACGGTGATGTTGCGGCTCGCCACTTCCTGAGCCAGCGATTTCACGAGTCCGATCAGGCCCGCTTTACTGGCAGCGTAGTTTCCCTGGCCCGGATTCCCGGTCAATCCGATGACACTCGTGACAGCGATGATTCGACCGCTTCTATTTCGGATCATCGGCCGAATCGCCTCGCGAGCGCACAGAAATGCTCCGCGCAGGTTGGTCCCGAGTACCTCATCCCAGTCCTCATCCTTGAGAGCCATCACGAGTTTATCTCTGGTGATCCCTGCATTGGCTACCAGCACATCGATGCCTCCGAGCCAATCGGTGGCTGCTGCGAAGAACTGCTGAACGCTTTCTCCACTGGTGACATCGAGTGCGAGGCCATGCACATCGCCATCGAGTTCTGCAGCCTTCGCTGCCGCCACCTCTGCATCCCGGCCCGAGATCACGACTCGAGCACCTGCCGAAGCGAACCCGGCGGCGATGGCATTTCCGATGCCTCGAGTTCCTCCGGTGATGATCACTCTTCGGTCATTGAATTTCATCACGAGGCGTTTCCTTCCAGGATTTCCTCGACACTGTCCTGCCCGAGGATGGAGCGCGTCGGAATCCGACGATCGATCTGCTTCAGGAGACCAGCGATGACTCTTCCGGGTCCAGGCTCGATCACCTCATCGAGGCCAGCTGCCACCAGTGCAGCGATGGTAGGTGCCCAGAGCACCGAAGACTCGACCTGTTTCAACAAACAATCCCTGATCTGAACTGGATCGGAAACCCGCTGGGCCAGGACATTGGGGTAAAATGGCACCTCCGGTACACGGATCTGCACCTGCTCCAGCAACGGCTCCAGTTTGGCCGTCGCGTCGGCCATCAACGGGCTATGAAAGGCACCGGCGACCTCCAGTTCGACGGTGCGTCTGGCCCCCAGTTCCATCGCCACCTGTGCAGCCTTCTCGACTGCTGCCCGTTCACCACTGATGACGATCTGGGTCTCGGTGTTGACATTTGCGATGGCCACCACACCGAGTCGCTGCCCCTCCGACAGTGCTTCTTTCACCGTCGCCAGGTCGAGTCCGAGGATCGATGTCATCGTCCCCTCCACCGCCTCACAGGCCTGCTGCATCGCGCTCCCCCGTGCGACCACGACCTCGAGTGCGTCCTCGAAGCTCATCGCTCCCGCAAATACCAGTGCGCTGTATTCCCCCAGTGAGAGTCCCGCCGTGGCGCATGACTGCAGCAGATGGCTTCCCCCTGACTGTTCCAACACGGCCAGCACGGCCATCGAAGCGGTAAATATCGCAGGCTGACTGATGTCGGTCGAGTTGAGGCGAGCTGGCGGTCCTTCGCTGCAGATGGCGAACAGATCCTGCCCGAGACAGGAACTGGCTGCATCGAAGCGCGACCTGGCAACAGCATGGGCCTCGACCAGATCTACCGCCATTCCAACGAACTGGCTGCCCTGGCCCGGGAACAGGAGAGCTCGACGAGGGTGCGGTGCTGGAAACGGATCTGTCATCGTGGACCCCATCTCAGAGGGGAAGCCTAGCTGCTGGCGCTCGACTCGGCTTGCCCCGACCTCACCGCTTCGACCATCTCCATCTCGGTGCGGATCGACTCGATCACATCTTGCTGGACTCCCGTTTCGATCATTCGAAGGGTCCACCGGAGCGCATTGGAAACCGCCTTTTCGTCACTTTTGCCGTGGCCGATGGTGCAAACACCCCGCGGGCCGAGCAGCGGAGCGCCGCCATACTCGGAATAATCGAATCGGCTCCTGATACGTTGCAGCCCTCGCTCGAGGAGAGCACCCGTCGAACCACTGTCGTCGCCGGAATCACCGGAGCCGTTGCCGAGTTCCGTAGCCAGGATCTGAAACAGTTCCTCCGAGAAGCCCTCTGCAGTCTTGAGCACGATATTTCCAACAAATCCGTCGCACACCACCACATCCACATCATCCACATCGGACTGGAAGATATCACTTCCTTCAACATTGCCGATGAACTGGAGTCCGCTCTTCTCCAGCAACTGGAAGGTTTCCTTGGCGAGGCTGTGACCCTTGTCATTTTCCGAGCCGACATTGAGCAGCCCGACCCTTGGATTTTCGACCGAATAGGCACAGCGAAGAACGGATGCCGCCATGATGGCGTTCTGGAGCAGGTGCACGGGCTTGCACTCGACATTGGCTCCGCCATCACAGAGCACCATCGGATTCTCACCACACGGCAGTGGTAATGCGATCGCCGGGCGCCGAACGCCCTCGAGCATTCTCAGTTGCATCGAACAGGAGGCCACCATCGCCCCGGTGTTCCCTGCACTGAAGATGCCGTCGACCGCTCCATCTTTATGCAGCCGGACCATCACATTCATGGAAGAATCGGGCTTGGTTCGTAGCGCCTCGACGGGAGAGTCAGCCATCGTGATCCACTCGCTGGAATGCACGATCTGGATACGAGCATCTTCGCACCCTGCAGATGCCAGGCTTTCCTCGATCAGGTCGGTGGGCCCCACCAGAACCACCTCGAGCTCTGGATGCTCCGAGACGGCGCGGATGGCGCCTGCGATGGGAACGCCAGGGGCTTGATCCCCCCCCATGGTATCGATTGCGATGCGGGGCATGTCACTTCTTCCTGACGGAATTAGAAGTCCTCGACCGCCAGCAGTGTACGGCCACGATAGGTGCCGCAGTTGTCGCAGATGCTGTGGGGCAAGGTGAGTGAATTGCAGCGGGTACAACGGCTGTAGTGAATCGGGCTCAGCGCATCATGTGCACGTCTCTTGAGCTTTCGCGCCTGGTTTGTCTTTCGCTTTGGTACTGCCATCTGATCTGCTCCATCGTCGTCACTGGTGAGAGGATCAGGGCTTCCTGATCTGTCGACTAATCTTGCGCTTCGAACCCCGAGATCTGTTCTTGCCCGGGGAAGATTTCGAGTCCAGCACGGATGGTAGGAGTCGGCTCGAAATCGGTCAAGAAGAACCGATCACCTCAGGAGCCTTTTCCAGCCAGGGAATCGTGCAGGGATCGGCTCATCTCGTCGATCGCCTCTGCCAGCCTATCGACCTCCTTGCCCCCTGCCTGGGCCATATCCGGGCGTCCGCCACCGCCACCACCGAGGATCCCTGCCCCCATCTTGGCAATCTGGCCGGCGTGAACCGTGCCCCGTGGCACCGATTCCGAGGTTCCGACGATGAAGCGAACTTCCTCGTCACCAGCGGAAACGAGGATGAATGCCCGATCACCGCCACGGCGCTTGAGCGCGTCCGCGACCTGCAACAATTGATCCTGAGGAGCATCCTGCCACGTTGCGATCACCAGTTCCGCAGATCCTGCACGGATCACCTGGCCATGACCGGCGTCCAGTTCCGTGAGCAGGTTTCGCGAGGGCTGGGTTCCCTTGCCACCCTTGAGCGAGCGATTTTCGGTCACCAGCCCCTCGATGCGCTGCTTCAGGTCCTCTCTGGGCACCCGAAGAGTGGACGCCAGATCTTGCAGCAGGTTTTCATCGGCGCGAGTTCGACGTGCCCCCTCGACACCGGTCAGCGCCTCGATACGGCGTACTCCCGACGAGACGCTTCCCTCGTGAACGATGACCACGGGGCCGATCTCCCCTGTTCTCTGGCAGTGAATGCCCCCGCACAGTTCCAGAGAAAAATCAGGCACTTCTACCAGGCGTACCCGATCGCCATACTTTTCACCAAACAGCGCCATCGCTCCGCGCGATTTCGCATCCTCTATCTGAATGTCATCATGGATCTGCACTTCAACATCGCGAAGCACCCACTGCTGAACGATCTCCTCGACAGCGAGAAGCTGGTCTGATGTCACCTTTTCATAATGACTGACGTCAAAACGAAGTCGCTCGGGTGATACCAACGAACCCTTCTGCTGGACATGGTCCCCCACCACTTCACGCAACGCAGCATGAAGCAGATGCGTTGCTGTGTGATTTCGAACGATATGTTGACGCCTTTCAGGATCCACCTGGCAGTTCACCTCGACACCCGCCTCGAGTTGTCCCGCTTCCCCCTCGACGAAGCGAATCGAATGGAAAAAAGTGCCTTCATTGTTCTTCTGGCAATCGAGCACCTCGAGCTGGAAGCCCTTTCCTTCGATGTGCCCGGTGTCAGCGACCTGGCCGCCCGATTCTGCATAGAAGGGCGTCCTATCGAGCACCAGCAACACCTGATCGCCGTCGGTGATCAGCGTACTGATGGCGGCTTCTGCCTCAATTGCCTGGTAACCGACAAACTCGGTGTCACCGACTCCGGTATGACGGCTCGCCGCAGCGGATGTTTCCTGGCTGGACACTCCCACCCTGCTACCGGCACGACTTCGGCTGCGCTGCTGTTCCATCAACTGATCAAATCCATCGCGGTCCACCTCCAGGTTCACCTCTCGAGCCATCTGCTCGGTCAGGTCTATCGGAAAGCCACAGGAGTCGTGAAGAAAAAATGCAGCCGCGGAGGGGAACTGGCTCTGACCACCGCCACCGATCCTCACCACCTCGTCGTCAAATCGAGTCATTCCGGTCTTCAGGGTCCGAAGAAACTGCTCCTCTTCCGCATGAACCAGCTTCTCTATCAGCGGCTGGCGCTCCAGCAGTTCCGGAAAAGCGTCAGACATCTCCGACACCAGATCACCGACCAGTTGATGGATGAAGGGAGTTTCCATGCCGAGTTTGTAGCCGTAACGGCTCGCCCTTCGCAGGATTCTGCGCAGCACATAACCCCGCTCCTCGTTGGATGGAAATGCTCCATCGGCGATGGCGAAGGAGAGGCTCCGAAGATGATCTGCGATGACCCGGTGTGGAGTGCCGTCCGGCCCGGTGGAAGTCGCGACTCCCGTCGCATCTGCAATACGATCGATGATTCCCGCCAGCAGATCGGTCTCGAACACCGTGTTCTTCTGCTGAAGAACCATGGTGATCCGCTCAAGCCCCATCCCCGTGTCTATACTCGGACTCGGCAGTGCTATCCTGGAACCATCGGCTTGCTGCTCGAACTGCATGAAAACCAGGTTCCAGATCTCCATCCAGCGATCACAATCGCAAACCCCGAGTGCGCATTCTTTACCACAAGCCTGCTGCTCACCTCGGTCGATATAGAGTTCTGAACAGGGTCCACAAGGACCGACATCTCCCATCGACCAGAAGTTGTCCTTGTCACCGAGTCCGACGATCCGGTCGACAGGAACCCCGACCCGGTCTGCCCAGATCTGCCTCGCATCATCATCCTGGTTGTATACCGAGATCCAGATTCGATCCCCATCGATGCCGAACTTCTCCGTGACGAGTTCCCATGCCCAGGCGCACGCATCCTCCTTGAAGTAATCTCCAAAGGAGAAATTCCCCAGCATCTCGAAGAAGGTCAGATGTCGAGCGGTGTAACCAACATTTTCCAGGTCGTTGTGCTTTCCGCCGGCGCGGATGCACTTCTGAGATGAACAGGCGCGAGAATACGCTCGCTGTTCCTCACCGGTAAAGACGGACTTGAACTGGTTCATTCCTGCATTGGCAAACAACAGTGTCGGATCCTCGTGTGGCACCACTGGACTGGACGCAACCACCTCATGGCCCTTCTCGCGGAAGAACTCGAGAAACTGGCTTCGAATCTGTGCCACTCGCATCTTCGGTCCCAACTCTCCTCCAGTGATTCCCGACTCTGATCAAAGGGACAGGAAATCCACCACCGGGCCAACACCATGATTCTGCGCCAGCACCATGGGCGTCATTCTGATGAGATGGGAGGAAGGCCGCAAGGGGACCGCACCACTACGCTGTAGCCAGGGCTTCAGGTACCCAGGGAGGAGGGGAGGGAGGGGATCTGGCTCGTCTCTCCTGCCAGTTCTCTTTGCGGATCAAACAGCAGTGGATAGAAGTTGCCACCGAGTGGTTGTCCCTCTGGCAAGATCGGGAAGGACTCGCTCCCCGGGCCCTCCAGCGTTGCTGGATGCGACCACACTCCATTCGCGGCATAATTGATCACGGCCGCGCGTCGAGGCGAGCTGGTGCGGTTGTGATGCGATCCATGCATCACCAGTGGATGGTGAAACACGGCTTCCCCTGCACGCAAGGTGACAGCGACCTGTTCAGACAGGGCCGCCTGCTGATCCGAATCGAGCAACTCCTCGACAGCATTCATGTCCCCGGAGAGCCCGGAGATGGGGAGTAATCCCCATCTGTGCGAACCGGGGAGATAACACAGGCAGCCATTCTCCACCGTTGCATCATCGAGCGCGATCCAGCAGGTCAGATGCGCCATCGGCTGGGTCCAGCGCCAGTAGGAGTAGTCCTGATGCCAGGACACCACTCCTCCGTGAGCCGGTGGCTTGCAGAAGAGTTGATCGTGGAAGAAACGCACCGCGGTGCCGAGCAATTGATATGCGATCATGCGGAGCCTCGGGCAGTAGAGGAGGTCGTGAAACGCCTTCTCGATGCGCCACCCACCGAGAGCATGGAAGAGCACCGTATCTGGATCCTGAGACTCGTTGGAATGAAACTCGTAGAAGAGAGGATTCCCCGGATGAGATGGATCCATCAGGCGCGACAACTGCTCTCTGAGGACTTCCACCTGCTCCGGCTGCAACACCGGAATCCCAGAGACAAATCCGTGCTGCTCGAAATGACCGAGTTGCTGGCGAGAAAGAGCGTGATCTGACCACTGATCGTGTGTGGTCGGTTGCATGAACAGATCAGTGAGTGGCAGATGGTGTCGTGAGAGATCTTCACACGAAGTCACAGCACTCCCTCTCGTCGATTCCTCTCGCCCTGGCAAGAGGGGAGTTTGCCGATCAGTTCGAGGTCAGCGGAATCTCCACGGGTTGGAGGTCCAGCATCTTCCGGTACTGTTCGAATCTCTCGCGCAGAGACACAGGATCTGCCTTGAGCAGCCCCTCGACTCCATACCCTCCGCAACAGAAGGAAGCGGTGACCGTGCCCCAGGCCACGGCAACCTTGAGTGTCTCGAGGTCGACGCTGCCGCAACTCTGCAGACTCCCCATCATGCCACCGGCAAAGGAATCGCCAGCCCCGGTCGGATCCACCACATCCGCGAGCGGTAGCGCCGGCAGCGCCGTTTCACCGGCTTCATGGAAGATGGTGGCTCCATGCTGCCCCTTCTTGGCGATGACGATCCTCGGCCCCATCTTGCGGATGCTGCGGCCCGCCCTGACCAGGTTCTTCTCACCGGACAGCAGGTACGCCTCCTCATCGTTGAGGACCAGCGCGTCGACACGACCGAGCAACTCGAGTAATTCCGATCTGTTCCCATCGATCCAGAAATTCATCGTATCGACGACGGAAAAAGGCTTGCCGCTCATCTGGTCGAGTACGCTCGACTGGGTCACCGGCGCCCCGTTCCCGAGATACAGGAACCCCGCCTGACAATATTCCGCCGGCAGAGTGGGCTGGAATTTCTCGAACACATTGAGATCGGTAGTGAGAGTTTCCCTCTGATCCATGTCGTCGAAGTACTTGCAGGACCAACGAAATGTTTTTCCTCCCGGGATCACTTCGAGTCCCTCGGTGCTGACTCCTTTTTCCCGCAAAATGTTGTGGCAATCCGCAGTGAAGTCCTCGCCTACCACTCCGACCAGCTGGACTGGCCCAAACAACGCCGCAGCGAGTGAGAAATGTACCGCAGAGCCACCGAGGGCATCCTTGACGGAACCATCGGGAGTTTCGATGCTGTCAAACGCGACGCTACCAACGACCACCAGCGACATGCTTCTCCTGCCCTATTCCATCTCGTCTTCGCCCGGATCTTCACCCGATTCTTCCGTGAGCCGCTGCGAGACTTCCTTCACTCGCACCTCGGATGCCTTCAACTTGTCACCACAGATCTTCAGCAGGTACGCAGCACGTTCGACATCGTCGGCGAGGGCATCCACATCGATCTGATCCGTATCATCGATGCGCCTCAAGATCTCATCGATCTCGCGGGTTGCATCCGTGTACCCTGGCTTTTTCTTGGCACTCATCGGAACCCTGACCTCCCGCTCAATCGACCCAAAGGCCCAGTCTAGCCGTCATTCTCTCGAGTGGACAGACCTGCAGAGGGGTCGATTCTGGCTGCTTCCACACGTGCATCCAGCACCCCATCCCTGAGCCGAACCTCGATCTTGCTGCCCTTCAGGCTTGCATCTGCAGTGGAAATCGTCCGCCCTGACTCGTCTTTGACCCAGGCGAAGCCACGCGACAGGATGGTGCTTGGATCTGCCCCCTGAACCCGGGCTTTCCGAGCCTGTTGCCGTTCATCCTCTCGCCGGAGACAACCCCGCGCCCCGCCAAGGAGGCTCTGCTGCTGCTGCACCTGGTGGCTCCTCGCGCGCTCGAGCATCCGCAGGGAACCGGAGTGGAGTCCCCTCCTCAGGGCCCAGAGAACACCCCTGGCCTCACCGATGTGTCCCGCTGCGCGAGCGGCCAGCGAGCCACCACGAGCTTGCAGCGCTCTTCTTCTCTCCAGCAATGCCAGTTCGCTGGCACCGATGATCAGGGCATGGAGGCGCTGCAGATCCAGTCGGCTGGTATGGATCGAATGGGCAGCGCCGACCATGATCCTGGCGACCTGGCCACGCACTCCCTGCCAGTACTCGCTCACGAGGCGGACGAGGTGCTGGGCAGCAGCGGTCGGAGTCTTCTCGGAGTGCGCGATCTCATCGAGCACGGAACGATCGGCCTGGTGACCGACCCCCACCACGATCTTGAGCGGATGCTTCGCCACCGCCAGTGCCAGCGGCAACGAGTCGAATGCCATCAGATCCGCCCTCGAGCCGCCGCCCCTGATCAACAGCAGAACATCGAACTGTGCCTCGAGTTTCTGAAAGTATGAGAGACCCGCCAGCAACTCGGTTTCTGCCCGATCGCCCTGGACATGAACCCCGTGAAGCGTCACATCGAAGGCAAAACCGGATTGCCGCAACTCCTCGATCAGATCCTTCCAGGCGTCGCTACCGGGGCTAGTGAGGACTCCGACACGCAGTGCGGGTTTCGGAAAGGTGAGCGACAGGTTTCGATCCTGTAGCCCCTGCTTGCGCACCTCTGCAAGGATCCTCTCACGACGCCGGGCGATCTCGCCGAGGGTATAGGATGGGTCGATGTCCTCGACCACGACCTGATAGGAACCACCCTGAACATACAGGTCGACACGAACCTGAACGCGGACCTGGAGGCCATCGACCAGTTCCGTCTCGGCGGCCTCGAAGCGACTCAGCACCCGGTCTCTGTCGCCCCGAAACAGCACTGCGCTGACGGTGGCGCAGGGCGTATCATCCCCTTCTGTTTTCTCGACGATGCGAAAAAAAACATGATCCCGATGACGGTTACGGTCGAACTCAAGCACCTCGCCAACGAGCCAGACCGTCTCGGGAACCGACCGAATCACGGCATCCCTGACCGTCTCGTTGAGGCGCGTCACACTCCAGCCATCGTGCTTCGACTCGGAGCTCCCGGAGTTCTCCGCCACCAGCTGGGCCAGCCCCGCCAACCCTTCCACATCTCCATTCAAAAGTCCCTCCACCTCGGAGGAGGGATCAAATCCGAGCGGCAACAGCAGAGTCGCTGCCTCTCCTACACTTTCGATGGGAATACTCCAGAACTTCTGATCGCGGTGCCAACGACGACCGGGGATCGACTTCACCGCCTCGAGCAGCATCGGGTCATAGGAGAATCGAATCACAATTCGACCCAGATCAGCAAGCCACTCCAACCGCTTCACAAGATCCCCTTCCGCCTCGCTGGACCATCACAGGGAACCGGGCTAGGATCTATCTTTCAACCCCTGACCCACTCGAAAGGGGCCCCGAGGCAGGAATTTCTCGACGACCCACTGCATCGGGATACCCGCATCGTAGACCTTCTCGGGCTACATTGCTGCCAGGAAAGGCCCATCAACATGTCCGCTCCTGCTCCTGAAAATCAACAGTTGCGCAAGGTCCAGCGCGCCCTCGTCGCCGTCAGCGACAAGCGTGGAATCGTCGAACTGTGTTCGTCCTTGCAGCAGCTGGGGGTCGAGATCCTCTCGACAGGTGGCACCGCATCTGTACTCGGTGAGGGCGGCGTGGAAGTTCGTCCCGTCGAGCAGGTGACCGACTTCCCGGAGATGATGGGTGGACGCCTGAAAACACTTCACCCGAGAATCCACGGCGGGTTGCTCGCGAGAAGGGATGTCGAGGGTGACCTTGAAGCGTGCCATGAGCACGGGATTCCAACCATCGATCTGCTGATCGTGAACCTGTATCCGTTCGAGCAAACCGTGGCTGCTGGCGCTTCCTTCGACGACACGGTCGAACAGATCGACATCGGAGGGCCTGCGATGGTACGCGCGGCGGCAAAAAACCATCGTGATGTGGCGGTGGTTGTCGATCCCGATCGCTACGGCATGGTCATCGCCGAGTTGAAGGAACAGGATGGTCAGTTATCGGCAGCCACGCGACAGGAACTGGCACTCGAGGCGTTTCGTCGCACCGCAGCCTACGATGCATCGATCTCGAACTGGCTCGGACAGCAACTCGAGGGTCCATTTCCTGGAAGCGTGACCGAACAGTGGAATCGGATCGGTGCACTTCGCTACGGTGAAAATCCGCATCAACAATCTGCCTGGTATCTGCGAAACGATGGTGATTCCTTCTCCATCGCAGAGTCCACCTGTCACGGCGGCAAGGCCCTCTCCTACAACAACATCCTGGACGCTTCGGCCGCCATCGAGTGTTGCCGAGGCCTCGAGGGCCCCGCAGCCGTGGTCGTGAAACACTGCCTCCCCTGTGGCGCATCCGAGCGACAGAACATCGACGCGGCCTTCGAGGCTGCGCTCGCTGGCGATCCGGTCAGCACCTTCGGAGGCATCCTCGCACTCTCCGAGCCTCTCGATGTGGAACTGGCTCGTCGGCTCGCCACAACCGATCTCTTCTTCGAGGTGATCCATGCGCCGAAGTTCCTGCCAGGGGCCATCGAGGCGATCAGAGATGGGGTCAAGTGGGGACGATCCTGCCGCATGCTCGAGGGTGGCGAGACCGGAGAGCAGGAGACTGTCCCCATCGAGGTTCGATCGGTGCCCGGGGCGATGCTGCTCCAGACGCGAGATCGCAACATCGTGCAACGCGAGGACTTCACGGTCGCTAGCGACCGCGAACCGACCGATCAGGAGTGGCAAGATCTGCTGTTTGGCTGGCGCGTGCTGCCCCATGTCCGCTCCAACGGAATCCTGCTCGCCAATGATCGTGCCGTGGTGGGTGTCGGAGCCGGCCAGCCGAGCCGCGTCGATGCAGTCCACATCGCCTGCCGCAAGGCGGGTGACAGATCGAAGGGATCATCTCTCGCCTCGGATGCGTTCTTCCCTTTCCCGGACGGTGTCGAGGCGGCCATCGATGCCGGGGTCACCGCAGTGATCCAGCCGGGGGGATCGGTCCGAGATGGAGCCGTGATCGAGGTCGCCGATACCGCCGGTATCGCCATGGTGTTCACGGGAGAGAGACATTTCCGTCACTAGAAATGATACCGGGAGTCGATGAAGACGCTAATTGCCCTCAGTATCGCAATTCGAAACCTGTGGCTGCTGTGCCTGGCAGTGATGGTGGTGCTGCTGCTCGATCCTGGCTGGGGAATCTACGACTTCGCCGTGAATGCTGCTGGAGGTCAGGATCGGCTTCTCAGAGGCGCTCTCGCCCTCGCCCTGTGCGGCATCCTGACCGAGCACCTGCTCGGCGCATTGACGCGCAGGAGGCAGGGAGCGCTCGCCAGGGCTCTCCTGAGGTTGCAGCCCGGACTTCAGCACATCGGAGCGATTCGCATCCTGATTCGCGCCCTCGAAACCTCTGGCCCGGATGTCATCGAGACCGTGCACCGGGAACTGGTCCGGCTCACCGGCAAGGACTTCGGCCCCGATCCGCAGGCCTGGCGTCAATGGGTGCAACGGCTGGAGAAGATCTCCGCTGGAAAACTGGAATCTGCCAAGCAGGTTCGTGACCAATCCACCGCGGATGGGGAGCAACAGAATTGAGCGGCTTTCAATCTCCACTCGATCCGCTCGAAGCGATGCCCGGGGATGGTGCGGCGTCCAACACCGACAAGACAGCATCGCCACTCAAAAGGTTACTCCTCGAAGCACTGCTCGTGATGGCGATCGCGATTCCACTGGCGCTGGCTCTTCACACTTTTGTCACGCAGGTCTATTCGATCAGCGGCCACTCGATGGAACCGACTCTCGAAGACGGTCAACGGGTGGTGGTCGACAAGGTCCGGCCCGCATTCGGTGAGATCGATCGCGGCGACCTCATCATCTTCGTCTCTCCCGAGGATTCAGCCAAGAATCTGATCAAGCGCGTCATCGGGATCGGCGGAGACCGGATCGAACTGATCGGAGACAAGGTGCGACTCAACGGTGAGGATCTGGTCGAGGATTATACACACAGGACACTGTTCCCCAACCGACCCGGAGATGTGATCGTCGTCAAACCCGGTCACCTGTTCATGCTCGGAGACAACCGACCTCAAAGTCGAGACAGCCGCGATTTCGGAACCATCCCCGTGAACCTGGTGCGAGGCAAGGTGCTGCTGAGACTGTGGCCCATCGACGACTTCAAACTGTTCTGATCGCTCGGCACGGAGATCATGAAACCCACAGGCTACCCAGAACCCTGACGCTACCTCGACAAACAGTCGCGGCTAGAAGTCCCAGCTCGACTGAACGTAGAAGAAGGTGGTCGAGTCGAGGGTGCTGTGATCGGAAGAGAACTTGCCCAGCCCCACTTCGAGCGGCATCAGCCCACCGAGAAAGTCAGGCTGCTGCTGGCGCCTGAGGACAAGATCCAGTTCCTGTCCCCAGTCCTCGCCCTGATCTGCCGCCAGCATATGCAGTGAGAGATCGACCTCGGTCTCCATCAGTTCCATGGTGGCTCCGATGTAGGTGTCCTGGACATTGCTGGTGGCGACCAGGTCAGCGATGCCATGGGTGCCATGAGGGGCACCGAAGGGGGAGCGGAAGGTTTCCTGGCCGGTCGCACCCGAGGAGGTGCCGGTCGCGAGGATACGGCCGGCACGCCAGTCCAGGGCTCCGAAGTCATCGGATGCGGGCTGATCGTAGGTGGCCTCGATGGAGTAGTAGAGCGAATCGAGCTTCTCGATGGCGTCGTCACCGACATCGTAGCGGTTGCCGTCCTGGAGAGCGTACTCGACATCGATCCCGACCCTCGAGATGAGCCCCTCCTTGAGCGAGAAGCAGTAGCCGTAAGTATCTTCACCAGAACTACCCGGATCTGCATTCCCGCCCGCAGCAGCCTCCGCCTGGTTGGCGAGGTCTGCGGTGTACTTCCAGTAGAAAAAGCTGCCATCGACAAATGGCAACGAGTCGACGGCCAGATGTGCACCGTAAAAGTGATCGCCGGAGCCCGCACCGCCGGTGGGATCCTTGGCGAGGGTGAGGAAGTGAATATCGAGATCGATAGCGCCGTCGAGAAAATCGCTGTTGAGATGATAGCCGTCGGCAATCGCAGGCCCCAGGTTGCTCCAGTCATCGCTGTGGATGATCCGGCCGCTGTCGTAGGTGGGAACAGCAGACCTGCCCAGACCCAGGCTCCAGCCGGAGAGAAACTCGAGGTGCTCATTGATCGCGGACAGATCCGCGACTTGCAGATACAACTCGCGGACACTGAGATCCCCGGTTGCGATCAGCGCATCGGAGTTGTGTCCCGACAGGGTGCGCGCATCGGTGATGCCCATCGAGAAGTCGAGGTTGTCGGAGAAGGCAGTAGCGACGGCGATGCGCGTTCGCATCATGGTGACGGTATCCCCTGCGGTTGCCGCCAAACCATCCCATGGGCTCGAGTACTCCCATTGCAATCGTAGATCGGCACCGATCTCGAGATGGCCATCGGCTTGTACCGGTTCAACGCACAGTGTCAGGAGCGCCAGCACGCTGGCGACGATAGTGACGAGGTTCCTGATCATGGTCCCACTCTCTTCCCCTCGGGCGCTGGCAGCGCACCTGCCCCCCCGGACCTGTGACATCCTGCCCTGATTCGGCGATCTGGCAAGAAGAACTGTTCGGGAACCAGCCCTAAAAAAAGAACGAGGACGCGCGCCAAAGGCGCACGTCCCCGCTCCAGTACAATTCTAGATCCGGGGTGCGGGGAAATCCCCGCAGCTCGGATGCTTAGAAGTCCCAGCCCGTCTGGAGGTAGAAGAAGTCATCGTCAGCCAATCCACCGGCGGTATCCGCCGAGAAGGTGGCATATCCGACATCCATGGTGACGTCACTTCCGCACTCCCAACTCAGTACCAGGTCCGTCTCGGTTCCGAGATCGGTACCGGCAGCGTCAGTAGCCAGGGTGATGAAATTGATGGTGGCATCGACTCCGTCCATCGGTGAGAAACTCAGCCCGATGGTCGTGTTATCGATATCCGCACCAAATATACCGGCTGTCAGAGCAATATCAGCAATACCGTTGGTGCCGTGTGCGGCAGCACTCATCGCCGTCCAGGTGGCATCGGCAATGGTGTTGCTGGCGTGCAGGGTCATGCCCATGTCGCCAAGACCGTAGCTGGCACTGATCGAGGTCAGAGTACCGTCATCAGAGGCAGTTCCATCGTCACTGGTGGCGTACTGCACATCGAGATCGACACCGGCGAGGCTATCGCCCCCGATGTTGCTGATGGTGATCGACGTGTTGCTGGAATCGACGGCAGAACTGCCACTCCAGTAGCCGATGGTGATGTCAGCGAATCCGCCCATGTCGCCCAGGTCGAAGTTGGCACCGAGGGCGCTGTCAGCACTTCCGGCAGGGGAGTTACCACCACCGAAGTAGTAGATGTCGATACCAACTCCACCCATGTCCGAAGCGAGGTGGTAACCGTCGCTCGAGGCGGGTGCAGTAGTCTGATCCCAGTCGTCGCTGTTGATGATGCGACCGTAGTCGGGGTTGTTCATGCGACCGACATCCAGAGACCAGCCGGCGAGAACTCCGCTGGCAGATCCCAGGTCACCGATGGACGCATACGCTTCCTGGACCCCCATCGGACTTCCGCCGCTACCGTCGCCAAAGGCAAAGTCGTGCCGCAGCGATGCGGAGAACGAAACATTGTCATTGACCGCGGCATCGAGATCGAAGTTGATCACCGCCGACGAACTGTTGACAGATGCAGCTGTATCGTTGCCTGAGTAATCCCAGCGCAAACGAAGATCTCCACCTATCGTAACTCCGTCCGCCAAGGCGACGGTCGGAACCAACATGGCCAGAGCCAGGCCGAGCAGTGTGCTCTTGTTCATGATCACCCTTTCTTCCCCATTCCACTCCGGCGGACTTGCCGACGATCTAAAGGGGATTCCCTTCTTGCTTACTTGCGGCGCAAGCGAGGATCGGAAGGCTCGTTCATGCCTCCCGGGCCTTCCGGCCCTCGCCTCCGTGGAGGGCAACAGGCCCTCGCTCCATGGGCGATAGGAGAGACGGATCGGAGAAAAGTGGCAAGACCTCTTGGCATAGAATTTCACGATTCCGGACCCGACCGAGCCACCCGATGAAGCATTATCGGAAATAGAAGAGCCCCGCTTCATTTCTTCTGGAGAGCCGGTGAGGTTCCAGCGCAGTTTCCATAACTGGTTGTTTTCAAAGATCTTAGACAGGTGCGGTTAGAGCATCTGAGGGCACCGCGAGGAGCCGAGAAGATCGCGATGACAGGGCGACTCCAGTATTGGATGGGCAGCCAAAAAAAACTCCCAGAAACCTGCTCCGGAGCGACGAATTGAACCCTCATCGACCGGCGGCGGCGTCTCCGATGGCGGTGATGTAGGTGATCGCA
>QNYK01000108.1 GCA_003973385.1 Bacillota bacterium | reverse complement strand
CGACCGAGTGAATCCTCCGGGTTGCTCATCCGCGGTTCCCTTCCCGGACTGCCTTTTGTGCGCACATCGCAGCTCCGATCAGGCCGGCGCGATTGCCGTGCTGAGCTTTTACCACCTTCAGGCTGGCCACAGCCTTCGGTAACACTTTCGAGCGAAGGGTCTGCTCGATCAGTTCCAGATGTCGCGGGCGTGCATCGATGATGCCCCCGCCGATGACGACCACATCCGGATTGAGCAGGTGCAGCGCACTCATCATGCCGGATCCCAGCGCGCGGGCGCCATCATCCAGCACCTCGTTCGCCAGTTCATCTCCATCCAGACCTGCCCCGATCAACTCGGACACCGTCGGTGGGTCTTCGATGGATCTTCTGCGAGCCCACTCTGCGGCCATCCCCCAGCCACCTGCATAAGCCTCCACGCAGCCGACGAGACCGCAATTGCAGGGCAACCCCGATCGCTCCAGCAAGATGTGTCCCAGTTCCATCGCTCCTCCGGAAGTCCCCCTCAGCAACTCGCCGTCGATGACAGCCCCACCACCGATCCCGGTGCCGACGGTGGCGGCCAGTAATACGCGAGCACCCTTGCCCGCACCTGTCGCGTATTCGCCCCAGGCAGCCGAGTTCGCATCATTCTCGACGACCGCGGGCACCTGGTATCGATCCCGAAAGAACCCGACGATATCGGTGCCGTGCCATCCCCCCAGGTTTGCGACCGGATAGAGGATGATCCCGCTGCTCGGATCGACCACCCCCGGTGTCCCGAGTCCGATGGCCGCCACGGACCCGCCTCTGCTCTTCGCCTCGAGGAGTGCTGCATCGACCGCCTCCGCCAGCGCCTGGAGGATCGCTTGCTGACCCAGATGGGCGCCGCTGGGTCGTCGATCTGACCAGACGACTTCCCCCGTGGCGCTGCAGAGTCCGACCTTCACCTCGGTTCCACCGAGATCCAGCCCTGTAAATAATGGAACTGTCATGGCCCTCCAGGCCGGAAATCGCCCCCGGCGGCCTCCAGCATCGCCCCCTCACAGCAGGGGCGCAAGTCGGCCCTGTCGATGCAAGTGAAGATGGAACCCGAACCGAAATGGATGGACAATCTCGGCGGAGGTTCGAGATGACCGAAGCACCACCATCGCCGGAGGATTCCGGCTCCGTCGGCAGTTGGATCGATCGCTACCGCGCGGACCACAACCACCCGCTCAACCACCTCACCCATTTCATCGGAATCCCCGCCATCGTCGCCTCGCTCGTGGTGGTCTTCTTCAACTGGCAATGGGGCGTGGGGCTGTTCGTCGGTGGCTGGATCCTCCAGTTCATCGGACACGGAATCGAGGGGAACAAACCTTCCTTCATGAAGGACCCACGATTCCTGCTGATCGGCCCACTCTTCATCATCCAGGAGGGCTTCCGCAAGTTGATCGGAAAATCGACCCCGCCGGCGAAGGATTGACCTCGATGAGTTTTGCCCACAAGTTTCTGTCCTTCTGCTGGGTGGCCTTGCTGGTCCTGACTGGACCACCGCTGCCGGGGCAAAATGGCGATCGAGCCGGCGAAACACAGAACGAGAACTGGCGCCAGTGGGATGTTCCGCCGGCTCCGGTTCTGACCCCGCAACAGGCTCTCGATTCGTTTCAGGTGGCGCCCGGTTTCAGGGTTGAACTTGCAGCTTGCGAACCACACGTTGTCGATCCCATCGCCATCGCCTGGGATGAGAAGGGGCGCCTGTGGGTCGTGGAACTTCGAGCCTACATGAGAACCGTCGATGGTGATGGCGAGACGGACCCGCTGGGGCAGGTCGTGGTACTGGAAGACCTCGATGGGGACGGTCGCTACGAGCAGAGTACGGTGTTTCTCGACGGCCTGGTCAGCCCACGCGCCATCTCCATCGTCGAGGGTGGAGTGCTGATCGCCGAACCGCCGCATCTGTGGTATTGCCGCGATCTCGACGGCGACCTTCGCTGTGATCGTCGTAGCGAGGTGGCACGCTACGGCGATGCCAATCCCGATGTGGTCGAACACACCGAAAGTGCGCTGCTTCGCGCCGTCGACAACTGGTTCTACAATTCAAAGAGCAGCCGCCGATTTCGCTTCGATGTAGTCGCTGGAAAACCGACCATCGAGATGGATGCTACAGCCTTCCGCGGCCAGTGGGGCCTCGCCCAGGACGACCTCGGGCGGCTCTTCTTCAATCACAACTCGACATGGGTACTGTGCGATCCACTTCCCACCGAGATGCTGCTGCGTAATCCCAACTGCGGCAAACCGGTCGGCCAACCGGGTCGCTCCGGTCATCGTGTCATCACGGATGAGTCGACCTGGCCGGTGCGGATGAATACAGGCATCAATCGCGGTTACCAGCCTGGCATGCTGAGAGAGGATGGGCGACTGCGTCGCAACACATCCGCCGCCGGCCTGACCATCTTCCGCAGCCATCGCTGGGGTGACGACTGGAATGGTGTTGCCTTCGTCGCCGAGACCACCGGGAACCTGGTCGGTGCCTTTCGGATGCAGGAGCAGGGCGTGAAGCTCTCGGGTGAGCAGTTGACCTTTCCCCACGACCAGTATGTCCAGCAGGCATTCCTCGCGTCCACCGATGAAAGGTTCCGACCCGTCGATGTAGAGGTCGGTCCCGACGGCAACCTGTATGTCGTTGATATCTACAGGGGAGTCGTCCAGCACCGCCAGTTCGTCACCTCGTATCTGCGCAAGCAGGTCGAGGAGCGCAAGCTGGAGCAACCCATCGGCCTCGGCCGGATCTGGCGAGTCGTCGCCGATGATGAGAAGGCTCAGACGGAACCACTGGGATTGCTCGCCGGCGAAGCGGGGCGCATCCGGGCACTCGACCACCCGGTCGGCTGGGTGCGCGATCAGGCTCAACGGCTTCTGGTCGAGGCGGGAAGCCTGGCACCGGTGAAGGAGTTGAAACAGCTGCTAGCGGCAGACGATTCCAGCGACTCGATGGCGATCGGTCGCGTTCATGCACTCTGGACGCTGAGTGGGTTGGGTGCCGTGGATGGCGAGATGCTGTGCCAGGCTCTACAGGATCCGGACGAACGAGTGCGTCGCGCGGCCTGTCGCATCGTCGGGGAACCGACGCCGCTGCCAGCCGATCAGGTGACTCAGGTCGTGGCAGCACTCACTGCCAACACGGCGGAGTTCTCCGAGATCGAGAAGATCCACAGGGTACTGGCACTCGGGGCATTCCAGGACCACCCCGGAGCCTTCGCCTCGATGCTCGAGATGCTGCGCCGAGATGGCACCAACCCTCACATCCGCATGGCGGCACTGAGCGGCTGGAAGAATTACCAGATCGAGCGGATCGGACGTTTTCTCGGCAACCACATCGATGCTTTCGAGGGCCGAGAAGCCCTGCTCGAGGAAACCACCCGATCGGCACTGCGTTCACACCCCTTCTCGCTCGGACTGCTGCTCGACTCGCTCGATGATCTCGATTCTTCAGATCCGCGTCTTGCGGCGATTCTCGGGGGCATCCAGGTGACCGCCGCTGACAAGCGCTGGAAGGCGCCGGTGCTGGCCATCATCCCGCCAGTACTGGAGCGAAAGGATCTACCCGCTGCAGTGACCAGGGATGCACAGGCCATCATCACCCGCCTCACCTTCGATCCCTCGTCGTTGCCCGAAGTCACTCCATGGACCGAATCCCAGCGCCGACTCGCCAGCCGGGGTGCGGTCGCCTTCGCATCATCCTGCGCACTCTGTCATGGTCCGTCGGGAAAAGGGCAACCCGGTCTCGGGCCGTCCTTGATCGACAGCCCCTGGTTGCTGGGCGAGGAGAGTATTCCCATCCGCCTGGTTCTCGATGGAATCACCGGCCCGATGGAGGTCGACGGGGAAACCTGGGACATCACGATGCCGGGACATCGCGAGAACCCGCTGCTCGATGATGAAGGCATCGCAGCGGTATTGACCTGGACTCGACGCCAGTGGGGCCACGCGGGCGACCCCATCGATCCACAGAAGGTGACCGATCTTCGTCGCTTGACGGCGGGTCGGACCTTACCGTGGACTGTCGAGACTCTGAAAGGGGACCCTCGATGAGTTTCCTCTGGTTTGCATCCCTTCTCCTCCACACCAGTACCATCCACCTCCCGGCAGTCGCTGAAGCGATGCCGACGATGACTGCAGACGAGTCGAGCAAGGTGGCCTGGGAATCACTGGTGCCACCGGACGACCTCGCCGGCTGGAAGGTTCTTGGCGGGACGGCACGCTACCGCGTCGAGGACTCGGTGGTGATTGGACAGACGACCCAGGGCAGCCCCAACACCTGGCTCACCAGCGAGCGCCAGTTTGGAGATTTCGAGCTGGAGTACGAGTTCCTCTGTGACACATCACTCAATTCAGGGGTTCAGATCCGCAGCGAGGCCAGAGGTCGCAGCGCCCGTGGTTTCCAGGTCGAGATCGATGTAGACGACAAGCGAAAACGATTCTGGAGCGCCGGGCTCTACGAAGAGGGAGACCGCGGCTGGATCGACGACCTCAAGGACAATCCCGAGGCACGCGCCGCTCACAAACCGCTCGACTGGAACCATGTCCGGGTGGTCGCGGTCGGAGCCCGGATCCAAACCTGGCTCAACGGCGTGCCAGCAGCACAGGTGTTCGACACCCGTCGCCTCAGTGGCTTCATAGGGCTACAGGTTCACGGCGTCGGAAACCGCAAGGAACCGCTCGAGATACGCTGGCGTGGATTGCGCATCCGGGACCTCGGGTCGCATCACTGGAGCGCGGTGGAGCGGCCCCCAATTCACGGCTGGGTGGGGCAACTGAATCTGCCCGATGGTTGCTGCACATTTCGCGTCAAACTCGCCAGCGATGACGACGACTCCGCAGTCGGATTCCACTGGGGAGCCAGGAACTCGGTCGAGTTCACCAATGATCGAGTCCGCTTCTCCTGCAGCGGAGATGGCGACCCGACTGAAGAACTGTCCGTGGAGGCGGGCGGAGCCAGTTTCAAGGGTCGATTCCAGGTATTCAGCGGCGATGAGACCTCCACCACCCTGGTCCTCGGCGATGGGTCATCACGGCTTCGCTGGGAGTGTCCTGGTCCACTTTCAGCGACCAGGATCGTGCTGAGTGGTCGCCGATCAAGAATAGAGGGATTTGAGGTGCTGGTTGCCAGCACGCGCCCTGAACCCGGCAAAAAGCCGCAAGAGTAGGCCCCGGAAGCCGTTGCACCCCAAAATGGTCCCCGGTAGACTCCTGGCTTCGGTGCAATAACACGGAGGACGCCATGAAGGTCAAGATTCGCAAAAGCGGCATCAAGCGCAAGAAGCAAGGGTTCCGTGCCCGCATGCGTACCAAGGCCGGACGCAAGCAGATCAATGCGCGCCGACGTCGCGGCAGTTCTCGTATGACCGCCTGGGGCTAATCGAACCGGTTTGCCCGCCTCGAGTCCCATCCCCACCACACTTCTCAGAGAGCCCCAGATGATTCGACCCGGGACGTTCTGCTGTCGCTCGAGGGCATCTGCAAGTCGCCTTGCGGATCTGTTCCCGATCAGCGGTTGAGGATACTCTGCACCCGATCGTGGTAACCGTCTCCAACATCTTCAGCGTGGTGTTTCAGAAGTAGCGTCGCCAGTTGATGTATCGCTCGGGAGGCATCCGTCTCTGTATCCATCAGATCGATGGCTCTGGACTGTTCCTTCGCAGAGGAACTCGACTCACCGGAATCAGGAATCCAACCGAGGTATTCCGGCAATGCAGTGGTTGAGCGACAGTACTTCTTCAGCAACTTCACAAGATAATTGCTGATCGTCTTGCCCATCTTCTCATCCTTGACCTGGTTTGCGATCACCCAGCTTTGCGGAGGATCCTTCAGGCCCTGCACGATCGCCATCAGTTCCCAGGCATCGCTGCGAGAGGACTCGTCATCGCAGACCACGACCAGCAGGTCCTCAGCCATCATGCAGAAGGGGACCACATTAAATTCTACCCCGGCGCCAGTGTCGAGGACGATCAGATCCACCTCGTCTGCAAGTTGAGCCATCAGCCCCTGGAAATCCAGCAAGAACTTGTCCTGGGTATCGAGGTCCCCTCCAAGAAATTCCGAGGCCCCACTGACCCCCTTGAGGAAGTAGAACTTGCCGCCGGGGGCGACCGCCGGTTGCCACTGATCTGCAGGAATCTCGACGAGAGCCGAGGAGAGAGAACACTGCTGTTGCAGGACACTATCGAGGCTCTTGGACGGTTTCTGGCGCAGTTTTATGTGGACATTGGGTGTGCCCAGGTCGACATCGATCAGTGCGACCCTTTTTCCGAGACGCGCCAGTTCACGGCAAAACAGGATGGAAACAAAGGTCTTCCCAGCACCACCCTTGCCGCTGCTGACGGTGATCAGACGAGATTGGGACAAGGGGCTCGCTCGCTTTCATAACTTCGGCGTAGGCGCATGATGCACCGCTCAGGGGCGCACTTCCACCCACCATTCCAGTTGCTGCTGCAGCAGCCCCTGATCATCTCGAAGTACCCACCGGGTCGGATCCTTCACCGCACAACGAACCCGGTGCCAGCCCGGTTCCAGGTCCTTGGCGCGAATCTGGGCTGCTTGAACAGTTTTCCCGGTCGGATCGGTGCCACTTTGTGCGCGTCTCCATGGTTCTCCTGGCCTGTTGTCGACCACAACAGTTCCACCACTGCTCGAATCCCCGGCCTGATCAGGTCGCTGAAGACCGAATGAGAGAAGATGCCAGGTCACCTCGAGATCGTGAGTGCGAGGCTGAAGTGTCCAGACCTTGAGGATGACCTCGTCTTCAGTGCTCTTCTCGAGCATCAGATCACCGGGCTCGGGATCAACTCGATCGATCGGCCGCACGCGTGAATAGATCACCTTGACCATGTGCTCCATGCAAACGACGCAAAATCCGCTGTTGTCCCGCATCATGCAGGACACCTGAGGTCGCCAGACATGAAACGGCTTCCGATCCCCACCCTCGAAGAGTCCCACCTGGCTACCATTCCACCAGCGATCCTCTGCCTCGATCCACTCGCGCCAGAAGACCCTCTCCTCCACTTCCTGCTTGTTACTGCCATGCATCAGATTGGGAGGAGCAGCTCTCGTCGCGACGATGTCATCTCGAGTTGGAGGCGGCTGCTTGTCCGGATTCTGCCCCGGTTCGTAATCGTACTCATCATGCAATCCAGCGAGTGAATGCCCCACTTCATGATTCACCAGGCCCAGAGCGCCCTTTGGAAGACTCGCAACGCCTCCACCACCCGTGGCAACTCCAGCAGAATCGTTGGCAATCACCACGGTCTGCCTGTCTTTACCCGCATCACCGAGCCGAGACAGCAGGTCAAACACCTTCGAACCATTCGTTGTCAGGACATCGTATCGAACAGAGCAGCCGAGAGCGGTGTCCTTGACGAGTTCGCCCGGCTCTCGTGAGACTCCCATATCTTTCGACTGCAGGTGCACTGCAGTGACATTGAAATACTGTTCGTACTCCCGATATGGATCGACCGAGAAGAGCAGCTTTTCACAGGTGCGAGCATGGTTGAGGAACATCTCCTGCTGCTCATCTTCGACCTGATATCCATCTCCGAGAATGAAAAAGTCGATACGGTTGGTCGCCTCTCCGGATTCCCTCAGGGGAACTTCTGCGAGATAGGAACTTGCCAGTAGTTCACGAGCGTCTGAGGATTGCTCCGCATCGTCAGACTCGGCAACAATTTCACGGAGCATTCGATCTGCCAGGGAGAATGAGCCCTGCTCACGGAGGATCAGGACGAACTCGATGATGGCCTCGATCATGTTGGACTTCTTGAGACGTTTCGCCTGAGCGATCGCCTCGCGTTCGCGCTCTTTCCTGAGCCTGCGCTTCTCGATGATCTGTTGCTTCTCCAGCGAGGTCACCAGTCGACCATCAAACTCCTCGTATCCCCCGGTGCCGAGGCTTCCACCACGGCTCCGGTCCAGTATCGCTCCTGCCAGTACCTTGCCCCTTGAACGCCGGTGGAGATTGACCAGTGCCCGATGAAAGCCTTCAACATCCCCGGCGGCCTCTGCCAGAAATACCATCCCCATGACGCCATCGAGCGAGTGCGGTACTGCCCGGAACAGGATCGCTCTCTCCTGCGAACTGACTCTCGGCCAGGGTCGTTTATCGATCATCTTGCCGCCGGCGATTTCCCTCTCCAGCGTCAAGCCTTCACTGGTCGCCTGGAACACGCGAGTGGTCCCACTCGCGAGTTCCACCTTCAACTCCCCGCCCGAGGCTCCCTCCAGGAACTCGCTGAACATCGTCGAGAGAGATGCTGCCCTGACCAACATCTCCAGCGCGTCGATGCGATCTTCGGTGGGTAGATCCAGAGCGACGGCTCTGTGCAAGACAGGTGGAAGTTCCAGATAGCGGCACTCTTCCATCAGTCTACGAGCGAGCGACAGCAAGGAAGCCCACTCCCTGGGAGATTGCTCTCGCCGCCGTGGGTCACGCAGCCTCACATCGGCCACACCCTCGACCAGTTCGGAAAACACCTGCTCGTATTCCGGGATGCCAGCAAAGCGATAGCGTGCGGCTGCAATTACTCGTAAGGCCTCACCGGGCTGCCGCGCATCCAGGAGTGAGGTGACCTGCTCCTGAACAGTTTTCAGTCCATCTCGAGCAAGCGACATGATCTCTACTGCTCGGTTCCTCCAGTACTGCTTGCTGGCTGCAGAGCCCTCGACTTCTGACAAGAATCGAGCGATGGCATCCGCCTCCCCGAATCTATTGTCGAGGATCAGGGGAGCCAGCATCTCATCGAGCGCCTGTCTCCTCTCGATTTCGCTTGCCAGTCGCAACCCCTCGAGCGCATCTGCAAGATCACTGCACATGACTGCGGCTCGGCTCGTTGGATACCTGCGTGCAATGCCTCTGAGCGCCCCGATGGAATCCCATGTGATCTCTGCAGCCGCCAGTTCCTGTTCGAGCAGTGCCAGTTCCACCTCTCCCTCATCGGGGGGTCTTGCGATCGGAGTGGAATCGATGGCCGAGGTCACCTGATCTGCTGGATCCGATATCGTGCCGGGAGCCCGATGGATCTTCTTCGGCCCCAGAGAGTATTCCCGAGCGACCAGAACCATCAGCAAGACCAGCAACAACATCAGGGAAGCATCCGTCAATCTCGCCAGTGGAGTTGGTCTTCGTTTCACGAGCGAAGGCTTGCGAGTCTGTGCAGGCACACCACTCTTCTGACCGACCACAGGCGCCGATTTTGCCTTTTCTTCGACAGGCTTCTGAGTTCGAGGGGCTGATCGAGGAGATGGTTGAGCGACAGCAGGTCTGATTTCGATTCTCGCAGAACCGATCGCTATTTGATCTCCAGCCCGCAGAACTGCCGAGTCGATCGGCTCTCCATTGAGCTGGGTGCCATTGGAGGAACGCCTGTCGATGATCCGGTACTGTCCTTCTTCGATGCGGATCTCGGCGTGAAGCCGGCTCGCCTTCTGGATATCGAGGACCACATCACACTCATCAGATCTGCCAAAACTGATGAGGTTTGTCTGCTCGGTGGAGATTTCGGTCTCGACTCCATCGAGGATGAGATAGATGCGAAAAGACGGGTTGTGCGAACTAGCCATCCTTCATCTCCGTGTCCATCCGTTGAAGAAAGCAGGCGATCTTTCCAAATCATCCCTCCCTGCGGGTTACTCGAGGCCGAGATCGGAACGCAAACCTGCAACGATTTCTTCGTTTTCGAGATCGATGACGGGTTCGGAATCGTACTGCTCAAAAAAGAGTGAGGCTGTTCGATCTTCTGGAATCTGAAGTGCTTTTCGTATCTTCTTTTCCGCTGGAACGAAACCTCTACCCGCGAGTCTCAGTATCGACTCGCCAATCGTACCCTGTAGGCCGCAGACCAGCACCACCGCGTCATCTGGACCGAGCGAGCCGGCAGTCAGAGACAGCCTCGACTCGAGCAGTTCCAGACCATCTTCGGTGAAGCAATCCTCTGCCCTTCCACATCGCCCTTGCCAATCGGGACACTCGGCGGGCCTGCTGACGGTCGGAAGGTAGATGAGGCCGTGATCCTCATCCATCTGCTCCAGTTCTTCTCGATAGCCGAGATCTCCCGATCTTGAAACGCCATGAATGATACAGGTCCTGGCGACAGATCGACCATGGGTGAGATCATCTCGCACGATCGAAACAAAGGGCGCCAGCCCCGTTCCTGCACTGACATAGATACGCCACCGATCATCATCGATCCCTATCGTGCCGGGAATGGTGAAGTGCCCCTTGGGCTTGGGACGAAGAAAGACGCGCTCTCCCTCGGGCAATCGAAACAGGTTGTGAGTGAGAGGGTTCTTCGATTCGGGCCGTGCTACACGACGGATGTAGAACTCGACATGGCCTCGTTCTGCGGGTTCAGAGGCGATCGACATCGGCCGCTGAACCGATCCCAGTTCAGGTTCCACTGCATTGTTGACACCGATCACCATGTACTGGCCGGGAACGAACCAGTCCCCCTCTGGCAACTCGTCGTCCAGGGCGACCTGGAAGATAGCCAGTCCCTCGGACAGGTCAATTCTGCCCACTATCGTTGCATTGGGTTCCAGAACCTTGGCCAATCCAGTCCCTCCCTCTCTATTTATCGAATGATTCGGACCCGGAGAGTCTCAGCGGGGGTGGTCCTCGGGTCAAGGTCAAGGAGTGCAAGTGGACTCGCCGCCCGCTGGTGCGCAAAATGGAACTCTCGATGCTGTGGGCTGACTGCTGCGGAAAGGACCGTCATGGAACTCACCGGAAGAGTAGCTCTCGTGACCGGTGCTGCCCGGCGCATCGGGAGGGCCATCGCGATCCGATTGGCAGATGAGGGAATGAACATTGCTGTCCACTGGAATACTTCTGCCCGGGATGCGAAGCGAACGGTTGCAGAGTGTCAGCAACGAGGAGTCAGTGCAGTGGAGATTCAGGGAGACCTTACCGATCCAGGGTGCGTGGCTGCCATGATGTCCCAGGCGGCAACGCTTGGCCCTGTACAGGTGCTGATCAACAATGCTTCTCGCTTCATTCCCAATCGCCTCGATGAGATCGACCGCGAGCAACTTGAACAGGATCACCTCATTCATGTCGTCTCCCCTGCGCTGCTGTGTCGTGAGTTTTCCAGGCAATTGCCCTGCAGCGCCGAGGGTCGCATTGTGCAGTTGCTCGATTGGCGCGCCTCGATTGCGGATCCCCATCACTTCAGTTATGGCCTGGCAAAGGCGGGAATGCTGCATCTGATGAAACTTCTCGCTGCAGAGTTGGCTCCGAACACAACAGTCAATTCGATCTCACCGGGATCGATCCTGCCGCCGAATTCTCTACCTGATGAAGATGAAGTAGAATCTCTTCACAAGGCCACCGAAGAGATCGAAGCTATGCGTCAGTTGACGGATGCCTTGATCTATCTGGTCAAGGAAGCAGACGACACAACTGGGCGTGTGATCCCCGTAGCTGGAGGGGAAACCCTTTCATGATCGAATTCCCAACTCACCTCCAATCCCTGGACAGGATCATGATCGAGGATCTCGCCGTCAGAACCGTCATCGGGATCTTCGATCGCGAGAGGGACCGCTGTCAGGAGGTGAAGATCAATATCACCTTGTGGACCGATACACGGGGTGCAGCCAGCAGCGACCGGATCGAGGATGCCATCGATTACCGTGACCTGACAAAACAGATCATTGACCATGTCGCCGCATCCAATTGCCTGTTACTCGAACGCCTCGTCGAGGAAGTCTCCGCGCTGGTACTGGAAAACAGCGCCATAGAGGCCGTGCTGGTCAAGATTGACAAACCAGGTGCACTTCGACATTCGAGCAGCGTTGGCGTCGAGATCTTGCGGACACAATCTTGAGCCCCTCGCTGCCGGTCCAGGTGCTACTGCTGCTGGGATCCAACATCCGCCCCGATCATCACATGGATGCTGCTCTCGGAATGTTGAAGGCCCAGATGAGCATGGTCGCTCACTCCCCGATCTTTCAGACACCACCGATCGACGCTCCCGGCACTCCGGACTATCTCAATCAGGCGGTGATCGTCTGCTCTCGAATACACTCCGATGAACTTCGCCGGCAGCTGCGAGAAATCGAGGGCTCACTCGGCAGGATTCGCACCCAGGTGGAGAATGCACCTCGCACCATCGATCTAGATATCCTCGCTGCTGCTGATCGGGAACAGAGAATCATGGGCGACTGGCCGATAAATCCTGCGCTGAACTCACTTCATCACGCCGCGGTTCCAGCCGCAATGATCGCTTCGGGATGGAGATTCCCCGCTTCAAAACTGACCATCGGGGAGTCGGTACGATTGCTGGGCGAAGTGCCCGACGGGTTCAAGCAACTATCCTGAACAGTATTCAGGGGCAGGCGCTGCTGCAGTCGAGAGAATCAGCAGTAGGGTCGCCACCGCAGGCACCGACGGGCTCCGGCAAGGGAGTTCCTGTGACAAACAGGTAGTCGAGCAGCAGCACCGCATCGGTGATGTTGAGAGTTCCATCGTCATTGCAGTCAGCCGCATCCTCGCAACCGACCACATCGCTGCCGGGAATGAAGAGCATCGCGAGAATCTGCACGGCATCTGCCAGATTTGCAGTCGAACTGGCATCCGCATCGCCACGACGGAAATAGCCGACTCCATCCGGCCCCAGTGCGCCCATATCAGCGGGGGACCCATCCGCATCTGCAGGAAGCACGGGGTTGCCGGTATCGATGCAGCCAGAGCCAGCTCCGAGGCCCAGATTGCCGGCGGCAAGATCGATGAAGAGTGGGTCTTCATCGATGCATGCGATCGGGTTCACCCCGGAATTCGCAAGGCCCTCGATGCAACTGTAGGACGCCACCGTGGAACCTGGCTGGGCCTGGATCGCCTGTATCGATCCTCCGACAACGATGCAGGAATCGAATACTACGACCTCCGGATTGCTGTTATTGATGGTGATATTCAGCGGTGAACTCGCCGCTGGCGGCCCGAAGGTGCACCTCTCGAGGTAAATATCCGCCTGGTTGACACTGACGCCCAGATTGGCACCGCTGGAATTCGCGGAGTTGCCATGAAAGACACAGAACCGGAGTACTTGTGTCACTCCCGAATCGCCAGAATCGATCAACATGCCACCACCACTGGTTCCCCCGACGTTGTTGCGCACCAGGCAGTGATCGAGTGTCACCCTCGAAAAGTCGGAGACGATCAGACCTCCACCTGTAACCACGGTCGTATTACCGGAGATTTCACAATCCTGAAACACGGCTTCGGATTGACTATAAAGCCAGATGCCACCACCCAGGAGGTCTGAGGTGTTGTCGAGAATCAAACACGATTGGAGCTCGATGCTGGAAGCCTCGCAGTAGAGTCCTCCCGCGACGATGTTTGCATGATTTTGCTCCAGAGTGCATTCCGTCATCGAGATCCCGGTCGATGAACCGGTGAGTGCGATCCCACCGCCAGAGTCGAGGGCGGTATTCATCCTGACCACAACTTGTTCGAGAACAAGGGTACTGGGGTTGCCCCCATCGATGGCGATTCCAGCACCGACCGTCGCCTGGTTTTCTTCGATGATGCAATTGGTAATCCGAGGGGATGCATCGTTGATATAGATCCCACCGCCCTTGCGAACTCCGTTGAGTAAGATCCCTCCCCCACCGCGAATCGTGAATCCTTCGAGGCCGGTGAGCTCCGTTTCGCCCGAGTTGATGCGAACCACTGGATTATCGAGAGTACCGGAGATGATGGTCACATCTGGACCATCTAGAGACCGGATCACGATTTCCTTGCCCGCGAGATCGATCGCCTCGTTCCAGGTTCCCGGGGAAACGATGATCTGGTCACCATCGACGGCGATCGAGATGGCTCCGGAGATGGTCGGAACATCGGCGGGAACGAAGATATCGACCGCCAACACACCCGGGCCTGCAGAAAGCGTCAGGATGAGCCAGATGCCTCGCATCCGCGCCATCTCTAGTCCGCATGATCTCATCGAGGGACTGCCCCTTATCGGTCGGCCATGTTGAATAAATCGCTTCGAATAACGCTCCAGGCGTCCATTCTAGCAATAGTTCCGAAGTAATAAAGAGTTCAGTTAGCGACGAGAGCATGGCAAGTACTCAGTATTAGCGAAGGCTAAATATAACCTTGCACAGAGATAAAAATATCGTTGCCAGCGACCACTACCGGCGACAGAATTGGGGTATGCGTACCCTCACCTGCTCACTTCTACTCCTGATACCTGGTTTCGGCTGCGGATCTCCCGGCACTCTCGCGCCGAAGAATGCAGTACAGATTCTCTGTACCACCGAGATGCTTGCAGGACCGATGCGCACACTCTGTGGTCCTCACGCAGATGTCACCTCGCTGATGGGCGCCGGAGTCGATCCTCATCTGTACAAGCCGTCTCCACGCGATGTTCAGAGGATCCTCGATGCCGATCTCGTGTTGTTTCATGGTCACCACCTCGAAGGCAGGATGGGTGAGATTCTGGGGGGACACGGTGGCGAGCATCGCGAAGCATCGAACCGTCGTTTCATTGCAATTTGCGAGCGAATCGATGATCAACGGCTGATCCGATCCTCTGCTGGAACGATTGATCCCCATCTCTGGATGGACATCTCTCTCTGGCAAGATGTGATCGAGCAGATGGAACTCGTACTCTCCGAACTCGATCCTGATCACCGGGAATATTTCAGATCCGCTGCAGCGACTCTCGACGAAGAACTGGCGCTGCTCGATGAGCAAGTGATGCAGATGCTGGCAATGATTCCAGAGGAGCGGCGAATCCTCGTGACTGCACATGATGCATTCGGCTATTTCGGTAGGCGCTATCGTCTTGAGGTGATGGGAATCCAGGGCATCAGTACTGAATCCGAGGCGTCCATCGATCGCGTCAACACACTCGTCGCAACTCTCAGCGAGCGCAACGTACCTGCCGTCTTCGTCGAATCGACGGTCCCGGAACGCAACATCAGAGCCTTGATCGAGGGCTGCTCCTCGCTTGGCCATTCGCTTGAAATCGGCGGAGTACTCTTCAGCGATGCGCCTGGCCCAGTAGGTTCTGGAGCAGCAAGGTGGCGTGACATGGTGCTCCACGACGCACGAGTGATCTCCGAGGCGCTGCGATGATTCGGCCAGCCATCGAGATTCACGATCTGACTGTAGCCTACCGGGAAAAGCCGGTGCTATGGGACATCGATGCGGTCATTCCAGTCGGCTCGCTCTGTGCCATCGTGGGTCCCAATGGTGCTGGCAAGAGCACGCTACTCTCCGCAATCCTGGGTACCATTCGCCCCGCGAGCGGCTGGCTGAAGATCTTTGACAAACCGTTGGACAGATCTGAAGAGTTGATCGGCTTCGTACCCCAGCGCGAGAGTGTCGACTGGGATTTTCCGGTCGAAGTTCTCGATGTGGTGTTGATGGGAACATATAGCCAGCTCGGCTGGTTCCGCAGACCTGGCAAGGCTCAGCGAGACTGGGCGATGGAGTGCCTGGAAGCGGTGGGGATGACCGACCTGCGTCACAGGCAAGTGGGAGAACTCTCCGGAGGCCAGCAGCAGCGAGTGTTCATCGCCAGAGCACTGGCTCAGGACACACAGTTGATCCTGATGGACGAGCCATTTGCCGGTGTCGATGCCGCAACCGAGGAAGCGATCCGCACGGTGCTCGAGGACCTGAAGAAAAAAGGGCGAACCGTTGTGCTGGTCCACCATGATCTACAGACCATCGAGCAGTTCTTCGACCATGTCCTGCTATTGAACCTACGACTGGTCGCGGCTGGCCCGACCTCGGAGACCTTCACGAGAGAAAACCTGATGCGTACCTACGGTGGTCGCCTGACTCTCCTCGATGAAGCTGCCGAGGCTGTCCGACGCATCCGAACCGGTAGGACTCGCATCGGTAGGGAACTGGAATGATCTCCCCCAATACCCTGGTGATCTTGCTGGGAACCACTGCGCTGGGAACCTGTTGTGGGATCATCGGGGCCCTGATGTTGCTGCGAAGGCGAGCATTGCTGGCAGATGCGATCGCACACTCGACCTTGCCGGGAATCTGTATCGCCTTTCTCCTCGCAAACAGTCGCTCCGTTGTCGCTCTTGGCACCGGAGCACTTGTCAGTGCATTGGTGGCAGCGGCACTCGTCGCCTGGTTACCCCGTGTTTCCCGAATCAGAAAGGACGCAGCAACCGCCTGTGTGCTGGGCGTGATGTTTGGAGCAGGGATTGCACTGGTCGGCCTGATCCAGCGCTCCGGAAGCGGGGGTTCCGCTGCAGGGCTCGATGGACTTCTACTGGGTAGAACCGCTGGCATGCTCCGATCCGAGGCGCTCACCTTCGGCTGTGCGGCTATCGTGATGAGTCTGATCGTCTTCTCGTTGCGCAAGGAACTGCTGGTCAGTTGCTTCGATCCCCGCTTCGGAACCTCTTCCAGGATACCCACCAGGTCGATCGACCTGCTGCAGACATCCCTGCTGGCAGCGACCATCGTGATTGCACTGCCAGCAGTTGGTGTGGTCCTGACGGCGGCTCTTGTCGTGATTCCGGCAGCATCTGCTCGATTCTGGACCGATCGCTTCGATTCTCTGCTGCGAATATCAGCGCTACTGGGTGCTGGATCGGGAATTCTCGGAACCCTCATCAGCACTTCACACCCAAATCTTCCCGCTGGCCCCGTCATCGTCCTCAGTGCTACAGGGTTCTTCGTTGTTTCACTTCTGCTGGCACCGAGACGGGGGCTGCTGAGCCTCCACCTGCTGGCACGGTCTCGCAGCCGCAAGCGAACGATTCGTCATCTCCTCGATGCCATCCTCGATGCGCAACTCCATGGACAGATGCAGATCGCCATCGACGAGATCCCTGAGAGTGCCATCCGCACCGATCTCAGGTCCCTCAAGTATTCGGTCCAGAGTGGCTGGGTGCGCCGTGAAGGGGATCTGATCAGTCTCACAGAAACTGGCCGTATCAGGGCCACCCGCGCTCGCAAGGCTCTGGAGATCTGGCGCGAGTGGCTCACCTCGGAGGCGTCGATCGACCGCGACCTCATCGACCTCGACGAGATTGAGATTGAAAAGATACTGTCGCCAGAGTTGATCGATACCCTCCAGCGGTCCATCGATGATCGAGAGATGTCATGATCGATAGCATCCTCTCTCCGGTCGGCTGGCAGATCCTTTCGGTCGCGGCCTGCGCCGCTGGAGCCTGTGGCATCCTCGGAGCACAACTTGTTCTGAGGCGAAAAGCGATGATGGGAGATGCCATCGCTCACGGGGTCTTGCCAGGCCTTGTGATCGGATTCGTGCTCAGTGGTTCCAGAGATCTGCTGCCGATGATGGTGGGAGCTCTCGTCGCTGCCATTGTCGTTTCGACTGTCGCTGAATGGCTGCGGGATCGAGCTGGCGTCGATGCCGGTGCAGCTCTGGGGGTCGTTTTCACGAGTTTGTTTGCATTCGGTATCATCCTCGTCGAGATATTTGCTCGTGATGTCGACCTCGACCCCGGTTGTGTTCTCTATGGAATGGTAGAACTCGCACCCATTCATCAGGTCGATTGGTTCGGATTATCACTTCCCCGGTCGCTGACCCCTGTGCTGGGAGCATTTGTGATCAACATCTTCGCGTCCCTGCTGTTCTGGAAGGAGTGGAAACTCTGTGCTTTTGATCCTGAACTCGCAAGGGCATCGAGACTTCCCTTCAGAAAACTTGAGCAAGGCCTACTGGTACTGGTCGCCATCACCTCAGTGGCCTGCTTCGAAGCAGTGGGGTCGATACTGGTGATCGCAATGCTCGCAGTACCCGCGACCATTGCTCACCTGCTCTGTAACAGGATGAGCACGATGGTGATCGTCTCGACTCTCGCCGGAATTCTTTCCGCTGTTCTGGGCACCATCGGTGCTGAGCGATTCAATACCGGTGTACCCGGAATGATGGCTTCATCTTCTGGACTGTTGCTGATGGGCGCCATCTTGCTCGCCCCTTCAAGGGGACTGATCCCGGCAACGGCGAGGCGTCTCTTCTGGGCACTTCGAGTCGAGATGGAAGACATCCTGGCAGAATCATATCTGCTCTCTGAAGGCACCGACGAGACGGGGGACATCGATGCCTCCGAGTCGAGAGAAGCCCTCCCCCCTGCTCTATTGACCTTCTCCTCGAGGCTACTTCGAAGCAGCGCAGGAGTGCTACTCGGAGTCAGGGGATACCTCAGAGATGGGGTTCCCGTGGGGAGAGGGAAGCGGATTGCCCGGGCGCTTCTGAAGAAGCGGGGCCTGTGGCGGCGCTTCGCCGCAGAGCGGTTGGGCCTGGCTTCCGACCATCTCGATGAGCCTGCGCACAGGATCGAACATCACCTGGATGATGAGTTCACCCGGCGGATTGAATCGGGATTGGACTCCGAGGAATCCTAATCCACGATCTGGATCACCTCGATACTTCTGGCCAATGTTCCACTGAGAGCGACTGGACGGTCGGTACCTGTGGACATCAGTAACAACGGCCCCCCCCCAGGTTCTCTCGCCTCGATGGTGATCCTTGACCCTGGAGTCACTCCTCGCTCGCCGAGCCATTGAAGCACATCGGGTTGAGCATCAATGACTCGAACCACTTCGAGTGCCACTGCGATGGGTGCCTCCGTGAGAGTGATCTCCTCGACTGTTGTCGGCAAGCGACCAGCTCGATCAGGAATCGGAGAACCATGTGGATCGCGAGCTGGAAAGCCCAGTGCTTCCTCCATCCTGCAGATCAGATCATCACTGACTGCATGCTCGAGCCGTTCCACCTCTGCATCGACCTGATCCCAGGGGACTCCGAGGATCGTCGAGATGTACGATTCGAGGATTCGATGGCGCCTGACGGTCTGGATCGCGAGTTCTCTACCGGTGGCGGTGAGACGAACTCCTCGATAGGGCTCGTGTTCGACCCAACCCTGATCGCCGAGTCGACCGGCCATCCGTGTTGCGGAAGGATGAGAGACCCCGACCCGATCTGCCAGTTTCCCGGTGGCTATCCACTGCTCGGGCCCCCCGGACAGTTTCCACAGCGCTCTCAGATAGTTTTCCTCGGACTCGCTCGGCAAGGTACCTCCTGCAGGTGCGCACTGACTTCAAGGCGATACTACACCATCGTTGGCTCTCGGGCTTGACGACTGGCGGAGATGGAGCGACAACCGGGGCGAGTGACGGTGCTTCCAGCTCCAAGGTCACGCATCGTAAACGTTAGATTTACGCCTCAGTCCAGACACTGGAGGTCCATTGAACCCAGCAGACCAGGAATCGGTCAGATCCACCGACGACACCTTTCACTTCAATACCGAGGTCAAGGTCAGGCTTCCCGAGACTGACGCCATGGGAATCGTGTTTCACGGCAACTACTTCACTTTTCTGGAAGTGGGCCGTGTCGATTACCTGCTGAACCTCGACCTTGCAGAGGGTGTCAAGCCGATCCGTGACTTCGAAAATGTCGTGGTCAGCGCCCACCTCGATTTCAAATCTCCTGCCAGGCTTCATGATCTACTTCGCATCGATGTCTGCACCAGAGAGATCGGTAACAGTTCGTTCACCTTCGGATTCAAGATTCGCCACAAGCAAGAGAACAGAGTCGTGGCACTCGGACACACCACTCACTGTGCCATCGATGAGGATTTCAATCCGATCGACGTGCCGAGGAACTTCAGAGATACGATCTGTCGCTATGAGGGCTGGAAGGACGATTCCTGATGGGGACCATCTTCACTTCCATCATCGAAGGTGAGATTCCCTGTCACAGGGTGTGGGAAGATGATTTCCACCTCGCATTCCTTGACATTCGACCACTCCAGCCTGGGCACTGCCTCGTCATTCCCAAACGCGAGGTGGCCTACCTCTTCGACATGAGTGACTCGGAGTACTCGTCACTCTGGAATGCGGTGAGGACAGTGGAGAGAAAACTACGACTCGCTACTGGATGCGAGCGAGTGGTTGTCTCCGTGGTCGGTTGGGAGGTCCCCCATGTACATGTACATCTGATCCCGACGGATGAACTGGGCGATTTCCCTGCTCCAGCACCCTGTGACTTCGATGCCTCCCAGTTCGAGTCTCTCGCCCGAAGCATCCAGGAGGCCGGCGAGTGATGGAAGGCGGACGTGACGATTCGGATATCGTCATCATCGGCGCAGGAGCAGCAGGACTCGCAGCAGCGATATTTGCAGCCCAGCAGGATCCGCATCGAAAACTCAGGATCGTGTTGCTGGAAACCGCCCGGAAGCCGGGTGCAAAGATCCTCGTCTCGGGCGGTGGCCGTTGTAATGTGACCCACCATGAGGTCTCGACAGGCGACTTTCACGGCAAGAAGAACATCATACGCAACATCCTGAATGCTTTTGATATTCGCCAAACCGTGGAGTGGTTTCGCTCACTCGGCGTCGAACTGAAACGGGAAGAAACTGGCAAGTTGTTCCCGGTCTCGAACAAGGCGAGGACCGTCATCGACGCCTTGCTACAACGCTGCCAGGACCTTGGCGTGGAATTGCTCCAGAAATGGCGAGTAGAGACGATCGTCAGGGAGGATCAGGGCTGGACGCTGAAAGGTTCAGGCGGAGAGTTACACTGCCAACGACTGATCGCCGCAACCGGCGGAAAATCACTTCCCAAGAGTGGTAGCGACGGCCACGGCTGGAAGATGATCAAGAGTCTCGGGCACAGCGTGACAGATACCTGGCCTGCGCTTGTCGGCCTGCTGATCCAGGAGGATCACGGCCATCAGTCCCTCTCTGGAATTTCGCATCCGGCTCGACTATCGGTGAGCGTCGATGACAAGACCATCGAGACCACAGACGGCGAGATGCTCTGGACTCACACCGGCATCAGTGGGCCAGCGGCGATGGACATCAGTCGCACATGGATTCGTCACAACGACCTGGAGCACGAACCTCAGATGCTCCTCGATCTACTGCCCGGCGATACCAGACAGGACGTTGACCGCTGGCTCATCGATGGCGCCCGGGAAGCGCCAAACCGGTCGATTCTCCAGCATATCTCGGGCAAGCTCCCTCGCCGGGTGGCGGAGTTCATCGGCACACATGCAGGAGTCGATCTCGGTTGCAAGATGGCGCAATTCACGAAGGAGTCTCGTCGTCAACTTGTCACCGAACTGACCTCTCATCTGCTGCCCATCTGTGGCCACCGCGGGTGGACACTCGCCGAGGTGACCGCTGGCGGAGTTCCACTCGAAGAGATCGCTTATCAGACGATGCAATCTCGCATCCACGAGGGGCTATACCTCGCTGGAGAGATTCTCGACTGCGAGGGCAGGATCGGCGGCTTCAACTTCCAGTGGGCGTGGACGACCGGTTCCATCGCTGGAGCGTGCTGTGCAAGATCCCTGATGCGGCAAGATCACACGGAATCGGCGATAGAAAACTAGGGGCAAGAACCTCCATAGTTACACTCGTCCAGTGAGTCGCTTCCAGGATCAACACCACAGAACGGATAAGGCTCGGAGGGGGCCACTCCATTTCCAAACAGGAAGGTGACCAGTGCGATGGCATCGGAGATATTGATCGTACCGGTATCAAAGATGTCTGCAGCATCGTGACAGTCGAGCGCGGCACCAGCGAACAGGTACTGCAAGATCGCTACCGTGTCGGAGATATCAGTGCCTCCATCTCCGTTGGGATCTCCCCTCCTGAAGGTAGGGCCATCCTCACAGGTATTCGACTGAACCACGAAGTCATCGATCCCTGCCTCGACAATCGACCCGTCATTGAGATCTGCAGCGACGAAGCGCAACTGGACCGTGCTGGTGAGGGGCACCAGATCGGCCGGATCGAAGGAGTTCAGGATCCACCCACCGTTGGTGTCCGGGCCGTTCTGCGGCCCCACCTGCTCTACAGTGACCCAGTTCACCAGATCACTGCTGATCGCGATGATGAAGGGATCGGTATAAGGTGTCGCGCCGGTGCCGTTGACATACCAGCGCCAGTACTCGATCGAAAATACGGTCGACCCTGCAGAGGAGGCAGACGTCAGATCAAAAATCGGTGAATACAAGGTGGTGGGACCGCCATCGACATCATTTTCTCCCTGCGACCCCCCGACCGATCCCTGGCCAGTCACCCAGCACTGGCTACCCGAATCGGAGTGGTCCGCACCGGGTGCCGCGACAGTCCCGATTGGCGTCACCCTGGTCCAGACACCCGTGGTCGCTGTATCATCGGGTGCCCCGACAGTCCAACCCAGATCATCTTCAAACGGATCCTCGATCAGGGTCAACTGCTCTGTCAGCACGGGGACCGTGAACGCAGCTGTCGCACCCGCAGAGGGTGCGGTGTGAACCCCGCCCGACAGGTCACCAAAGCTGAAGTAGTATTCGACCATCTCGCCACACGGCATACCTGGAATGATGGACTGATACTCGCCGGGCGTAACGAGTTCTACCGGGTACGAGGTGAAGGGCCCTGGCCCCTGGCGAAGCAACATCTGCCCCGAATTCGGATCTGGAACCTGCGTTCCCGCATCTACTTGAATCCGCACCGATTGTTCGATCTGTGGTTGAAGGAAGCGGGGGAGCCCGACCGGGAAGGAGATCAGTATCGCGGGGGAAATCGGACAATCGATCGAGTGCTCCTCGAACGCCGCACAGATCTCGGTGAAGTTGGGGGTTCCATTATCGAGAGTGGTGTCGTCATCATCGACAGTGAGCACCTCGATCGCTGTTTGTGGGTGAGCACTCGAGTTTCCAGAACCACCCAGAGTGACCAGGCTCCAATCCACGAACAGTTGCTGCGCCTGAGTCAGGCCCTCTGCTGATCCGAAGACGGAGCCAAAATTTTCGCGAATTTTCCAGAAACATGCTCCAAGAATCTGGCCGCATGTGTGAACCGAATTCGACGAGCAAGGGTACTGGATATTGGCTGCTACTGGATCTCTAACCTGAGTTCCCGGTCCCGCAAAGTCGTGGCCAATGATGGGGTCGTCGTAAATGAGCATGCTCATCAGATCCCCGAACCCCTCACCAAACCCCCCCTGTCCCAGTCCGAGGCGGTCGACAATGAAGTGGCCATACTCGTGAGAAATAACGCTGGAGTAGGCTGTATTCACACAGCCACCTCCTGCCTGGTAGAAGTTGATGCTCTGTCCACCAGGACTGAAAAATGCATTGCACGTATCCGAGATATTGACGTTGCATGGGATCGACACATCGATTCCAGGATTACCAGAAGCGGTCCGGTCGCGGATGAAATCGTGAGTGATGTTGGTGTAGTGAAAAGCATTCACCTGCGCCTGGATCAGCGGATCTGAAATCGGATTCAACTCCACAGTCGCTGGCCCTGGTGGAGTTGCTGGAGTTGTCACCGTGAGATTTGCTGCTGCATCGTTTTCAACCCTGGCCCAGTTTCCTACCAGTGATGATTGCAGATTCACCGGAGTTGTGCCGCCATGGGGACAGGTGAATGAACCATCGAGTGCAGAGAAAGTGGATCCACTCCCTGCGATGGAGACGGGAACAGCCCCCACTCCCTGCTCTACAGCAGGATTGGAGGCGGTGTCGGGCCGACTATTCTGGTTGACCCTGCCGCGCACCTGCCCCTCTACATCAACATGAACGATGTCATCGCGGATCTCGATCACCTGTCCTGTTTCCGGGTCGATGATCACACTCCAATCAACGGCGTGAGCGTGATCGATCGCCTTGACCCGGTAGACGAGACGCGAATCGATGCCCAGGTTCGCACTCGCCTGGATCATCAGGGTGCCAGTTGACCACCGGGAGTGCTCAATTTCAGGCAGTGCTCTACGTGCAATGTTGGTTGCCTGTTCAGGTGTCAACTGGACGGGTGCATACCCTCTCAGTGGTTGTAGTGCCAGGTGGCCAGCTGCGTAGACAACCACGAGATCCCCGGTTATCAGGTCCGGCCTGACCAGAACGCGGAACGCAGAAAACTCGACCGGGACATCATCGATGATCTGACGATATGCGAAAACCGTTGCTGCCTGGTCGAGCAACTCCGTCTCATAGATCAATTCAAGATCTCTGTCGTAGATGCCAAACAATGGCGCGTATTGCTGCAAGAACAGTTGCACCGCATCCAGTTCGCTGGCTCCGCGGGTGATGGGCGCACCAAAGAGATACGTTCTTCCCAGTCCATCTCGGTGTTGCCTGACTGCTGGATATTGATCAGAGAAGCTGGCAAGCGCCGCGGTGATCTCCTGCTCGTATGGTCGGTCCGACCACTCTTGCGCCATGAGATCGAATACCGGCGAACCGAGGAATATCAGCAGTGTTCCGGAAAGCCACCAGCATCGGATTCTTGACATCAGATTCCTCTTGACGATTTGATTGGGTCGCGCCTGAATTTCATGAAGGATCTTCCCGCCAGAACCAGAGAATTCATGGTAACTGAACCCTGGCGAGGAACCCGGGGTTCATCATATTCCACTTTGGCTCGGTCAGCGAGTGGGCTTTCACTGGATGAGAGATGACGAGAGGGTCGTCATCATCGATGATCACAAATCAAACTGCGACATGATCAGGGACAGATCAGCCCCTGATCACACCCTATGGTATCGGAGGTAGTGTCTACTCCGCAGACAGATGAGTTTCCCGGTCCTCCCAGAAACAGTTCATTCAGATACCCGATCACATCGCCGAGGTTCACCTGCCCGCCATCATCGACATCGCAGGCATCCTCACAGGCAAATACGGCCCCACTGCCAAAGAGAACATCCAGCATCTGGACCGCATCGCTGAGATCGCGGTTGCCGTCAACATTGCAATCTCCTCTGATGAAATCGTTCTCGACAACAGGAGGTGGCGGGGTTCCAGAACAAATCAATTGCTCGATCGTTAGCATGTCCACTCCCGCCTCGACCACATTGCCAACACCCTCGTCGCCAGTGTGGAAGCGCAACATCACACTGCCTGTGGGGGAAGCCCCCTCGGAAATCCAGAAGTAATTCACGTACCAGCCTCCAAGAGCCTCCGGATGTCCTCTGCCAATCTCTTCGATCAGCTGCCAGGAAGTTCCTCCATCGAGGCTCTTGTAGACAATAAGTGAATCGTCCGGAGTCGTGATGGAGGTCGCATTTGAAAACCAGCGCCAGTATGAAACCTTGTGCAGGCCACTGTCTGAAATCGGATATGAGGTGCTGGTGAGGGTCGTATCCCCTCCGTCTACATCGTGAGCACCCTGTGATTGACCGATTCCGCCGAGCCCCGTCATGTAGCAGGTCAGGTCCCCCTGCGGTCCCGGGACACCTGCGCTCGGCTGTGCAACGGAAGCGTAGGGATCCCCCCACTCCCATCTTCCAGCTGTCGCCGTGTCGTCAGGCGCAGCGATGCTCCAGCCGGGATCCTGAGCGAAGGTTTCCTGCATCGTCGTTGTGATCTCTGTCACGACAACTGTCGAGTAGGGAAGTGAGATGGCATCGGGAGGAAGAGTGGTGGTGATTCCAGCATCATCTTGAACACTGACGAACCACTCGAAGGAATCGAGGCAGTCCAGCGGCGGAAAATTACCCTCATAGATTCCTGGCGATGTCTCGATCAGGAAGAATGATTGCCAAGGTCCCCCCTCAAACCGAAAAATTACATAGGCACCGTTGGGCAATGGGCTGGCAAGGATCTCTTCAACAAGCACCCTGACCGTGGTCGCTGGGGATGGAGGAATTGCTTCGCCTGGTCCCGTCTCCAGGGTCAAGAGCAGCGTCGTCAACTCCGGGCTCTCCACTCCATGTCCCAGTGCTGCAGCACAGATCACATCGAAGTTCGGGGTCCCATTTCCCAGATCCCCATCGTTGTCATCGACGGTGAGCATCTCGGTGAGCATGTTGAAGTGGAAGGGTTGCGCGTTGGAACCACCCAGTGTCAGACTACTCCAGTCCACGAACAGTTCCCACGTCATGGCGATGCCTTCGCTCTGTCCATATTGCGATATCATCGACTCACGCAGATCCAACCAGAATCCTGCCAGTGCTTGGCCACAGAAGTGTATTCCCCCTGAACAGGGGATCGTAACGCCGGCATTCTGAATATCACGGACGGAAGTTCCGGGACCTGTGAAATCCCTGCCGATGATTCCTTCGCCCAGAATTACCACCGAGAGGGAGTCGCCGTACCCCTCACCAAAAGCCTGCTGCGCCAGCCCCAGCGAAGCGACAACATGGTGGCCAAATTCGTGCAGCACCACCGAGGAATAGGCACTATCCACGCATCCGCCTCCAGCCTGAAGGAAACGTAGCATCGTCAGAGCTGGGTCATAGTAAGCGTTGCAGCTGCCTGCAAGTGATGTTGTGGCTGTGACCGGTGTCACCATCGCGGGAAACCCACCTGGAGAGTCTACAAAGAATCGAATCCCTTGATCCATGTAATGAAACGCATTGGCCTGAGCCGTACCTTCGATGGTGGGTGGATCGTTGATGACCAGCGACACACCAGCGGGATCTGCTGCCGCAGAGTCGACGGCATCGGGTGCTATGGCACTGCTGACCAGCCCCCACTCTGCTTGCAATCCTGCCAGCACGGTGAAGTTGCTATCCGGCACATTTGCGAGCAAGAATGAACCGTCGAGAGCAGAATAGGTGCTGGCTCCTGCTCCGCTGACCTGTGCACCCCCGAGAGGAAAACTTACCGTTGTGGACGCATTCTGGGGACCCGTTCCCGCGGTCCGGAAGGTGTCCAAGGTCCCTGGAATGTCGATCTCACAGATCTGCTCCTCGACGGCGACCACCAGCCCGAAACAGGCATCGACATCGATCCTGATGCTGCTGTAATGTCCCGGGATGGTCGATGTGCCATCGATGACCCAGCACAGTGTCGGATCACCATCTTTTCCAGGAGCGAGTTCCAGTCGCGGAATTGACCACAGTCGTTTCGTGTGGCCTACACTGGCGATCTCCAGCGCAGCGCTAGAGTCGAGGACCGGAAGCGGAACTTTTTCAGGAGATGCATATCTGAATGCTCGGTAGTGGACTGACCATTGACCCGTACTCGGATCCTTGAGGGCCATGCTTCGGCCCACTCCTCCACGAACCGGAATCCCCTCGATCTCCTGTACCCAACCTGCAAAAACCCTGCTCTCGGTGGGCTGGCGCATCCATGAAAGGGTCATGGTGGAAGCGGCTTCATCTCCGAGAACCCGTTCCAGATCCCTCAGGATGGCACCCTGCACAGTCTCCATAGCGGGTCCCCGGCGACTTCCATCGTAAATTTCAGCCGGGTAGAGGGGTCCACAGCTGAGAGCGAATAGACTCGTGATGAGGATCAACGCTGCCGGTCTGATGCCGGCCCGGTGGAAACCCCCTGAGAGACCTGAAGCAGGATTCTGGTCATCCCAGTCCATTTCAGAAGTCATCTTTTTCTTCCTGGTTTGGGATCCGAAATAATTACCTATTTCGGTTGCCTGATCCCTTTTGAGCAAGGCCGCTCAAATGAGCAATAACTGAACGCAACAATACAAAGTCAATATGTATATGATCGAGAGTCTGCACTGAGATTGTACAAAACCGAAGGCCGATAGTAAGAGTTATCCCCGAAAATGTCTTGATAGCCACTTGTGACTAACATCAGTCGCAGAATGCTCCTATCTGGCTGGTGCTGGCCATTCTGGCGCCTTTCCCACCGCTAGCCACAGCCACGAGACGACCATCCCGGCTCCGCCCAGAGGAGCGACCATTCCCATCCAGCCTGGCCCCCCCAGCGAAAGAGAAAATACCGACCCGCAGAAGATGAGCACCGAGATCAGCATCAGGGCTCCCTGGCGGTATCTTGCCGTGCTGGCGCAGATCCAGAGGCCCAGCGCATGCCAGAACAGCATGCGGGTGGCAATCTGCCACTGATTCGCTGCATTTCCCTCGAGCACGTCGTCCAGCAGGTGGGACCCCACCGCACCACAGCTGACTGCGATCGCCGCCATCCCGTAGGCGATCCTGGACCATCCGATACGACTCAGCATCGCTCCTCCTGAACCCTGCGGATGGCGAAGAGCCACTCGTGAACCTCGTCTTCAGTACGGCCCTCCGCTGGACGAAAGTTACGCGCTGAGCCACTCCGGTCGCTCTTGAATCTTCGATAGGGGATCTCGTGCAGAATATTTGCTCTGGATGCAACAGAAGCGTCGCTCGGGTGCTCTTGCACGGCCCACCTGTACAGCATCTGCTCGATCTGGTCTCTGGAGAGGATGCCTTCCTCACTGTATGAGAACACTATTCCTCTGGCTCGTGCTCTCTGGATGACGGTCTCCATCGAATCTCTGCACTCGGTACCGCGCCGGCTACACAGTGGCGATGCCACATCCTTCCAGGGCAACAGACCCGTCTTTCCGTACAGTTGCGCTTCGATGGAATCATCTGATTCTTCCATCGGCAACAAGGACAGGACTTCTGGGAGGTGATAGTTGGCACCGTATTGTCGTTGATTATAAGGCGGATCAAGATAGAGAAGATCACAATCCACCTGCTCGATCCAATCGCTGGCATCACATCGATGGGCCTCTCCAACCGGGCCCTCGACGGTTGACGGAATGCGCAGTTTCAGGTCATGGAGTGAGTTCTGCTGCCAACTCTTGAGATACGCCCCATAGGTTCCTGAGATGTTGGCTACCCGATCCGCCGCATCGATGACGCTGACGATCAGTAACCAGATCTCTGACTCATCGAGAAGACCTGAGATACGCCATGAGCGAATCTGATGGATGATCGCATCGATACGCGCTGCGTTTTCGGGGGTCAGGTAGCCTCTTCCTGCCGCACCAGCGGGGGAGAATTGCCTGACCAGGATTCCCTCCATTGCTGGAAGTTCCTCCTCGAGGTATCGGATGAGCTTCAGAAACGGAGTCCACGACGAAATGTCCTGCGGCTCTGCATCGTGGAGCCTGCTGGCATCGATCGGCTCCAGCTGGTCCCAGAATTGCTGAACACCCAGAAACGAGGGGGGTCCCGGGCACTCCAGATACACCTTCTGAAAGGCCAGAGAGCAGTGCATCAGGTCAGTGGAAACGACATGAAACCCCCTCGACCGGAAGAAACGTCCCACCGCACCACTTCCTGCAAACAGGTCACATACGGTCCCGCCCTGAAATCCAGCGCGCTCTGCAGCGAGCAATATCTCTTCCAGCAGCGGAGTCTTGTTACCAAGCCAGCGCAATTCAACCCTCGCAGAGCAATAGGAGTTCTCGAACCGAGCGGTTCGAATCCCCCTGGCCAGAATGCATCAGGGTCTTCTCTCGGATCTCGACTCTGCCATAATATTCAAGAAGCATATTTCGAAATCTACTGGCGGGATTCTCATCGCCCAGGTTTCTCCACTTTCGTGTCAGCAATCCTGTATCTGTCGAGTACGAGATGAGCAGACTGGCACCACGCTCCTTGCAGGACCTGGCGACACTGCGAAAAGCATCCTCTGCCTTGATGCTGCTGCAAAAGTCGGAAGTAAATCTCTTCTCCTGGCCTGGATACCGCCCGCGCGTCAACTCGCCTCCCCTGGTCTGCAACTGCGGATAGTCGTACTCCACGAGAGTTTCCAGCACATGATAAAAGCGAGAATAGTTATCGGCGGTGTAAGGAGGATCGAGGTAGACAAGGTCCACATCTTCCTCGTCAAGTGGACTACCAGCCTCTAGTAACCTGTGGATGTCAGAACAGTACACCTTGTTCCCATCGAGTCTCGGCGACTCTAACCATTCTGTCCGGATCGCATCGAGGGCGAGTTCAAATTGAACATCGATGTCGATCATGCGGCGCCTTGCTACCGCAACCAGTTCCGAATCCCTTGCGATGGATCGAGGTTGAGCGAAGTGGCTGGTTCCGGATGTGCTGACCGAAACTGCATGCAGGAGTGCCGCCAGATAGAGTGTCTGCTTACGGCAGCGATGCGGGTCATCCATGGGAATCTGATCTATCGCATGACGGATCGAATCGATCCGGGTAGCCTGCCGGATCCCGAAGTAAACATGAGCCCAGTACGCCGTACACATCAGTGCTGGAGCCTTACTCGGATCCTGCATCCGCTGCTCCAGCAATTCCGGCATTCGCATCGCGAGCGGTTGGTGAAGCGATGAGATGTGCATATCAGCAGCTGATCCGTCAGGGAGGGGTGCTTCCGAGACGAATGCTCTGTATCGATCCAGCAATTCGGGTGACTCATCAGGCCCGGTCACCGCATCTATTACCTGGGAGAGAATTGAATCTTCCAGTTCCAATGCCTTCGGAACCAGCCCGTCGAGAAGTCGCTGATTCTCGCGGATGGCGAGTCCGAGATCCTGTTGCGGCTCCAGACGATCCAGTTCTTGAGTCCACTCTCCATCTCCTTCGAGATGAGCTCTGGCAATGACAGAGGAGAACTGCTGCGAATCATTGGCGAGAATCCTGTAGCCCGGGGCAAACCAGCGCGCCACTGCAGCTGTTCCACAACACGCGTCAAGAAGTGTGCCCCCTGGTGAAAGCAGGTCCCTGACTGCACCGTCGAGAAATTCCTCGCACAGTCTGGTCTTGGCACCCATGTACCAGAGCGTTTTCATCCGGGTTGTTTCTCTGGTCATCCGCTGCTACCCACCCGTTCAAGAATTTCCCTGAGACTGGCGAGCCAATCTCTCTGTCGATTTGCACACCGGGTTGCACGATTTCGAAACAGTGGCGATGCCCAGCCCTTCCAGGATGTCACGAACTCGACCAACGAGCCTGATCCGTCCTGCAAGATCATCAGTTGCGCCTCACTGCGGGCCGGCCCGATGCCAGCAACCCAGGAAATGCTTCGCAATGAGCCTTCTTCCTCCTCGGGGGCCGCATCGACCTCCAGAATCACTCCCCCTGCCAGAGGAGAATCCGCTGCTACGCCCCAGTCGAGAGAAAACCTGGAACCCACTGTCCACGGCTCACCCAGTCTCCAGCTCGCTTCGATCAGGCCGTCACACCACCTCGGCCAGTCCTCAAGGCGCTGGATCGAATCCCAGGTGGTGTCGGGGCCGATGTTGAACCAGGCAGTTTCCCGTGCAGAGAGTATTCGCAAGCTATCCAGAGCCCTTCTTCGGAATCATCGGCGAGTCCTCTCCTGACAGGAGATCCCCTGGCCCGACCCCAGCGTCGAGCATTCTGTGTCTCACGCCCGGGACGGTCAAGACTGACGCTCTCAGATCGGATGACATGGAGGAATCTCTCTGCGACAATCCAGTTGGCTCGGTATTACCCGCGGGTCCATCTCGCGTGTTGAGTCGAAACTCTCATGCACTGGTTCAACCGAAGGTTTGATTTGCACAACCTCAATGAAGGGCAGGCCTCTCCCGTGAATCGTCCCCTGCTTCCTCTCGTCCAGGCGATCATCCTATGCGACCGCGTATACAAGGATGACGAGACTCGTAAGTGTGTTCTCGCCGGAACATTCAATCAGATCCCGCTTGTGGATTTCCCCTGCGAATACCAACCAGCGTCGCTATACCTGAATTTGAGCGACTTCTCGGGGCAGCACACCGTTTCCTTCCGCTTCAAGCGACTCAATGACGATTCCGTCATCGAGGAGAGCCCGGAATTCCCTCTCGAACATGGAGATCGCAGAGAGCATCACGAGTGCATCTTCGAGTTACCACCGATGGTATTTTCCGAACCAGGCCGCTATACCTGGGAGGTTGTCTTCGACAGGACCGAGGTGATCGGTACCGCAGATGTGGAAGCAGTGATGCTGGTACCGAGCAACGATTACGAAGAACTGAGTGAAGGACCTCAAGAAGAGCAGGGATAGTGCTCCCAGCGCTTCATCTATTCTGACCTTCTCCTCTTGCGCTGATCCTGTCGAAGTGTGCCCGCAGAATACTGATCTTTCCCCGCTTGAGACCATCCAACTGCTTCTCGAACAACTCTCGCAGTTGATGCCTGGCCAGCAGAGCAGTGATCCGTGCCGAAACTCTGGGGCTGGGGTCGCGAAGAGCCGGAGCGAGACGTATCGCGGCTTCCTTGCCGGGATCGAGAGCGATGGCCTGCTTGAGCAGGTTCTTCTGCTCCCGACCCCTGGAAGTGAGAACTCCGTCGATCAGATCATCCAGAGTCACCGTAGTTGTTCCAGTAGAGCACCGTGCTCCGGGTCTGCAGTGGCTTCCCAGTGCAGGATGAACTCGCTCTTTCCCGATGCTTCAAGGGTCATGACCCACCGCACTATACCGTCTTCATCCACCGCTGGATCAGCGGTGGTCTCATCCCCCATATTGATCTCGATACCTGGAACAGCGCTGACCGGAATCCGGTCCACCAGTTCGAAGGGAACGGAGTCGGGAAGCACTGATTCCACGGTGATACGGAATGCTTTCTCCAGTTTCAGATTCTTGCTGAAACTACCTGCAGAACCGGAATGATCATCGATCTCTTCCTTGCGAACCCTGATTCTCCCCTCTGAACCAAAGTGCTGAGAAAATGACTGCCCCCCGGCAATACGATTCACCCGTCCATCTCCGACATAGGCACCCTCACGAAAACAACTCACAGGACCAGCCAGTAGCGGCGCCCCGGCGGGGTTACTCAACTTCGCACGACGGAACACATGTGGACTCATCAGAGGAATGCTCTGGAAATCGAGCTCAGCAGCAAAAGACTTCTGGGAGATGGTGACCGAATGGACGCTCCCATCGGAGGGGATGGTCGCAGGTGCACGGATTTCAAACCGGACCGGTCCAGAACCCGAGACCAACTCTGCGCCTTCAAGATTTGTCCCCCAAGCCTCTTCAGAGGGGGCACTGGTTACGCCCCTATCGATGCCAGCGGACGCGACAGGGGCCCTCATATCAGATGTGAGCTCGGCGCTCTTTCTGGCCACAACAACCACCGCCTCCAACCGGACGGGCACCAGTGAAGGTGGAGTCAGGCCGAGTGAAGAGCGTGCCGTCGAGAGTGTCAATTTCACATCACTCCACGCCTCACCGCTCTGCTGCAATACCTGAGCTCGCGCAGTCCAGGCAACCGTCGCCTTCGATTCGTCTAGCCTCGCCTCATGAACAGGCACCCACCGTGCTCCCGGGACATCGTGAGCCAGTTCAACCGTCGCACTTCCCGGCTGCTGTGCCTGTATCAAGACGATCGCCGACCAGGTTGTACGGTCCCTTCGTAGTTTCAACGGCGCCATGTCTGCCCGCAAATCACTGCGCCGGGTCAGGATCGTCTTTTTCTCTGATATCAGCCGATCTCTCGTCAGCGATTGCTCCAGCTGGCGATCGGCAATCCATTGCTGTGCCTCGATGATCTGGCCGACTGTGGCAGCCCCCAGGATTCCACCTTGCCCGGCATCCGAGACGGTTTCCTCGAGAATCACGGAAAGACTCGTGGTCAGAACCTCGAGTCGATGCAGTTCTTCCAGTCGAGCATCGATGCCGCTGAGCTGGTCACCGATTTCTTCCAGCGCCCGGGAAATTTGTCGAACTTGTTGCTGGACCTCCTGCTCATGGACTTCTTGCTTCATCCGGACGCCGAGCACAAGTCCTTCAACTCCCAGCAATTTGGCTCGAACACTGGCTGGATCAAGACTCGAAGGCAAGCCATCAAAAACCACTTCCATCGAACCAACCTGCATCTCGACTTCGAGCCTACGATGGACGCGAGCACGATTCTCGAACACGGTCACGGCATCCGGAGCCACCACTACCTTCACCTGATTGGTGGCTGCGGAAGTTTCTGGAACCACCATGAATAACGATAGCATCAGCACTGAGTTGATGATCAAGATCTTCATCTTCCCTCCTGACCGCTGCGCTCAGGAGCTTCTCGCCTCAGCAACTCCACATCGACGGGAGCCTCTATCGACCATTTCAACCGGATTTGTTCCGACTCCCCGGCTTGCAATTCGATTTCCCAGGAAAGGAGACCATCATCGGAATCCAATCCTTCTGGCAATGGGACGCTCTTGGTTCGATCAATCCGGATCTTCAGTGAATCCGATTCGGTGAACGGGATCCGCTCGCGTAACAGCAACTTCACTGATTCGGTGTGGTAGTTGCTGACCGTCAGTTCGAGGTCTGTATCAAACAGAGCGGCCTTCGAAAATAGCCCGATCTCGTCTTCTGATTCCCGTTGAATCCTCTCGACGACCAGTTGTCCGTCCACTCCCAGGTCGAGTTCAAGATTCTCTCCAGGAGCAGTGGTATCGATGACTGCCTGCCCCAGGTAATCCTCGCCAAGAAACACCGAAACGGTGCCCCTCAGTAGCGGGTCTGTGCCAGACAGGGAGGCGATGATTCTCCGAAAAACTGCCAGACTCAACTCGGGGATACAGAGCCGTTCTTCGGTAAAATTGAGGTTCTTGACCGAATAAAGCAGCCGATGAGATTGCCCATCGGACGGAATCGCCTCCGGCTTCACCGACTGGAACACCCTCAAGAAACCCCTGTTTGACATCATCGGCAGCAGTAGCTGCGTGGGCGCCGCAATTTGCATGACCTGCTTCTCATCGATGCCTCGCAAAGCAAAGCCATGCATAATTTGCTCGTCCAATAAACCATCGAAACGACCTCTACCCCCCCTGAGTTGCGGGAGATCCATATCCCCCAGCTTATCTACCTCAGCGAAGGAAAGTTCGAGATCTTCTACCGTATAAAATCCTGCAGCCGGTTTCAGCGCCCTTCGAGCTTCCATCCTTGGCCTGGCTTGAATACGAAGATCAAGAACACGCGAATCATCGGGAGCCAGGTAGCGATCTCGTTTCAAGATGAGAGATGCCAGTTCAGGAAGATCCGAACCCTGTTCCGGTGTCGAAGTTGAGAAATGAACAGGAACTTCAGGCCAATCTTCGCCCGTGGACTGTTTCACGATGGCGAACGCTCTCAGTTGCATCGTTCCGCTTTCTGCATCCACATCGACCTCGTAATGCGGGTACCAGAACGCCCTTGGAATCAGATATCGAACCCGGATCACTCCTCCTTCGCCAGTCAGATCCTGGATTCCAGCATTGATGACCGCCCTCGAACGCAGTCCTTCATCGATCAGTTCATCGAGTTCTCTTCGGGTTTGCTCGACCTGCTGCATAGATTCTCGAAGTTGTGGCGCCAGTTCATCCCTGGATCGAGCGGCACCGAGCATCCCCTGTTGCACCAGGTCGAGCATCCCTTGCCATTTGACCAGATTGATCAGGTCAGAAGTCTCATCCTCGTCGTCTAACTGAGGCAGGATCCTGGCGAATCTGCTGCGCATCTGCTGCAAAGATTGGTCTTTCCGTTGCAGAGCCAGCAGCTTCTGCTCGCGCTCCTTCAGCAACCGCCTGTTGGCCTGCACCGCCTCCGACTCGACAGGCTCCCCGCTGCTTCGGTTGACCTGGACCGATACTGAAGAGAGTCCGGCAGTGCCCTCGATCTCGATGGAACTATCGATGATCGAATAGGGAAGCGGCCCGATCTGCATCGACCGCAGACCCACTTCGCCAGCGGCGACGGCCAGGGTTCGCTCGACTCTGGCGTGCCTCGAGTAAAGCGTGACCGAGGTCACCTCACCGATCACCCCATCTGGGGCCAGCGATACTCCATTCGAAGCCAGCAAGTCAGCGGGCACTGCTGCCAGGCAGCCGAGTACCGATGCCAGCATCCAGATGGGAAACCACCGTTTCATGAGACCCATATCCATCGATCCTCCTTACAGGGGCAATATGTCGAGGTGTACGCAACCAAGTGAGCCTGACAGCGTCCATGATCCGACCTCATCATTGCAATGATCAGGTCTGATTGCGCTCCAGCGCCTCTATCCGCTCAAGCAATTTCCGGACCATTTCTTCCACCTGGTCGAGTCTATCCACCCGCTCCAGGCTTTCATTCGGCATGGATGAAGTTCCAGGGCTTGCAGGAGTATCTGTGAAGGTGACGCCTGTCTCCTGGGCGACCCTCTGACTCTGGATGGCCTGCTGCGATTGAAGAAGGTGCCCCCATCGAATCCCCCTGCGCACACCATCGGGACTGAACCGGGCAGCCAGGGCTGGCTGGCGACCTGCGAGATCGGCCAGGACCTGCTCGAGGATGGCCAGATCAGGGATGTCTTTCATCCTCGAGGCTCTGGTTCGCAGTTCTCCAAGTGTCTGGGGGCCTCGAAGCAAGAGTTCGGCAACCACGGCCATCGCCTGGCCGCTCAGACCCAGTTGCCCCGTCAACTCCTGGCGCCACTTACCGACCCGGGAACCGGCGGCATGCACCTGGCTGGTGAACCCTGCCCGGGCGAGGTTCGTGAGCACATCATCGACCTCATCTTCCATCCAGGAGACCATCGGTTCCCGGTTTGACTTCTGGTTGCAACCGGTAACCACCTGATTGAGCGTCAATGGGTAGTACTGAGGAGTGGCGAGCGATTTTTCGATGAGGACTCCGATGACCCGCTGCTGGCGTTCATCGAGGACGATCGGATCAGACACCGCTACTCTCCTTCACTGCAGGGTCCAGATGGACTCCAGTTGCCTTCTGGATTGGCCTTACAGGGTACGCCCGAATGTCGTGGTGAGCGAGAGCCTCAACAGTATTGATGCAGTCTCAGCATCGGATCTGCATCGCTTCTCACTGCTGCTCGGGCTAGTCTCTCCACTTCAAGATTCATCTGCATGGTCACTCGGGGGGGGACGGATGCCTCGAAAAAGACGGATCGATCAACACCGAGCGGATGCCGATGGTCGCCAGCATCGAAGGCGGCCCGATCTGTTTCTGATACTGGACAACATTCGGAGCCTCACCAATGTCGGCTCCATCTTTCGAGCCGCAGATGGTTTCGGCGTCAAGAAGATCTATCTCTGCGGCATCACTCCCGCACCGCCGAGACCAGAAATCACAAAGATCTCGCTGGGCGCCGAAGAGACGACCGAGTGGGAGCAACTCGAGGATCCTGCGATGGCTGTGAGGATTCTCCAGAATGACTCCGTCACTGTGCTGGCCCTGGAACAAACCAAGGACTCCCTGCCGATCTATGACAAGGAGTTCCCGCATCCGCTGGCCATCGTGGTGGGACACGAGGTGGTCGGAGTGGACGAGCAGGTGATCCACCTGTGCGACGGCACCATCGAGATTCCAATGTTCGGCTCGAAACACTCCCACAACGTTGCGACATCCGCGGGCATCGTGCTGTCAGAAATCAGACGGCAATGGCTTTCGCTTGCTGATCCAACTCCCTGGGAGGGTTCCAGAGCAACAACTCATCGCCCTTCCAGAACTGAAGGGGATGCTCGATGACGTACTGGTTGGCGGGCATCGACGAGGCGGGATACGGGCCCAGGTTGGGACCGATGGTGATCGGAATGACATCGCTTCGCTGCCGCGAAAAGACAGCAGCACAAGCACCCTGGAAGATGCTCGGATCCGTCATCGGGGCAGCTGGACGCAGGGAAAAGGGCATCGTTTCAGTCGCCGATTCCAAGAAACTCCATCGCCCGGGCACCGGCGACCTCACGCGTCTTGAGGAGGGAGTTCTCGCCTTCATCGCTGCGGAGCGAGGAGATTTACCTCGCACCTTTCGCGAACTGATCGATCACTGCACAGCGGGGAGATCTGGATATCTGGATCAATACCCCTGGTATCGAGGGATCGACCTTGAACTGCCGTATTCAGCCTCCATGGTCGATCTGTCCGGCAAGATTCGTCGCCTCACCCGGACCCTCGCTCGCACATCCATCGAAGTCGGCGAGGTCCGAGCGATCCCTCTCGAGGTCAGAGAATTCAATGCCGAGGTCAGAGCACGAGGTAGCAAGGGCAAGGTCGATGCCTGGGCGATGGGCCGATTTCTTCGCTGGCTGTGGCAGCAGGAGGATCGTGCTCAGATGGAGGTGTGGACCGATCGGCTCGGAGGCACGGAGCGCTACAGCCCGCTGCTGATCCCCCTCTTCACCGGGTCAAGATTCAAGATCCTTGAACAGGATCGGGAGCGGCAATCGTACCGAGCGGTTTCAGATGATGGAAAGCGGGTCATCGAGGTCCATTTCCGCAAGGATTGCGAACAGCACTGTTTCTGCACCGCCCTCGCATCGATGACAGCAAAATACCTCAGAGAACTTCACATGGTGCTCCTCAACCGATGGTGGTCGACCCACGTTCCCGATCTCAAGCCCACGGCTGGCTATCCTCTGGATGCAGGCCGTTTCATCGGAGAGGTCGACGGCGCCCGCAAGACCCTCGGGATCGAATCCGGAATTCTTGTGAGGAGTCGATAGAGCCTCCAGAAGCGCCACTGTAGCGGTTCCGTTGCCATTCGAGATCCTCTGCGATACCGTTTTGCGTATGGATGTACGCCCGCTTCACGCCTGGCGGCGAACTCCTGGAAGGAGCCTCCTTGGCTGCCCAGAAATCGTCTTCTGATCTAGCCATCGCAAGGGCTACCCCATTGCTCGACATCCGGGAAGTCGCAGCAAAATATGACCTCGATGAAGAGCACCTGATCCTTCATGGCAAGTACATCTCGAAGGTCCACCTGTCGATTCTCGATCAGATCAAGGATCGCCCGCACGGGAAGTACATCGATGTCACGGCCATCAACCCCACTCCACTGGGAGAAGGGAAAACCGTCACCACCATCGGACTGGGTATGGGACTGAACCACATAGGCAAGCGGGCAGTCTCCACCATCCGTCAGCCTTCGATGGGACCGGTGTTCGGAATCAAGGGAGGCGCTGCCGGGGGAGGCCGCAGTCAGGTAATCCCGATGGAGGACTTCAATCTGCACCTGACCGGGGACACCCACGCAGTGGGGCTGGCGAACAATTTGCTGGCTGCCTGGGTCGACACCTCGATCCTGAAGGGGAATCCGTACCAGATCGATCCCCAGAAGGTGACCTGGAAGCGCTGCCTCGATGTCAATGATCGAAGCTTGAGGCAGATGATTGTCGGCCTCGGTGGCCCGAGCAATGGCGTCCCGAGGGAAACAGGTTTTGACATCACCAGCGCCAGCGAGGTGATGGCGATACTTGGACTCTCAAGAGATGCCCGGGATCTCAGGAAACGCCTCGGGCGCATCGTGGTCGGACTCGATGGTGACAGCGAACCAGTCACCGCAGAGCAAATAGGTGCCGCAGGTGCCATGGCAGTGGTGCTCAAGGATGCGATCCATCCCAACTTCATGCAGACACTGGAAGGTACTGGCTGCTTCGTACACACCGGACCGTTCGCCAACATCGCGCACGGAAACTCGTCGATCGTTGCGGATCGCATCGCACTGAAACTTGCTGACTATGTCGTCACGGAGAGCGGTTTCGGGGCTGATATGGGGGCGGAAAAGTTCTTCAACATCAAATGCAGGGTGAGCGGGCTGCACCCCGATGCTGCCGTGATGGTCGTCACCATCAGGGCCCTGAAGGTTCACAGTGGCCGATACAAGGTGAGCCCGGGGAAACCGCTGCCGGCAGGGATTCTCGAAGAGGATATCTCCGCCGTCGAGGACGGAATCTGCAACCTCAGGCGCCATATAGAGAATGTCGGCAAGTTTGGTGTTTCCGTGGTGGTCGCGCTCAACCGATTCTCTTCCGATACTGACGGCGAGGTCGAAGCGGCCCTCAACCTCTCCCGCGCAGCGGGTGCCTTCGATGCCGTGATCTCGGATGTGCATGCCAATGGTGGCGCGGGAGGTGCGGCACTCGCTGATGCCGTTGTTCGAGCCTGCGATGATGCCCCTGCCAAGTTCAACACCCTGTATGCCGACGATATCCCCGTGACTGAAAAAATTGCCACTGTTTGCCAGGAGATTTACCGCGCAGATGGAGTCAACTTCAAACCCGCTGCTCGAAAGTCGATCAAACGCTTCGAAAAAATGGGATTGGGACATCTGCCTGTATGCATGGCAAAGACGCAGTATTCCTTCTCCGATGATCCCAGACGTGTTGGGGCTCCTGACGGTTTCCGTATCACTGTCCGCGATGTCCGCCTGTCTGCAGGTGCTGGGTTTCTTTACGCTCTGACCGGGGACATCATGACGATGCCCGGACTGGGGTCAAATCCGGCCCTGCTCCAGATCGACATCGACAATGAAGGGCTTCCGGAGGGACTCTTCTAGCGAAACGAACCGGAGTGAAACGATGATCATCACCGTTGTCACATGGATGGCACTGATCCTCCCCGCTACCGACGATGCCAAGGTCGCCAAACCCTTCATTGCCACTGGTTCCATCAAATCAGTGGGAAAAGATGAGGAGGCCGGCAAGAAACTGGTCGCCCGTGACAAGAAGGGTACTCTCGATGTCCAGTTGGGCTCAGACACCCTGATCGAGTCACACAGGATCTCATCGATCAAGGACCTGATCCCTGGATCCACTCTTCACATCCTGGCTCGGAAGCAAGCGGAGCAACTCGGTACAGGGGGAGCGCGCTATCCCCCGATGCTGATCCAGATCCAGGCCATCGTTGCCGGGTCCTTCCGCCCCCCTGCAGTACCTGCGAAATTTTCAGGTCAGGGCTTCAGTTGGGTCTCCGGCTCGCTGAAATCTGTAGAGAGTGGCCGCGAGCGAGAGGTGGCAAACTACCGTCTCGGCACCTCACTCGGCACCGAGGTGCTGCTGATCGAGCGCCGGAAAGCGAGCTTTCTCAAGAAGCGCCAGAAGATCTTCCTCAGCGGCTACCTCGACGATTCGGACAGGAAAAACCGCAAGCTTGAAGCAGTGGAGATCATGCTGCTCGATCCTCGCTGGAAGAAATATGATGCGACTCATGATCTGAAGAATCGCAAGCCGCAGCCGAAGAAGGATGAAGATGAAGAGAGCGAAGAGGACGAGGAACTCCCCTTCTAGGACTTCTCGGAAGATCCGAACAGCAACGCCTGCCTGAGTTTGAGTCCGATCTGCCGCAACAGGTCACCCCTGGTTCCATTTTCTCTGGCCGGGGCGCCTGCTCCAGGAGCCGCCGTCACAACTCCACCACAACCCTGATGGAAATACTCACGACTCCCGGCTTTCAAGCGATTCCAGACCCTTGTGCCGACCTCGACTTCCTCATCGCATCGATCACACCCTGCCCTGTGAAGATGATGCTGGCCTCGCGCGCGCATCACATGACACCGCTCCCCGTTTCCGCCAATTTCGAGAAAGATATTTCGCCAACGTGATCCGTGAGGCCGAACTTCGTCACCTGCGATCACATGAGCAAGTTCGTGCAAGACTGTGTTGCGAAACTGGGGGAAATTTTCTTCAACGGTGAATATTGGTTCACTGATTCCCACGACTCGGGTCTTCACACATACGTTACCTGCACTTCGGGTGAGCCTCCGACTGATCCGGATCTCCACCCCCTCCAGGGCAGATCGATACCGGGGGAATCCCCCTCGAATCTCCTCGAGGATGCTATCTGCCTGCTCCAGTAGCCAGTTGTCCTTGGTGACCACCACTCAGGACCGATCCTCGCGCAGTTGATCGAGGTCACATCGAAGTTTTTCATTCTCGCGTTTCAGTCGCTGATTTTCGGCCAAAAGATCAGCACCTTCGTGACGTGAATCGTGACCTGCTCCCTGACCCGATGTCTCCGAATCGGCGAAGTAATTGCCCGCCAGCATCGCTGTCTTGGCAGTGGCCCGATGCTGGACTTCCGAACTGTCGGTCCATTTCACCTCGTAGAGGCGTTCGTTCTTCGATCCGAGCCAGCCTTTGGCAAACGGAGTCCAGCGAATCGATTCGACCTGCCCCCCCTTGGCACTGATCTCTGATTCAAGGCGCTGCTTGTCGAGAATCCCGGCAACGATTCGAATTCCTATGACAAGTACGACTGCCGCAACAACCCATAACCCAATGTCTCCCTGATTCACGACCAGATCAGGATCCATCTCGTTCCCTTTCGTTATCAATGGCTCTGTAGAGCGCCTGGGTTCCCAGCCGCCCGCCTCCGGCCTGTAGAACTTCATCGTACAGCCGACGCGCCAACTTCAACCCCTCGAGGTCGATTCCCATCTGTTCACATTCGGCCAAAGCGATCCCGATGTCTTTGACGAAGTGCTCGACGAAAAATCCAGGTTGAAAATCTCCCTGAAGAATACGGGGTGCCAGATTAGAGAGGGACCATGACCCGGCAGCACCCTCCGAAACACTTCCCAGTACCTTCTGCGCATCGAGACCTGATCGCCTGGCATAGAGCAGCCCTTCACACATTCCGATCATGGTGCTGGCGATGATGATCTGATTGACCATCTTCGCGTGTTGGCCTGCACCGGGCCCTCCCTGGAGAATTGCCTGCTTTCCCAGCACACCGAAGATGGGCTGCGCTCTGGCGAATGCATCCGTATCTCCTCCTACCATGATGCTCAGCGTTGCATCCCTGGCTCCCACATCACCGCCAGAGACGGGCGCATCGAGCGAGGCGATGCCCTGTCGACTGGCAACTTCAGCTATCTTGCACGCCAGCGTCGGCTGGCTCGTGGTCATGTCGATGACACAGGTGCATCTTCGGTCTCCAGATGGTTTCGACAGAATGCCAGTTTCACCCAGATACACCGACTCGACATCCTCGGGGTAACCCACCATCGAGATCACGATGTCGTGATGCACGGCCAGTTGTGCAGGAGACTCGAACCACCTCGCTCCCGAATCCAGCAATGCCTGCGCTTTCGATTCGGTGCGTGTATACAGACCGACTTCGTACTTCTCGGCGAGCAGGTTCTTCACCATCGAGGAGCCCATCACACCGCAACCAATCCAACCCACAGTTGGTGGCATCGTCTCTCCTTCGCAATCTCCCATCGATCACCGGATGCACTAGCATGCTGCTTTCTGAATGGTACCCGAGACAATTCTTCCCAGGTACTGACTGAAGTTTTCTTGAAATCCAGGGCCGACAATGGCACTCTCGTGATTCTGTTACCTGAGGGTGAAAAGTGAATTTCCGGATCTCGGATGGATGAGGCGACTCTCGATGGGCGCAAAGATCAACTTCCTCAGGGAATACATCTCCAATCCAGGTTCGATAGGAGCGGTGGCTGCCAGCGGTCGAATACTGGCTTCCAGGATGCTCGACGGCATCTCGCTGGAGAAAGCCACCACGGTGGTCGAACTGGGTCCGGGCACAGGTGCCTTCACCGCCGAGATCCTGCTGCGCATCTCCTCGGAAGCGAAGTTCATCGTGATCGAGAAGAACCCCGTATTCCTCGCCGAATTGCGCTACAACTTTGGCAACCTCGAGATCATCGAGGGTGATGCTGAAAACCTGGTTCACTTGCTACACCACCGAGGTATCGATGCTGTCGATGTCGTCATCTCGGGGCTGCCCTGGGCAGCTTTTCCCGAAACGGTTCAGGAGCGCATCCTGTCCGAGGTTCATGACGTCCTGGCTCCGAAGGGTCGATTCGTGACCTTTGCATACGGTGGCGTGCACCTGTTGCCCAAGGCCCGAGCCTTTCGAGACCGTCTCGAGGCCTGCTTCAGCCAGGTCGATCGCACTCCGCTCGCCTGGCGCAACCTTCCCCCGGCCTTTGCTTATCACTGCAAGAGATGATCTCCGGTGGGTGAAGTTGAAAAAATCACGTATCTCTCGCTCGGCTTCGTCGGCGTGATCTTGTTGGTGTGGTGGCTGGTCAGGCACCAGAAAAAGACAGAAAAAATGCACTCTGCTAGAATTGGTATCGAGGTAGAGCGTCTCGGACTGTCCTTTCAGGGCGACTCTGACCCTTCCGCAGGCGAGTTGCTAGCACCACACCCTCTGGGAAAATGGGGATCTGCCAAGGGCGCCCGAAGCGTGGCTCGAGGGTCATACAGGGGTCACCCGCTGGTCGCCTTCGAATTCAGTTATGTCGTCAGCACCGGCAAATCTTCTCACACCGTGCGCCAGACCGTGGTGATCCTGGAAAACAGCAAGAGCCTTCCCGATCTGGAACTGTGTGCAGAGGGTGTGCTCGATCGTTTCAAGGAGTACTTCGGTGCTCAGGACTTCGACTTCAGCGCACATCCGGCCTTCAGCAAGAAGTACCGTCTCAGGGGAACCGATGAAGACTCCATCCGTGATCTGTTTCGCCCGGAGGTGAGGGAGTACTTCGAGAACAACGACATGATCCACGTCGACATCAAGGAGCAGCAGATCCTGATCTACAAGCCCGGGAAGTACGCAAAAGAGCAGGGCCAGTTCGAGGAGTTTCTGCAGCGAGCCGTGGAAATCCTGGAACTCCTCACCCGGTAGTCGTTATTCCTTGGCCGCATCCAACCTGGCATCGAGTTGTGCCATGGTGAAGCGTCGACAGGCGATCCAGGGTTTTTCTCCCGCTGTCCAGTGACCGTATGTGATGGCGATGATGGTGCCATCTTGCTGCTGCAATACGGCGGGGTAGGCGCAATCACCGCTGACGTGGTTGTCCATCAATCGAACGCGATACTGGCCCTCTGTTCCATCCACGATGTCTTGCCATTGACCGACCCAACCGACCCAATCCCCCTTGGTGTCACTCTCTCTCGTTGTATCCCGGAACGAGATGAAGAGACGCCCATCGCTGGTGTGTGTGGCCGTGTGACGATCGCCCGTCAGAGCAGCAGGAAGTTCTCTCGGGTCGGACCAACTGCGACCTTCATCTTCACTGAAGATGACAAACGAGTTTCTGGTGCGGCTGTTCTCTCGCATCAGCAAGGCGATGGTCTTTCCATCCGGGGATCGTATGAAACCAGGCTCACAGAGGTGAACATCGGGGCGATGAGCTATCGAGACCGGTTCCGACCAGGTCAATCCTCCATCGATGGATAGGGTCTGAAATACATCGAAGCGGGCAGGGCCGCGCCTGGATCTGAAAAAACGACCATCGTCATGGAACCAGGCCGCGTACCGACCATCGGAGAGTCTCGCTACCGACCCCATGACGACGATTCCCCCCCACTGTCCCGCTGGCTTCAGCGGGCTCCAGGATTTGCCATCATCATCACTGACGGCGATCCGCGCTGGATACAGACCGGACCAGACGATCAATCTCTTGTTTCCATCTCCATCGACGACTCGATGAATCGTCGGAACCTCTTTTGAAGAGGCCCAGTTTTCAGGTGTCGGTAGCCGACCACTCCATGTCTTGCCACCATCGGTGCTCTTCTTGTAGACGATCGCTCCACGGCCGTGCCCCTTCGGGTACACACACAAGATGGTGCGATCATCCTCGAGCAATACCGCAGTCGGATGACCAAGATATTGACCCTTCTCACGATCGATGGTGATCACCCCGTCGACATCGTCTGTGAGGTCGACGATCGGAATGGAGTAGCCGGGCGGCAGTGGTTTGTCGGTCGTGGATGGTTGTTTCGGGACATCCTGCGCGGAGATGGAAGCAACAGCCCAGAACCCGGCGATGATCAGAAGTACCGGTCGAGAAGTCGTCATGCGGATCCCTTCGCACTGGCCAGCATCGATCGGGATGCACCGTAGACCACTGCGATGGCAAGCCCCACGACGATGGCCAGACGTCCTGATTCCGTGGTGCCTGCGCCACTGGAAGCGAGCGCGAACCCGTGGCTGAGAGCGCCGCCGACCAGAATGCCCGCAACCGCCATCGCTGCATCGGCGTTTCCTTCACCGGTCATCACCAGTTGACGCACGGGGCAGCCGCCAGCGAGGCAGCCGCAGAGCCCGACCAGGGCCAGTGCCAGCGCCGACCACAGGTGGTCCGTGTGCGCCAAAGGTTGGCCCTCAATTCCAGGAACGGCCTTGCCGGTCGTCAGAACCACGAGTCCGAATCCGATCAGCATCGCCAGCGAAGCCAGCAGCATTCGACGATCCTTCAGAAACACTTGCCTGCCGGCAGTCACGGCACAGAAACGGGTAGCCGAGAGGAGTATTCCAGCCACCAGAGCGATACCCAGCGAGTACATCCAGGGCGCATGAGGCGGGGGAGGACCCCCATCCTGTCCCGGTCCCGCCAGCTGTCCCTGGAACCAGAGCACACCCGCCAGCAGCATCAACCCCGGAAACAGCAAGCCCACCGGGGCAGGTGCTGCTTGCGTTTTTCCAACACTGTAGCCACGCTTCTCGAAGTACAGTCCCACTCCGACACCGGCGATGAATCCGGGCAGGGCGATCCAGGCGGTCAGATCGAGACCACCGAGTCGCTGCAGCATCCGAAATGGGCAGCCGAGAAAGACCAGTGATCCGATTCCCATCCAGATGCCAAAGAAAAACCTGGTCGCGGCATGGCTTCCCGATCTCGCCTGCCACTTGCCCCGGATGGCCATCCACAACAGAGCTCCAAAGACCACTCCGAAGATCTCCGGGCGAAGGTAGGGAAGAGAAGCAGGCTTGTCGAAGAGATGCAAGGCTCCGGCAGAATCGCGCAGGAAGCAGGCACCACAGATCCCCATGTTCCCTGGATTTCCCAGGTAGATCAGAGTGCCACAACCCGCTCCCACCAGCAGCATGGCGAGGATTCCATAGCGGGTCCCCTTGCCCTCGGGATCGCACTTCGGATCTGCTCTGAGCATCGGGGCCTCCTCTTCCTCCGCAGAGAATACGCCTTGGTGGCAGCGAGACAACATGCAAGGAATCAACGGCCGAAGATCACCTCGGTCACCAGCATCAGGGACACTTCACTGCCATCGAAGGACTTCTGAGGCCAGAACACATGAGGAGCGATCTCTCCGAAGAGCCAGTCGCTGTAGAGCCTTCGGCGAAACCCGACTCCCACTCCAACGCCGGTACGCGCTGGCGCATCTCCGAGGTCTGCGGTCATTTGCCCACTCAGGCGAATCACACTGCGTGAATCGAAGGGAACGAAAAAACTGGTGGTCAGCAGCGCCTTGAAATCCTGCTCTTCGAACCAGACGCCTTCGATTCCAAATCTGAGCAATTTCTCATCGATGGCTCTTTCGAAACGCAACTGGGTGCGCTCGCCGTATCCTTCCTCACCTCGATACTCGAGACTCTGGATCAGCCTGAGGCTCCACAGATTTTCCAGTTCGTGATCCTCTTGCCATCGAAGTTTGACTCGGGCCTGTGGACTCTTCGACAGTTTCACTCCACCGTCGAGGGACAATCTTCCACGCTTATTGGAGAAGAGTGCTGCGCGCAATCCCGAGACGTCCTCGGCTGCAGTCAATGAATCGGTGTCATCAGCGGGATCGCCGAGTAAATCGTCGAGATCTGTCAGCACATCGTCTCGAAACGACTCCAGAAAGAAGCCGAGTCGTTGTCGAGTCCGGGGAAGTACCGCATGTCCACGAACCTTGACGCCAATGGTCGACTCTCCCTCTTCTTCGATTCTCCACTCGGAACGAACCCTGTAACGAGTCTTGCCAGCCTCTGTTTCCAGCCGGGGATCGCCAAAAAAGTCATCGATCCGATCACTCAGCTCAAGAACTCGATCGCCGATCTCCTGATGCATGACGGAAAGCCTTCTCGGCAATTCGATGTCCTCATCGAGTGCATTTATTATCGTCTGGACGGGATCATCTGGATCCACTTCGGGATCCTGGAGTCTCAGCGGTGCGATTGTTACCGGGTCCGCTGCGACCAGCAGGCCATGAGATGAGAGCAATAGCAGCAACAGAACTCGCAGATGTGACGTTGAGATGGAACTCCCCCTCCAGATCCTGGCTTCGGCCGTGACGATGGCAACACGCGATGGCCATCGAATCCAGTGCGGAAGTGGAATCATCCAGGGCGCGATTGCGTGTATCCTGGAGCAGTGGGAGGTACTCCATGTCATCGAATTCTCTCGGTATTTTGACTCGCCTGCAGTGGCTCACCGTGGTCCTGGTGAGCAGCTGGGCACTGCCGGCTCTCGCGCTGTGCCAGATTTCCGAACCACCGACCGGAACACCAGAAGCGGCTCCTGCAGAGGCACCCGAGCCCGGGAGGCAGGAATCAGAATCACATGAAGGTGGATTTCTGTTGCTGGCACCCCTGGGAAGCACCGACGTGCAGATCATCGACAGAACAGGTGCGCCGATCCATGTCTGGCGCGGAGAAAGGCGGCCCGGGCACTCGGTCTACCTCCTCGATGACGGTTCTTTGCTCAGAACCGGTGCCATCGGACGACGAGGCGCGTTTGGATTTCAGGGCGGAGGTGCCGGTGGCGTCATCGAGAGAGTGACCTGGGATGGCGAGGTCACCTGGAAACTGGACTGGGCCAGTGATGCTCACCTTCAACACCATGACATCGAACCGCTCCCCGATGGCAATTTTCTGCTGGTCTGCTGGGAGCGAAAAGGGAAACAAGAGTGCCTTGCGGCGGGTCGTCATCCCGCCCTGCTTCCCGCCGACGAGTTGTGGGTCGATGCTGTCGTCGAGATCAAGCCGACCGGAGAGTCTGGCGGAGAGGTGGTCTGGCGCTGGAGTCCGTGGGATCACTTGATCCAGGATATCGATGCAGAACTTCCAAATTACGGAAGGGCATCGGATCACCCGGAGAAGATCGACGTCAATTATGTTGCATTTCAGAGCCGGGAACTGGGGCAGCCGGACTGGATGCACACCAACTCTGTCGACTACAACCCCGAACTCGACCAGATCATCCTGAGCGTCCACGGTTTCGACGAGGTGTGGGTCATCGATCACTCCACTTCAGGCACCGATAACCCAGGAATCCTGTGGCGCTGGGGAAACCCGCAAACCTATGGCAGAGGCAGTGACTCGGATCGAGAGCTCTTCAAGCAACACGATGCGCAATGGATCTCTCCGGACCTACCAGGGCAAGGCAACATCATGATCTTCAACAACGGCCAGGGTCGTCGAGGCAACTACTCGACGGTTCTTGAACTGGCCCCTCCGATCTCCTCGGATGGGAAGTACCTGCGCGAGACGGACGGCGCGTTCTCGCCTCCAGAGCCGATCTGGAAGTATGAGGATCCGGGAAATTTCTTCTCCTCTAACATCTCAGGCGCCGAACGATTGCCTGGCGGCAACACGCTGATCTGCAGCGGGTCCACGGGTCGAATCTTCGAGGTGACCCGCAGCGGAAACATCGTCTGGGAGCACATCAACAAGAGCGGTTTTGGCGAGCAAGGCGCAGGAGTTCGTGGCGCCGGTGCCCGCGGCGGGGCGATATTCCGCGCTCCCTGGATCTCCCCTGATCATTTCGGATTGCGCCCGATCGAGCCAGCCAAGAAGAAGTCAGCGCGCGGCACCGCACTTTGACGGATATCGGGTGGTAGTCACCTGGCTGACAGCTACTTCTCGAGATGGAGCACCATGATGTGCTCGCTGGTAGCATGCTCACCATCGACGATGGCGCGCGCTACGATTCCGCAACTGACGAATCCCAGCGATTGGTACAAACCGATCGCCTCCTTGGATCCTGAAGTAACACCCACATCGATAGATTCACAGTTCCACGATCGCGCTCGATCGACAACTGCCTCCATCAACTGACGACCCACTCCATGGCCCCGCTCGGAGGCCCTCAGATAAGCACCCCACACATCGCAACGGTGGCTCAACTTTCTCTGGGGCTGCACAAAGGCGCCCACCATGCCCACGATGTTCTCGCCATGGGCTGCACAGAAAATGACCTGCTTATCCTCTGAAATGACATTCTGAAGATGCTCCAGGTCGAGGCGATCGTCATCGGGAGAAGAGGAAAATGCGAGAGGATGTTGCTGCAGTGCCTCCAGGCGCAGGGCAAGCAACTGCTGGATGTCCCCTTCCTTCGCTTCACGAATTTCGGGCAATCGAGACATCTCTATCTCAAAGACATGGTGGCTGGAACAAGCAATCGAGAGTATCCAGCGTCGGGTCCGCTCCGCAGGAGGGATAGGGTGCCGGTGGTGCCAATCCATTACTGAACAGGTACATCAACAGGTAGATCGGATCGGAGATGTCATTGGAGCCATCATCGTTGGAATCGAGCACATCGGGACAGGAGCAGACTGCCGTACAACCGAACAGACTACTCAATTGCTTGACCACATCTCCGATGTCGACGATTCCATCCCAGTTCGCATCTGCCCGGATGAACTGCGGAGGTGGCACACCCTCCTGCTTGTAGATGATCACAACATCGGCGAGTTCGTCGATGAGAACCAGATCGAGATCGAGGTCGTTGTCGATATCCATCATGACGGCACAACTGGCGGCAATGGGTGCGAGTATCTCCAGAAAAAACGTGAAGTTACCATCACCATCATTGAGGTAGATGTACCAATCGCCAAGGTAGCTGGAGATGACCCAGTCGAGATCGCCATCTCCATCGAGATCACCCACATCCGTGGATAGAGGATAATTATCTGTCGGATATGCAATGGCTGGAGTGATGGTGCCATCTCCGTTGCCAAAGTTGGTGGTGCAATTGTCCTGGCTGGCATTGACGCTGGTCACATCGAGATGACCATCGCCATTGAGATCGCCCAGTGCCAGCATCCAGGTGCCACTCACCGCCGGTTCAGATCCGGATTCGGTGAAGGTTCCGTCACCATTGTTCAGGTTCACGACGATCTCACCGCTGTTGAGCATGCCGATCACCAGATCGAGCAGACCATCCCCGTTCATGTCTCCCGTTGCCAGGGAACGCTCTCCAGCACCGCCCCCCTCGAAAAATGTCGGCGCCCCAAATACTCCATTGCCATTGTTGAGCAAGATCGACAGGTTTCCGTTGCCGTAGTTGGTATTGACCACATCCATGTCACCATCCCCATCGACATCGAGCACGGCGACTCCTCTGGGAGCGATTCCAACATTGATCTGCTGCTGAGGAGCGAAGGTGCCATCGCCATTACCCAGCAGCACCGAAACCGTATCGGTGGCGATGTTGCAGACCACCAGATCGACAAATCCATCTCGGTTGAAGTCTGCTGGCTCATTGGGACTCGCCTGCAGATTCACAGAACTCGGGGGATTGACCATCGGGCCAAATTCTCCGCTGTCATTGCCTTGATTGAGGTAGCAACGCACATCAGCGGTGTCTTCGTTGATGACCGTGATGTCGAGGTTGCCATCATTGTTGAGGTCAGAACCGACTCCCCCGTAACTGCGCGTCGATACATTGGGATTGGAACGGGTCGACCAGTTGGCTGTTTGATCCAGTTGCAATGTTGTAGAAGCAGATGCTGTCCAGAACAGAAAGCTGTACCCCCCCTGCTGGATCGACGCTCCGCTGACTGCAGTGATCTGCTCGGAAAGGATCACCATCACCTGCTCACCCGCAGAGAAGGGATTGTCGGGAGTGAGTCGAATGGAGGATCCGCCACCGACCACCTCCAGTATCCCCTCCGCCGGACCACTCCAGCGTCCAAAGGCCCAGAACGACCCGTTGCTGACGCTGGCTGGATCGATCGGTTCAAGGAAATTGATCCAGATCGAGGTTGCGATCGGCGCGGTCAGCGCGTTGCTATCGGGATACGTACCGAGAACTCCAAGGCTTCCTGGCTGCGCCTCAACAACGACTGTTCCCGAAAACAGCACGGCAAACGATAGCAAAGCCATCGCCAGGGTGGATCTTGCTCGGAGCCTGATCATCTGCACTCCTCTATTTTGAGAAACTGACGGACCTCTCCATCATACAGCAGTGCACTCGGGAGTCTAAGCGTGAGATGTCCACCGTGAGGGATTGAATCCTCGATAATTCGACAGGTCTCCGGGTTTCTCTCCAGTGATTCCCCATCAAAGCTGATCGAGGTGCCCCCCATCGCTATCTCCCATCTCGACTCCCCCGGCGGGGAAGTACTCGCTCCATCTGCTCTCGACCGTAGCGGATGTCTCCGGGTCGCAGAACAGTTCATCGGGGTAGCCCGCCTTCATCCTCGCATCGATGACCACGGGGGGATGGTGAGCGAGGTGGTTCCTGACCACCTCACTTGCGCTCGAGTAGATATCTGCAGCTGGCTCGAAGCGAGTGAAGGTGGTCCACAAGAACCTCGCATCGGATCGAGTGGCAGCCACTGCATCATCGACCAGAACCACCAGCGGCCACTCCTCAAGAGCCGATCCCTCGAGCAACCCCTGTGCCGCTTGAGGTTGATCTGCATGGGGTGGCCCCTCGATCACCAGGCAACCGGGGCAATACACCTTGGCTTGAGGGAACCCTGCGGGAAGTTGGCCCTCAAACTCCCGGGAAAGTTCCCGGATGGGATCGCCGAGACCGAGCAGAAATCCCTTCGACCCCTCATTCACGCTGGGCCCGGAGTAGTCGAGGGTATCCATGCTGGTGCATGCGATGATATGCAGATCGCTGCGGAAATCTGCTCGCGCCAGGATGTACTCGAGCGTTGCAGGGAAGTCGTGAAGGTCGACAGCTCCATCTGTGAGCAACAGAAACTTCGTCAGTGACAGTTGACCCTCTCCGAGAATCCTGAATGCAGACACCATCGCTTCACGAGGGTACCGATCTGTCACCGTGGCCGCTGCCAGCGAATGGTACCCGGTCTCCCCGTAGGACCAGAGTTTCCGGACCGTTGGCATCACGAGCGGGAACAGCGGCGAGAGAAGTTCTTGAAGAAAGTCTCCGAGGAAGAAATCTTCCTGGCGCGGTTTGCCAACCACTGTCGCAGGATAGATCGCACCACGACGGTGGGTGATCCCGTCGACCTTCATCACGGGGTAATCATGCTGCAGGGAGTAGTAGCCGTAGTGGTCACCGAATGGGCCTTCTGGCCATCTCACACCCGGGATCGCACTGCCGTGGATGGCAAACTCGCACTCGGCGACAAAGGGGTGAGCGACTCCCTCTGCTTGCGCCATCCGCAGCGGAGCTCCCTGCAACAGCGATGCGAGTAATAGCTCCCCGACATTTTCAGGAAGTGGAGCCACTGCGCTTGCGATCAGAGCAGGAGGGCCGCCGAGCAGACAGGTGACAGGGAAGGGACGCTGCAGTCGTTCCGCCTCCATCAGGTGATAACCAGACCCCTTGTGTATCTGGAAGTGAAGCCCCAGATGTTCGGAATCGTGGCGCTGCAGCCTGTAGATGCCGAGATTGTGGCGCCCATCGACAGGGTGCTCGGTATAGACCAGTGGCAACGTGATGAAGGGACCCCCATCTTCTGGCCAGCAGGTGATGATGGGCAAGGCATCCAGATCGAGTTGAGGATCCTGCACCTCCAGGACCGCACCGGCACGCCTTTTTCTCATGCCAACCTTGAGCAAGGTCCCGGCGACATCTCGCGCTCCCCACATCTTGGGGAGACTCGGAGGAACCATCGTCTCGGCGAGGTGTACGAGCCTGCTCAGGAACTTTTGACCGTGGTCACCAAAGCCGATCTGAACCCTTCGCTGGGTTCCGAACAGATTGGTCACGATGGGAAAACTGGAACCTACCGGATTGTGAAAAAGGAGTGCAGGTCCGCCGCCTGCGATGACTCGGCGATGGATCTCCGCAACCTCAAGTCGCGGATCGACGCGGGCATCGACCTCGACCAGATCTCCCGATCGGCGCAGCGCTTCGAGAAAACTGCCCAGATTGCGATGCATCGGGTCCTCCTGGCCAGAGAGTTGGCCTGACCACGATGCTGCGATGTCACCGGTCCCCTGTCCAGTGCTTCAGATCGCATCCCTGGCGCTGAAGGGGATTCCCACGATGCTCTTGAGTTCGACCTGATCACCCTCTACCAGTTCGATGCTGACCTCGCATCGATCGAGCAGATCCCCCTGACATCGCTCCTTCAGTGCCGCACAGATCGCCTCGGGAACCACATCGCTATCGCTCCCGACTCGCATCTCGATGCGAGTGATCTGGATCAGTCCCCCGAGCAGGGCCTGGATGCGGGCAGTTTCGAGGATGCGGGCGAGCAACGGCACCGATCTGGGTCCTTCCAGGCCTGACTGGGTCCTCTGTCTCCGGCGGGTCACCGGTTCATGATCTCTCTTCGGACCATGCCAGCGATGTATGAAGGGCTTTTCCAGATTGCCCGGATGCTGCCGGGTATCACACCAGATCTGGACAGGCCGTGGTGGCACACGATGCGGTTCCAGTCGCGGATGTGGTCGCTGGAATCGATGGTTATCCGGCCCCCAGGGCCAGCGCGATCCAGGTCCTGACGCCGATCGGCATCGCCTCGTCATCGACCTGGAAACGAGGGTGGTGACAGAAGTGAACGATCCCCTTCGAATCATCCCGGTTGCCGAGGAACAGGAACGCTGCAGGAACCTGCTGGCCGTAATATGCGAAGTCCTCGCCACCGAGACACGGCTCTCCCTCATCGGAAAGCGGCACCTCGACAGAGACGGAACGACGCGCCTCCTGACAGGCGGTCGGGTCATTGAAGGTCACCGGGTAGCCGAGCGTGATCTCCATCTCCACGGTACACCCATGCGCTCTGGCCACCCCCTCGGCGATCTCGGAAAGCCTCTCGCGAGCTGTTTCTCCAACCTCTTGCTTGAAGGAACGGATGGTCCCCCTCAACTCGATGCTCCCGGGGATGACATTATCTGCACTACCTCCATGAAATTGCGTGAAGGTGACCACACAGGATTCGATGGGATCGATGTTTCGCGACACGATCTGCTGTGCCGAGTTGATGATTTGACTGCCGCAGACGATGGGGTCGATACAGGCATAGGGAGCAGCAGCATGTCCTCCCATGCCATTGACAACGATGCGAAAGGTATCTGGTTGAGCCATCGTCGGCCCCTCCACGATACCGATCTTGCCGGTGTCGAATGCGGGCCAGACATGCATGCCAAAGATCGTGTCCACTCCTTCGAGACAGCCATCGGCGATCATCGCGGGCGCTCCACCTGGCAGCGCTTCCTCATTGGGTTGGAAGATGAATCGAATGGAACAAGGTAGGCGATCACGGATGCCGGAGAGTGCCTTCGCTGCCCCGACGAGCATCGACGTGTGAGCATCGTGCCCACACATATGCGCGGCTCCTGGAATCGTGCTGCGATGGGGAAGTTCTGACTCCTCGTCCATCGGCAGAGCATCCATATCAGCGCGAAATGCAACACAACGGCTCGCTCCTGGAACCACGATGTCACCGACAACTCCGGTCTTACCGATCTTTTCTCTCGTCTCGATGCCGGCTTCTCGCAGATTTTCTGCTACCAGTGCAGCGGTCCGGACGGTATCGAATCCGATCTCCGGGTGCGAGTGAATGTCGCGCTGGAGGCTGATCACCTGCTCCATCACGCTGTCTGTGAGTTGCTGAACATCCAGATCTCGAATCGTAGCCATCTGCCCTCCTGTTCCCGGTCGACCCTCGATTCTGGACCATAGATGGCTTCCGGGGAAGGCGGTCAAGTTGCCGACATCGAAGTGGTCGGCTACCCTCGGCCTGTGTCTGGTGGCGGTGGAGAGTCGATATCGACTCGACCCAGGAGGATCCGATGGTCGAAAAGTTGACGAGTCAGAGTGTCGATTACCCGCGTTGGTATCAAGAAGTGGTGCAGCGAGCGGACCTCGCCGAGAACGCACCTGTGCGTGGGGCGATGATCATCAAGCCTTACGGCTACGGTCTCTGGGAGCAGATGCAGTCGGTTCTCGACCGAATGTTCAAGGAAACCGGCCATCAAAACGCGTACTTTCCGCTGCTGATCCCCGAGAGTTTTCTCAAGAAGGAAGCCGAGCATGTCGAGGGTTTCTCCCCCGAGCTGGCGGTGGTCACTCATGCAGGAGGAAAGCGCCTGGAAGAACCCTATGTGATCCGTCCGACATCGGAGACGATCATCTGGGATACCTTTCGCAACTGGATCCAGTCCTACCGAGATCTACCGCTTCTGATCAATCAGTGGGCAAATGTGGTTCGCTGGGAGATGCGCCCTCGACTGTTTCTACGCACCACCGAATTCTTGTGGCAAGAGGGTCACACCGCTCACGCTTCGGAGGAAGAAGCCCATGAGGAAACGATCCGGATGCTCGGTGTCTACGCGACGTTCGCCGAGGAGTACATGGCGATGCCGGTGATACAAGGCATGAAGACAGATCGGGAGAAGTTTGCAGGTGCCGTGAAGACCTATTCCATCGAGGCGATGATGGGAGACGGCAAGGCGCTCCAGGCTGGGACCAGTCACGACCTCGGACAAAATTTTGCCAGGGCATTTGATGTCAAGTACCAGACATCTGAGGGGAAAGAGGAGTATGTCTGGGCCACCTCATGGGGAGTTTCGACCAGGCTCGTCGGCGCACTGGTGATGGCCCATGGTGATGATCAGGGCCTGGTTCTGCCACCTCGACTCGCTCCCATCCAGACCGTTATCGTGCCCATCTACAAGGGCAGCGAACAGCGGTCCACCGTGATCGAGGCCTGTTCCGTCATGGAAAAGGCTCTCCAGGCAGCAGGGGCCAGAACCCATCTCGACGATCGGGAGCAGTTCAGACCGGGATTCAAGTTCAATGAGTGGGAACTGAAGGGTGTACCGGTTCGCATCGAGGTCGGTCCGCGGGATCTGGAGAGAGGTGAGGTCGTGCTCGCCTTCCGCCATAGCGGTGACAAGAAATCGCTGCCGATCGAGGCGGTCGCGACAGAGGTGATGAATGTGCTCGAGGAAGCGCAGCGAGGCCTCTTCGAGAAAGCGCTGGCGGCTCGTGAAGCCAATACGCACTCCATCGACAGTTTCGATGAGTTCAAGGAGCGTATCGATGGCGGCGGTTTCTTCCTGTGCCACTGGGACGGGACCACCGAGACGGAGGAGTTGATCCAGCAGCAAACGAAGGCAACCATCAGAAATCTGCCCCTCGATGCACCGGATGATCCGGGACGTTGCATGGTCACGGGTAACCCGAGCCCCCACCGCGTCATCATCTCGAAGGCTTATTGAAGATGTGGATGCTGCTGACACTGACGCTGGTGCTTCCTCCTGTACAGGAGCAGGCTGCTGCAAGTTACACCATCCACCTGGAATCCAGCGCCCAGCACAGGGTCGAGGTCGAGGCTCGGTTTCCCGCATCGGATGGCCCTGCTCTTGAACTGTGGATGCCGGTGTGGACCCCAGGCTCATACAAGATCCGAGATTATGCCCGGCACATCGAAAATCTCGCTGCTTTTGATGGGGATGGAAATCCCCTGAGCGTAGATCGCCCGACCAAGAACAGTTGGGTCATCGCTACGCCACATCGGACCGACGTAACGGTCAGATATCGCCTCTATTGCAGGAAACTGTCGGTGCGAAACAACTTCGTCGAAGCCGGCTCTGGCTTCCTCAACGGCGCTGCCACCTTTCTGCTCCCCAGGGGCAAGGATGGCCCTTTCGATGTCTCGATCGAACTGGCTCCCGACATGGCTCAAGTCGTCTCCGTGATTCCCTCGGCCACCCCTGGTCACTGGCGTGCGATGAATGTCGATGAGTTGTGCGATTCCCCCATCCTGTTCGGCGACCCTGAAATCCGCGAGTTCGAGGTCGATTCGGTCGCGCATCGCCTGGTCCATCTGGGAGGATCCGAGTTGTGGGATATGGACGCCTGCGCTGAAGATGTGCAGAAGATCAGCGAAGAACTGGTCCAGTTCTGGGGGCAGATCCCCTACCAGCAGTATCACTACCTGAATGTCATCGCCGAGGGTGGAGGCGGTCTCGAGCACAAGAACTGCGCACTGATGTTGTCGGGAAGGTGGACATGGGGAGACAAGGATCGCCGCAAGGGCTGGTACGGCCTGGTGAGTCACGAGCAATTCCATGCCTGGAATGGCAAACGACTCCGCCCGGAGGCTCTCGGCCCCTTCGACTACGAGCAGGAGGTCTTCACTCGGGACCTCTGGTTCGTCGAAGGATTCACCAGTTACTACGATGACCTGCTGGTCGCTCGTGCCGGATTGATCGATCAGAACAAGTACATCGAAAGTCTCGGAAAACAGATCAAGGAAATCCAGCGCACCCCCGGCAGACTTGTTCTCCCCCTCTCTCGTGCAAGCACTGACGCATGGATCCGCTACTACCAGCGCGACGAAAATTCCATCAACAGCCAGATCTCCTATTACTCGAAGGGAGCGATGGTCGCATGGCTCCTCGACGCCAGGATCCGCACCGAAAGTGGGCACCACCGCTCGCTCGATGATGCGATGCGTCTCGCCTTCGAGCAATATTCGGGCGAACGAGGATACAGCCACGACCAGCTGCGAGAAGTCTTCGAGGAAGTTGCAGGTTGCGATCTCACCGGATGGTTCCATCGATTCATCGATGGCACCGATGAACTGGAATACGAGGAAGCACTGTCGGTATTCGGCTTACGTTTTGAACCCGAGAGCACCGAAGAACCGGAAGAAGCACCCCAAGGATGGCTCGGAATCGAGGCCAGTGAGTCGGGGGGGCGCTGGTCCGTGACTCGCGTTCGTCGCGGAACCCCTGCCTATGAGGCCGGCATCAATCCTGGCGATGAGATCATCGCACTGGGGCAGTATCGGATGAGCGCGAGCAGCTGGAAACAGGTCCGTCGACAGCATGCACCCGGAAGCCAGGCGACTCTGCTCGTGTCTCGACGGGGCACGCTGATCCCCATCGAGGTCACCTTCGGCGAGGAACCCACCAGAGAGTGGAAGATTGAGCCCGATCCAGATGCCTCGGATGAGCAGATGGAACGGCTCGCCCGATGGCTCGGGCGTGCCGGCCAGGAGGCGCTGGAGAAAAAGGCCAAGAAGGACGCTCAGGAGCCCGACAGCGCCGATGAAGAGCCCTCCGACCGGTGATTTCCTGGTTTTTCCGTGGCCGCCAATTGGTCGAAGTGACCTCCACATCCTATTCTCATGATGGAAGGAAACCCCACCCCGGGTCTCCCTTCCCCCCCACAGCACCAGGAGGCACAAGTGACCGCAGCCATCGAGAGTTTTTCCCAACGCCGTGAATTCGTGCGGCTCCCCACCGAAATTCCAGTCCGCTACAAGTTCCTCTCCAAGGAGGTCGAAATCGCTGAAGACGTCGTTTTCGAGGGCTCGACCTCGCAGATCGGCGGTGGCGGTTTGATGCTTCACGGCAAGATCCCGAGTTTCAACTGGATCCCGGCACTGCTGATGGGAAAGATCCATGTCGGTGTGAATCTGTTGCTGCCTTCCCTCGACCATGCCATCAAGGGTCTTTGTCAGGTGTCCTGGATCGAGGAGATCCCTGAAAATCGCGACCGCTGCACCATCGGACTTCGATTTACCGACATCGAAAAGGAAGACCAGGATCAGGTGATGAAGTACCTGATCCGTTCACAAGTACGCCGCTGATGGTGAGTGCGGCGTAGCCGAAAGGGTCACGCCGCATGCTCGATCTGCTGACGATGATCGCTGCGATCCTGATGTGGATCTGCGTCGGCGAGATCTCTCCTCAAATCCCCACTTTTGTCTCCCACTGGGCCACGTCCTGGCTTCATCCCGGAGAACTGCTCGGCCCGGTGCTTCTTCAACTGCTGGTTCCATTCACCGTCGTGCTTGGATACCGATGGATCGCCTCACGCAGGGGGGTTCCCGGTCACACTCTCCTGCAGCGCGGTCTCAGGATCCGACGCATCGTGTTGCTGCTGACGTGGCTAGCGATCCTGCTACTGGCGAACTGGCACCAACTGGCAGCGTCCAGGTTGCCCGCGCAGTGGCACGCAGTGGCTCCCTTGCTCACGTTCATGCCCTTGATGGTGGCCAGTGCTCTCTGCGCCCTGCCGCTGAACTGGGATCCGCACACACGATCGGCAACGATGTTGCTCTCGATCTTCATCGAGCAGTTGCGACTGAGCCTGATCGTACTTCTCCCGATCGCGGTGCTGAGCGGAATCGACAGCTGGATCTTCCTCAATCCAGACCATGGGCTGACCCTGGAGGGTTACTCGCCGGTATCTCGCGACTGGATGCTGCTCATCGTCATCGTCTTCATCTTGCCCGCTTTTGTCGGTCGCATGGTGCCATCGCGCCCGATCCCCCCAGGGCCTCTGCGAGAACGCCTCCTCTGCATCGCTGCCGGTTCTGGTGTTCGTAGCGGTATTCCTCGGATCTGGATGACCGGCTCTCAGCCCCTCATCACTGCGATGATCGTCGGACTCCTGCCCTTCGGGCGGCGGTTCTTCCTCACCGATCTCTTCATCATGAACATGACCAACGATGAGATCGATGCTGCCTTCGCCCATGAGTTGGCACACGCTCGCCAGCATCACATCTGGCTGTTCCTGGCAACTGGTTGCGGTTTCCTGCTCGCCATATTTCTTGTTCTGGAGTCCCATGATGATGTCATAGCGTTCCCACTGGTGACTCTGTTGACGGTTTCAGGGTGGATATTTTTCGGCCGCCTGTCTCGGCATCTGGAACATCACGCCGATATCGTCAGCGACGAACTGACCGGAAAACCGGGGGCCATCGCCCAGACACTGGCTCACATCGCCCGCATCTCGGGGACAACGATGTCGAGGAGTGGCTGGCGCCACCCTTCGATCAACGACCGGATCCGTGTCCTGCATCATCATCGCGAGGATCCACTTTTTCGGCGCCTGTTCGACCGCCATCGCCGCAGGCTGGCACGGATGGTCCTGCTGCTGCTGATCATCACTGTCGCAGGATGGTTCTTCGCCAGCGGCCCGTTCTCCACCCAACCCAGCTGGTCCCATCCCATCGCCAATGCCCGGGCACACCTGCAGGCACTCCAGGCGCGCTCAGAGCTGCCGCAGGTCGACGCTGATCGGCAGCACCAGTTGCTTCTGGGTGCTCAGGTCTGGCTCGAGCAGGGAGTCGAGCGGCTGCGATCTGACGATCCTCGCCATCCCGATCTCTCGGCAGCGTACGACACGCTCGCCTCCATCTACGCCAGGCTGGACCGGCCTCGGGAAGCTGCCAGTTGTCGGATTCTGGCGAACGCCGCCCGAGTCGCAGAAGTAAGCCCCTAGAAGTGGATTGAGGGCCACGGGGATCTCTCCCTGCAGCCCTCGATCCGGATCTCTTGATTCAGGTTCAATTGTCGCAGATGTGAAATGTCCCCTGATTCATTGCAGCCAGGGTTTGCATGAAATCGATTCCAGCGGTGTCCGATCCGATGAAGACGGTGTGGATGGGAACCTGTTGCCAGTTGGCCAGCGAAATCTCCGAGAGTGCCTGAGTCGATGTGTCTACATCGTTGCAAAATGGCGCTCCGTCACTGAGTAGTATGATCTGACGGTACTGCTTCGACGACATGTTACAGATCCCGAGGGTCTGGACGGCTGCTGGTGCCATGCATGTCCAGCCGTCCGGGGTCAAAGCATTGACCCAGGCAAGTGCGGCAACCTTTTCAGCCAGTCGTGCGGGTTTCGGTGTCAGGGACCAGACCACGGTATTGGTGCTGAAGGCAACAACACTGAACTCAGCAGCCGGGCTCAACGACAGCACTGCCCCGGTCACTTCTTGTTTCAGATCCTCCATCGCTCCGCCCCAGCCCATCGAGCCGGACTTGTCGAGGCACCAGAAAAACGCGTCACCCTCATAGTTCATGCCATAGAAGATGATGGTTTCTGGAGCGTTCTCATCGTCATCGGCATGGCCCCCACCACCGGATGGCATGTCGAGGGGTCGAACGTAAGTTCCATCGCCTTGCGCTGAAAAGAGCCACAGACTGCTCATCAGCAGCAGCGGTATCATCAACAGCAACACGTGCAACCATGTTGCCTCGAACCGTTTCGAGAAGAACCACCGTGAGATCTCCGCCTGGCCAGAAGCCGTTGAGTTTCGCGACGCATTCATGTTGATTCCTTTTCGGGACGGCTCGGACCGTCTCTTCTGTTTTCACCGACGACAGCCCGGATGCGTGGGAGATGCGCCATCTCGAGAGATCGCGGTCTCAGCCCAGCGGACTGAATCGTCTTGTCTGTCTGGAAGAGCAGATCCGGTGTGTCTCGCCGGCCAGTAAAGATCCCCTATTCTTGCGCTTTTGGCCCCTCTGTACCGAGCGATTTTGTCCGATTCCGGGCACGATAATTGCGCCATGGTGATTTGGTTCACCAGCGCGGAATCGGGGCGATCTGGCATCGGCAGGAATTGCCGATGCGGGCTCGGGTCAACTGACGAGGTGAGGCACCCCGGCCTGCATCATCGAGTCGAATCGAGATCGATCAGGCAGGCCATCGATGGCACCTGAGGCGGTCGCAACGGCGGCTCCCAGGACGGTGCCACAGATCAATTTCTCCTTCAGGGCACCATCGCGAAGATGCGCGTCGATGAAACCTGCACCAAACGCATCTCCACATCCGGTCGCATCGACGGTCTCGACAGTCAGCGCTGCCAGCGACCCGCATCCCTCCGGGGAGTGCCAAACCAGCCCACGATCTCCGCAGGTCACGACCACCGTGGAGGCTCCCAGATCCCTGAGACAGGCTGCCGCTTGCGCGGGATCGGCTCTGCCTGTCAGCCGCCTCGCTTCATCATCATTGGGGAAGAAACCATCGACCAGTGGCAAGAGTACTCTCAGGTCGGGCAACAGGTCCTCTCCTGGAATCACGATCACATCCAGCAGTGTGATGGCGCCCACAGAGCGAGCAGCCTTCAGGATGCGGCTCGCGTCCTCGACATCCGGTCGCCTTGCCAGTCCATAAGCGTGGAAGGATACGACTGCAGCATCTTCGAGGGCGGCGGTGTCAAACTTCTCGGGCCAGGGTTCGTCGTTGGCTCCGGTTGCGGAGATGAAACGGCGGTCCTCGCCCTCGACATTGATGACAAAGGTGGCTCCCGTCTGCACCCCCGGGTGAACCGAGAAATGTCTCAGATCCACACCCTCCTGCTCCAGACCCCCTCGCAGAAAGTCGCCCAGATGATCATCTCCGACGGCTCCGCAGAGTCGCACCTGATGTCCGAGGCGAGCCAGGCCGGTTGCGGTATTGGCGGCGCAGCCACCGATGGCCAGATGGATGGATCCGCTCCGTGCAGAGTCGCCGGGACCGGGAATCACGGCAACATCCTGGGCGATGAGATCCACCACCACGGCGCCGAAGCAGAAGATCTTCTGACCCATTTCGATTCCTCGGTTCGGTTCCTCGGTTCCTCGGATCAGCAGATGTGAAGAACGGGTCGGCACCAGATCAGTGCCGACCCGTTATTCCTGGGTACTTCCTTCTCTCTGGCTGCAGATTACTGCGGCTGGAAGAAGGTTCCGTTGTTCTGCGACGCCAACTGTTGCATGAATGTGATGCCGCCGTTGTCGGTCGCGATGTAGATGGTATTGACGGGAATTCGCTGCCAGTTCGCAGCGGTGATGTCGGCCAGACTCTGCGTCGCCGTATTGGCACCGTTGCAGTACGGCTCGCCATCGGAGAGTATCAGCACCTGCTTCATCTGCTTCGAACACTGATTGGCGATGTTGAGAGTCTCGACTCCAGCAGGACCGATGCAGGTCCAACCCGCAGCGTTGAGAGCCAGCACCCATGCGGTGGCGGATCCCTTGTTGGCCGGGTTGGCCCGCTGAGGCGACGGATTCCACGAGATGTGCCCCTCGGAGAAGGCCACAACTCCGAACTCCGCCTGGGAAGAGAGGGAGTTGAGGGTCTGGGTGAACTCCTGCTTGAGCTGCTGGATCTCACCGTTCCAGCCCATCGAGCACGACTTGTCGAGGCACCAGAAGAAGGCATCGCCCTCGTATTCTCCACCCCAGAAATTGATCGTCTCGGGGGCATCCTCATCGTCGTCGCCATCTCCAGCGCCGCCGGATGGGAGATCGAGAGGTCTACGGGCACCCTCATTGGACTGACCAACGATCCAGCCGGTGGTCGTCACGACAAAGGCAATGGCGAGAATCAGACTGAAAGCACGCATGAGTATCCTTCCTCCGAGAAGTCGACCCTGATCCGGAACAGCCAGTACCCGCCAGGGAGCACCACGGGGTCTACCACCTCAGTAGTTACCAGGATGACGCCGTTGGAACTGAAATTCCCCCCCAAAAGCCCGATTTTCTTCCATCTTGACAGAATTGGTCCGAGAGTGACCCACCCTGAGGCCCCTTTCTCCTTTTCTCATCCTGATTTACGATCTTTCCCGGAGGATTGAATATGTCAGCGAAGTTCGGCCCCATCGGGGTCTTGACCGTCTCGGATCGGGTTTTTCAAGGCGAATACGAGGACCTGGGAGGTCCGGCGGTCTGCCACTGGCTGCAGCCCAGGCTGCTCGATCCGATCGAGTTCGAGCAGGTCACGGTTCCCGATGAACTCGATCAGGTGTGTGAGTGCCTCAATGACATGGCCACCCGTTGCGCACTGGTGGTGACCACCGGCGGTACTGGCATCGGCCCCAGGGACATCACACCCGAAGCGATGACTCTGTGCTGCGATCGGATGCTGCCCGGCTTCGGCGAGAAGATGAGAGCAGCAAGTTGGGAAGCGGTACCGACCGCCATCCTGTCACGCGCAGCAGCGGGCTTGATCGACAGTTGCCTGGTCATCAATCTCCCGGGCAATCCGAAGGCGGTCGACGAATGTCTGGAGGCGATCTGGCCCGCCATTCCCCATGCAGTCGAGATCGCCGGTGGATCCATCGGAAAGACCAGGGACGCTGCCGAATCTCCTCACCCTCATGGAGAGAGCAGTTCTTCGTAGGTCTTCTCGTATTCTCTCAACACCTGATCCCAGCCGAATTGCTCGGTCGCCTTCAGTCGTGCTGTTTCTGACATCTTCGCTCGCAGTTGTGCATCTGTGAGTAACACCCGGCAATGCTCTGCGAGCGAATCCACATCACCCACCTCGGCCAGGTATCCCGTTTCTCCCGCAGTGACGACATCGGGTATTCCCCCCGATAGAGTCGACACCACCGGTAGTCCCGATGCCATCGCCTCCAATGCTGCCAGGCCGAAGGATTCGCTTTCACTCGGCAGCAGAAACAGATCACAGCAAGCCAGTAGAGAGGCGATGTCATCGATGGGGCCAAGCCAGCAGATCTTCTCGGAAACTCCCAGTTTGCGGGCCTGATCCTGAGCCAGCGATAGATCTGGACCCTGGCCGATCATCAGCAGTCTTGCGGAACTATCTCGCGTCGCACGTGCGAAGGCGCTGACAACATCCTGGACTCTCTTGACCGGTCGAAAATTACTGACATGAGCCACCAGCAGTTCCTCCGGCGCGGCAAAGCGCGCCCGCAACTGCGGATTTGCCTGTTGCGGCGAGAAGATCTTGGAATCTACAGCATTGGGAATCGTCTTGAGATTCTGGTCTGGAGCCAGTTTTTCATGCGTGGCACTGGCGAGCCAATCGCTGACCACCGTCACCCGATCACTCTGCTCGATCGCCCAGCGCGTGATCCCTGCGTAGGATGGATCTGACCCGACCAGCGTGATGTCGGTGCCATGAAGCGTCGTGACCACCTTCACTCCGCTTTCCGGAATCATGCTTCGTGCCAGCACTGCGGCCAGCGAGTGCGGGATGGCGTAATGAGCATGGATGATCTCGACTCCCTCGCACTTGACCACCTGAAGCAACTCGTTGGCCAGCGCCAGCGCATAGGGGGGATAGCGAAACAGTGGATAGGAGGAAACCTCGACCTCGTGAAAATGAATGCCCCGGGTCAGGGGATCGAGGCGAAAGGGCCTTTCGTAGGAGACGAAATGGACCTCGTTGCCACGGGCTGCGAGTCTCATGCCCAGTTCTGCCGCTACTACACCACTACCGCCATGAGTCGGATGACACGCCATCGCTATCTTCATCGATCGCCACCCATGGTGTCCTCTTCGCGGTTCGAAGAGAGTCCCTTGCCGACGACAAGATCGACTGGGTTGGCCACTGCAGGTGGATCCTGCCACACGATCGCCTCGCCCAGTTCTACTCCCGCACGGGTACCGAGTTCACGAGCTCGACCTTCGACGGCAGCCATGAAACCGGGCTGGGAGATCTTGGTCGGCACTCCCTGGTGAGACGGGTCGTAGAACTGAGATCGATAGCAGTTCACCACCTCCATCTTGCGATTCCAGTACTCGCTGACATCGACGATCACGCCTGGCTCGAATGGGGTATGGCACATGTAGTAACCGAGCGCAGACGCCCGGTGCTGAAGATGACTCCCGGTTCCTGACGGATAGAGGCGAACGCCTCCCAGATAGAGGCTGCGGTATGCGAGCAGCCCGGCTCCGGCATGATCTGGATGCAGATCGTCCTTCCAGGGAGCCAGCACAACCCTGGGTCTCGTCTGACGCATCACCTCGACGAGAGCCTCGCGAGATGGGTCGTCGTCTCGAACCGATCCGTCGGCAAAACCGAGGCAACTTCGCCAATGAACCCCGAGCATCTCTGTCGCTCGCGCCGTCTCCTCGGCGCGCAGTTCGGGAGTACCTCGACTCGACAGTTCTCCTCGGGTCAGGTCCACGATGCCGACCCTCGCACCACTGGCGATGGTGGCGAGGATCGTCCCCCCCATGGCGATCTCTGCATCGTCTGGATGAGCCGCGATGACCAGCAGGTCCAGTTTCTGCTCAACACTGCACATCGAGATTCTCCTTATCCGTCACCTTCTCGCCCGGGAACTCGAGAATCGCCCCATCCCAGGGCGAATCCTCCATCTCCAACGCACGCCTCATTCGCTCGATCACATCGATTCCATGGTGACCGATCAGATCGAGAATGTTGCGGCATCGCTCCGGCTCGCGGCCATCCGGAAACAGCAGTTCGAGCAGCGCGGTGACCCTCTGGCGCTTCACCTCGACGGTCGGTCCGACCAATTGCCCCTCGACCGAGGTCTCCAGGCGCTGGAACTGGCGCCTCCAGGTCCTGACCAGCCGGCGCGCACGACGGCGCAGCGCAGCGGTCGCATCCGGGTTCGATACGAGCCCCTCGACCTTCTGGATCAGGTCCTGACCGAGACTGGCGATCTGGGTCGCCTCCCGTGTCGCTACCTCACAGCGGATCAGATCGGCTGCAACCGCCCCGGGGTGGATCTGATCCCTGTCGACTCCCTCGTCGACGAGTTGCTCGATCAGCGCCAACGAGACGGGGCGAAGCCGTGGTCTGGGCAGCCACATCGGACTGGACCAACCGTGGTGTTGACGAACCGCGCGTGTCTCGATGGCGTAGCAGAGTTCGGTAGGACCCAGGACCACCGCAGCCGGGTCGATCACCTGGTCCTGCACCACCGTCCTCAGCAGCGCATCGGGGGAGATCCGATCCGGATCGATGCTCCGCACATCGTCGATCGACAGCCCTTGTTCCTCGGGCCGACGCCGCAGGCCATCGGAGTCGATGACAAATAGTGGCATTCCCCGCGGAGCCGGGACCGGTGCCGGGACCCCCGACTGGATCTGTTCATCGATGGATCGCTGGATCAGGTCTCGGTAGAGGTCGACATCATCGAGTACCTGCTCGATCACGGGAGTCTGCAAGCTGCGCAACCACCTCGGCACCACCGGCAACAGCGCGGCATCAGGAAGTACGTGTGAGATGAATGAAATGAACTCTTCCGCCGGGGAAGCACAGATCGATCCAGATGCGAGGCGAAGCGCCTGCTGAGCATGAGGGGCCGTTCCCAGAGCATCGGAGAGTGCTGCTAACCGCTCTGCTGGCAACTGAGGATGCTTCAGGTCGAAGATGGGGCGTCGCCCGCTCGCAAAGGGTTGCTCCAGTTGCTTCTCATCGTGGAACGACCCGGGATCGAGTTCTGATCCGTCGTGATCATCGTCAGCGACCCAGAAGATCGGCACCGTCGGGATCCCTGCCGCCTCCATCTGGATTGCCAGGTGCAACAGCGAGAGAATCTTGGAGATCACCAGCAGTGGTCCTCCCCAGAGCGCGGGTTGATGGCCGGCGATGACGATTCGGGTCGCTGGATCCTCGAGCCGACTCGCCGCTGCCCGGGCGGCGGGCGGAAGTTCCAATCCTGCCCACCTCGGGCGCACCGCTTCCAGGAATTGCTCGCGCCGAGTCGGGTCCGGCTCTCTGCTTCTGGTCCGTTGCACCAGTTCGTCAGGATCGATGGAGACGATCCCGAGCGCGGTGCTGGCCGCCCGGTCGGAACCACGGAGAATCTCGAGCAGTGGATGCGGGTCGTGGTGCTTCATCGATCTTCATCCTGTCGCATGGCCACCATGATCATGCGGGGAGATTCTCCGCAGATGTAACGACCTCCTTGCCAGTCGCCGTGGCAATTTGAGATCTTCCAGCCAGCCTGAATCAACAGCGTCTCCATCTCATCGAAGTGATACAACCGAACCGATTCGGTGTACCGACGTTCATTCCCACCGCGCTCCAGAACCACCGACTTCTCCACTCTCTTGCCATCGACAGAGAGAGAACGATGCTCCTCGATCGATAGATCCCCCTCGCTGCGGTGGCTGCTCGCCACCAGGCCCTCGATGGTTGAATCTCTATCGGGCAGATCGAGAAGTAACCCACCATCGACCCGGACCACCCTCGCCACCTCCTTCAGCACCGATCCATTTTCTTCATCGGTGGCGAAGTAACCAAAGGAAGTGAAGAACATCAGCACCTGGTCAAAACTGGCATCGACGAAGGGGAGGGTGCGGACATCGGCTCGCACCAGCGCCGCATCACGGCCCAGCTGCGAGCGGGCTCGTTTCAAGAGGCTCTCCGAGAGATCGAGGGAATAGAGCAGCGAACAGTTGTTTCTGATCCAGTGGCTATGCCGCCCAGCGCCACAACAGAGGTCGAGTACTCGATCCTGAGGGGAGACCGAGAGCCATTCCAGGGCGCGGTCGACCTCTTGCTCTGCGGAGGCCTGATCGCGCCACGGATAGACCTCCAGATACTCCGCCCGAAAGGCGTCGAGATACCAGGCATTTGCGGTCGCAGGCTCGTGACTCATGATCATCTCCCGGGTAGCCAGTGCGCTTCCTCCCGATCGGGGGGATCTCACGCATCTGTCATCATCTCGCGCCAGGCCTCGCTTCTCAAGGAATCCCTTCCCCCTTGCCGCAAGTATCTGTCATCGGTGACGATACGGCTGGAAATTGCCGAGGAATCCAGTTCTGAGGGAAGGGGAGATTGTCAGATGACCAGCATCGCACGCGTGGCAGTGCCGATCCCCCTTCACGAGCCCTTTGATTACCGGATCCCCGAGTCACTGAAGGATAAGATCCGACCCGGTATTCAGGTCCTCGTCCCATTCGGACCCACCAAGCGACACGGCTGGGTCGTCGACTTGACCGATCACTCACCTCATCCGAGGCTTCGCGACATCGATGGGATCGTGGCTCAAGGTGCAGAGATCGAGGCGGAACTGCTCGATCTGTTACGGTGGACCGCCGATTACTACCTCTGCGGCATCGGCGAGGTGATCGAGTGTGCTCTCCCCAGGCCGGTGCGCACTCGTCGGGTGCGAACGGTTCGCTGGGTCAAGTTGACTCCCGAGGGAAAACAAGTCGAGTTGACCCGTGAAGTCCCCGAGGCGCGGAGGAAGGTACTCGAGCATCTTCGTCAATCCGCGACACCCAGGCAGATGCAACGGCTCGTCGACGAGTGCTCCGTCAGCGACAGCCCCGTGAAAACTCTCGCTCGTCGGGGTCTTGTCGAGATCTTCGATGCTCTGCCCCCTGAGTTTGGCACTCCCGGATGTGAGGATAACGGATCGTCCACTGTCCTGATCTCCCCGAGCTTTGATCCGAATCAGCAGCAGATCGATGCCATCGAGAAGATCAGTTCCTCGGTGTCAAAACCGGAGTACCAGACCTACCTCCTCCACGGCGTCACCGGCAGCGGCAAGACCGAAGTATACATACGCTGCGTCCAGCGAGCGCTGGAGATGGGTCGCGGCGCTCTCGTCTTGTTGCCGGAGATCGCACTGACGCCTCAGGCGGTTGAACGATTCACAGAGCGGCTGGGGCCCGTCGCCATCTTGCACTCCATGCTTCCCGATTCGGAGCGAGCAGTGCATTACGAACGACTCCGACAAGGAGAGGTGAAGATCGCACTGGGTGCGCGGAGTGCGGTCTTTGCACCCGTCACCGATCTGGGAATCATCATCGTCGACGAATCTCATGAGTCCTCATACAAGCAGGAGAACTCGCCTCGATATCACGCACGAGATGTTGCAGTGATGCGTGCTCATCGCCTCGGGGTCCCGTGTGTACTCGGATCGGCAACTCCATCGATGGAGTCTCTGGAAAATGTTCGACGCGGAAGATTCGAGCGACTTCGGCTGGACGAGCGAGCCAATGGCAGGCCTCTGGCCACCGTCGAGGTGATCGACCGCCGCGCGGAGGCCAAGTCGGTAGGCGGAGGCGGACTGTTTTCCATTCCTCTCATAGATAGGATCCGCGCCACTCTTGAGCGAGATGAGCAGGTGCTGCTGTTCCTCAATCGAAGAGGTTTCGCTCGCAACATTCACTGTCCTCGCTGCGGTTTTAATCTGCGGTGCCATCAGTGCGATATTCCGCTGACCTTCCACAAGGGTAAGTCGCGTTCGCAGTGCAACTACTGCGGTGAGCATCGGCCGATCCCTTCAAAGTGCCCCGACTGCCAATTCACCGGAATCCAGCAGCGTTCTCCCGGAACGGAGAGGATCGAGGATTCTCTCAATTCGCTGTTCCCGGGGGTAAAGATCGACCGCCTCGACAGGGATACCGTGACCAGTACCTCCCGGATGGAGGCGATTCTACGACGATTCAGGGATGGTGAGACTCAGATCCTGGTCGGCACGCAGATGGTCGCCAAGGGGCATGACATTCCCGGGGTCACGCTGGTAGGAGTCCTCGATGCGGACATCGCACTGGGGCTTCCTGACTTCCGCTCCGCGGAGAGAACTGCACAACTGCTCTGCCAGGTAGCAGGGAGAGCAGGAAGAGGAGAATCGCCAGGACATGTCGTGCTCCAGACCAAGCAGCCGGAACATTACGCGCTGTGTTGTGCTTCCCGGCAGGATCTGGACGGATTACTCGACGAGGAAGATTCGATCAGAAGGATGCTGAAATATCCCCCCCATGGCCATCTCGCTCGGCTGCTCTGCGAGGACGAAGATGAGAAAAAGGCCAGGGAGAGCGCCATGTCGCTGGCCGAGATGATGAAGGAGATGAATCATCCAGAGGTCGAGATCCTCGGACCAGCACCCGCTCCGATCGAGCGCTTGCGCGGTAGGTTTCGCCAGCACATGCTCATCAAGAGTGTTGAACGCGGACCACTGCGCGAGGTCGCCAGAGCTGCACAGGCACAGAAGCCCAGATGGGCCTCCACCAGGATCACCCTCGACATCGACCCGCAGAACCTCCTGTAGCAGAATAGAAATCGGGTGTGCCTCGCAAACGAGGCACACCCGAAATTGTCAGTCTTGAATCAGATCTGTCTTCTAGACCATATCCTTGAAGGTCTTGGAAGGCTTGAAGGCAACACTGCGAGAGGCTTTGATCTTGATGGTTTCTCCGGTCTGAGGATTACGGCCATCACGAGCTGCGCGCTTGCGGACGCTGAAAGTTCCGAATCCTACAACCTGCACCGACTTGTCCTTCTTGACGCCAGTCTTGATGGCATCGATCACCGCATTCACCGCACGCTCGGCACCGGCTTTGGAATCATCGAGACTCTTTTGAACGGCACCAACCAGTTCGGCCTTGTTCATGTGTACCCCTTTCTGCGAGTGTACTACTGCTAAACACCGGAAAAATTGGGACCAGAGACCTCCGACGAGAAAAGAGGCATTGCTCACCACTCGTCGAAACTCCACCCCCGCATTGAATATCAGGACCACGGCGGATCCTGCACAACCCCGCGGAAAACGCCTCCTCGAGGCCGAGCCAGTATGGGAGTTCAGAGAGGACGTGGGAACCGATGAGGGGAAGATTCCCAAGGGGAAATCAACGATAGTCACTCGGGAACCCGGATAGGGGGGTTCTGGCGTTGGCAATATCGAGACCTCGGTATACCATCGGTGGCAGGGGGGACCGTTGGGGCGATTGTGGCCCCGATGGCCCGCGTCTTCGCGTTGGGAGTGACGATGGTATCCGGATTCTTGACCGCTCTACTGCTCGTGGCCGTACAGGCTGGAGAGCCTCCTCAGGCTCCTCCCCAGCAGGTCACGGGTGCAGACAGCCCAACCCCTCACTCTCAGAAATCGCCGGATGATCCCTCGAGCCTGGTGCCTGGCATCGCCATCGAGGATCTGGCCCAGATCGTCCCCTCGGCCCTCCCGCTCGGTGAGAGGTTGTTATTCCTGGCCACCGTCGAGTGGCAAGGCGCCAGCGTTCTCGTCGGCTACCTGGAACTGGCCACCTGGGAGGAATCAGATTCCAGAATGATCATTCACGCTCGAGGGCGCGGACAGAGGTTTGGCTATTCCATCGATCAACGGATCGTCAGCACGATGGAAGCCGGGGGAAAGCAGCCCATCAGTTTCATGAATACTCAGCGAGGAACTGAACACCACACGAAGAAATTGATCTTTGAAGAAAACAAGATCTCTTTCTCAAAGCGGTCTCACTGCCGGATCTCTGATTGCAAGAACAAGCATCACCTCGTCTCCGAGGTGGCATGGAAAGGCCCCATTCCCTGGGGAACCAAGCAAGCACATTGTGCCAGCAAGGACTGCGAGATCGCCCTGCACGAGAACTGGATTCACGTCAAGGATCACGAGGTAGAGGAACCGTATGTAGATCTCTTGACTGCGATCTATGTCGCCAGAACTGCACAGTTCCCTGCCGGAGATGAGCCAATGATCATTCCAGTCGTCAATGACGACTCTCGCTGGTATGTGCAGGTCCAACCCCAGCGCAGACAACAGATCTCGGTCAAGGAGGGCGATTACGATGCCATCGAGATGGCGCTCAACCCGATTCCCAGCGACGGCAACGAGAAGAAGCGGTTTGAGGGGCTGTTCGGGATTCACGGTACCCTGCGCGTCTGGTTCGACTCGCAATCGGGACGTCCTGTGCTGATCGAGGGGATGCTGCCGTTTGCCTACCTGAACCTGAAAGCTCGCATCGAACTGATTTCTGTCGGTGACGCTGCAGTGGTCCAGGCTCGACATTCCGCCATCTCCAATCAGGAGTCTGATAAATCACTGGACGGTCCTCGATGAACCGTCCCGATACCGGTGAGCTGCTGCGACGGCTTCCACAGATCGATCGGCTGCTGCAACGAGAAGACGTGTGCACACTCTGTGCTCGTCATTCACGTGCACTGGTGCTTTCCGAGTGCAGATCGCTCTTTGACTCGCTCCGTGCCCGGGCACTCAATGGAGAGGTGGATGCTGCCGAGCTTGAGGAGGACCGCATCGTCCTGGCTCTTGACGCTCGCCTCGAGCACCGCATCCAGCCCTATTACCGACGTGTTGTGAATGCGACTGGAGTTGTGCTTCATACGGGACTGGGTCGAGCCCCGCTGCCACCAGGTGTAGCAGATGTCCTGGTCGAGACGCTCAGACACCCTGTCCGCGTCGAGGTCGACCTCGAAAGTGGAGAGAGAGGCGGCAGGGATGAGGGAGCGGCAAAGCTCCTGAAGGAACTCACGGGTGCCGAAGATGCAACCGTCGTCAACAACAACGCCGGTGCAACACTGTTGCTAATTTCTGCGCTCGCTGAGGGTAAGGAAGTTCTCGTCTCCCACGGTGAGCTGGTGGAAATCGGCGGTTCCTTCCGTGTTCCTGACATCATGGAGCAGGGAGGCGCTCAGTTGTGTGCTGTCGGCACTACCAACAGAACACGTGCCGCCGATTACGACGAGGCGTGCCATGCGAAATCAGCGATGATCCTCAAGGTTCACACCTCCAATTACCGCGTCGTCGGCTTCACCGAGGAGACGACCATCGAGGAACTGTGTGAAATTGGACGAAAGCACGGTGTCCCCGTGGTCCATGACATGGGATCGGGGTGCATGGTCGATCTCGCTGCCCGGGGCATGACAGGCGAGTCGTACGTACGCGAGAGCATTTCCCACGGCTGCGGCCTGGTCTGCTTCAGTGGCGACAAGTTGCTTGGAGGTCCGCAAGCAGGAATCATCGTGGGATCCACCGAACTGGTCGAGCGCTGTCGAAAGCACCCGCTATACCGCGCACTGAGGCCTGGCAGGATGACTTACATCGCGCTCGAGGAGACCCTGCGAATCTACCTGCGTGGCGAGGAAGAAGCGATAGCACGAATCCCCGCACTGCAGCGGGTTCTGGCAACCACGGAGCAACTGGAAACGCGCCTGGCTCGACTGGTCGAGAGTATCATTGCCATCCCCGGCGCTTCAGCAACGGCACTTTCTCACGATGGGTATGCCGGAAGCGGTTCGTTGCCCGGGCGGCCAATCGAAAGTCGTGCCGCCCAGTTGACACTGTCTGGCTGGACTGCGGAGGACCTGGCGAGGAGATTGAGAACTGGAGATCCGGCGGTGCTCCCTACCATTCACGCTGACTCGGTCATTATCGATGTGAGGACCATCTCGGATGACGAGGTTGAGTTAATCGCTGCACGAATTGCTGAGATCGCTTCGGGAGCCTGACTTGACGCCATCCTCATGTGGTGTGATCCTCGCTCATCCGGGAAGGAGCAGCACCAGTGTCTGATGAACAGATTCGACTCACACAATACGCATCCTGTGCAGGCTGAGCGTCCAAGCTCCCTCCGGGGGACCTGGTCGAGGTCCTCTCCAACCTGCAGCTACCGACACGCTCCGAGGTTCTCCACGGTCCAGGCACCCTGGATGACGCCGGGGTCATCCAGATTCCCGGGACCAATCACTGCATCGTCCAGACGGTAGATTTCTTTCCGCCGATCGTCGATGACCCCGGGGATTTTGGCCGTATCGCAGCAGCCAACAGTCTGTCGGACATCTACGCCATGGGTGGATCACCACTGAGCGCGCTCAACATCGTGGGGTTTCCTCAGGAACTTCCGATTTCTCTGCTCGGTGAGATCCTCGCCGGGGGAGCGGAGAAGTTGGTGGAAGCCAACTGCGCCTTGCTGGGCGGACATAGCGTCCGCGACTCCGAGGTGAAATATGGACTCGCAGTGACCGGCACCATCGATCCTGCGAAAATACTCACCAACGGAGGTGCTCGCGCTGGAGACATCTTGGTGCTCACCAAAGCCCTCGGGACAGGAACCGTGAGCACCGCTCTCAACAAGGGACAAGCGGATGCAGATGTGCTGAGTAGTGCTACATCATCGATGTCTACCCTCAACGCTGGCGCAGCACAGGCTGCCATTGCACTCGATGCACATTCCGTCACCGATGTCACTGGCTTCGGGCTTTGTGGACACGCCGCCGAGATGGCGGCTGCCAGCGGCGTGACTCTGGAGTTCGTCGCTTCAGATCTGCCGATCCTGTCGGGAGCCGAAGATCTTGCTCGCAGGGAACTGGTCTCCGGTGGCTCGAAGCGAAACCGCACCCACCTCGGTGATCATCTGCAATTGTCCGGTGATATACCGTCGCACCTGCTCAATCTGGCTCTCGATTCAGAAACTTCTGGAGGCCTTCTGATGGCCATCGCTCCTGAAAACCTCGGGGCTCTTGCAGAGACGATGGAGCGAGAGAGTGTCCAGAGATACTGCATCATCGGCGAGGTCAAACCTGCTGAGGGTTCCACTCAAGTGCGAATACTGGGGTAATCTCCGGTAACATCTCCGAGCAACTTGATCCCGCGCGCGTGAATTGGGACACTCTCAGGTCCGTCGGGGGTGAATGGGCACCTGGTGGGCCTCCTGGGCTTCAAACCCATGGTGCGGCGCGAACAACGTCGTAGGTCGGTTCGATTCCGATGCACCCCCGCCACTTTTTTTCCTGCACTCCCACCGTGCAGTCACCACCGTTCCAGGACTGATTACTGGATCAGCGAGGGATCGGTACCCAGATCTCTCTTCCTTCGAGATAGTACTTCGTCACCCTCTCGATCATGGTGGTCCCTGGTGCTTGCTGATAATTCCCCTCGATGGCTTGCTGGATCTCCAGTGGTAACGACCTGACCGAGTTGAATGTCCAGGGGCCGAAGTACGGTATCGGCAATCCGTCCGCAGCGATGATGACGTTGCCATTCACGTCATGCTCCAGACCGGCATAACTTCTCTGCTTCGCCCGAACGATGGCGGAATATCTCTGGGCATCGAGAGCTGCGATCAGGTCCTTGCCATCCCACAGTCCGATGTCGTACATCTGTCTTGCGGTGTAGGGTCCCAGCATCAGCGGTCGTCCAGTTTGTGCCAATGCCCATGGCTCCTCGCTGAGGACCGGATCTGGATAAACCTCGAGGTGATCGATGATGCGATGGCGTTCCTTCATCTCCAGCAATCGCTCCGGTTGAAACTCCAGTTGCAGACCGCTCAGATAGAACCCACCCAGCACCTGAATCGCCAGCAACAACGAGATGATCAGAGCCCTTGGTGGTGCGACCCTGCCGATGGCTCCTCCACACACCAGCAGCATCAGGATCCCCGCCTCGAACAGGTAGTTCAGATCGGATCCGATGCGCCCGATGAGGATCATCGATGCGAGCGCCATCACGATCCTGACGCCATCGATCCCGATGCCATCCCCCCTGGTGGCGCTGGTGCCACGAAAGATGGTCCAGGTCGCATAGCCAAACAACACAACATGTCCGTAGCAAATCCATTTGTTGACCACTGCTGGATCGCTGATGGGAACCACGAACTGTATCAGTGCCTGAACACAGCATCCCAGAGCCAGCCCCATCACCAGGAATCCAGCGGTGCGGGCTCTGCGGGGTCGGATTGCACCAGGTTCAGGGCCCGGGATCAATGCCAGGAAGATGCCGATGAAAAGTGGTGCCCTCCAGGGCATGAAACTTGAAAATGCTTTCTTCAGTCCCTCTGCCCACTCGAAATGAAACAGATTCGACATCACGGCGTGATGATGAAATGCACCGTCAGTCACCAGAACAAGAAATCCGTAGAAGAGCAGCCCTACCGCAAGCAGCGATAGTGGCCAACGAAGAGCCACTCTGCCCTCCTGACGCCACATCTGTATGTAACTCACCAGCAGTAGTGCCACCGTCGTCTGACGCGTATAGACGGCAAAGAAGAAAGCAGCCGCACCGAAAATTCTGACCGAGGTTTTCTGATGCAGGTTGCACCAGACTCCGATCATCGCCAGCGACAATGCGAGTGGATCGACCCTCATCAAGAATCCGAAGCGAAGGAACTCCATCATCGTCAGCATCGCTGCTCCGCAGAGCAGCCCTGCGGCGATCCCAGATGATCTGCGCACGATCAGAGTCAACATCACTGCCGAGAGGAGGGTCGCCAACATCGAGATGGCTCGCCCGCCACCGTATGGTGAAGAAGAAAACTTACCGACGATGTGAGCGAGAAATGGATAGAAGGGTGCGTACTGGTCGAGGAGCCACGGCTCCTTGCCTATCTCGGGGTAGAGGCCTGGCTCAGCCATCACCCTGCGTGCCTGATCGAGCACGACCGCCTCGCCGTAGCGGATCTCCTGGGGGAATCCGACCAGCGTCCAGCTACGCATCAAGAACTGGGACGCTGCGAGAGAGGCGAGCAACACTGCGACGAGGAACATCCATCTCGGCAGCGGTTGCTTGTGGCCAGATGGCGGCGCTTGTTCCGTGGGGATCCGGTCGGAGTTGCTCATGGCGTCAAGTTACGGCGTCTGCCGCCTGGACGCCAGTATCGTCAATCCTGCATGAAGTCGAGTCGGTGCTTGTCGCAGGTCTGGCGCAATCGGCTCATGATCCGGGAGTGGAGCTGGCAAACTCTCGATTCTGAAAGATGAAGATCCAATCCGATGCTTTTCATCGTCTTCCCCTGGAAGTAGTAGCCATCGATGATCGCCTGCTCACGACAATCCAGTTGATCATAGATGAATTCCTTGATCGCATTTCGGAGTGAATCTTCGTCGGGAGACTTGGCCTTCTTGTCATTGAGAATATCGATCTTTCTCAGTGATCTGGACTCCCCATCGTCAGAAATCTGATCCGAGATCGAGACGATGGAAGCCGCGGACGCTTCTCGCTGCATCGATTCGAATTCCTCGTCGGTCACTCCCAGTTGCTCAGCCATCTCGAAGTCGGTAGGTTCTCTGCCCGTCTCGTTCTGGAACTTCCTCCAGGCAGCATCGATGCGATTGGCCGTTGAGCGAACCAGGCGCGGCACCCAGTCCTGGGCGCGAAGAGAGTCAAGAATCGAACCTCGAACCCTGATAGAGCAATAGGACTCGAACTTCACCATGCGAGTCAGATCGTAGTTATCGATCGCATCCATCAGTCCGAACAATCCCGCACTGTACAGGTCTTCTACATCGACCTGCTGCGGTAATTTCATGTGAAGACGGTCTGCAGTGTATCGAACGATGTGCAGATACCTCTCCAGGAGATTATTCTTGAGGTCCGTACTCTGAGATTTCTTGAACTCGATCCACACCTGCTCGAGTTCCGGGTCATCCTGCATCCGAGTCTTACCGACCAGGGAATCGTTTGCAGGAATCGCTTGCCGTGTCTCTCCCGACTCGATCTGCGCCAATGGAATCTCCTCTTCCTGAGTTTCTTACCGTTACCCTTACAGGTGCCACCGTGTCGTCTCAAGGGTGCCACCCTTTGAACCGACGATCAGCCGCCAGCGTGCCCTGGCCCTACAGCCATTGGCATCTTCCGTGCCACACTCTCGAGAAGTCTCTCATCTCGAGTAATTGGCCCTCAAATAGAACGCTCCCGGGGCCTGCTCCGATCCCCGATCCATATTTCTTTCAGACGGTTGAGGAAGCCATGGCTCCCTGCTCGCCCCGCCAGGCCGAGATTGTGAGCCACTTCCTTGACCCCCTTGGCCGCAGGGCAGGAAGGATAGGCCAGAGAGAAATGCTGCCTCCTGCGTACCGATGCCCTGACACGCGGATCCAGCAACACCGAACCACAACCGTTCACCTCACTGCCCAGGAATTGCTGGGCGAGACCGATCATGCGACTGGAAACCTGTTGAGCTTCTCCCCGAGAGAGTACCTGATTGACCACGAGCCATTTCTTGGGGGCAGACGCCTCGGTCGAAAACACTTTCAGCATCGCATAGGCGTCGACGATTGCAGTTGGTTCCGGTGTCGTCACCACCAGCACCTCTCCCGCGCATATGCACAGATCGAGTACTGCACGAGAAATTCCAGCCCCCGTATCGATCAGGACCAGATCGAATTCTTCCACCAGCCTCGCCACTGCTTCGAGCAGGCGCTGTTTCTGAACATTTCCAAGATCTGCAACCCTGGTCAAGCCGCTCGCACCAGGGAGTACCTGGATTCCTCCTGGTGAGTCGATCAGCACCTCTTCGAGAGACGCCTCTCCATCGATCAGGTGACCCAGGTGCTTTCTCGGATGGAGATCGAGTAGTACATCGATATTGGCCAGGCCGAGATCTCCATCGAGCAGCACGGTGCGGATTCCAGATGCAGCGGCTGCGATGGCAAGCCCGACCGAGATGTTGGTCTTTCCAACACCACCCTTGCCACTGGTCACGGCCAGCACCCTCGCCCTACCCCTGACAGGGAAGACCTTCTCTTCGACCATTTTTCGAAGTCGCCAGGCCTGGTCTCTCATCTTCCCTGAATCATCATGTCACAGATCAAATCCCGGGTAGCCGCCTGGATATCCTCGGGGACCTCTTGCCCACAGGTGACATAGGAGACTGGAACCGGAGTCACGCCGAACAGGTCCCAGAGGAACCCCTTTCGATACGACTCATCTTGTTTGGTGAAGATGACACGGTCGTATTTGACCATCCGAAACGATTCCGCAGCGGCGACGATCGCTTCCGGCGATGCAGCGAGTGACAGGCACAGGTGTATCTCGACGTCTCCGATGTTGGCGAGAGAATCCCTCACCTCGATGAGGCGTTCCTGGTCGCGCTGACTACGGCCAGCTGTATCGACCAGAATCACATCGCAATCGGAGAACCCCTCGATCGCCTCTGCCGCGCCTGCTGTCTCGGAAACTGTTTTCAGAGGCAGGCCCAGTATTTCGGCGAATCGGCGCAGTTGCTCGATGGCTCCGATTCTGTAGCAATCGAGAGTCACAAGACCGACCCTCCTCTTCTCGACCAGATGGAAATGTGCCGCCAGTTTCGCCAGCGTCGTGGTCTTTCCGACACCCGTGGGACCGACCAGAGCCACCACCCTCGGCTGGCCGACCGATCCGCCTGCGATCTGCATCGTGTCAGGAATCCGCTCCTTGATGCAGCGAACGATCCTTTCCCTGGCGATCTGCTGGTAATCCTCGGGACCCAGGCTCTCGTCTATCGGATCGGCGCAAACCTGCTGCACGATGGTCTTCAGCGCCGCAGGAGGAAATCCAGCCACATCGCAATGAGTCAACACTGCACCGAGGAAGGCGGGATCAACATCCGTGCCTTCACTCTGCTCGATGTTGTTGCCGATCAGTTTTTCGGTACTCACTGGCTCGATCGGCTCAGCCATCCCATCAAGGAAAGCAGCGCTTTCGGTTTTCATCTGCATCGCAACGCCGGGACGCACAATTTCGATCGGTGATTCCTCGTCAGTTCTCGGCGGAACTGGATTCCATGGAACGGTAGCCGATTCTCCTGCCAGCGATTTGGAATACGCCTTCAACTCCTCTGCGATGCGACTGCGAGCACCCTCGAGGCGATACACCAGATTCCCCGCTCCGTTGCTCGGCTCGAAATTGCCTGCGGTGACCGGCACGAGGTCAGGGATCGAAACAGGGACATCAATCTCGCCCAACTCTCTGGCCAATGGCGCCAGTTTCCCACTGGAGGAGACGACGGGATTTGCCTGAGGCTGGAATAGCATCGCTTCCTCGGTGCGGACAATCACGACCACATCAGAAACGCCGAACAATCCCAGAAATCCAGGCCTTCGAACCTTTCGCGAATGGACCACTGTCCAATCACTCCCGAATCGATCCTGAAGAATGCGAACTGCAGATGCGTAATCCGGTGCTACGACGCGGGTGTGCCCCGCGTCACCGGGTACTGTTGGCTCATTCAAGAGCACGCTCCCCTTTCCCCGCGAAAAAACCGCCAGCTGACTCGGCAAGTCAGGCAACGATTCTCGCCATCCCCCCAGATTCCACGGTGGTACCGTGGCCAACTTCATTGTAGGAGAGGACCGCCACCGTGGGCACTTCCTTCTCCAGCAGCTTCTTGATCGGACTCCTCAGCCGGGGCGAGGTGAGGATGACTGCAGGATGGTCATTCTCCACCAGCTGGTGTACCGCCATGACCAGCGCTTCCATCACCGTCTCATGCAACTGTGGTGACAGACACGGGCCATTCCCGGCGCGATCGGCAGGTTCCAGATCGTCCAGCAAGACACTCTCGATCTGGGGATCCAGGGTGACGACATGGAGCTTGCCCTGCTGATCCAGATACTGAGTACAGATGCTGCGGCCGAGAACTGTTCGCACCGTCTCCGCCAGCGCTGTGAGATCCTGGCGCGCTTCAGGACGTTGCTGCACCTCCTCGCCCAGCGTTTCGAGGATCTTCTCCATATCCCGGATCGAGACTCCCTCTGCGAGTAGCGACTGGAGAATTTTTTGTATCTCTCCGACTCGCAGCAGATCCGGAACCACTTCGTCCACGAGAGTTCGGCACTCCTCGCCAACTCGTTCAAGGATCCTGCGAGTTTCCTTCTGGGTCAGAAGTTCCTGAATGTGTTCCATGATCACGTTTCGGAGGTGAAGAATCAGCGCATCCTGCGCCGTCAGTACCCGGTATCCGAGTGACTTGCGCATATCACCCTCTTCGAGCGATACCCACTTCGCGGGTGCTTCAAGAATCTCCAGTTCAGCAGCATCTCCTGCAATTCCATCTATGGAGCGCCGATGATCTGAAACGATGAGTGCCTTCCTTGCTCTCAACACACCACGCGAACAGGGAATCTCTCTCAACTGGATGCTGAACTCTTGCCTCGGGATTCCGCGAATCTGCACCCTGGCGTGTACAGGGGGAATCCAGAATCCAAGTTCTTTCTGAAGATCTTCTCTCAGTTGCTGAACCCGAACATTGAGTGCAACTCCTGATGATTCCGGTTCAATAAGACTCTGAAGGCCGTAACCGAGTTCGATGCGAATCGGTTGCTGGCCTGAGAACTCGAAATGGCGCGTGCTGGCCCTACCCCCCTGCCTGGCGTCTTCTGTTGTTGCGACGGTCTCGGCGAGGGAGGGCTCCGCCACTGCAGTCTCTGAACCGATCTGCTCCTGGTTCGGTTTTCGCGACCAGTAAGCCACAGCCGCCAGTGAAACAGCCAGAACACCAAGAACACCGGGAGGCAAACCAGTGAAGGCAAGGGCCACCAGAATCAAAGCCGTGATCGCCAGGGCCCTCGGGTTTCCGAACAACTGCCCGACGACGGCGTCTCCGATCTGCCCCTTCGTCGATGCTCTGGTGACCATCAACCCTGCAGCGACGCTGATAAAAAGTGCAGGAATCTGCGTGACCAGGCCATCTCCGATGGTCAGGGTCGTGAATACCCTTCCCGCTTCAGCAAAGGTCATCCCGTACTGCAGGACTCCGATGGTGAATCCACCAACGATATTGATGATCGTGATGATGATCGCGGCGATGGCATCTCCGCGGACAAACTTGCTGGCTCCATCCATCGCCCCGTAAAAATCTGCCTGTCCGGCGAGCTCCTCTCTTGCAGTCCTCGCCTCGTCTCCCGTGATGTTGCCCGCATTGAGATCGGCATCGATGGCCATCTGAGCGCCCGGCATCCTGTCGAGCGTGAATCTAGCAGCCACTTCTGCAATACGAGTGGCTCCCTTGGTCACAACGACAAACTGGATCACCACGAGTATCGAGAAGATGATGAAACCGACGATCAAATTGGATCCCGAAACAAACTCACCGAAGAAGTGCACCACATCTCCAGCTGCCGAAACTCCTTCGTCTCCTGCACGACTGAGAACCAATCGAGTCGTGGCGATGTTGAGGGCGAGACGGTACAGCGTCGCCAGCAGCAACAGGGAAGGAAATGCTGCGAACTCGAGCGGCTTTCGCAGAAATACCACCGTGAGTAGCACCAGCACTGATAAGCCGATGTTCGCGCCGAGCAACCCGTCCATCAATCGCCCGGGCAGTGGCACAAGGATGGCGATGAGGATCCCAGCGAGCGCCATCACGACTGCGAGATCCCGGTTCCTGCGGATGGTATTTTTCCACCCGGAGGCTGGCGTCAGTGTTTGCATCTGGTGCTCGTTCATCGGGAATCACCTGTCGATCCGCCGTGGAGTAACGTCTCGTCGGTGAACTCCGGCCCCCGCTTCGCCAGGATTTGCTGATGCCGCTGCTTGCGTCTTCTTTTCAGGTGAGGATCGCCGGTCATTTCTCTCTTCTCGTCCTCGACTTCTCTCCGGCTCATCATCAGGGATCTCTCGTAAACCCAGCGCCTGTAGGCCCAATCCACCGCGGAAACGACCAGCAGGGCACCACATGCCTGCAGGATCAGTTCGACCAGTTTCGCGCCGACCGCAGCCAGAGATCCATCTGCTGCCACCACCGCAGCACTGCGGATCACTTCAGAGTCCCCCATCAGGCCCCAGATACCCGGAACAAGCACGATTCCCACGGCGATCAATTTCAGCACTCCCATAACCACTCGCCTCAGCCCTCCGAGGCCGATGATGTTCATCAGTGCTCGGATCGGATCGACTCTTTGCAGATCCGGCAACACCTCCTCTGTGCGGATGCGTAGGCCTACCTGCAACCATGTCACCACTGCCGCGACGGCAAATAACGTCATCAGTATCGGCAGCAAGATGACGAGGGATTGTTCCACCGCATCTGTCAGCAACTGGAGGCTTGCCTGCTCGTCGAGTCGGATACTCCCGATGGAACCCAGAGATGCCCTGGTTCCTGAAAAGATCGCTGCAAAAATGCTCCCGGAGAAGAAAAGCAAGAAACCGAAACCAGAAGTCAGCACGAAGGATCCGACCAGGTCAGTGCTGAGTGCTACCCGACCCTCCAGTCGAGCCGATTCCAGTCGTTTGCGCGTCGGAGCTTCGGTCTTCTCACCGTGGTCAGTCATCTGGAATATCACTTCAGTTCCCTCCGAGTCCATTGAGGATCATCTGCGATCCCTGGAGGCCCGTTGAGACGACAGCACCAAACAGATCAGCGATGAAGGGAAGTGTCATGAAGAGGGCCAGCATTCCAACCCCTGTACGCACTGCAAAGCCAACCGCAAACACATTCATCTCGGGAATCATCCGGGCCATCAAACCGAGGCCCAAGGTCGTCACCAGCAGCGCGATACTGGCCGGGAAAGCGATCTGAAGTCCAAGCATCCAGGTTTGCGAGCCGATCTCGCTCGTGATGCGAGCAGCGGTGGTGAGGGGAACCCCGTGTATCAGGATATTGCCGATGGATCCGGGAGGAACGGCATCGAAGGAGCCGCACAGCGCCAGGATCACCAGCCGATGACCTTCCAGTGCCAGAAAAGCAAGTCCTGCGAAAATCATCATCAATGTCGCCGTCGGAGCCGTCGCTTGCCCGGTCGTGGGGTCGACCACCTGACCAAACGCCAGCCCAGAATCCTGTCCAATCAACTGTCCTCCGAGGTGCGCGCCCCACATCAATACCGCTGCAGTGGCGCCCAGGACCCAGCCAAGAGCCAGCTCACCACAGATGGAGACGGCGCCAACCAGCGGTGTCGCCATCAACTCCCCCATCTCCCTGGCGCCGGTTCCGGAAGGATCTGCGATGGCCAGTGGCGCCACGCAGAGCGCGATCAGCGCCGCAATCGCGGCCTTGATCCGGGCAGGAATAGTGCGAGAAGAGAAGATGGGAAGCACCATCATCGCTCCCGAGATCCTCATGAATACGAGGAACCAGCCGGTCCATGAGGAGATGGAGTATTCGAAAAGCTCAGCCATCCTGGATCACCCCCCACCCAGCGCGACGGCGGAGGCCTGGATCATTTCCCTGGTGAACTCGGTCGCCCATCCCAATAGCAGTGGCATCAGCAGTAACAGAGCCATGGCGACGGCAAGGATCTTCGGAACGAAGGTGAGAGTTTGATCCTGTAGGTGAGTCATTGCCTGGATGAGACTCACGGCAATTCCGACAATCATCATCACCAACAATATTGGCACCGACAGTTGCAGTGCAACGAGCAACGCCTGCTGGAGGAAATCCAGTGCTACATCTAATCGGGTCATCCGGTCACCGTCACCATCGAGGAGAACAACAGCTGCTCGACTACCAGTCCCCAACCGTCCACCAGCACGAAAACCAGCACCTTGAAGGGGAGCGACACAACCACCGGTGGAAGCATCAACATCCCCATCGAGACCAGCAATGCGGAGACCACCAGGTCGATGACGACAAATGGGATGTAGATCATGAATCCCATCTCGAAGGCTCGCCTCAGCTCGCTGAGGACAAACGCCGGGATGATCACCGTGGTCGGTAATGAATCGACGAATTCAGCGCTGATGATCCCGTCTTCCTCGTATTGTTCCTCGACAGTTTTTGCTGCGCCTACCCTGGCCATCAAGAGCAGGTCACCCTCGTCGATGGCGTGGTACATGAACTCCCGCATCTTCGAATCTGCGTAAGCGTACGCTTCTTCCCCTGTAGGCACCTTCCCGGTGGTCGGCATCGGAGTCTGGTCTGCATAGGGCTGGATCGCATTGGTGTAGATATCGCTCCAGACCGGCCCCATCACTGCCAGCGTGAGCAGGAAGGCGAGTCCCACGAGAACCTGGTTGGGTGGCGAATCCTGGGTGCCAATGGCTCGCCTGACAAATCCCAACACCACGATGATTCGCGTAAAGCAGGTCGTCAGCATCAACAGTGCCGGTGCTATGGCGAGAACTGTTGTCAGCAAGATCAACTTGATAGAAACATCTACATCGCCCGGAGATCCACTCAGAATACGATCGATGATTCCTACCTCTGCACCATCATCGGCGTTCGCCATCGCTTCCGGCGCTGCGATGAACAAGATCGCAAACGCCACGAGGACTCCCAGAATCAGTGAACGCCGGACGTTGATCACGTACGCACCTTTCCTTCGACCTTCTCTCCGTAACCATCCAGGCGGTCACGAAGCCACTCGATCTCATGTTGCACATCGCTGGTTTTCTCATCGTCCTCGACAAAGTCGCCGAGATCCTCGCTATCTACCAATTCGTTTACTTTTCTCCGTTCCCGTGAGAACTCCACACCGTAGCTGAGGTTTTCAACTTCATGTTGATCGGTGATCTCGCTGAGGCACTTCATGCCGCCGGAGGAAGCGCCCACAACAAGCACCCTGTCACCTACCCGAAGGATGATGATGCTTTGGCGATTCCCGATGGGCATCCGCATCAGAACCTTCATGCGAGAATCCGTCCCCGGAATCGCTCCTGGCGCATATTTACGAATCAATATGTACCCACCGATTCCCACTCCTGTGATGACGAGAATTGCCCCAAGTGCCTGAATTGTTTTCCATGGCGCAGAGGAACTGCCGGAACTTGCAGCAGCAATGACGCCGCCATTGGCAAAACGCTCGTCTGGCACAGGAGTTCCTGACACATCACTATTGGTTGCTGTTTTCGGAACCGGAAACTGTTGTGCATCGATGAATGTGGTGACCACGATCACCAACAATGCCAACAGCACCACTGTTCTCACCCAGCGGAGTTCATTTCTTTTTCGACTCCGGAGATTTTCCATCGCTGGTTTCCCTTCCACTGTGTTCCGCTCGCTACTGAGCAGGACTCTGCCCCTGTCAGGCTGATTCCGCCTGGATCACCGCCGCAAACCGAGCGCTGGTCTCGGCATCGACGAAGCGCTGCTCGCTTCGTTCGGCACGTTCTGATTCCCGCTCAACAAACCGTTCCTTCAATTTTTCGACCGCACGACATCGTTGGATGGCCTCGATGACATGACCTCGAACCTGTTCAAGATCCGCTGCCAATGCATCCGAGAGTTCCCCCTGCTGCTTCGCCAGATCTCTCATCCGTTCGAGATATCTGCGATGAACCATCAGTTCCGAGAGGGTCGCTCCGATCTGATCCTCCTCCCGGAGGAGAGTGACCACCGCGTTGTATTCCTGGTTGGTTCTGTCCATTTCCTGGTGCTGTTCTTCCAGTCTCCGGATGCAAGCATTCATTTTTCCTTGTTGCAGATTGGCTTCTTTCTTTCGCAATTTGAGCAGCGCATCGAGTCGAAATTCTTCGGTCGACATCAGGCAACCTCCTTGCTGGAGTTACTGGTGATATCGATCAGGCGCTTCCTGGTGAGCTCGAACTCACTCTTTTCTGAAGGCAATTGACGCAATAACTCCTCGATGGATGGCATCGCATCGAGAGCGGCATCGGACCTCTGATCCTGACCGCGGACATACGCACCGAGACGCACCATGTCCTCGATCTCCCGGTGTGTCGCCACCAGTTCAACCAGCGAGCGAGCACCGAGGAGATGCTCAGGATCGACCACGGAACTCATCGCCCTGCTGGTGCTGGCACAGGGGTCTACCGGTGGGAACCAGCCCCGGTTCGCAAGATCTCTACTCAACCAGATCTGCCCATCGAGAATCCCTCTTACCGCATCCCCTATCGGATCGTGCAGGTCATCCCCTTCGACCAGGACAGAATAAAACGCGGTGATGCTTCCAACCTTGCCAGGTCCAGTTCGCTCGAGAAGCCGTGGCAGCATGCCGAAGACGCTGGGTGTGTATCCCCGGGTGGTGGGAGGCTCCCCGGCGCACAGACCAACTTCTCGCTGAGCAAGAGCCACTCTCGTGATGGAGTCCACCAGCAACAGAACATCATTTCCCTGATCCCTGAACCACTCCGCGATGGAGGTCGCAACCTTGGCTGCCCTCAGTCTCATCACTGCGGCTTCATCTCCTGTCGCAACCACAACAACGCTTCGAGCAAGGCCTTCAGGCCCGAGGTCTCGATCGATGAACTCTCGGACCTCGCGTCCTCGTTCTCCGACCAGCGCGATCACCCTGATCGGCAGTTCGGTGTTCCTTGCTATCATTCCGAGCAGGGTCGATTTGCCGACACCACTTCCCGAGAAGATCCCCAGGCGCTGACCCACTCCCACGGTCAGGATCGAGTCAAACGCGCGTACACCCGTGTGGACTGCACGGTCAATCTTCTGACGCTCAAGCGCCGGAATTGGATCTGCATGGATTGGCATCTTCTCACCACAGGGAACAGGTCCCATTCCATCGATGGGGATCCCCCTTGCATTGATAACGCGCCCCAGCAACTGGTGAGAAACCTCGACGCTGGGCTTTTCTCCGTCGTGAATCACTACATCTTGAGGAGCGATTCCTGAGATGCCCGACTCGGGAAGCAAGTGGCACCTATCGCCGGAGAACCCGATCACCTCTGCCACCACCTGATCACCTTCTCGAGTCCGGATGGTGCACTCAGCGCCCACTGGAAGTGACAGACCTTGCGCCTCGACGATCACTCCTGTAACGCGAGCAACTGTGCCGCGCACCCTCACCATCTGACCCGTATTCAGTGACTCGAGTGCTTCGATGAAATTCATCAATTCTCCTGGGTATCCTTGATCAGTGCCGATTCGATCAGATCCAATTGCGTTTCCATCGTCAGATCCACACTCGCTGAGCGACTGCGAACTCGGCAGCCGCCGCGCGTGATGGACTCTTCACCTACAATCTCGGCACCCTCTGCACCTTCAAACTTCTGTCCTAGAATCGGAAGGAACTGGACAACAGCAGTGAGGTCTGCAGGGTTGACCTCGACGACGATCTGACATCGATCACCGATTCTCTGCACTGCAAGTTCGATGTTTTCTACTACCACCGATGGCAAGTCCTCGATCTCGCGACGGAGCACCCTTTGAGCGATCCCACGGGCTAATTTCACGGTGTCACGCCGTGTTTCTTCTATCGTGTCTTTCCAGCATCGAGAAAACTCCTCGATGGCGGCGGCCAGTGTTTGTGGCAAGGTTTCGCACTGCTGGGAAACCAGTTCACGGGCCTTCTGTTCGACGCTCTGTGCAAATACACGGCGGCCTTCCTCGAGGCCCATCTGAACCCCCTCGGCATGGCCCGCCTCGAAGCCCTGCTTGCGACCGTCCTCCAGACCTTGTTCACAAGCTGCAGACCTGGCCTCGTCACTGAGCACCTCGATCTTGGCCAGCGAATACTCCTTCGCCTGCTCGATATCCGCGTTCGTCTGCTCGATCGCCGCAACGGACTTTTGGCCATCGGCGAGCAACTTCTGCATCAGTTGCTGGTAGGCAATCTGTAGTGCTTCCAGGCGCAGACGTGCCTCCTCTTGAGATCGACTGAACTCCGTTGGGCCCTCCTGTGGTGGCGAAAACACTTCATCGTTCATGACGATTGAACCTCCCTTGAACTGGAGTCGCTTCGGTTGCCCTCTATCAGATCTGCCAGTTTCGCATCATTGGATCGGATGTCGTCGATCACGGATCGCTGGATTTCTAGTTGAGTGGGGATCACACCGATGGCAGAAGGGACTCCTCCTGGCGAGTTGGAGTCGGATGCAAATCCCTGGAAGAGCTCCAGTACCGCCAGAGCATCTGCGAGCTTTTCTTGATTGACCGCTTCGACTTCGCAGATCATCCCCGACAGAGCCGACAACTCCTCAGGATTCATGTAGTCGAAGATCTCGGCTCTGGTTGTGCTTTGATCGAGTACCAGGAGTGCCAGCACGGAGCACCCGGGTAGCTCACCCTCATCGTGCGAGATGACATGCCGAAGAACCTCGACAGTTTCGGGCACATCGAGGTTACAGATCTGCTCGATCGCTTTATCGGTGATGGAGGTTTCACACTCCTCGAAGATCGAATTGACACTTTCACGCACCCTGTCCTGGGAGAACCTCGCCGACCCGAACCCTGTAATCGCAGGTTCTACGATCGAGTCTCTGGGTCCATGGCGGAATACCCAGAATACTGCCAGCATCCCCCCGCAGATCAGGAAATAGAAGGAGAAGGGGTATCCTGCGAATTCATCGGTGACGGATCGCTGAACCATGGCAGGCTGCACCGTCGAGAGCACACCCTTGAAGTTCACTGGAAGCACTCTGGCCTCGATCACGGAATCGCTTCCGACATGAATCCGGAGATGAGATTCGAGACCATCGACGATCATGGCGGTGAACTCACGGAGAAGCTGCGCCACATTTCTTTGCCCGTTGGTTGCTTCAGCGCCCCTACCGGCGCTGGCTCTGGCGATGGCACCTTGACGATCCAACATCACGGTGACAGCCACTTCTTCAACACCTGCGATTTCGGGATCCGCTACTGTACGGCCTGGAATCTGCTGAGCTGTAGCTCGGGTCACTACTGAATCTGCAAACTGTGCCGAAATTGGTGAGTAGGTGGCCACCTGCTCCTGGAGATCGTAGATGCCCGGAACGATGGGTGGATGGCCCGGGATGTAACCTGACTTCTCGACCGTCTCGAATACCGGGCTGGCCAGACTCACATCGACGATCACACGATACATCTCCGGATCAAATATCGCCGAAAGGTAACGAACCACGTATTGTTCGACGATTTTCTTCTTCTCCAGGACATCCCCAGCTGTCACCTGTGGATTGTCGAGATCGTAGTAATTACCGGTGGTATCCGTGATGATGACCTTCTCCTTGGCCACCCCGTATGCCCCGGAAACATGCAATGCGATCGATCTGGCCATCGAGTGACTGAGTCCGGAAGGCCTCAGGTCGAGGTCGAGTTCGACCTGAACGCTGACGCCGGTAATCTTGCGGCTCGATGCGATGACCGATGCTCCGCTCGATCGATTGGGTGTCACACTCACGGAGTGGATCCCCTCGAGGCGAGAAAGGTCCGCCTCGAGTTGCTCGATCTGCGACCGTTCCCAGCGCTGTTCACGCTGCCTGGCACTGTCGATCAGCGATCCAGACTGGTTTATCCAGTCAAATGGATCCGCTTGCTCCGCCGTTGCTGTCTTTGCATGGAGCAGAGAAAATACCTCGGAAGCGCGGATGCTTGGCACCTGGAGGCCACCCGAGGCGCTGAAGCGAAACTCGATCTGATGGCCCTTGAGGATCTCGGTGAGTTCGAAGTCACGTTCGACATCACCGACCGAGATGTCGATCCAATCTTGCTTCAAGGATGAAGTGAAGATGAATGCGACCACGAAGATGAGAGCAAAACCCACCCCGACGCGGCCGCCAAATCCCAGTCCATCCCAGAACTTGACCAGATCGATGGAAGCACCGGTCTGTCGCGGACCATCAATCCCCTGGCTCGTACCCTGATTCACCATGACTCCCTCTTTCCGACCTGGCCCAGTTGCCGGGCCACAACCTCTTGGATTTGCACACAGGCTGGTTGTGAACGACTCCACCCATGGGATGAGCAACTGCCACCGACAGTTGGATCGCATCGCCAATTTCCCACCCATTGTTCTTCGCGCGATGGAACTGGATTGAACGAACTCAACTGCTGCTGCGGTGCCAACGCAGGCGGCAGATTCGCAGTCCCCGAGATTCCGATTCGACTCGAAATTATATTTGTGCGGGGTCGCTGGCCATGGGTCGAAGGTGTCATCGGCTCTCCCCTCTGACCCAGCGACACCGGACAGTCCGGTGAAGTGGGCCGTTCACATCGACAGTGCAGGGTTCATGCCAGAAGCTCCGGAATGACCCGGATTGGCCTGTAATCCCCCATCTCGATCGTCACCTCACACCCGGCCATCCAGAATCGAGCAACGAGTGCCACTCGATGAGGCACTCGCGATCGAATGCAAACAGAACCCGGGCATGGGGCCGGCAGAAGCCTGACACATACTTTATAAAGTGTAAAGTGCAAAGACTGGTTGGTTCCGATAAGCATCAAACGGGGCTCGAACCCGGTGCGAGGAGCGTTTTGGGTGACACTCCAGACCGGGTATGATGGCGCCCTGTAACGCCCAATTCACCTGGATGGATGGCCCGTGACCCTTCTCCTCAGTGTCGTTTCGCTGACCATCTGCGTCTCTTTCCTCTGCTCTCTGCTCGAGGCGACCCTGCTTTCTGTCTCGATCCCGAGCCTCGAAGAGCGCCGAAAACGGGGCACCGGCATCCGCTGGCTGCTGGATCTGAAGAAGAATCGACTCAACGAGGCGATCAGTGCCGTACTGATCCTCAATACCATCTCGAACACGATGGGAGCTTCGATCGCCGGATACCTGGTTCACAAGGAGTATCCCGCGTGGGTCGCAGTATTCTCGGCTCTCTTCACCTTTCTGATCCTGACCGGAGCCGAGATCATTCCGAAGACTCTGGGCGTAGTGCATTCACGAAAGCTGTCGGGATTCGTCGGCGTATGCTTACACATCTTGACCACCTTGATGAAGCCAGTGATGGGCTTGACCGTCGCGCTGACGAGAATGTTCGGCAGCAAATCAACAGAACATGTTTCACGGGGTGAGGTCGAGGCGATGATTGACATGGCGGGAGTTGACGGGACTCTTGCCGAACACGAACGAGAACTCTATCGCAACATCCTCAGGCTCGACGAGATTCGCGTCGGAGATATGATGACACC